>JBJFDL010000001.1:0-96319 GCA_051889995.1 Christensenellales bacterium
GGGGTTTTACCCCAATTTGAAAAACCACGGGTTTGACCCGTGGATTTTTATTTAAAAAAATATTATAATTTATGGTAAAATCTCTTGTAAATTGAAAAAAAGTTTGTTATAATTATTTAAATTTTGGTTTTGGGGGGAGAAATGGAAGAAAATATCTTTTACTTTTCAGCAAAAGAAAGCGTTGATGAGTTCATTGTTTGTGAGTATTTAGATTTTCCCAAAAAACTTCAAAATCAGTTGATAAATTTTTTGCCTAATATGGGTAATTATGAAGAAGAAGGCTCTAAAATAAGACCCACTTTACTATTTACTAACGATATTAATGCGATTGCAAAATCCGTGCCAAATTGCTATAAAGTTTTGTTGTTTGAAGATGAAAATGAGGCTATGTTTGCCTCAAGAATGAAAAGTTTAAGCGTGTTTTGCCAAAATGGTTGGATTATATACATTAACTTAAAAGAAGGTCTAATTCAATATGGAATTTGTAAGGCGACAAACAGTATTAAGGATGAAACATTTCAAACATTGCTTTTAGAAAACGAAGCATTAAAAGACAGAAATAAATTCTTTGGTTTTTTAGTTTATCCATTAACTTCAAGAACGATTACTCTTGCAAGTATTAAAAATGGCTATTTGAACATAAATTTTACTCTTGAAACTAAAAAGATAACATCTTGGAGAGAAGAAATTGCAGAATTTGTTGATGCTAGTTTTTCAAAATTACGAACAACTCACAAAAAATTAGGCGAAATTAAAACTATGTTTATCAACATTTTTGATAAAGCAATAAAAAATATAAGTGGTGCAATTTGTGTCGTTGTTGATAAAGATTATGAAGATAAGGGGCTTTTAAGTGATGGTATTTGGTTGAAAGAACCTATTGAATTTAGTAAATTGTTTTTACAAACAAAAAGCTATAGTGAACAAAAATTGTTAGCAATAAGCGAATTATTTATAAGTATGCTAAACTATGATGGAATAACTGTCATTGATAATATGGGAAGAATAAGAGCATATAACTGTTTTGTAGAAACAAGTATGAATAACGAGAAAAATATTATTGGTGGAGCAAGAAAAAGAGCAGCTTTCACATTAATTAACACAAAAGTTAAAAAAATTATTGGTGTATATTTTCAATCACATGAAGGTGAAATATTCTATATTCCAGTAAGACAAAGAAGAACAAGGAGAACAAAGAAAAATGATTAAATATAAACAATGTCAATTTAATATTACAAACGAAGAACTAAAAAGATTAAATGAAATTTGTAATAAATATTCTTTAAGACAAGCTGAAGCGATTTGTAAAATTTTGCAAGCATACATAGATGGCGAATTGGAAGAAAAGTTATATGACGTTACTGAATGCACTGGGTGGAGTAAAAAAATAATTAATATTGAAGAGAATGATTATTTTTTCTTTATGGAAGAAGCAGATTTTCGTTGTAGAACTTTAGTGTCTATGATAAGATTTGCTATTAATGCATTTTATGAAAAAGAATTTGTTTTATAAAAAAACTCCTATGAGATTTGTCATAGGAATTTTTTTTAAGTTGAAAGTTTAGTTATACAGGATAAATTGGTAAGTCGAAGAAGCCAGGGCAGACATCGTTTCCTGAGAAGTCTTGGCAAGGCGGAATTGGACAATAACCATAACTAGGCACTAAAATATTAGTATTAACAACGACTCTTAATATTATTTGAATACAAGCATCAACAGTGAAAGTGTTATTTCCAATGAAAGTTCCGTCAGCAATTGCAGCACCAGCAAATACATCTATGCTAAATGGAACAATTGATGGTTGAGGAACAAACAAAATAACATCTTGTGGGAAAGAAAGTGTTGCAGTTCCCGTTCCTGTTGCTCCATTAACATCTGTGAAAGTTATTTGTATTGGTAAATTAACAATTCCAGTAACTCTAGCAAAATTTGGTCTGTCTGTAAATCTGTCTATAGTTAAGTTGGTTATGTATGCATCGCCGACTACTTCGCCACTGACAAATGTAAATGGTTCAACAAGGTTATCAGGAGTAATATCGGTTAAAGTAATGTTAAGGCCTGTTTCACTTATTTGTTTTCTACAAGAATCAAAAACCTTATTTGTTTGAATGCAAACTCTTTCACATAAGCCATTTAAAGGATTACCGGTTATAGGTCCTGGACAACGGTTATCTGTTCTATTGTTTGAAAAGAATGACATATTTTTACCTCCTATATTTTATGATATTCTTTAATTTGTTCTTTTGTTACTAATAATTAAAATAAATGAAATACAAATTGATTTAAAGCAAGAAAAACGCTTAAAGCAAAAAGATAAATTGCAAAATATTTATATGAATTTGATTTTACAAGTTTTATCATAAATTTTATAGATAAGATTCCAAAAATTGCGCTAAAAACAAAACCTAATATCATTGGCCAAGCAGAAATTTGTGTGATGACTTGATTAGAAAAAATTATTTCATATAGTAAACTCGCTATAATTATAGGAATTGATAGTAAAAATGAATATTCAAGTGCTTCATCTTTTTTAACACCTAATATTAATGCTGAAGTTACAGTGCTACCACTTCTGCTAATTCCAGGTAATAATGCTAAACCTTGAAAAACTCCCATAGTGCTAATTTTAGCAAAAGACATTTCTTTATTGTTTGCATTTTTAGTATCAATATAGCTGGCTATTAAAAGAAAAATTGCAGTTACCAAAAAACCTACAAAAAGTAAATTCCCCGAAAATGCATTTTCAAAAAAATCTTTAAATAATAATGCTATTATAACAGTTGGAATTGTTCCAACAACTAAAAATTTCATCTTTTTCCCAAGGGGATTTTTAATAATCTCTAAAATGCTTTTCCTATACACGATTATAACAGCAAAAAGCGTTCCTAAATGAAGAATAATGTCGAACAAGAGCATATTTTGTTCTATCCCAAAAATCTTTTGCAAAAGCACTAAATGACCACTACTGCTAACAGGTAAAAACTCTGTTAAACCTTGAACTATCGAAAGAATTATCGCTTTAAAAATGCTCATATTTTATTTTATTCATAAAAATTTTTAATATGTATTTTTGCGTAATCTAGTTTTCTATGAAAATTTTTGTTAGTATTTTTATACCTTTTTCATTTTAAGTTAAAATAAGTATTGACAAATTTTTTCATTTGTGTATACTTAAAATACGAGGTGTTTATGATAAATTTTAAAAAGGTTAAAATAAGAGATTACATAAAAGAGCACATTGATGAAAGAAAAGGTTATAGAAACATTGAAAGATTAAGAATTGATGATGATGTAGATATAGAAACAGCAGATTATAAAACTAAAGTTAATTGTGTTAATCACATTGGAAAAGATGTATTAAAATCTGTATTTATGTTAAAATATGGATATAAAAAACATTCAAATGGTTTATTTTTCCCTTTAGCGAATAAAAAAGTTAATGCAATTCAAGTTCATGAACCAATTGAATTTACAAGCACAGATGGTAATAGATGTTTGTTACTAGAAAATGATTTTATCGTTATGAATATGGATGATAATAGAATGGAAATTTTCGGAATGAGCCTAGAAGATTTTGAAACAAATTATGCAACAATCTTTAAAGCTAATGATATTTTAAAAAACGCAAAAAAACAAAATAATCCAGAATTTTAAGGTGATAATTATGAAAAATTCAAAAAAATTTAGAATAAGCGAGTATTTTAATAACTTTGCAGATAGTGTTAAAAAGTATAGAAATATTGAAAGAATTAGAGTAATTGAAGAGATACCAGAAAAAAGAGATGAGAAAAGAAAAATAAAATATTATCTTTGCGAAAATCAAGCAAAACAAAAATTAATCAAAAGTAGTTTTATGTTAGATTTTGGTTATAAAAAATTAAGTAATGGAAAATATGTTCCATTATCATATAGAAATGTTTTGGCATTAAAACTTAACGAAAATTTGTCTTTTTCTTCAAGCGAAGGTGAATTAATCAATTTAGTAAAAGGCGACTATGTTGTTTATAGCGAAGATAAATATTTTGGAATGAAAGAAGATGTTTTTGAGAAGAATTATAAATCAGTTTATAAAGCAAAAAAAATTGAAGCTCAAGAATTAGAATTTTAATCAATAAAAAAAACTAGCAATAAATTTTGCTAGTTTTTTTTATTCAATTAGTATAAATCGGGATTTTGGTTATCTTGTTTTTTTGTTTCATTTTCAACAACCAAAACTTCAGTGGTAAGAAGTGTAGCTGAAACACTACAAGCGTTTTGAAGGGCAGAACGAGCAACTTTAGTAGGGTCAACAATTCCTGCTTCAAACATATTAACAAACTTATCATTTAATGCGTCATAGCCATAAGAATAATCATTTTTAGATAATACTTCTTTAATAATTTTATCGCTATCAGTTCCACTATTTTTTGCAATTTGCTTGATTGGCTCTTGAATTGCTTTTAAAACAAGAGATGCGCCAATTTTTTCATCGCCTGAAAGTTTTTCAATTAATTCTTCCAAAGGTTTAATGCACGCAAGATAACTGCTTCCACCACCAACAACAATTCCTTCTTCTGTTGCTGCTTTTGTGCTTGAAAGGGCATCTTCAAGGCGAAGTTTTTTCTCTTTCATTTCAACTTCGGTTACGGCACCAACTTTAATTATAGCAACGCCACCTGTGAGTTTAGCAAGTCTTTCTTCAAGTTTTTCTTTTTCATACTCACTTGTTGTTTGTTCTTTTCTAGCACGAATTTGCTTAATTCTGTTTTCAACATCTTCCTTATTTCCATAACCTTCAACAATAGTTGTGCTATCTTTATCAACTTTAATTTGTCTTGCAGAACCTAACATATCTAAACGAACATCTTTTAAGTCATTAGAAAATTCATTTGATATTAATTTAGTTCCACAAAGAGCACAAATATCTTCAAGAATTTCTGTTCGTTTTTCACCAAAACTTGGTGCTTTTGTTATAACGACGTTAAATGTGCCACGAAGTTTATTAACAACAACGGCAGCCAAAGCTTCGCTTTCTATATCATCACAAATAATTAAAAGTTTAACATTGTTTTGAACAACTTCTTCTAAAAGAGGTAAAATTTCTTGAATGTTTGTAATTTTTTTATCAGTTACTAAAATTTTAGGATTGTCTAAAACTGCTTCAACTTTTTCCATGTCAGTTGCTAAATATGTGCTAACAAGTCCTTTATCAAATTGCATTCCTTCAACGATGCAAAGTTCAGTTTTCATTGTTTTACTTTCTTCAAGAGTTATAACACCATCTTTACCAACTTTTTCAAAAGCATCGGAAATTATTTTACCTATTTCTTCATCTTGAGCAGAAATAGTTGCAACATTTTTAATTTCTTCTTTGCTAGTAACGGGTTTAGAAATTTCTTTTAGTTTTTCAACAACAACATCAGTTGCTTTAAAAATCCCTTTTCTTAATATTATTGGATTAGCACCATTATCAAAATGTTTTATTCCTTCATTAATAATTGATTGTGCCAACACACAACTCGTTGTTGTGCCATCACCGGCAACATCATTTGTTTTAATGCTGACTTCTTTAATTAGGTTTGCACCCAAATTTTCAAAAGCATCTTCTAAAACAATCTCTTTTGCAATAGTAACACCATCATTAGTGATTAATGGGGTTGAGAACTGTTTTTCTAAAACAACATTTCTCCCTTTTGGTCCAAGTGTAATTTTTACAGTGTCAGCAACTGTATTAACACCTTTTTCTAACGCACTTCTAGCATCTTTGCCAAATAAAATCTTTTTTGCCATATCTTACTCCTTTTCTATAATTGCTAAAATATCAGCTTGACGAACAATTATATATTCTTCGCCGTCAATTTTAACATTGCTACCAGCATATTTGCTATAAACAACTTTGTCGTCAACTTTAACTACCATTTTAACATCTTTTCCATCAATATATCCACCTTCGCCCACACTTATAACTCTTGCAACTTGTGGCTTTTCTTTGTCAGTTACTGGAAGATAAATTCCAGATTTATTATCTTGCGAAATATCTTCTTCTTTTAAAATAACTTTATCAAATAACGGTTTTAATTTCATATTTGCCTCCATAAATAACATAAAAATTATAATAAAACTGACAGAAAATGTAAAGAAATTGTGCCACATTTTTGTTTTAAAAAATAAATTATTTAATCCAATCGACTTTTATTTCTATATTTTTTTTGAATATTTAAATTAATGTAAAAATATACTTTTTTAGGTGAAATATGAAAAAAACAGATTTTAGTGGATATTCAAAATATGTATATAAAAATAAAAACTACAAAAGTGCTAAAAAAGGTAAACTTTTCAGCGTGTTTTGTGCAATAATTGCCATTATTGTAATAGCATTTTTTTCAATCAGTTTTTCAAATTTTTTAATTATAGGGAAAGTTGTAAACATTAATTCAAATCATATTGTTAACTCAAAATTGCTTTATGGGATTAGTTTAGAAAGTCATTCAACATATAAAGAGTGTGAGGCATCTATTGAAAGTTATGTAAAACAGGGAACTGCGGGACATATTTTTAAGTGTAACAATGAATATAAAATTTTAAGTTCAATTTATAAAACAAAAAAAGATGCTGAAAGCGTCAAAAACAATTTATTAAAAGTTGGTCAAGAAGCAGAAGTTATTGAAATTGTTTTGCCAAGTATAAATTTAAAAACAAGTCTAACGACAAAATCTCGCGAAGCATTAACTAGTGCACTAGATGTATTTTATGACAGTTACTTAAACTTATATGAAATGAGCATTCAATATGATAAACAAGAAATTGATATAATAAAAGTTAAAAGCTTAACAAAAAGTTATATTGAAAGTAATACTAAAATTTTAAATGATTTTACAAAATATTTTTCAATTTCATCTAATGCTTGTATTTTATATATAAAGATTCATATTCAACATGTAAATAATGTATTGAATAAAATAGTAAATTGTGATATTTCACAAAATTTTTCGAGTTTAATTAAATCATCATATTGTCAAATAGTTGAAACCTATATTGATTTAAGTGAAGAAATACTTTAATTAGACAAAATAATTTTAAAAGATTTAAAATTTAATTTCACAAATTGAACTATTTATGTTATATTAGTTTAGGGGAGTTATGAAATTATTAGATTTAATTTTTAAAACTGAAAAACCCGAAAGTGAAGTTTTAGTAGATGATATAATTTCAAATGAACAACCAAAGACAAAGAAAAATCTTTCAAATTCAAGAATTGATAATAATTATGTCGATTTAAGTCATAACAATATTAATGTATATTCTCCACAAAATCAAAGCGAAGTTGAAAAAATTGTTTTGAATTTGCAAAAAAATGAAGCTAGCATAATCAATTTAAAAGGATTTGAAAAAGTAAGTTACATAAAAATATTAGATTTTTTAAGTGGAGCAGTCTTTGCTTTAAATGGAAATATTTCCAGACTTACAAATGATTTGTATTTGATTTCTCCACAAAACATAAGAATAAAAGTTTTAAAATAGGTAAGTATGAAAAGTAAAGTATCTCGTTATATCTATATGGCCATATTAGTTATTGCTTTGGTAATGATAGATATAGTTGCTAAAATTTTATTTGAAGGAAAAGAGTTTATAATTATTAATAATTTGTTATACATTCACAGCACACACAACTATGGAGCAGGGCTGGGAATTTTTAGTGGAAAAACAATTTTTTTAATTATAATTTCTTTCATTTTTATATGCGTTTTCATATTTTATGATATATACTCAAAAAATAAACATAAACTTTTTTTCATATCAATGGTTTTAGTTCTCGCCGGGGCGTTTGGAAATTTAATTGATAGAATTGCACTTGGTTATGTGCGCGATTATATTTATGTTAATATTAGCATAATGCCATATTATTTTAACATAGCAGATATCTTTATAACAGCAGGAGTTATTTGTATGTTAGTGGAAATATTATTTAAAGGTGAACACAAGAAAAAAGATGCAGAAATTTCAAATTCAAAAGAATGATGAGGGTAAAAGATTAGATGTTTTTCTAAACGAAGAGTTTAGTGATTTTTCACGAAGTTTTTTATCAAAACTAAATGAAGATGGAAAAGTTTTGGTTAATTCAAAAAAACAAAAGAATGGTTATAAACTTGCTTGTAATGATATAGTGGAAATTGAAATAGTTAAAAAGGAAACGCCAAAATTTGAAGCAGAAAACATACCATTAGACATTGTTTATGAAGATGATGATTTGATTGTTATTAATAAGCAGAAAGGTTTATGCGTGCATCCAGCAGTGGGCAATCAAAATCATACACTTGTGAATGCTTTAATGTATCATTTTGATAATTTAAGCGCTGTTAATGGTAAAGAAAGGTTAGGTATTGTTCATAGGCTAGATAAAGATACAAGTGGTTTAATGATTGTTGCAAAAAATGATAAAGCGCACATAAATCTAGCTAAACAAATTGAAACAAAAAGTTGTAAAAGAAAGTATTTAGCACTTGTCGTTGGAAGTTTTAAAGAAAAAAACGGAAAAATAGAGAAGAATTTAATTCGTAGCAAGAAAAATCGTTTAAAATATGAAGTTTGTGCAGATTTTGAGGGAAGAAAGGCTATAACGCTTTATAAAACACTAGAAATTTATAAAGGTTATAGTTTGGTAGAATTTGAATTAAAAACAGGCAGGACGCATCAAATAAGAGTTCATTCAAGCTATTTAGGACATCCCGTTGTTGGCGATGAGCTATATGGCGTAGCTAATAAATTTGGAATTAAAGGACAATTATTAACTAGTTATCAACTTTCTTTTAATCAACCAACTACAAATGAAATTTTAGAATTTAAAATAGATTTACCTAAAGAGTTTCAAGAGATTATTGACAAATTAAGAAAGGAGATTGAATGAAAGCAAAAATCGAACAATATTTAAATTTTAAGAATGCTTTTAAAGATTTTGTGAAATTTGCCAACGAAAATAATTTTTATGATGAAGAAATATTAAAATGGATAGTAATAAAAGTTTTAAGAGTTAAAAGAAGCGAATTTGATTATCTTAAAAAAATAGAATTTCAAGATTTAGAGAGAATGAAAAAAGCCTTGTTGTTATATATTGAGGGGAATTCATTAGGAAAAATTTTTGGATTTATTGAGTTTTGTGGCAATAATTTTAAAGTTACAGAAAGAGTTTTTGACCCAAGAATGAGCACAGAAACATTGATTTCGGCAACAAAAAGTTTCTGTGATGAGAATAAAAAATACACAATTTTAGACTTATGCACAGGTAGTGGATGCGTGGCGATAACTTTAAATAAAAAAATAAAATCTAGTGTAGATGCTGTGGATATTTCACCATTTGCTATTGAAGTTGCTAAAGAAAATGCAAAAAATTTGGATGCAGATGTTAATTTTCAAATAATGGATATAGCAAAAGATTGGAATAAAAAAATATCGAAAAAATATGATTTTATTGTTTCAAATCCACCATATTGGAATTCAAGTAAAATATTAGAAAACAAAGATGTAACTAGAGATAATCCTGTAATTGGTTTTGATGGTGGAGAAGATGGCCTATATTTTATAAAAATTATAATTGAAAAAGCTAAAGATTATTTAAATAAAGATGGCATGCTAATTCTAGAAATGGACAATGAACAGGAAGATAAATTGCGAAGTTTACTTTCAAAAGATTATCGTGATATTGAAGTTTTTAAGGATTATCGAAACATCGCAAGGGTTATTAGTGCAAAATTAAAAAACTAATTATAAATTAAATTGATTTTTTAATCAGTTTATGGTATAATGTTCAAATATGGACAGAAAATTTAAAAAAATCATTCATTTCACATCTTTTATTTTATTATTTTTTATAGCATTAGTTTTATCGCTATCTTTAGTTGTGAAATCGGGTAAATTTATAGAAATTATGCAGACGATAAGTAAGTATGTTGCGTATGTAATAGTCTGTTTGAATGCTTATTTATATGTAAAAACAAAACGCAGTTCGGTGTTTATGTTGCTTTATGTTATTGCAACAATTGTGATTTTATCGTGTTTAATTGTAAATGTTTTTTAGGAGTATAAAAATGAGATTTGATAAGTTTAATTTAAGTATTGCAGGATTATATATACTAGGTTTTATTTTAATATTGTTAAATTTCTTAACTGAAATTTTAAATTTTGTAGCTATAATTTTATTCACTGTTGCAACGGCAATGTTAACCTATGCTCTTTACAAAAGATGTAAAATGAAAAATGCAATCCAATACAGTGAAAGTGAAGAGATAATTATGGAGTTATCTTTGCAAGATGGAATGGAAAGTTATGTTCCTAAAGAAAAAAAGTCATCAAAAAGAAAAGCTTTTTTTGAAAAATTTAAAATATATTCACCTTGTATAATTTCTGGATTATTTTCAATTCTGTTGTTTTTACTTGTTATAATGTCTATTTTTTAATTCTTTTTTATAAGAAGTTAATTTTTAAGAAATTTATTAAAATTTAGTATTGACAACTATCAAGTTTTGTTTTATAATTCTATTGCAAACAAATGATTTTATTTTTTAAGGAGAGATTATGTTTCAAGCAATTTTAAATGTATTAGCAATTTTAGTTTTAGTTTTAGTGGCTGGTTTTGTAATTGTTTTATTATCTGATTTAATTATCGGATGTATAGATGGAAAAAGAGGAATTATCTTTTTCAAAAACCGTAAAAACACAGACAGAGATAATCAAATTTTATTACAAGCAAATAAAGATGTTGAACTAAATGATAGTTACTATCTTCAAAACAATAGCCAAAGTTTAGCGTTAGAATTTGATAAACAATTCGAACAAGCAAATCAAGAAGAAGTTAATAATAATATCGATTTAAACAAAGCGCTAGAAGAAGAAAAAATGATAGCTAGTTTAAATTCAGAAAAAACAGAAGAAAAAGAACCAGAAACTGAAATTAATAAAGATTTTACTTTCATCAATAAATTAAGTCCTGAAAAGGAAGAGGAACTTCAAGAAGAAACTCACGAATTGCCTAAATTTGAAGAAAAAGAAGATTTAGACTTAGAAGACGACGAAGAAGACGAAGATGAAGATAAGAGTATCGAAGAAATACTAAAAGCAATTAGAGAAAGAAATTTATCAGAGAGAAATAAAATTTTACAAGAAGAAATGGAAGAAGACTTTGACGAAGATGAAGATATTTCAATAATTGAAGAAATTAAAGAAGACAAAAAAGAAGTCGAAGAATTACAACAAGCAGTTGAAGAAAGCAAAGAACTTGAAAATCAAAGCAAGGTTAGCGAAGAAATTGAAAAACTAAATGCTATTATTAAAGAATTAAATGAAAAAATTGCTGCAGAGCAAGCAAAAAATGTAGAAATTCAACAAAAAGCCGAAGAAGATATTGAAAATCTTAAGAAAGAAATGGCTCAAAAAGTAGTTGCTGAACCAACAGAAGAAGAAATCACACAAGAACAAATTGATTTATGGGAAGCAAAACTTGTTGAATTAACAGAAAGACAAAAACTTAACGATAAAGATTTAAAAGCAACAAAGAAAGAATACATACCACTTGCAAGAATAGAAAGAACTTTAGAAAATGACAGAAACAAATTAAGAAGAAAAGAAGCAATTGTCGCAAAAAGAAAAATGGTAATTTATGGCGTTAATAACTATGTTGTTGACGAAGAAAAAGAACAAAAATTACAAGAAGATATCGATTTACTAGAAGGATTAAGACTATCTGTTGAACATTGTGCAGAAGTTATGGAAGCGAATAAAGACAGATATCCAGTATTAAAGAAATCTTATGAAATCTTAACAAGAAATGCTGGTCAAATTAATCAAGACATTGATGAATTAAAAGAAAAAATTGCTCATGCTAAAGAAGTTTTGGGTTCAAATGGGGGAGATGATTCTACAACAGCAGAAGGAACAAACGAATAATTTTAAACGGAACAAAGTGTTCCGTTTTTAAATTTTTAAAACAAATATAATAGTTATTTAGAATATGTGTTAAAATATAAAAATATTTAAAAAATGTCAAAAAAAATAATTGTTATATTTTTTTTAATGTGATATAATAGAAAAGTTATTTAAATTAAGGAGATATTATGGAATACACAAAAGAGTTATTAGAAAAAAATAAGGTAAAGTTTACAGTTACAATTACAAAAGAAGAATGGGAACATTGTTTGGAACATTCTTATGAACACAACAAAGAAAAATATAATGTTCAAGGGTTTAGAAAAGGTAAAGCCCCTAGAAACATAATTGAAAAAAATTATGGACAATACGTTTTTTATGATGATGCCATCAACCATGCATTAGGTCATAACTATGGCGAAATTTTAGATAAAGAAAACGAAGTAGAACCAATTGCTTCTCCAAGCGTTAATATTTTATCAATTGAAAATGGATTAAAATATGAAATTGAAGTTGAAGTTAAACCAGAAGTTATATTAGGTGAATATAAAAATCTTGAAATCAAAAAAGAAGATACAAAAGTAACTAAAGAAGAAGTTGAAACAGAATTAAAACTTGCTCAAGATAAAGCTGGTAGACTTGTTAACGTAGAAAGAGAAGTTAAAGAAGGCGACACAACAACTATAGATTTTTCAGGTAGTGTGAATGGTAAAAAATTTGATGGTGGCACAGCGCAAGATTATGATTTAGTGATTGGCTCACATTCTTTCATCGATGGTTTTGAAGACCAAATGATAGGTATGAAAAAAGGTGAAACTAAAAATATTGAAGTAAAATTTCCAGAAAATTATATGGAACCAAGTTTGCAAGGTAAACCTGCAACATTTGAAGTTACTGTAAAAGAAATTAGAGAAAAAGAATTACCAACTATTGATGATGAATTTGCCAAAAATTATAGCGAATTTGAAACACTTGAAGAATATAAAAAAGACATTGAAAAAACTTTAAAAGAAAGCAAAGATAAAGATGCAGAATATAAAGCAGAAAATGAATTAATTGATTTAATTACAGATAATGCAACTGTTGAAATTTCTGACACTTTAATTGAAAGCCAAATTGATGATTTCATTAAAGATTTTGAGTATAGATTAATGTATCAAGGATTAAAACTTGAAGACTATCTAAAGCATTTAAATACAACAATGAAAGAATTAAGAGATTCTAAAAGAGAAGATGCACAAAGAACAGCAAAAACTAAATTAGTTCTTGAAGAAATTATTAAAAGAGAAAATATTTCTGTGAGCGAAGATGAAATGGAAAAGAAATTAGAAGATATGGCAGCACAAAGAAACATTAAAATTGAAGATTTTAAGAAAGGAATTAACGAAGATTTCTTCAACAGAATTTACGGACAAATGATTACCGACAAATTACTTGCTTTTCTTACAGAAAACAATAAATTAGTTTAGTATTAAAACATTGCAAATAAGTTATTATAATTAAGGAGGATAACAAAATGCTAGTTCCTATGGTCGTAGACCAAACAAGTAGTGGCGAAAGAAGTTATGATATTTATTCACGCCTTTTAGAAGATAGAATTATTTTCTTATCTGGCGAAATAAACACTGATACTGCAAATTTAATAATTGCTCAATTATTATTTTTAGAAGCAAAAAACAATTCTAAAGATATAAGTTTATATATAAATTCTCCTGGTGGAGAAGTTGATGCTGGTCTTGCAATATATGACACTATGAATTTTATAAAAAGCAAAGTAAATGTTATTTGTGTCGGTATGGCAGCAAGTATGGCAGCCGTTTTGCTTTCTAGTGGCGAAAAAGGAAAGCGTTATGCACTTCCTCATTCTAGAATTATGATACATCAACCATTAGGTGGTGCACAAGGACAAGCAAGTGATATTAAAATTCAAGCAGAGCAAATTTTAAAAATAAAAGATGTTATAAATGAAATTTTAAGTAAAAACACTGGTAAATCACTTGAAGAAATAGAAAGAGATACAAATAGAGATTATTATTTAACTGCAGAAGAAGCTTTGAAATATGGGTTAATTGATGAAATTTTAACAAATAAGGAATAATAAAAAATGAAAAACGACTATAAATGTTCTTTTTGTGGTGCTAAAAATCTTGAAAACAACAGTTTGATAGCTAGTCCAGATGGACAAAGTTTTATTTGTGCTACTTGTATTGGTATTTGCAATGATATCATTAAAAACACAGTAAAAGTTAAAACTGAGAACAAAATTAAAGTTATTGAACCAATTGAAATCAAAAAGCGTTTAGACGATTTTGTTATTGGTCAAGATGAAGCTAAAAAAGCAATTAGCGTTGCGGTTTACAATCACTATAAAAGAATAAACTATAATATTGAAAACAACATTAAAGCTAACAAAAATAATAGTAAAGTTGAATTAGAAAAAAGTAATGTTTTGTTAATTGGTCCAACGGGTAGTGGCAAGACTTTAATTGCAAAAACACTTGCAAAAATTTTAAATGTTCCATTTGCTCAATGCGATGCAACAACATTAACTGAAGCAGGCTACATTGGTGATGATGTAGAAACTTTACTACAAAAATTATTACAAAATGCCGATTTTGATGTAAAAAAAGCAGAAATGGGCATTGTTTATATTGATGAAATTGATAAATTAAGCAAAAAAACTGATAGAAAAAGCAATGCGAAAGACCCATCAGGTGAAGGCGTTCAACAAGCACTTTTAAAAATGCTTGAAGGAACGGTTTGCAATGTTCCACAAACTAGTGGTAAACGTAATGGTGGATTTGCTGACAGTGTTCCAATGGATACAACAAATATTTTATTCATTTGTGGTGGAGCATTTGTAGGGCTCGATAAAATCATTGAAGATAGAACAACAAATAAGTTTTTAGGCTTTGTTGAAAATAAAGACGAAACTAATAGTCAAATTATTAAAAAAATTCAACCTGAAGATTTAATAAAATTTGGTATGATACCAGAATTTATTGGAAGAATTCCATCAATAGTTGGTCTTGATGATTTAAACGAAGATGCATTGATTAACATTTTAACACAACCAAAAAATGCAATTATTAAGCAATATAAAGAAATGTTTAGCATTGATGGCGTAAATCTAGAATTTACAGATGATGCAATTAAAAGCATTGCCAAAAAGGCAATCAGTTTAAAATCGGGTGCAAGAGGACTAAGAACTGTTTTAGAAGAAGATATGTTAGATGTTATGTTTACTTCACCAAGTAATAAAAACATTAAAACAATTAAAATGCAATTCAATGAAAAAACTAATAAGATTGAACCAAAATATATTGAAGAGAATGTTGAAAAGAAAAAATCTGCATCAAATAGTTAAGTGAACTAAATTGTTCACTTTTTTATTTTTTGCGTATTACATTTGACTTTTTAGAAAAAATTATTAATAATATTAATATGGTAAAGAAAAAAGAGAATAAGGTTTTAAAAACAATCTTAATAATCTCAGGTGTTTTAGTTTTATGTGTTGGAATAACCTTGGCAATTATTTTTGCAACCAGGAACAATAAAATTCATTATTATCAAGTTGAACTATCAGAAAATTCTGGTGAAATTACCATTAACACAAATGTTAGTTCTGGGCTTGCTCCTGATTACAAAATTTTAAATGCTCCAGTGTTTGTAAATTTATCAACTGGAAGTTCGAACTCTTATGTTCGTGCAAAAATAGTTTATGAAAGTGATAGTGATGACGATAGAGTATTGAGTTTTATAAGTCAAATGAACTATTATATTGCTGAAACTGAAACGAAACAAGGAACAAACTATTCTTGGCAGTATTATGCAGAAGATAACTCATTTTATCTTATGAATGATAACAGAAGTTTAAGAATGATGTCGCCCAAGGATAATCGTTATGTCTTTGTTGAAAATATAGTTGTTCCTTCAAAAATTGAACAAATAACATTTTTGAATGTTGATGAAGAGGGAAATGAAGACAATGTTCAAATTGGCGAGAAATTCACCTTAAAAATCATTTTTGAAGCCGTTCAAAGTGAAATTGTGTCTGTTTCGACACCAACAATTGAAAAAACGAGGGAATATTTTAATAATATATCAACTAAAGTTGAAAATGGATATACAAGTGAAAATGGTTTTATAACTTCATGTTCCTTAACTGATACAAATTTACAACTACCCAAATATGTTGGTGAAGATTACATTATTGGAATTAAAAAAGACGCATTCACATCTTCTAATTTACAAAATGTAATAATACCAGCAAATTATATTTATATTGAACAAAACGCTTTTAGTGGAGCAAACAATTTAAAATCTGTAATACTAAAAAATTATTTAAAAATGGACGTTGAACCGTTTGCAATTAACTCGATTGTCACAACAGAAATTTATGCAAACGAAAAGTTAGCAAACTTTTTAAAAGAAGAAGCTTTAATCACAACATTTAAAACATACACAGAAGTTTTAACTGGAGATTTGAACGAAATAAGTAAGGATACAGTCTATCTATATGCTCCAAATGTAGCTGAATTTACGGGAAGTTTTAGTGAATTTACAAGTTTAAAATATATTTTTGCACCAAATCTAACGAAAGTTAATGATAATATGTTTAAAAATGTTAGTTCACTTATTTATGCTGAAATTCCAAATGTTAAAGAAGTTGGTGCTTCGGCATTTTATGGATGTGGCAATTTGTTAGGAGTAAGTTTAAATAAAAACCTAAAAAGCATTGGCGCGAATTCATTTTTTAGTTGTTCAAACTTGTTAAATGCTAATTTTGTTAAAAACTTAGCTGAAATACCACAAGAAGCATTTAGAAATTGTTCAAGCATATCCCAATTAAATTTTAATGCAGATGGTGTTAAAATTGGAAATTCAAGTTTTTATAATTGTTCTAAATTAAGATTTGTTTATTTTAATAAAACAAATGAAATATCTCCGTATGCTTTTGCAAATTGTCCAGTATTAAGATATGTAAGAATTAATCAATTAAATAATGCAAACATCAGTGAAAATTGTTTAAGTGCTAGTGCATCATCACTTGTTGTTTTATCAAATTATTCTGATTATGATTCATTTATATCATCTAATGCTAGTTTACAATCGAAAGCCGTGTTGCTTTCAATTAAGGATGGCGTTTTAAATAAATATCTTGGTAATATTGCATCGCTTAATTTAACTGAATTTAATGCTTATGAAAAAATTATTAAGATTGGTGCACTTGCTTTTAAAGATATTTCTTCAATAAATGCAATAACACTATCCTCTTCAGTAAGTGAAATTGAAAGTAATGCATTTGAAAATTTGGAAAATTTAACAAGCATCACATTCACAACAGGACTAGTTCCAACGATTGCAAAGGATGCATTTGTTGATCTTTCAGATAACTTAAAAATATATGTTCCAAACGCTTCATTAAATTTATATAAAGAAAGTCTAAAAGACTTCAATTTAACTATTTTAAGTGAATAAAAATAAAATAAATTCTCTTTTGTGGGGAATTTATTTTTTTATCTCAAAATATTTGTCAAAATTTTATAAATATTATATAATTATATGGTGTATAAAGGAGAAAAAATGAATTTAGGAAAAGAATTTAAAACTACAATTGGTGGAAAAGAAGTAATTGTAGAAACAGGAAAGTATTGTGCTCAAACAAATGGAACTTGTATTGTTCGCTGTGGCGAAACAATGGTAATGGTAAATGTTAATATGAGCAAAGAACCAAGAGCGGGAATGGATTTCTTCCCACTTGGAGTTGATTTTGAAGAAAAAATGTATTCAGTAGGAAAAATCCCTGGTGGATTTAAAAAGAGAGAAGGACGTGCTAGTGATAAAGCTATTTTAACATCAAGATTAATTGATAGACCAATTAGACCTTTATTCCCAAAAGGGTTTTATAATGATGTTGAAGTTGTTGCAACATGTTTAAGTGTGGATGGTGACAATTCTCCAGAAATTTTGGCAATGATCGGATCATCAGTAGCATTGTCAATAAGCGATATTCCATTTGCTGGCCCTACTGGTAGTGTGTTAGTTGGTTATGTAGATGGTGAATATATTATTAATCCAAATCAAGCAGAAAGGGATAAAAGCCTATTGCATTTGACTGTTTCTGGAACAAAAGATGCAGTTTTAATGGTTGAAGCAGGCGCCAAAGAAGTTAGTGAAGAAGTAATGCTAAAAGGTATTATGATTGCTCACGAAGAAATCAAAAAGATTGTTGAATTTATTAATGGCATTGTTAAAGAAATTGGAAAACCAAAAGTTGAAATAGAATATTATCACATACCAGAAGAATTAGATAAGGATGTTCGTGAATTTGCTTATTCAAAAGTTGAAAAAGTTATGGAAAACTTTGATAGAACAATGCGTGATGAAGCAGAAGAAAAAATGAACATTGAAGTTTTGGAATATTTCAAAGATAAATATCCAGAACAAGAAAAAGACATATTAAACTCATTGTATTACATTAAAAAAGAAATAATGAGAGCAAAAATTATTGATAAAGGCGTTCGCCCAGATGGAAGAGAATTAAAACAAATTCGACCAATTTGGTGTGAAACAGGTGTTTTACCAAGAGTTCATGGAAGTGGTGTCTTCACTCGTGGGTTAACTCAAGTTATGACAACATTAACTCTAGGTTCAATTTCAGATATGCAAAAATTGGAAGGATTAGATGATGAAGACGTTAAAAGATATATGCATCACTATAATATGCCAGGATATTCAACAGGAGAAGCAAAACCTTTAAAAAGTCCAGGAAGAAGAGAAATCGGTCATGGAGCACTTGCAGAAAGAGCACTAGAACCAGTTTTGCCAAGCGAAGAAGAATTTCCTTATGCAATTAGAACTGTTAGTGAAGTGTTATCAAGTAATGGTTCAACAAGTCAAGCATCAGTTTGTGGTTCAACTCTAGCATTGATGGATGGTGGTGTGCCAATTAAAGCACCAGTTGCTGGTATTGCAATGGGCTTAATTAAAGATGAAGCAAAAAATAAAGTTGCTATTTTATCAGATATTCAAGGTCTTGAAGATTTCTTAGGAGATATGGACTTTAAAGTTGCAGGAACAGAAAAAGGTATTACTGCAATTCAAATGGATATTAAAATTAAAGGTATTGATGAAGACATTTTAAAAACTGCATTAAATCAAGCAAAGGAAGGTAGAATGCACATTTTAGGAAAAATGTTAGAAGTAATTAAAGCTCCAAGAAAAGAATTATCTAAATATGCTCCTAAAATAATTAGTTTTGAAATTAATCCAGACAAGATTAAAGATGTTATCGGTTCTGGTGGAAAAATGATTAATAAAATTATAGACGAAACAGGCGTTAAAATTGACATTACTGATGAAGGTAAAGTTATGATTGCCTCTAGTGATGATTTTATGAACGAAAGAGCAAAAGAAATGATATTGGATATCGCAACAGAATTAGAAATTGGTAAAACTTATGAAGGAAAAGTAATTCGTATTATGCAATTTGGTGCTTTTGTAGAATGTTTAAAAGGAAAGGAAGGAATGATTCATATTTCTAAACTTTCTAAAGAAAAAGTTGCAAAAGTTGAAGATGTTGTTAATATTGGCGATAGAGTTATTGTTGAAGTAATCAAAATTGATGAAAAGGGAAGAGTAGATTTAAAACTTATCGAAAAACTTTAATATTTAATAAAAACATATTAGTTCGTTTTACTAATATGTTTTTTTAAAGCTGTTTAAAAAGTCTTCTAATAAAAATAAATAATAAGAAAGGAAAAATGCTTTTAATAAGCAAATAACATATTAAAATAAAAAGTGTAAAAGAGATTAAAGTTAATATCTTTTAGTTTAGAGCAATACGTTTTTTTATTTATATTAAAAAAAAGAAAGCAAATGATATTAAAACAAAAAAGAGTTCTAAAAAATAGAACTCTTGCATATTTTAAAAAATATTATTTTTTCTCATTATCTGCTAAATTAGTTTTTGTTGTTTTGGTAACTTTAGTAGTTTTTGTGATTGGTTTTTTGTTTTTTAGTGTTTTAGTCGTCATTTTTGTTTGACTTGTTTTTGTTCCAACTTCTTTTTTAGGCGTTATAGTGGTGCTACTTTTAACTAAAGCACTGTTTTTTTCGGTTGGTTTTTTATTAACTGTTTCTGTTTTAGTAATAGTTGATGTATTGGTTAATTCACCTTTTAAAGCTTTGTCGTTAGACGCTTCTTTTATACTAATATTGTTATTTTCAAGAAATTTCTTGGCACTTTCTATTGTCCATGCCTTTGTGTGTTTGTTAGCATTATTCTTTTTCTCAGACATTATATACCACAAAAGAACAACAATGAAACCACAAAAAAATATTACTGATAAAATATAAAAAATTAAATCTGTTCTCATTAATAATAATGAAGTTGACATATAAATCTCCTTAACTTTATTTATTATAACATATAAATTTATATTTTCAAAACATTAGTAATAATATTTTTAAAAAAAACATATTTTATTATATGTTAAAAGAAAAATTAAACACATCAGTTCATTTTAAGAGAGAAACGAAGAAAAAACGAAGCAAAAATAAAAGAAATTTTGAAATTCATGTAACTAATTTGATATTAATTTTGTTGGTTGCTGGGGTTTTCTTTCTTGCTTTTACTAGTAATATAACAAGTGTTTTTAGTGACAATAAACTAGAAGCAATATACTGTGGAAATTCAAAAAATAATAAAGTTAGTTTAATGATTAATCTATATTGGGGGACAGAGTATATTGAACCAATGCTTGAAGTTTTGGAAAATGAAAATGTAAAAGTTACATTTTTCGTTGGGGGAACTTGGGTTGCGTCTAACAATGAAGTTTTACAAAAAATTTATGATGCAGGACATGAAATTGGAAATCACGGATATTATCATAAAGACCATAAGTATTTAAGTTATGAGCGAAATCAGGAAGAAATTTATATAACACATAAACTTGTTAAAGAGTTAATTAATGTTGAAATGACATTGTTTGCTCCTCCTAGTGGAAGTTATGGACAAACGACACTGAGTGTTGCATCAAACTTAGGGTATAAAACAATTATGTGGAGTAAAGATACAATTGATTGGAGAGATAAAGATAGTGAAGTTTGTTATTCTAGGGCAACTAAAAATGCGAAAAACGGCGATTTAATATTAATGCATCCAACAGAGCATACACTGAAGGCCTTGCCTAATATAATAAAATATTACAAAGATAAAAATTTCATCTTAACAACAGTTAGTGACAATATTACTTAATTGAAAAGTTATAGAAAGTAGGTGTAAACCTACTTTTTAATGCAAAAATTAATAAAAAATTGCTATATTATTGAAATTTAGCATTTTTTGTGTTATACTAAATTTAACGGGAGAATTTTATGGTTAAAACAAAAGTATTAAATAGTGGAACAAGACTTGCAGTTGACGAAATGAAAGGATTTGAAGGCGTCGCTTTTAAAATATTTGTATTCACTGGGAGTGCAAATGAAAGTGAAGAAAAGGACTATGGAATTAGTCATTTAATTGAACATATGATGTTCAAGGGAACAGATAAAAGAAATGCTCTTCAAATTGTGCAAGAATTTGATAAATTCGGTATACAATCTAATGCATACACAAGTGAAGAAGTTACTTGTTATTACACTTATGGCACAAAAGATTCTTTGGAAAAAAGTGTAGAAATTTTAAGTGATATGTTTTTTAATTCAAAATTTGATAATGATGAATTAAAAAGAGAAAAGCAAGTAGTCATTGAAGAAATAGATATGTATCAAGACCGTCCCGATATTGTTTGTGAAACTGAAATTAGCAGAACACTATATGATGGAACAAATTTCTCGCACGACATTGCAGGAACAGCAGAAACTGTAGCCAAAATTACTCGAGAACAAATTTTTGATTACATTAATAAAAGATACACACCTAAAAATATAATTTTAAGTGTTGCAGGAAATGTAAAAATGGAAGAAATAGAACAATTAGTTGAAAAATATTTCGAACCAAATTTTAAAATTAAAGAAAAATATGTGCCAAATCATAAAGACGAATTACATATCGTAACAAAAACACAATCTAAAGTAAAAAAAGATACAAGTCAAGCTCAAGTTTGCATTGCATATAAATCTAACAATAAATATAAAATTAAAGAAAACACATTGAACAGCATAATATCTTATATTTTAGGCGGGGGAATGAGCAGTAGATTGTTTCAAGAAGTGCGTGAAAAATTAAGTTTAGTTTATAATATCTCTGCTTATAATGACACAAATGCTTATTCTGGTAAGATATTAATTTCGCTTGGAACAAATCCTAAAAAAGTCCCACTTGCTTTAAAAACAATTAAAAAAGTTATTGATGAAAGTGTTAAAAATGGCTTTACTCAAGAAGAATTGGACCAAGCAAAAATTATGGCCATTTCAAACATTAAATTGCAATCTGATAGTCCAAATAATCAAGCAAGTATTAATGCTTCACAACTTCAAGTTTATAACAAAACAATTAGCAAAGAACAAAGAATTGCTAGAATTTTAGATATAAAACTAGATGATGTTAATGCTCAACTTAAAAATTTATTTGATAATAAAAATTATTGCATTTCAATGGTTGCAGATAATACTGATTTAGATTTAATTGGTTTATATGAAGGCAAAGCATTAAAAAAAAATAAAGAATATGTAAAATAAGAAAACTCTCTTACTCTTAAAGAGAGTTTTTTGTAAAAAGATGATTTTTTTTATTATTACTCTTGAATATTGTTGAATTTTGTGATAAAACAAGATTAAGTTTTTAATGTCGAAAAACTTAAGTTTATTTAACTTTAAAAACAAAAAATAAAAAAATTTAATTTTAATTTTTAGTTTTATTAAGCTTTGTGATATAATTAAACCAAGGAGGATTATACTTTGCAAAACATCTTGCCTAGACAATCGAAAAATTCAAACTCAAACAATAAGAAAGTTGCAATAATTTTAGTTGTTATTTCAACAATCGGTTACTTTGCATTGTTTACTTCTTTTATTAAATTTTTAAAGGTATTTTTAATAGGATTTTTTGGACTTTTTGCCTATCCTTTGTTTTTTATTGGATACGCTGTAAGTTATATGATTTTAAAAGGTAAAAAATTTGTTTTACCTAAAAAATTTGTAGTTTATTGTTCGTTAGCTATTTTTTCAATTTTGTGCATTTTTCACATTGCATTTTCAGGATTTGTTACAATGTCTAGCTATGGCGCATACCTAGCAGAATTATACACTTGCCAAATGTCTGTTGGAGGCTTGCTTTTAGGATTAATAACATATCCTTTACTAGCTTTATTGCAAAATTTTGGAACTTATGTTTTATTTGTATTGCTATTAATTTTTAGTTGCTATAAAATTGTTGATTACTTTTTAGTCAATAAAAATAGTAAAAACTATGTTGGAATAAATAAAAACGGAAGAACAAGAATAGAAGAAGTGAAAGTTTCTTCATCTGCTTCTCAATTTTTAAATGAACAACTTTTTGAAGAAAAGAAAGTTGAACCTAAAATTACAGTTGATGCAGAAATCGAAAAAGAAAACCAAAAGAGAGAAGAAGCGAAAGCGAAACTTGGATTGATTGATGTTAAAAATAAACCAGTAGCAACTGTTAACAAACAACTTGACACTTTTGAAAGAGTGTATAATAATCAACACGTTACACCTATTTTTGAAGAAAATGAAAGTGAAAACATAGAGGATGAATTAAAAAAATTTAATCCGTTTAACAATGCAACATTTTCTCACGGAGTTGTTAAAGAAGATAGAAAAAAAGATAATGAAAGGAATTTGGAATTTTTAAATGCAACTTTAAACACAGGTTATAAAGTTACATCTGAAGATTATGCTAGAATGAAAAGGCGAAATTTAAATTTGGAAGATAATTTAAAAAATTTGCCAATCAACAACTTAATTAAAGAAGCAGAAAACAAATCGAACGAAGCGCAAAATGAAAAAGATTATGTTGATTTTGTTGAAAAAAGTGAACAACAAGAAAACATAAGACATAATGAAGAAAAAGAAGATGTTTCAACAAACAAAAAAGATAAAATTAGTGATATTAAAATTGATGATATAATCAATAAAGTAAGCACTATTAAAACAGAAGAAGTAAAGGAAAAAAATAGATATGTTCAAGCGAACATTTTAAATGATAAACCAGCGCCAAAACTTTCAAATTATAAAAAACCAAGCAAATATGTAAGACCAACACTAGATTTATTAAACACTGTTTCAAGCGACATAAGTAAGAACACAGAAGAGTTTGAAAGAAATGCAAGAATTATTGAAACAACACTCGAAAATTTCAAAGTTCCGGCAAAAGTTATAGGAGTTGTATCAGGTCCTGCCGTAACCAGATATGAACTTGAAATGCCAGCAGGAATAAGCGTTAATAAAATATCGCAATTTTCATCAGATTTAAAGATGGCACTTGCTTCAAGATATGAAATTCGTATTGAAGCACCTATTCCTGGAAAAAGTGCAGTAGGAGTCGAAGTTCCAAACAAAGAAATAGCCACTGTGTCTTTAAGGGAAATTCTAGAAAGCAAAGAATTTTATGGTTCAAAGGGCGTGTTAACATTCGCCTTGGGTAAAGACATTAATGGTAATTGCAGAGTATGTAACATTGAAAAAATGCCACACTTATTAGTTGCCGGTTCAACTGGAAGTGGTAAAAGTGTATGCTTAAATGTTTTGCTAGTTAGTTTATTATACAAATGTGGTCCAGATGACTTAAGGATTTTGCTTGTTGACCCTAAAAGAGTTGAATTTTCAATGTTTAATAATTTACCACATCTTTTAATTCCAGAAGTCATTTATAGCAGTGATAAAACAATTAATGCTTTGTCATATCTAATTAAAGAAATGGAAAGAAGATATGGTTTGTTTGAAGAAACATTCGTTAAAAAAATTGATGAATATAATCAAACACAAGAAGTTGCTAATGGCACACGAGAAAAACTACCATATATCATAATGATTATCGATGAAATGAATGACTTAATGAGTAGTAATAAGAAAGAAATTGAAGATAGAGTGTTGCGTATTGCACAAAAGGCGAGAGCAGCAGGTATTCATTTAATTTTGGCAACACAAAGACCATCAGTTGATGTTATTACAGGAACGATTAAAAACAATCTTCCATCGAGAATTGCATTTGCTGTTCAAAGCAGTATTGATAGTAGAACAATTTTAGACCGAAATGGTGCAGAAAAACTATTAGGACGTGGTGATATGTTATACTACCCACAAGAATTGCCTGAACCATCAAGAATTCAATGTGCTTATGTTAGCAATGAAGAAGTTATGGCTGTTGTTAATTTTGTTAAGCAAAATAATGAGTGTTATTTTAGTGACGAAGCAGACAGGGAAATTAATAAAGTCAATGAATCATCTAGTGGTGTAGGCTATGACCCTAATGAAGTTGATTCATTAATGAGTGAAGCAGTTAAATATGTAATTGAAATTGGACAAGCAAGCATCAGTAAATTACAACGACGCTTTGGTATTGGTTTCTCGCGTGCTGGAAAAATTATTGACCAAATGGAACGCTTAAGATATATTTCTCCTGCTGACGGAAGTAAGCCAAGAACAGTTTACATCACTATGGAAGAATATATACAGATATATGGAGAATAAAATGAACATTACAAAAGAAAAATTACTCAAAAAGAAAGTTGCATTAATAACACTTGGTTGTGATAAAAACAGAGTAGATGCAGAACAAATGTTATATTTTTTAAAAAATTATAATTTTACAATTGTTGGAAATGCTCTAGATGCTGAAATTGTCATCGTGAATACTTGTGCATTCATTAAAGATAGTCGAGAAGAAAGCATTATGACAATTCTAGAACTTAAAAATGCATCTAAAAAACTTGAAAAATTAATTGTAACAGGTTGTTTACCACAAAAAAATTTGGAAGAATTAAAAAAAGAACTTCCTGAAGCCGATTTAATTTTGCCTTTAAAAGAAAATAAGTATATTGTAAGACATATTGAAAAACTATATGGTGTGAAAGATGATTTTACTCCAACATTTTGTAATTTAAATCGTGTTGTTTCAACTCCTCTAAACTATGCTTATTTAAAAATTGCAGATGGATGTAATAACTTTTGTTCATATTGCACAATTCCTTTTATTAGAGGAAGATATCGTTCTGAACGAATGGAAAAACTTGTGCTTGAAGCGCAAGAATTAGTCAATAATGGCACAAGTGAGATTATTTTAATAGCACAAGATGTCACTAAATATGGATATGATTTATATGGAGAGTATAAGTTAGTAGAATTAATTAAGAAGTTAAGCGAAATTGAAAATTTAAAATGGATTAGACTGTTATATTGCTATCCTGAATTAATCAATGATGAACTTATTGAAGAAATAGATAATAACCCAAAAGTTTGTAAATACATCGACATACCTTTTCAACACATCAGCGATAAAATTTTGACCAAAATGAACAGAAAAGGTGATAAACAAAGAATCATTTCAATAACTGAAAAATTAAGAAATTGTAAAAATTATATAAGCATTAGAAGCACTTTCATAATTGGTTTTCCAGGTGAAACTCGTAAAGATTTTAAAGAAATGAAAAACTTTTTATCAAAATATAAACTTGATAACGTTGGCTTTTTTGCTTATTCAAAAGAGGAAGGAACTAAAGCCTTTTATATGAAAAGGCAAATTCCTAAATTAATTAAAAAAATTCGCTTAAAAGATATACAAAATTTACAAAAAAATGTTATAATAGAAAATAATCAAAGATTGGTTGGCAAAACACTAACTTGTGTTTGTGAGCAAGACCTTGAAGGTAATAAAGTTTTAAGAAGTGAATATAACAGTCCTGTTATTGACACTTTAGTTTACATAAAAAATACCGATAAGCTTGAACTTTATAAATACTATCAAGTTTTAATAACCGATACAAATGATATAGATTTAATAGGAGAGATTAAAAAATGAAAATGAACTTACCAAATAAAATAACCACTGCTAGACTTATTTTGATTCCACTTGTTGTATTTTTTTATCTAGCAACTTTTATTCCCAATAATATTGGAAAATTTATTGCTTTAGGTTTATTTATGCTTGCTGCATACACTGACCATCTAGATGGATATTATGCTAGAAAATTAAATCAAGTAACAAATTTAGGAACATTTTTAGATTCCACAGCAGATAAATTGTTAGTTTTTGCAACTTTAATTTTGGTTTGTGTCGATCACACAATTCCACCAATTTTTGCTGAATTAATTTTGATAATTATGATGTCAAGAGATTTCTTAATTAGCGCTTTAAGACAAGTTGCTGCAAGCAATAATGTTGTTATTAGTGCAGATAAATTAGGCAAATTAAAGACATTATTACAAGATATTGGATTATCTGCTTTGTTGTTATTTGTTGCATTAAATGGCGTTTTAGGCAATCAATTAATTCTTGACATTGTTATGTGGATTGGTTATTGTATTATGGGGCTAGCAACACTTGTAAGTCTTATAAGTGGTGTTAATTATTTAGTTAAAAATAAGGGAGTTTTTAAAGTATAATATGGATGAAAATAAAAAGAAAGCATTAGACACTGTAATTTTACAACTTGAAAAACAATTTGGTAAAGGCAGTGTTATCAAAATGGACCAACACTTTAACGGTGATGTAGAAGTCATACCAACTGGCTGTATTGCCATAGATAAAGCGTTAGGAATAGGTGGTGTTCCAAGAGGAAGAATTGTTGAAATTTATGGACCTGAAAGCAGTGGTAAAACAACTGTTGCATTGACAATTGTTGCACAATCTCAAAAAATGGGTGGAACTTGCGCATATATTGATGCTGAACATGCACTTGACCCAACTTATGCTGAAAATTTAGGTGTAAACATAAGTGAACTTTATGTATCTCAACCAGACACTGGTGAACAAGGCCTAGAAATTTGTGAAGCGTTAGTTAGAAGTGGAGCAATCGATTTAGTTGTTATAGATTCTGTTGCTGCTTTAACACCGAAGGCTGAAATTGATGGAGAAATGGGAGATAGTTTCATTGGACTACAAGCAAGACTAATGAGTCAAGCTTTAAGAAAATTAACAGCAATTGTTTCTAAAACAAACACTTGTGTCATTTTTATTAACCAATTAAGAGAAAAGGTTGGAGTTATGTTTGGAAGTCCTGAAACAACGCCTGGTGGAAAAGCTTTAAAATTCTATTCAAGCATTCGTTTAGATGTTAGAAAAGTTGACACAATTAAAAATGGCGATGAAGTTTTAGGGAATAAAACAAAAATCAAAGTTGTTAAGAACAAAATGGCACCTCCATTCAAAGTTGCAGAATTTGAAATTATGTTTGGAAAAGGAATTTCAAAGTCTGGTTCACTATTAGATGCCGCTGTAGAATTAGATATTATTGAAAAAAGTGGTGCATGGTTTAGCTATAATGGAGAAAAAATTGGACAAGGTAAAGAAAATGCAAAAGCCTTCCTAGAAAATAATCAAGAAATTTATGCCGAAATTGAAGAAAAAGTAAAAAATGCAATATCATCAAAAGGTGAATAATAAATTAAAAAATGAGTCCTAACTTCAGGGCTCATTTTTATTGATTAATTTAGTCCTATATTCTAATTTTGCTTAACAACGAATGAAACTACTCTAAAATGATGAATTTAACGACATTACTTTGGCTTTTAGCGCTTGGTGTAAATGTTGAATAATTATATGCATAACATTCAACATAATAATCATAAAATACATCCGTTAAAGCGGTTTCATCGACAAAAGAAATTTCACCTTTTTTATTTTTTATTGTATCTAAAATTTTTGTTTCGTCTTCTTCAATTCTAAAAATTTTATAAATTAAATATTTTTGTGCATTAAAGGTTATTTGTGGCTTGCCATCCACTAGTTTAACTGTAATATTACTCATTTTAGGATTAGAATAAGATGGACTAGTTTTAAAATTTGCAAACTTTTTATTTACTTCAATGTTTTTTACATAAACAGGTGGCGTATTTTCTCCTGCCAGCATAATTTGGTGTTCGTTTTCAAGCGCTGTTTCATCTATTTTTATTGTTATTATACCATTTGGTGCCTTGTCAAAATTATCAATTTTAATGTTTTCATGGCTTTTTAACATAATTTCTTTTAACATACTACTTGCATAAGTTCCGCCGTTGTTTTTACCTTCTAAATTATATTCTGTTTTATATGATGTGTTGCCTAACCAAACACCACAGGTTTTATTTTTTGTATAAGCAACTGAATATGCATCTGTGTTTAAATTAGTATTTTTAATTCCGACCGTTCCTGTTTTTCCAGCGACCTCAAAAGGAAGTGAATTAAGTCTTTTACTTGTTCCATTTTTAACGCCAGCAATTAACATTTTATTCATTAAATAAGCGCTTTCTTCACTCATAACTTGTGTTTTTCTTTCTTGATTTTTCCATAAAACTTTTCCATTATCTGTTTGAATTTCTTTAATGAAACGAGAAGCTGTGAAATTGCCCTTTTGCGAAAATGGGAGGAAAGTGTTAGTCAAACTTATTAAATTTGTTCCATACTTAAATCCACCTAATGCTAAAGCATAATTATTACCTTCATTTGCTAAATCTAAATTCACCTTTTTTACAAAATTCTTACAATTATCAATGCCAACTTCTTTCATAATTTTAACGGCAGGGATGTTTAAAGATTGTTCTATTGCCTCAGTAGTTGTAACATAACCATGGAAAACGTGACCAACATTATTAGGTTTATATCCATCATAATCTATTTTTTCATCTAAAATTAAACTATCAGGATTGATAATCCCTTTTTCTAGAGCAGGACTATAAACTAAAATTGGTTTTATAGTTGAACCTGGCTGACGTTTGATTGTTATTAAATTGTAATCACATTTTCCATAAAAAGCGTTCACTCCACCTGTTTCATTATCTATAACTACAGCACAACTATCGGCTGTGTTTCCATAACTGTTTTTATGATAATATGAATCATTATTAATAATATCTATTAACTCATTTTGTAATTTACTATCTTGATATGTAAAAATTTTAACACCAATCATTTTTAAATCTTGTTCGTTCAAGTTTAATAAGTTTTCTGCTTCTAAAATAACTGCTTGTTCATATATATCTTTTTGTCTTTCTTGAAGGTTTAAAGTTATTTCTTTTGTTATGTTTTCTTCATATTCTTCTTTAGTAATTTTTCCATCTTTTTTCATTTCAGATAAAACCAAATTTTTACGATTAAATGAATTCTCATAATTTAATATGGGTGAGTATTTTGTTGGTGCTTTAATTAATCCAGCAAGGCAACAAACTTCATTTAAAGAAAGTTCACTGCTAGATTTTCCAAAGTAATTATAACTGGCATTTTCAAGCCCATAAGAATTATTTCCAAAATATATTACATTTAAATATGTTTCTAAAATGTCATCCTTTGAAAAGTTTTTTTCTAATTTTTTTGTTAATACAATTTCTTTAAGTTTACGAGAAAGTGTTTTTTCACTGTTTAAATGTGTGTTTTTAATTAACTGCTGACTAATTGTTGAACCACCTTCTTTAACATATCCACTTTTAATGTTGTTTATTAAGCTCGCCACCATTCGTTTATAGTTTAATCCCTTGTGGGAATAAAACTTTTTATCTTCAATGCTAATAAAAGCATCTTTAACATATTTTGGAAGTTTTTCAATATCAACAACCATATTTGCTTTATTGGCTTTTAAAACATTTCCATTGTTATCAAACATTTCGATTTTGCTTGATGCCGAAATTAATAAGTCTTTATCAAAAGTTACAGTGTTAGCAGATTTAATTGCATTGTTTAAAAAAAATGCAAAAACAATTAAAATAACGCCCAAAAATGATAGAAAGGTAATTAAACTAATTTTGAAAAATTTTTTCATAATGATAGTATTTGTTTTTTTAGTTAAATTATGTTGAAAAAAGTCCAAAAAAAGTATATAATTATTACTATGAAAAAATATTTAGTAATAACATATGGTTGCCAAATGAATATTCACGAAAGCGAAAAGTTGGCGGGAATGTTAGAAGAACTTGGCTATAGTAAAACAGAAAATAAAGAAGAAGCAGACATAATTGTATTCAACACTTGTTGCATAAGACAAGGAGCAGAAGATAGGGCATTTGGAAATATCGGCGCATTAAAAGGATTAAAAAAGAAAAATCCTGACCTAATTATTGCTGTTTGTGGTTGTATGACACAACAAGCAGATAGGGTTGAAAAATTAAAAACAAGTTATCCTTTTGTCGATATAGTTTTTGGCACGCATAATCTTTTTATGTTTAAAGATTTTGTTATGCAAAAATTAGAAACGAAAAAACGCGTTTTTGCACTATCGTTAGATGATAAACTAATGCCAGAACAGACTAATATGGTTCGAGATGATGATTATAATGCGTATGTAAACATAATTTATGGTTGCAACAATTATTGTTCATATTGTATTGTTCCTTATGTAAGGGGAAGAGAAAGAAGTCGTGATTTTAATGAAATTGTGGAAGAGGTAAAAGATTTAATCAATAAAGGCTATAAATCAATCACGCTTTTAGGACAAAATGTTAATAGTTATGGCAATGATATTAATGATGAAAGTGTAAATTTTAATAATCTGTTAAAAACTCTAGCAAAACTTGATGGTGATTTTGTTATTAAATTTATGACAAGTCATCCTAAAGACTTATCTTTTGATGTTGTAGACACTATTAGCGAAAATGAAAAATTATCAAATGAAATCCATTTACCAGTTCAAAGTGGTAGTAACAAAATCTTAAAAGCAATGAATAGAAAATATACCATTGAACACTATTTGGAAATTATTGATTACATAAGAAAGAAAATCCCAAATGCACGAATTACAACAGATATAATTGTTGGTTTTCCCGGGGAAACAGAAGAAGATTTCAATGAAACCGTTAATTTAATAAAAAGAGTTAGATATGATGGAATTTTTGCTTATATGTATTCAGTTAGAAATGGAACTAAAGCAGAAACAATGCCTAATCATATTCCTTTTGAAGTTAAAAATAGACGTGTTAATGAAATTTTAAAACTTGAAAAAGAATTATTAAAAACGAAGGAGTAAATATGGAAAAAAAGCCATCTAAAATGATGCAACATTATTTAATAACCAAAGAAAAAAATAAAGATGTTATTTTGTTTTATCGATTGGGCGATTTTTATGAAATGTTTTATGAAGATGCAATATTGTGTAGTAAAATTTTGGACTTAACTTTAACAAGCAAAGCATGTGGATTAGATGAGAAAGCCCCTATGTGTGGAATTCCAGCGAAAGCGTGCGACCTATATCTTAAAAGATTATTATCCATGGGTTATAAAGTTGGAATTTGTGAACAATTAACAGAACCAAGTAAAAATTCTAAGGAAATTATCGAAAGAGATGTTATAAGAATTGTAACTCCGGGAACTGTTATGGAAGAGGAAATTCTTGAAGAAAAGAAAAACAATTTTATATGTTGTATTTACTACTCAAAAGAATATTATATTGCTTTTTCAGATATTTCAACTGGTGAATTTTATATTACAAAAGAAGCGACTTTGCAAAAACTGAACGACTTTTTAATTATGATTAATCCTGCTGAAATTATATGTAATAATGAAATGAAATTAGAAAGTTTAAACTTAAATAAAATTACTTTAAGTTCGTTGCCTGAATTTTATGCTTTTGATGAATTTAATTTAAAAAATAGTGAAGAGTTATTTTACAATCAGTTTAAAACTACTAACTATAAGATTTTCGAAATAACAAATAACAACGAATTAATTGTTGTTGGTGGACTTTTAGCTTATTTACTAAAAACACAAAAAAGAAATTTAACACACATTAACACAATTAAATATTATTATTCAAAAGACTATATGTATTTGGATGTTAATACTAGAAAAAATCTTGAACTTACAAGTCAGGGAAGAGAAGGTAAAAAACGTGGAAGTTTGTTATGGCTTTTAGATAAAACTAACACTGCTATGGGAGGAAGAACATTACGCAATTTTGTTGAACAACCATTAAAAAACAGTGTAAAAATTAATCAAAGACTAGATGCTGTCGAAGAACTTTATGATAATTTAATAAAACGTGAAGAAATTATAGAAATTTTAAAACAAATTCACGATACCGAAAGATTATCTTCTAAAATAAGTTATGGTTCAATATCTCCAAGAGAATGTGTGAGCATAAAAAACAGTTTGAAATTGTTTCCAGTTTTAAAGGAGTTATTATTAAGTTTTAAAAGCGAGTTATTACAAGAGATTAGAGAAAAGATTGATGACTTTTCGGATGTTACAAACTTACTAGAAAGTGCTTTAAAAGAAGACACTGAAACAAATAATTATAAAGACGGCGACTACATAAAATTTGGTTATGATTCTCAACTTGATGATTTTGTAAATGCATCTAAAAATGGAAAGCAATGGATTAATAATTTAGCAGAAGTTGAACGAGAAGAAACGGGCATCAAAGGACTAAAAATTGAATATAATCGTGTTTTTGGTTATTACATTGAAGTTACTAATTCACAAAAAGATTTAGTGCCAATGAGATATATAAGAAAACAAACGTTAACTAATGCAGAAAGATATTACACAGAAGAATTAAAATCGTTAGAAGAGAAAGTTTTAGGTTGCGAAGAAAAGGCCTTAAAACGCGAAATTGAGTTGTTCACTAACATTAGAGAAGAATTAAAGAAAAATGTTACTAAACTTCAACTTTCAAGTAGATATGTTGGCCTGCTTGACGCAATAATATCTTTAAGCGAAGTTGCAAGTGAAAATAACTATGTTAAGCCAACAATTAATGAAAATATAAAACACATAAAAATCATTGATGGAAGGCATCCTGTTGTTGAAAGTTTATTAAACAAAGGTGAGTTTATTGCAAACGACACTTATCTAAATGAAGATAGCGATAGAACCATGATAATAACGGGGCCAAATATGGCTGGGAAAAGCACATATATGCGACAAGTTGCATTAATCACTTTACTAGCACATATTGGAAGTTTTGTGCCTGCTAAACTTGCTGAAATATCTTTAACGGATAGAATTTTTACAAGAATTGGTGCAAGTGATGACTTGATTTATGGCCAAAGCACATTTATGGTTGAAATGACAGAAGTGGCTACAATATTAGCAAATGCAACAAACCAAAGTTTAATATTGCTTGATGAAGTTGGCCGTGGCACTGCGACTTTTGATGGTTTAAGCATTGCTTGGAGTGTGATGGAATATCTTTCAAACAACATAAAAGCAAAAACTCTATTTTCAACTCATTACCACGAATTGACAGAACTTGAAGGAAAATTAGATGGGGTTAAAAATTATAGAATTACTGTTAAAGAATTTAATGGAAGTGTAATATTTTTAAGAAAAATAGCCAGAGGTGGTGCTAACAAGAGTTTTGGTATTGAAGTTGCTAAATTGGCAGGACTACCAAAGGAATTGATTGAAAAAAGTAAAATTATTTTAAGTGAGTTAGAAAGTAAAGATTTATTGAAAGAAAATATAGATGTAAATCAATTTTCTGGACAAGCAAAACAAATTATATCAATGCTGAAAGATATAGACTTAAATTCAATAACTCCACTTGAAGCATTATCAATTTTATCAACATTAAAAGAAAAATTATAAAAGGGAAAATATGGGAAGAATAAATTTATTAGACGCAAACGTATTTAATAAAATTGCTGCTGGAGAAGTAGTAGAAAAGCCAGCATCAATTGTTAAAGAATTTATTGAAAATTCACTTGACAGTGGTGCAAATGAAATCATTATTGAAATAGAAAATGGTGGAATAGATAAAATCCGTGTTGCAGATAATGGCTGTGGTATACATCCAGATGATGTTAAAACTGCCTTTTTACCACATTCAACAAGCAAAATTAAAACAGTTGAAGACCTTTCTTCTATTTTAACATTAGGATTTCGTGGCGAAGCGCTTGCAAGTATTGCATCCGTTAGTAAAATCACATTACAAACAAAGCAAAAAGATTTTGAACTAGGAAAGAAGATTAAACTAGAGGGTGGAATTATAAAGTTTTTTGAAGACACTTCAATTAGCGATGGAACGATTGTTGAAGTTGAAGATTTATTCTTTAACATTCCAGCAAGAAGAAAATTTTTAAGAAAAGCAAAGACTGAAGAAAATGAAATTACCAATTTAATTGTAAGATATATATTAGCAAACCCAACAATTAAGTTTTCATATTTTGTAGACAATGAAAAAATTTATCAAACAAATGGAACTGGTCTGTTGGACGCAATCTATTTAGTTTATAAAAAAGATATATTAAATAACTTAATAGAAGTAGATTATCATGTTGATGATGTGACAATTAAGGGTTACATTTCAAAACCGACCCATTCTATGAGCAACAGAACATATCAAACGTTAGTTATAAACAAAAGATATGTTATTAATTCATTAGTATCAACAGCGGTTCAAAATGCTTATGAAGGTTCTTTAATGAAGGGACAATTTCCATTTTTTGTTTTAAATTTTAATTTGCCAATTTCATCTTTGGATGTTAATGTTCATCCTAATAAATTAGATGTCAAGTTTGAAAACACACAAAAAGTCTTTGGATATTTTTATAGTGCAATTAAAAAGGCATTATTAAATTTTAATGAAATAAAAAAAATAGATGATGATTTGCCACTTATTGAAAATAATATGCCAAAACCTGTTTCAAATTTTGTTGGAAAAAGTTTTGAAGAACAGAAACCTTTAAACAATGAAGTTGTTATTGAAGAAAACAAAACAACAAAAAATATTAATACCCTAATAAGAGAAAAAACAAATAAAATATTAAGTGAAAGCGAAGTTTTTGAAGATTATAAGTCTTTTTCAAATTTACCAAATTTTCATGATTCTCCAATTATGTCAAAATTACTAGACAAGCAACTTGAACAAACTAATAAAGAAAATATAATTAGTGAAGTTAATATTCAAACAAAGGGTAATTTCATAACAGAAACAATACAAGAAGAGTTTGCTTCAAAACAAGATGTTTTTGAAAATTTAACTATAAAAAATTATAAAATTATAGGTTCGATTTTTGATACTTATATTTTAGTTCAAATTGATGACAGTGTATTTGTTTTTGACCAACATGCTTGCCATGAAAGATTAAATTATGATAAGTTAATTAATGCAATTAATTCGAAAGAATTAACATTACAACCTTTATTACTTCCATACATTTTAGAAACGAATAGTTTGGAAACGAATTTTATTGAAGAAAATTTACAAAATCTAAATGAAATTGGTTTTCAAATTAGTGAATTTGGGAAAGATTGCTTTAAAATTTCAAGCATTCCTAGTATGCTAGCTGAAATAAATTTAGGTGAGTTTTTTAAGGAAATTTTAAGCGATTTAACAACTTTAAAAAAGATTAATTCAATTGATATATTAAAAGAAAAATTAAGTCAAAAAGCCTGTAAGGCAAGTGTTAGAGCTGGCGATAAATTAAGTGAAAAAGAAATTGAATTATTGCTTGAATTAATGAAAGAGAGCAATATGACTTTGTCTTGTCCTCATGGTCGTCCAGCAGTTATTGAAATAACAAAAAATGAATTAGAAAAATGGTTTAAAAGGAAAATTTAATGAAAAAAATACTTTTAATTGGTGGTTCAACTGGGGTTGGAAAAACAAAACTCGCTTGTATGTGCAAGGATTTATTTAATGGCTATTTGATTTCGTGTGATAGTATGCAAATATATAAAGATATGAATATTGGAACGGCAAAATCAAGTTTAGAAGAACAAAAAGATTATCCACAAGCACTTCTTGATGTTGTAAATCCTAATCAAGAATTTTCAGTCGCAGAATATGTTGAGTTATGTAAAAAAGAAATTGAAAAGGCATTCAAACAAAACAAACTTCCAATTTTAGTAGGGGGAACGGGTCTTTATATGAAAAGTTTGCTTTTCCCTTATTCATTTTCAAAAACAGCAAAAAACGAAGAATTAAGAGAGCATTACAAAAAACTTTGTGAGGAAAAAGGCAATGAGTTTGTATATAACATACTAAAAGAAAAATCTCCAGAAAGAGCAAAGATGTTGCACTATAACGACACTAAAAGAGTAATTAGAAGTCTTGAAATAATTGATAGTGGCGAAGATTTTAATCAAGAAAACATTTCACCAGTCTATGATTATGAGTTAATTGTTTTAACGCTTGATAGGGCTAAATTATATGATAAAATTAATGAAAGAGTTGATAAAATGTTTACCGAAGGCCTGTTAGATGAAGTTGAAAATGTTATTAAAAAATATAATTTAAATGAAAATAGTCAAAGTATGAGTGCAATCGGTTATAAAGAGTTTTTTGAATATTTTAACGGACAAAAAACTTTAGATGAAGTTAAGGAATTAATAAAAATGCACTCACGAAATTATGCAAAAAGACAAATTACATGGTTTAAAACAATGCCAAATGCAAAATTCTTTGAATTAGAAAAACTAGATGAAATCTTAAATTATTTAAAGGAGAATTTATAATGGAAAAATTGGTTATAGCCGTTGATGGTCCAAGTGCTAGTGGTAAAAGTACAGTTTGTGATTTATTAGCAAAGAAATTAAATATTAATCACTTGTCTAGTGGTTCATTATATAGAGCTGTTGCGTTGTATTTATATGAAAATAATATAGATTATGACAAAAACATAGAAAAATATTTAAAAGATATAAATATTGATGTTGTTTTTGAAAATTATATACAAAAGATTTTTTTAAATAATGAAGATGTAACTTCAAAATTAAATCAAGAAATTATTTCAACAATTTCGTCAATAATATCAAAAAAAGAATATGTTAGGGATTTTATAAAATCATTACAATTAATGTTAGCAAATAAAATGGATATTATTATTGACGGGAGGGATATAACGAGTGTTGTTTTAAAAGATGCAAAATATAAGTTTTATATTGATGCTTCTTGTGAAGAAAGAGCTAGAAGAAGATTTTTGCAACAGCAACAAAAGATATCTTATGAACAAATTTTAGAAGATATAATTTCTCGTGATAAAAGAGATATGGAAAGAGAATTGTGTCCATTAATTAAAACAGATGATTCTATTGTTATAAATACAGATAATTTAACAATAGAGGAAGTTGTTGAAAAAATGTATAAAATTATTATAAAATAACAAAAATCCTTTGAAAATGACATAAAATATTATAAAATTAAATAAAAGGAAAATAACAATGATATATTTTTTGGCTTATATTTTGTGCTGGTTGCCTTTGAAAATATTTTTACCAATAAAAATTATTGGAAAGAAAAATTTATTAAAAGGGAAAGCAATTCTTTGTTGCAATCATCATTCTAATTGGGACTTTGCGCCCATTTATTACATAGCGAAGTCAAAACTTTATGTTTTATGTAAAGATTCTTTGTTTAAAAATAAATTCTTTGCTTTTATTTTAACAAGACTTCGTGGGATTGCAATAAACAGAGAAAAACCAGAAATTTCAAGTATAAAAAAATGTTTAACAGTTTTGAATAATAACAATAACTTACTAATTTTTCCAGAAGGCACAAGAACAAAAGAAGAAGAAATGTCTAGTGCTAAAGGTGGAGTTGGTATGTTTTGCTTAAAAACAAATGCACCAATTATTCCAATGATGTATGAAAAGAAAAATAAAATTTTTAGAAGAAATAGATTAATAATTGGTGAGCCTATCTATTTTAATTTGGAATATAGTAAAGAGAACATTCAAGTTGTAACTGAAAGACTAGAATTAGAAATGAATAATCTTAAAAAGACTTTAGAGGAGAGCAAAAAATGATTTTAATTTTATCAGGAAGTTCGTGTTCGGGGAAGAATACAATAATAAAAAAATTAACTAATTTAAATGAAGATGTAAAATTAATACCAACATTCACAACTCGTGATAAACGACCAAATGAAACAGAAGGTAATCCATATCACTATCTAACAAAATCAGAATTTCAAAATAAAATAAAAAAAGGTGATTTTTTTGAACATGAATTAATTCATAATAACTTTTACGGTGTTGAAAAAAATCATTGCAATGAAATGTTAAAATCTTCTAAACATTTAATTAAAGATTTAGGAGTTATTGGAACGTTTAACTTAAAAGAAAATTTACAAGATTCTTATGTTGAAACTGTGTTTTTATATGTTAATAAATGTGAATTGAAAAGACGTTTAATTCAGAGGGGAGATGATAAAAAAGACATTAAACTTCGCTTAAAACGTTTTAAATTTGAAAAAAGTTATATAAATAGATATAATTTTTTAATTGAAAATTACGATTTAAACAAAACAGTTAAAATTCTTAATAAATTAATTGAACTAAATAATGAAAAATTTTATGAATATATTGAACCACTACGCGATATATCTTGCGTTAATTTTAAAAAATTAAATCAATATTGTGATAAAATGATAAATAATAAAAGATTTAAACCTTTAAATGTGTATTTCAATGGAAAAGATTTTTATTTGAAAGATAATATTGAATTGTATTTAGCATCAGTATTGACCAATAAGAATGTTACTAAAAAAATTATATTTAAAGAAGTTGCATATGATACAAAAGATTATTTACAAAAAGTAGTTGATTTTATAAAAAACAATGAAGAAAATTAATTTAACATCACTTCGGTGGTGTTTTTTTAACTTTGTTTATGAATAAATATTCAAAACAAAGAATAATTATTAGTTTAATTACTATTAAAAGCATATAAATTATGTAAAAAAATATAATATGCTAAAATACTCTAATTTCTTTGACTTTATTAAAATGAATGTGTTATACTTTTAATTAGTAAAGGACTTGAAATATGAATAATAATTTGACTATGGATAAGCTTGTAAGTTTGTGTAAAAATCGTGGAATAATTTTCGCCGGAAGTGAAATTTATGGCGGTATGGGAAATACTTGGGATTATGGTCCTATTGGTGTTGAAATAAAAAACAATATTAAAAAAATTTGGTGGAAAAAAATCGTTCAAGAACATAATAATGTATATGGCGTGGATCCAGCGATTTTAATGAATCCAAGAGTTTGGGATGCAAGTGGACACACGTCTGGCTTTAGTGACCCTAAAATGGATTGTAAAAATTGTAAAACTCGTCATAGAGCAGACAATTTAATTGAAGATTATAATAACAAACATAATATTGAAATGAATGTTGATGCTATGACTAATGAAGAAATGGAAAATTACATAAAAGAGCACGGCATTAAATGTCCAAAGTGTGGAAATTCGAATTTTACAGAGATAAAAAATTTTAAACTTATGTTTGAAACACATAGAGGTGTTGTTGAAGGTGATACTGATATTGTTTATTTAAGACCAGAAACTGCACAAGGGGAATATGTCAATTTTTTGAATGTTCAAAGAAGTATGCGTGCAAAAGTTCCTTTTGGTATAGCAAACATTGGTAAAGCTTTTAGAAATGAAATCACACCAGGAAACTTTATTTTTAGAACAATAGAATTTGAGCAAATGGAACATCAATTCTTTTGTAATGAAAAAGATGGAATGAAATATTATGAATATTATAAAAATTTTTCAATGGAATTTTTTAAAAGTATAGGAATAAATCCTAATAAACTTCGTTTTAAAGACCACGATAAACTAGCATTTTATGCTAAAGCTGCTTGTGATGTTCAATATGAATTTCCTTTTGGTTGGCAAGAATTGAATGGAACACATTTAAGAGGAACTTGGGATTTATCTCGTCATCAAGAATATAGTGGAAAAAGTATGGAATATTTAGACCCATTCACTAATGAAAAATTTATTCCAACAGTTGTTGAACATACAATTGGTTGTGATAGATGTATGTTAACAGTTTTATGCGATGCATACAATGAAGAGATGCTAGATAATGGTGAAACGAGAGTTGTAATGAAAATTCATCCTGCATTATCTGCATTCAAACTTGCAATCTTGCCTTTAATGAAAAAAGAACATGGTGAAAAAGCCCAAAACTTATTCAACGAGTTTTCTAAATATTTTAATTGTGATTATGATGATAGTGGTTCTATTGGAAAAAGATATCGTCGTCACGATGAAATTGGAACACCATTTTGTTTAACAGTTGATGATAACACATTAAAAGATAATACAGTAACAATTCGTTTTAGAGATAGTATGGAACAAATCACAATTAAAGTCGATGAAGTTAAAGATTTTGTTCTAGATAAAATTTTTGTTTAGTATGGTAAATTAAAAAGGAGGTTAAAAATGATTTGGATTTATATTTGGCTTGGAGTTGTTGTGCTTTCATTAATTGTTGAATTTGTAACTATGGAATTAGTTTCAATTTGGATTACTGCTGGCTCATTAATAGCAATGATATTAGCTGCATGTGGCGTTTCATATGAAATACAAATTATTGTCGCTGTTGCTGTTTCAATTGCTTGCATTATTGGATTGAGAAAAATAACATTAAAGTTCTTAAACAAAAATGAAACAAAAACTAATGCCGATTCATTAATTGGGACAAAAGCTAAATTAATAACAAGTATAACTGCTGATGAAATGGGGACAGTAAAATATAATGGAATTATATGGAATTGCACAACTCAAGACGGAAGCGAAATAGAAAAAGATTGCCATATAGAAATTTTAAAAATAGAAGGCAATAAATTAATAGTTAAAAAATCAGATTAATTTAAAGGAGAATAGAAAAATGTCTACATTAGGTATAGTGCTAATAGTATTAGGTGCACTGATATTATTTATTTTAAGTTGTTGTATAAGAATTATAAAACAATCTACAGCGAGAGTTGTAGAAAGACTTGGGAAATATAACAGAACGCTTCAAACAGGTGTTCATTTAATTGTTCCTTTCATTGAACGTTGTGGTCCAGAAATTAGCTTAAAAGAAAAAGTTGCAGATTTTCCACCTCAACCAATCATAACAAAAGATAATGTTACAATGCAAATTGATACAGTTGTATATTATCAAGTTACTGACCCAAAACTTTACTCATATGGCGTTGAAAGACCAATTTCAGCAATCGAAAATTTAACAGCAACTACATTAAGAAATATTGTTGGTGAATTGGAACTAGATGAAACGTTAACAAGTAGAGATACTGTTAACACAAAAATGAGAAAAATTCTTGATGAAGCAACAGACCCATGGGGAATTAAAATTAATCGTGTTGAATTAAAAAACATTGACCCTCCAAAGGCAATAAGAGAAGCCATGGAAAAACAAATGCGTGCAGAAAGAGAAAGAAGAGAAGCTATTTTGCTTGCAGAAGGTGAAAAGAGAAGTAGTATCTTAATTGCAGAAGGTGAAAAAGAATCAGCAATTTTAAGAGCTGAAGCTAAAAAAGCAGCATTAATTGCTGAAGCCGAAGGTAAAGCAGAAGCTATTAGAAAAATTATTGAAGCCCATCCAGACAAAGCTTACATCACATTAGAAGGATATGAAGCATTAAAATCTGTTGCTAATGGAAATAGCACAAAACTTATTGTGCCAAGCGACCTTGCAAATATTTCAAGTTTAGTATCATCTGTTGGCGAAATGGTAAACTTTTCAAAAGAGTCAGCAAATAAAAAAGTAGAAGAAAAGAAACTAATTGAAGAAAAAGAAGAAAAAAAGACTAAATAATAACTAATTTTAATAGAGAAAACGAGCATAAATTTGTTCGTTTTCTCGAATAAAATTATAAATTTTTGTTAATTATAAAAAAAAATATAAAAAATTAAAAAAAAATTAAAAAATTTGTTGACAAAGAATTTTTAATAATGTATAATCACATTGTTCGCGAAATTGGTAAAAAGGAAATTTATTTTATTTGACTTAATTTTGCAAACTCAAGCAATTAAATATTATGTGCTGGTGTGGCTCAATTGGCAGAGCAGCTGACTTGTAATCAGCAGGTTGATGGTTCGATTCCATTCACCAGCTCCACTTTTAAAAATTTGTTTTAAATAAAGTTTAAAACATTTTTTTAAAATAAGGTTGGGTTCCCGAGCGGCCAAAGGGAGCAGACTGTAAATCTGCCGACCATGTCTTCGATGGTTCGAATCCATCCCCAACCACCAAAATTCACTTTTGTTATTATAACGAGAGTGATTTTTTTTTAATTTTTTATTTTTACTTTGATAAATTTAAAAAGAAACTAATAGATATTAAATTAAAAAAGTGATAATGTAATTAATTTTTATTATTTATGAAAAGTATATTATTTTTAAATGATAAAAACAAATTTCTCTTATTGCCCTATAAGAGATTTTTATTAAATTTTATTTTACAAATGCAAATACTTGACTTAATATACTTAATTTTGTTATTATATATAATACTTATTTTTATGGAGAACAGTATGGAATACAATCATTTGGAAATTGAAAAAAAATGGCAAAAATATTGGACTGACAATCATATCTATAAAACAGATATGAGAGATTTTTCTCGTCCAAAATATTATGCATTAAGTATGTTTTCATATCCATCAGGTGCGAATTTGCATGTTGGACATATTTCAAATTATACACCAACGGATATTATGGCTAGATTTAAAAGAATGCAAGGATATAATGTTTTACATCCAACAGGCTTTGATGCGTTTGGTCTTCCTGCTGAACAATATGCAATAAAAACAGGAAATCATCCTGAAACATTCACTCGTAAAAATATTGAAACATTTACAGAACAACTTAAAATGTGTGGATATTCCTATGACTATGATAATGCAATTGCAACTTGTGACCCAGAATATTACAGATGGACGCAATGGATATTTACAAACTTATATAAAGATGGTTTAGCGAAATATAAAGGTATGCCAGTAAGTTATTGTGAAGAATTAGGCACAGTGCTTGCAAATGATGAGATTATTGATGGTAAGAGTGAAATCGGTGGTTTTCCAGTTGTTAGAAAATTATTAAATCAATGGGTAATTGATATTCCTAAATATGCAGAAAAACTTCTAAATGGTTTGGACGGTTTAGATTGGCCTGAATCAACGAAAGAAATGCAAAGAAATTGGATTGGAAAGAGTGAAGGTGTAGAAGTTGAAATATGCACAAATGTTGGTGTGAAATTTAAAATATTTACAACTTGTATTGAAACTATTTATGGAATAACATTTTTTGTTCTTGCACCCGAAAGTGAAATTATTGATAAATTAAAACCATATATCACAAATATTGATGAAGTTGAAGAATATCAAAGAGAAACAGAAAGAAAAAGTGAATTTGAAAGAAAAGAAATGAACAATGGAAAGACTGGCGTTGAACTTAAAGGTGTTTATGCTATAAATCCAGTTAATAATAATAAGGTAAGAATATTTGCAGGTGATTTTGTAATAGCAAATTATGGAACTGGAGCACTTATGTCTGTTCCAGCACACGACCAAAGAGACTACGATTTTGCTAAAGTTCATAATATTGATATGATTGAAGTTATCAGTGGTGGTGACATAAAAGAAAAGGCTTATGAAAAATTGGAATATTTGGCGAATAATTCTAAATTAGTTAACAGTGAAGAGTTTAGTGGATTAACTGTTAAGGAGGCTAAAAAGTTAATTACAGAAAAAGTTGTTCAAATGGGAATTGCTGAAACAAAAGTTAACTATAGATTAAGAGATTGGATTTTTGCTCGTCAAAGATATTGGGGAGAACCTGTTCCCGTTGTTCATATGGAAGATGGCACAATTCTTCCTTTAAAGGATAGTGAACTACCTTTAGTTCTTCCTAAATTGAGTGATTATAAATCTAAAAACGGAATTGCACCACTTGAAAACGCACAAGAATGGGTTAATGTTGAAATCGACGGTAAGAAAGGAAAGAGAGAAACTTCAACAATGCCAGGTAGTGCTGGTTCAAGTTGGTATTTCTTACGCTTTATAGACCCATTTAATGATAAAGAATTTGCAAATTATGAACTACTTTCACATTGGATGCCAGTTGATTTGTATATTGGTGGTCCAGAACATACAGTTGGTCACTTGTTATATTCAAGAATGTGGAATAGATATTTGCACGAAAAAGGTTATGCACCAACAGAAGAACCATTTAAGAAATTAGTTCATCAAGGTATGATTTTAGGCGCAAATGGAATTAAAATGGGAAAACGTTATCCTGAATATGCTATTGACCCAAGAGAAACAATAAAAGAATATGGCGCAGATGCTTTAAGGCTTGCGATTTCATTTATGGGACCGGTTAGCGTTACAAAAACGTGGAATTTAACAGCCGTTCCTTCTGCTAGAAAATTTATCGAAAGAGTTTATAGATTATATACTGATGAAAATAGGATAAAAGATGAAGAAAATAATAACCTTGAAACAATTTATAATCAAACAGTCAAAAAGGTAACTGAAGATTATGAAAACTTAAGTTTCAATACTGCTATCGCACAAATTATGACATTTGTTAATTGTGTTTATAAGGAAAATGTTTTTCCTAAAAAATACGCTGAAGGCTTAATTTTAATGTTGGCACCAATAACTCCACATATAGCCGAAGAAGTATGGCAAAATATTTTAGGACATAATTCTTCAGTTTGTGTTGCAAGTTTTCCAACTTATGATAAAACAAAATTAGAATCTAACATAAGTTTTATTGAAATTCCAGTTCAGGTTAATGGTAAACTAAAAAATGTTATTAAAGCAGATAAAAATTTAGGTGATAATGGAATTATTAATCTAGAAATTTTAATGAATATAGTGAACAATGATGAAAAAATAAAGAGTGCACTAGAAAACAAAGAAATTGTTAAAACAATTTATATTCCAAACAAAATGTTAAATATTGTTGTAAAATAATTTAGGAAAGGGTTTTAATTTAAAGCCCTTTTTTAATTTAATTTTTTATTATACATATAAATTTTGTTTGACAAGCTTTTTTTTAAGATTTATAATTTTAAAAGTATAAAGGAGATTTTTATGAAAATACCATTTAAAAAAGCAAATATTTTATTACCTAAAAATGCAGATATGGAAAAATGGGCAGTTGTGGCTTGTGACCAATACACTTCTGAACTAGATTATTGGCAAGATGTAGAAAAAATCGTAGGTAAACACCCATCAACATTAAAAATTACACTTCCTGAAATTTATTTGGAAGAAAAAGATGTTGAAAAACGTATTAAAAAAATTAATACAACAATGAAAAAATATATTGATGATGAATTGTTTGTTGAATATCCAAACAGTATGTTTTATATTGAAAGAAGACAAAATGATGGTAAAATTAGAGAAGGAATAATTGGCGCAGTAGACCTTGAAGAATATTCTTATGAGGTTGGTTCACAAACGCCAATTAGAGCAACAGAGAAAACTGTTATCGAAAGAATTCCACCAAGAGTTAAAGTTAGAGAAAACGCACCAATTGAATTGCCTCACATTATGATTTTAATTGATGATGAAAAGAAAGATATCATTGAAACATTGAAAACTAAAGTTAGTGATAAAGATGTTGTATATGATACCGATTTAATGAAACAAGGTGGACACATTAAAGGGTTTAAACTTCCAAATAAAGTCGCTGACAACGTAATTAAAAAACTTGGAAAACTTGCTAATCAAAAATATTTCAATAAAAAATACAATGTAAAAGATAAAGGTGTATTACTTTTTGCTATGGGTGATGGTAACCATTCTCTTGCAACAGCAAAAGCTTGTTATGAACAATTAAAACAAACAATGCCAAAGAAGGAATATTTAAAACATCCAGCACGATATGCTTTAGTTGAAATAGTCAATCTTCATAGTAGTGCGCTAGAATTTGAACCAATTCATAGAGTAATATTTAATACAAACCCAGATGATATGATTAAAGAGTTGAAAAAATATTATAAAATAAGTCAAAAGGGTAATGGACAAGAATTTGAAATTGTAACAAAAGATATGGATAAAAAATTTTACATAGAAAATCCTAAATCAAATATTGTTACAGGTTCAATTCAAATGTTCTTGGATGAATATTTAAAAAATCATGCTGGAAAAATTGATTATATTCACGGAGATGAAACAACGAAAGCAATGGCACAAAAAGACGGTAATATTGCATTCTTGTTTAAAGCAATGGAAAAGAGCGAATTGTTTCCAACAGTTATTTTAGATGGCGCATTACCAAGAAAAACATTCTCTATGGGACATAGTTATGATAAGAGATATTATTTAGAAGCAAGAAAAATTAAAGATTAGTAAATTTTAAAAAGAGCATAATAAATATAATATTTTCTTAATATTAATCGAAACGAAGGAGAAATTATGGATTTTAACTCAATTTGGAATACAATTAAAGCTTTTTTTACAAACAATGCTTGGGGTATTGCTAAATTTTTATTGTTTTTAGTTTTTGGGTTTTTTGTTTGTAAAATTTTAATTAAATTAATTAGAAAGATTTTATCAAAAACAAAACTTGAAGGAATAACGCAAAAATTTTTGATGAGTGTTATAAGGATTGTTATTTGGTTAATCTATGTTATGACACTTTTAAATATGTTAGGAGTCGATTTAACTGGCGTTATTGCTGCTTTTGCTGCGGCTGCTGTTGCTATAGGTTTAGCATTAGAAAGCAGTTTAAGTAATTTAGCTAGTGGAATAATTTTGGTAACATCTCACATCATTAAACAAGGAGATTATATTTCAGTTTCTGGCGTGGAAGGAACGGTTATTAATATTGGCTTACTTGAAACAACAATTTTAACAACTGATAATAAAACAATACACATTCCTAATTTATCAATTAGTAATTCTTCATTAATTAACTATTCAACACAACCAACTAGAAGAGTAGATTTTACTTTTGGGGTGGACTATGCAACTGATGTCAATCTGGTAAAAAAGGTTGTAGTTGATGTTATGAAAAGTAATGGTAAGGTTTTATTAAATCCCGAACCAACTTGTCGTTTAAAAACATTGAATGAAAGTTCAATTGATTTGTTTGCAACTTGTTGGTGCGATAGTGAAGATTATTGGGATGTTTATTATTATGTTACTGACAAAGTCTTTGACGAATTTAAGAAAAATGATATATCAATACCATTCAAGCAAGTTGAAGTAAGATTGCGCAATGATAAAGTGATTATGCCAACATATAAGGAAGGTTTACCTGAAAGAACTGAAAAAGTAAGGAAAGAAAACTTTGAGGGCGATTTTATTGATAAGATTATACTTCAACAACAAAAAAGATTACAGAATAAGAAAAAGTCTAAAAAACAAAATTAACAAAATGCTAACAAAACTAATAACAAATAAAAAAATTGAAAAAATTTAAATTCTAAATGAATAATTAGAAAAATAAACAATTTATTAATACGTAAAATTGTTATTAATTTATATTTGCATATAATCTAATGAATTATTTTTAAATTTATTAAAGAAATAACAACGAAAATTAATATTAATTAAATATTTTTATTAATTGATAGTTTTAATATAAAAATTTTAATAAAAAAATCACGGCAAAATTTGCTGTGATTTTTATTTTGGTGGCGATGGTCGGGGTCGAACCGACACGATATTTCTATCGCGGGATTTTGAGTCCCGTGCGTCTGCCAATTTCACCACATCGCCATGTAAACTTTTTCATTATACAATAAAAATTTTAAAAGTTCAAGTGATTTTGGAAAAAAATCATGAAAAGTTGCAAATTATTAAAAATTTTAGTATTGCTATTGATTTTTATTTTAAGATATTTTATAATATATTTATGAAAAAATTTTTTAATATTGTTTTATCCTTGGCAACAATAGCCTTGTTTATATTTTATATATATACGAAAATCACTAATCCAATAACCTTCACAAATTTTGAACAATTCATTTTAGACTATGGTTCATTAATTTTGTTGGGATTGTTTACTTTTAATAATTTGCTGGCAAAAGTTGTTGGTGTTTTCTTTTTCATATTCGTTTTAGTTGTAATTGTTTTTGTTATTCTTATTCTTAATCCTACACTAATTACTAACTTGTTCTTTGTCGCCATATAAAATTTAATTATATTTGATATTTAGTAGAAAAATTTTCCAAAATAGGTTATAATACTTTTATGGAAAATTTTTTTATTATTGATGGTAACAGTTTAATTAATCGTGCATTTTATGCTTTACCATTATTGTCAAATAAAGACGGTGAATATAGTAACGCAATTTATGGTTTTTGTAATATTTTAATTAAATTAATCACCGAAAATAAGGTGGATAAGATTTTAGTTGCATTCGATTTAAAAGCTAAAACTTTTAGACATAAAATGTATGATGAATATAAGGCAAACAGAAAGGGTATGCCACAAGAGCTTGTTTCTCAAGTGCCACTTTTAAAAGAATTGCTTAAACTTATGAATATTAAATGCTTGGAACTAGAAGGATTTGAAGCAGATGACATAATTGGAACGTTGAGCAAGAATAAAAATACAAAAAATTATATCATCACAGGTGATAAAGATAGTTTACAATTAATTTCAGAAAACACTGAAGTTTGGTTAACTAGAAAGGGAATAAGTGAAATTGAAAAATTTGATATAAATCACTTGAATGAAGTTTATGGATTAATTCCTAAACAAATTATTGATTTAAAAGCATTAATGGGAGATGCCTCAGATAATATTCCTGGCGTTAATGGAATTGGAGAAAAAACAGCTTTAAAATTATTAGAAGAATATGATAATGTTGAAAATTTATATAATAATATTGACAAAATAAAAGGAAAACTTCAAGAAAAATTAATTAATGATAAAGAAATGTGTTTTCTTTCAAAAACATTAGCAACAATAAAAACAGATGTTCCAATTTCATTAAATTTTGAAGAAATAAATTTAATTTTTCCTTTTGATAATAAAGTTGCAGAATTTTTTTATAAATATCAAATTAAAAGTTTACTAAACAAACCACAATTGTTTAAGAATTTAGACGTTGAACTTATGGCGCCCAAAAAGGTGGTAAAATTAATTGAAATTAAAAACTTGAATGAACTTAATGAGATGATGGAAGACATTAAAAATAATCAGCCATTTGCTCTTAATATCGATAACGATGTTCACATTTCAAACAGTAAATTTCAAGAATATGTTATAAAAATAAAAAGTGATTTAATTTCAAGTGATGGATTTTATTTAGATGAAGTTTTAATTAATCTTAAAGAAATTTTGAAAGATGAAAATATTAAAAAGATATTTTTTGATTTAAAAGCAATAATGCATTATTTAAAAACCTTTGACATAACACTTAAAGGTGCAATTTTTGATGTTCAACTTGCCGACTATTTAATTAAATGTGGTAAAAAGCCAACAAAAAATATTCAAAGTCTTTGCGAAGATGAAAATTTTGAAAAAGAAGCACAAGCAACTTGTTTAATTAATTCTTATTTTAGTTTTACAAAAAAATTAGAAGAACTTGATATGCTAAATCTTTATAACAACATAGAATTTCCATTAATTAATGTGCTATTTTCTATGGAAGAATATGGCTTTAAGTTAGATAGAGTAATTTTAGAAAAATTAAACTGCGATTATAATTTAGAAATAAAAAATATTGTTGAACAGATTTATGATTTAGCTGGCGAAAAGTTTAACATTAATTCACCTAAACAATTAGGTAACATTTTGTTTGACAAATTAATGTTGCCAAACAAGAGTAAAGGTTCAACAAACATTGAAGTTTTAGAAGAATTAGAGGCGTTGCATCCAATAATTGGTTTGATTATACGATACAGAAAACTATTCAAATTGAATAATACTTATGTTGAATCTTACCTTGAAAAAATGGATAAAAAGACCTCACTCGTTCATACATATTTCAATCAAATGTTAACGAGCACAGGAAGATTATCTTCAACTGAACCTAATTTGCAAAATATTCCAATCAAAGATGAAGATGGCCGTGCACTTCGTAAAATTTTTATTTCAAGTTTCGATGATGGAATGATTGTTTCTGCAGATTACAATCAAATCGAGTTAAGGTTACTTGCAAATCTTTCTAAGGATGAAAAAATGATTAATTCTTTTAATAGTGGTGTGGATATTCATTTAAAAACTGCTAGTGAAATATTTAATCTTCCTTTAGAAATGGTTACTCCTGAAATAAGGCGTAAAGCAAAAGCAATCAATTTTGGAATTGTTTATGGAATTTCGGATTATGGATTAAGTCAAAATATTCATTCAACAAAGAAAGAAGCAAAAGAATATATTGATAAATATTTCCAAACATATCCTGGAGTCAAAGAATATTTAAATTCTTCAATTGAATTTGCTAAAAATAATGGCTATGTTAAAACAATGTTTAACAGAAGAAGAAATATTGATGAGTTAAACTCAAATAATTATAATCTTAAACAATTTGGCGAAAGAGTTGCTCTTAATATGCCATTGCAAGGAACAGCCTCTGATATAATTAAACTAGCGATGATTGAAGTTTATAAAGAAATTAAAAAACGTAATTTAAAATCAAAATTAATTTTACAAATTCATGATGAACTTATTATTGACACACCAAAAGATGAATATAAAATTGTTGAAGAAATTTTGAAAGAAAAAATGCAAAATGTTGTGAGTTTTGATGTTCCATTATTAGTTAATATAAGTAGTGGAAAAAGTCTTTATGAAGCGAAAGATTAATTTGTATGTTTATAAATAATAATGCATAAATATACAAAAATATTTTAATAAATTCAGCATAAAATAAAGTATGAGAAAATTGCAATTGTTTTTGATTATTTTATTTGTCCTAGTTTTTGTGGGCACTATTTTAGCATTCTATTTTTCTTTTAGCACAAAATATAAAGATATAATCAAAGAAAACATAGTAGACATGAATGAAGAAATTACTGTTAATTTAGTGTTATCAATAATAAAACAGGAAAGCAAGTTTGATAAAAATGCAAAAAGTAATAAAGATGCATTTGGGCTTATGCAATTAACATTTTTAACAGCAAAAGAACAGGCTGAAAAACTTGATATGGAAATTAGTATTAATGATTTATATGTTCCAGAAATCAACATTAAATTAGGCGTGAATTATCTTAATTATTTGTTTGGAATTTTTGGAGATAAACAACTTGTTTTGCTTTCATATAATGCTGGACTTGGAAATGTTAATAAGTGGCTTGAGAACAATGAAATATACAAAAAGAATGGTGTTTATGTAACTCCATTTAAAGAAAGTAATAATTATTTAAGATGTGTTTTACAAAACGAGAAAATTTATAATATAATTAACAGGTGAAAATGAAAAAATTATTAAAAAATGTTAAACTACTAGATTTTAAAAATAATAGATTAAAAGATGCGCATATTTTAATTGAAGATGGAAAAATAGTAGAAATTTATGGAAAACAAGAAGTTTCTGATATAAAGATAGATGAAATAATTGATTTGCAAGATAATATCTTAATACCTAGTTTTGTTAATAGTCAATCAAATTTGTTAATGAATTTTTATGATAGTTATACGAATTTTGATGATTATTTAACTTTTAGAGATAGTTATAATTTGTTTTTAAAAAGAATTTCAGACGAAGAAAAAGTTGAAATATATAAATATCAATTATATCTAGGTATTAAAAATGGAATAACAACATTTTGTGATGAAGATATGTTTAATTTGCCATTAAAAAAAGCAGTGAAAGAAACTAAAGTAAATTTTGTTTACAAAATAGGAATAAAAAATTCTTTAGATGATTTTGATGATTCAATCTTATCAAAATTAAAACTTCAAAATGAAAATTATTTATTATCGTTAAATAGTGTGCTTTATAACAGTGAAGATAATTTTTCCAAAATGATAAAGTTGTCTAAACAAGAGAATAAAGGATTGTTTTGTAATGCAAGTTTTAATTTGTTATCTAGTGGTAATGTTGAGTGCGAGTTTAATAAGTCAACAGTTCAAACATTAGAAGATTATGGTTTGTTTGATTGTGATAGTGTTTTGTTTGGTGCAAATGTTTTAGATAAAGAAGATTATCAAATTTTAAATAATTATGATGTGAAATTGCTATTTTCACCAAGTTTAAATTTAAATTTTTCTTTTCCACCAGCGAATATTTATTCATTAAGTTTGACAAACAGAGTAGGCCTTGCATCTTTTAAAAATGATTATTCAATTGAATTTTATTTAACGCAAAATTTGCAAAAAAATGATTATGACAAGTTGACAATTTTTAGTAATGAACAACTCTTAAACTTTGCAACAATTGATAACGCAAAAATACTAGGTCTTAACGATGTTGGTAAAATTGAAAAAGGCTATCGAGCAAACTTTATTTTAATAAAGAATGAAAATTTGTCTTTAAATGCGAATTATTATATTAAAAATTTTTCTAACGATAAAATAAAATCAGTTTTTATAAATGGTAATATGATATACAACAATAATCATTTCACTGACAATCTAGAATTTGAACATTTACAAAAACAAGTTTATAAGATTATAAAAAAGTATAAATAAAAAAAATCTAATAATAAAGTGAACATATTTTGTTCATTTTTTTATTAGAGTAAAAAAAACCACCTTGTGGTGGAATTAATTATAGACTTTTGTTTAATAAAATAGCAAGTCTTGATTTTTTTCTGTCAGCGTTTGCTTTAGTAATAATACCTTTTGTGCAAGCACTATCGATTACAGAAACAACGTTTGAGTATTCTGCTTTTGCTTTTTCTACATCTGTAGCACAAAGATTTTTAAACTTTTTAATATATGTGTTAAGTTCGCTTTTTTGAATTCTGTTTTGTGCTTGTTTAGTTTCATTTACGCTAACTCTTTTAATTGCTGATTTAATATTTGGCATATTTTAAACCCCTTTTTCATAAAGTCGAATTAATTTTATCATAACTTTATAGAAAATGCAACAATTTTTTAGTTTTTTTTATTTTTTTTTGACAATAATATTTAAATGATAAAAAAAAGTGAGTTATTATTAGAAATTGCTAATACAATTAAAGATAAAAATGCACAGAATTTTAAAAAACAATGTTTTATAGGTAAATATGATTTATTAAAAACTCATATTGAAATTTTGAATGAAAAAGGTGCAAAAATTTTTGATAGGGAAATTGGAAGCTATACTAGTGTCTTCACTCATAAACTTACCCCATACGATACTGATATTAAAAACTATGTTATTTATAGTTTGAGTGAAGTTTTAAAAGATTATATTTTAAAAATAAATAAAAAGGCTAAAACCTTTTTGATTATTGGTGTTGGCAATAAAAATTATGTAAGTGATAGTTTAGGTCCAAAGGTTGTAAATCAAATCATTATCACAAGACATGCTAAAATTAATAATGCCAAAGTGCTTGACGAAAGATTAAAAAGTGTTTGTGCTTTTGCACCAAGTGTTTTGGGTCAAACAGGTATTGAAACGTTTGATATAGTTAAAGGAATAATTGAAAAAATATCACCGGATATTGTGTTTGTAATTGATAGTTTATTAGCTAGTGATTACAAATATATTGGAAAATGTTTTCAAGTTAGTTCGAATGGGCTAGTTCCAGGAAGTGGAGTAGAGAATAGGCAAAAAATTTTAGACACTAACTCTTTAAAGGTTCCAACAATTTCAATAGGTGTTCCACTTGTTATTACAGCTGAAAGTTTGGTTAATTCTTATGTAGAACTTGATTGCCCCAAACTAGATTCTCTAATTGTTACAATTAGTGATATAGAAAATTATGTAAAACTATCATCTAACATTATTGCCACGAGTTTAAATTTGGCTATAAACAATAAAATGACCTTTGATGAAATACTCGATTATATGTCTTAAAAAGACTTTAAAAAAATTTTAAAAAATTTAAAAAAAGTGTTGACATAATGACAAATAAGGCATATAATATAGTCAAAGGTCAAAGAAAGTCAAACTTTACGGAGGGCAATATGAATAATATTAGTGATTTGATTGAAAATTTTATTATTGAAACCATAGGAAGTGAAGATAGTTTAAATTTAAGTAGAAATGAACTAGCAAACTTTTTTAATGTTTCACCAAGTCAAATAAATTATGTTTTATCAACTCGTTTCAATCTTAACAGAGGATATTTAACTGAAAGCAAAAGAGGTGGGGGTGGATATATCTTAATTAAAAAGATTGATTTGAAAGATGATTACCTGTCGAATTTGATAAAAAATTTAGATTTTGATTTAGATTATACTACTTGTTTATATATTTTAGAAAATTTACAGAAAAATAATTTTATCAATGCCGATGAATATAGTATAATTAAATCATCGATATCTCCAAAAAGTTTATCTTCGCCTTTTAAAATAGAAAACAATTTAAGACATAACATATTTAAAAATATTTTAATAAACATTCAAAATAGGGGGAAATAATTATGAAATGTGATAGATGTAAAAAAAATGAAGCATGTTGCCATAGCATAACAAACATTAATGGCAAAGTAACAGAAAAACATTTGTGTGGAGAATGTGCAAGTAAAGATAATGAATTTGAAATTAATTCTAGAAGTTTTTTAGATGATTTTATGAGTGATTTTAAAACAAGTTTTTCATATTTTACTAATCCATTCTCTAGCACAATGTTAGATTTTGATGACTTTTTTGATAACGAATTTGGAAATAATTTTTTAAAGTTTAACTCATCAAAAGAAAATAATAATGAAAGCGAAAAAACATTAAAATCATCAAAAAAGAAAGATGAGATTAGTGAAAATGAAAAGAAAGCGTTAGAACTTAAAAAATTAGATATTCAATTAAAAAAAGCTGTTGTTGAAGAAAGATATGAAGATGCTATAATTTTAAGAGATAAAATTAAAGAATTAAAAAATAAATAGGAGGTTATTATGTATTATAATATTAATGCAACTGAAGGTGTTAATGAGGTTTTAAAATATGCCTCAACTTTAGCTAAAAAATATAATAGTGGTGAAATTGCAACCGAACATTTATTATATGGCTTGTGTAAGTTTAAAGATTCTAAATCTTCACAAGTTTTAAGTGAATGTGGAGTTACAAGTGATAAACTTGAGGTTTTACTAGCACAAAACGGCGAAAGTTTGTTTGGAATAGATAGTGTTGACCTTTCCCCAAGTTCAAAGCAAGTTTTTAGAGTTGCAAGTGAAGTTGCTTTAGAATTAAAACATACATTTGTTGGAACAGAACACTTGCTTTTAGGACTATTACTAAGTGAAAATAGTGTTGCAGTAAATTTATTAGAAGAAGTGTTTTCATGTAATATAACTTCTTTAAGAGAAAAAGTTTTGAACATTTTAAAAGGAGATAATCTTGCAAATACTGAAAACGAAAATAGCGTTACAAGCAAACTTCCTAAAAACTTACTTGAAATGGGAACAGATTTAACATTAAAGGCAAGAGAAGGTAAAATTGACCCAATCATTGGAAGAAACGAAGAAATTGAAAGATTAATTGAAATACTATGTCGTAAAACTAAAAATAATCCTGTTTTGATTGGTGAAGCGGGTGTTGGTAAAAGTGCAATTGTTGAAGGTTTAGCGCTAAGAATTGTTAAAGGTGATGTCCCTCAAGAATTGCAAGACAAAACAATTTTCTCTCTTGAACTTGGTGGCCTTATGGCTGGAACAAAATATCGTGGAGCACTAGAAGAAAAACTTAAAGATGTAATTGAAACAATAACAAAAAATAAAAATATTATAACTTTTATTGATGAAATCCACACATTAAGCCAGGCAGGAAGCGAAAAGGGTGAAATTAGTCCAAGTGATATGTTAAAACCATATTTAGCAAGGGGTGAACTACAAACAATTGGTGCAACTACAACTGATGAATATCGTAAATTTATTGAAAAAGATAAAGCGTTAGAACGTAGATTCCAGCCAATTATTGTTTCTCCTCCTTCAATTGAAGATGCAATTTTAATTTTAAAAGGTGTGAGAGATAGTTACGAAGCATATCATAAGGTAAAAATAACTGATGAAGCTTTAGAAAGTGCTGTTAAGTTATCAGATAGATATATTACAGATAGAAACTTACCAGATAAGGCGATAGATTTAATTGATGAAGCAAGTAGTAGAGCAAAAGTAAATATTAGTAGTATGCCAAAAGAAGTTTTAGATAAGGAAAGAGAACTTACAAGTCTAGAAAACACTAAAAAGGAAGCTCTATTGCAAGAAAACTTTGAAAAAGCGGCGAAACTACGTGATGAAATAAAATCATTAAGTGATGAAATCGCAAAAATCAAAAAAGAAAACTTTGATGGTAAAGAATATAAAGAAATAACAAGCGAAGATATTGCAGAAGTTGTAAGTAAATGGACTAATATTCCTGTAAGTAAATTAAATATGCAAGAAAAAGAAAGACTTGTTAATTTGGAAAAAATTTTGCATGAGAGAATTGTTGGACAAAATGAAGCAGTAGATGCTGTTAGTAAAGCAATTAGAAGAGCAAGAGTTGGTTTAAAAGATAGCAAGCGCCCAATTGGTAGTTTTATCTTTTTAGGACAAACTGGTGTTGGTAAAACAGAACTATGTAAAGCACTTGCCGAAGCAATGTTTAATAGCGAAAATGCTATTATACGTTTAGATATGAGTGAATATATGGAATCACATTCAGTAAGTAAATTAATTGGCTCACCTCCAGGATATGTGGGTCACGAAGACGGCGGATATTTGACAGAACAAGTTAGAAGAAAACCTTATTCAGTTATTTTGTTTGATGAGATTGAAAAAGCACATCCAGACATATTTAACATCTTACTTCAAATTTTGGAAGATGGAAGACTTACTGATAGTCATGGAAAAACTGTATCATTTCAAAATACAATCATAATAATGACAAGTAACTGTGGAGTTAGCGAATTACAAAACGAACAAAGAAGTTTGGGGTTTAATGCTGGAACAAACAAAATGAGTGAAGAACAAGAAAATGAAATTTTAAAAAATAGTTTGAAAAAACATTTTAAACCAGAATTTTTAAACAGAATTGATGTTATTACTGTTTTCCACCCATTATCAAAGGTTGAATTAACACAAATTGCTAGCATTATGATTAATAATTTGAATAAGAAACTTAAAGAACAAAACTTAAGTATTAAACTAACAGAAAATGCAGTTGATTACTTAATAACAAATGGTAGCAATAATATGTATGGCGCTAGACCACTTCGTAGGCTTATTGAACAAAAAATAGAGGATAGGATTGCAGAAGATTTATTGCAAGAGAAAATACATTCTGGAAATTCTATTATCGTTGATAGTGAAAATAATGAGTTAGTTTTCACTTATAAAGATTAAAACTAAAGGATAAATTTATGACTGAATATGAATTATATAAATTAAGTGAGGAGTTGGATGAAGATTTAAATCTATCTGATTTCACTCCAAGCGAAGTTGAAGAAATGATTAAAGAAAAACAAAGTGCAACAAAAAATTTCAAAGATAAATATTTTGAGTTTTATGATGATATTAAATCTATGACTAAAAAACGACAAGATTGGTAATGTTTATGGCAACAATTTTAAGACAACTCCTTGCAAAAATCACTAGATTTTTGTGTTTATAGCGAGTTTAAACAAATTGTTGCCTTTTTTATAAAAGAATTAAAATAATTTTGAAAAATACAATAAAAAAGTTATAATAAATTTATGGAAAACTATATAGATGATAAAAAATTTTCTCCATTAGCAGACAGAATGCGTCCTCAAACTATTGAAGAGTTTATTGGACAAGAACATATTATTAATAAAAACTCACCACTTTATAAGGCAATTAAAAACAAAAGAGTGGGAAGTTCAATCTTTTATGGTCCACCCGGAACAGGTAAAACAACGCTTGCAAGCATTATTGCAAGTTCTTGTGATGGTATTTTTAAAAAATTAAATGCAATAAGTTCAGGCGTTAATGATGCCAAACTAATCATTAAGGAAGCAAGAGCCAATCTAGCTTTATTTAATAAACAAACATATTTGCTTCTAGATGAATGTCATAGATGGAATAAAGCGCAAAGTGATAGTTTACTAGAGGCAATTGAAGATGGGAGTATTGTTCTTATTGGTTCAACAACTGAAAACCCATTTACAAGTATGACAAGAGCCATTGTTTCTAGATGTTTTGTTTATGAATTTAAACCTTTGACAAATAAAGATGTAATTGAAGCAATTTCTAGAGCGTTAATAGATAAAGAAAAAGGATATGGCAACTTAAACATAAAAATTTCAAAAGAAAATATGAATTTAATTGCTTCTTGTGTTGGTGGAGATATTAGAAGAAGTTTAAATGTATTAGAATATTGTGTAAACACAAAATATAACAACCAACAAATAGAAATTGACAGCGAAACTATAAAATCTATCGTTCAAAATTTTAAATTAAGCATAGAAGAAGACCAATATTATGATATTTTAAGTGCATATTGCAAAAGTATTAGGGGAAGTGATGCAGACAGCGCAATATTTTATGCGAATAAGTTAATTGATAGTGGAATTGACCCATTAATTTTGTCTAGAAGATTAATTGCACACGCCAGTGAAGATATCGGCATGGCAGATAGTAATGCGCTGTTACTTGCTTGTCTTGCGCATTATAGTATAGAAAAATTAGGATTACCAGAAGGAAATATTCCTTTGACTCACGCAATAATCTATTGTTGCGAAGCAAGTAAATCTAATTCGGTAATAAATGCTTTAAATGCGGCCAAAGAAGATGTTAAAAATTACAAAAATATCACAATTCCAAACAATTTAAAGAATCATCCAAGCACGAATGATGATGGAACAGGCACCTATCTTTATCCACACGATTTTGGTGGATATGTTTATCAACAATATTTACCTAATGAGTTAAAGGACGCAAAATATTATTTTCCATCTAACAACGGAAAGGAAAAGGGATTAGTTAGAAAAAAGATTTTTAAACCAATAAAAAAGAATGATAAATAATTATTCCTTAAGATTATAAAACTTATTGAAATAACTAAATATTGCAAAAGCAAACATTATTGTTGTGAAAATAATGTAGTAAATGTTATAACGTGTAAAAATTGAAATAACTAAAAACATAATTCCTGTTAATAGGTAGTTTTTAGTTTTTTCTTTTTTAAAAGCAATTGATAATAATTCTTTAAATTTATATTGTTTTTTTTCTTCGTAAATTGTTTCAAAATGGGGGTAGATTTTTTCTTTCAAAATATAATCAGTATAGAACACATCAAAGTTTATCAATTTAATATCAATGGTTCTAATGTTATTTACAAAATTTTTAATTTCTTTAGTGTAATTATTGGTAAAAATAATGACTCTTTCACATTTTTCTTTTTTGCATCTTTTGATTGAATTAAGAACAAAATCCAAGTTTAATTTATCAACACAAAAATTTGAAACAACTAGTGTCTTTTGACTTTTTATAATAATAAAATCTCTATGCATTTCGAGTTTTTCATTAGTATAAAATTTACTCAAAAATTTAATTATTTCGCTGTTATTTTCAAAAATAAGTGAATTTAATATTATCTCTTTCTCTTTTTTATTTTTTTTGTTTAACTTAAAATTTCTTACTTTTTTTTTAAAAATTAAATAAATTAAAAATGAAAGTGCAAGAGTTATTATAATAGAGATTAAATATAGTAAAAAGCTATTGTGAATATAAAATCTTAACCAAATAAAAGAAATAAAAAATATTAACACAGCACAAAAAATGAAATCAAAAAAATAACTTGTAATAGATTTTTGCATATTAAAATTATTTACAAAATTAAATTAATTAAACTTGACAAATTTTTAATATATTTTTATACTTTTTCTTATGATAAAAACATTTATTTCAAATTCGTTAAAGGATACAGAAAAAATTGCAAAAGAATTGTCTAAAATAATTCAAAGAGGCGATTGTGTTTTGCTTAACGGTGAAATTGGAGCAGGAAAGACAACATTCACACAATTTTTACTAAAAAATTATGGAATAAAAAGTGCTGTATCTAGTCCTACCTTTACCTTACTTAATGTGTATGACGCAGATTTCCCAATTTATCATTTTGATATGTATAGAATATCAAGTTTTGAAGAACTTGCTGAACTTGGCTTTGAAGATTATATTTTTAGTGCAAATTCTCCTTATGTTATAACTGGTTTAACACTTATTGAATGGGGAGAAAACATAAAAGATGCTTTACCTAAAAACGCGATAAAATTAAATATTGAAAAAATAGGTGAAAATAGCAGAAAATTTGAATTTATAAAGGACGAATAAGATGAATATATTAGCAATTAATTCAAGCGAAAAACAAGCAGAAATTTCTCTTTATAAAGATGGCAAAACTTATGTTGATATTATGGACGAAGGAAAAAGTCATAGTGAATTTTTGCTTAAAGAAATAGAAGATTTTTTAATGAAAAATTCTTTAACTATTCAAGATATAGATTATTATTCGGTGAATATAGGTTGTGGCTCATTTACTGGCATTAGAATAGCAGTTAGTTTTGTTAAAGCATTTATGATGGCACTTAACAAAAAAACTGTCACTGTAAACAATTTTGAAATTTTAGCATATAACATTAAAGAGAACAGACCTTGTTATATTGTCTTAAATTCAAATAATAGCGATTTATATTGTGCCAGACTTGAAAATAATAAATTTGAATATGGATATATGAGCATAATTCAAATGAATGAGATTGTAAAAAGTGAAAACATTAATGTTTATTGCTATGAAAAAGATAAAGATATTTTTAATTCAATCAACAACTTAATTCCATTAACTGTTTCAAAATATAATTTTATGGAAATTACCCAAAAGAAAATTGAGTGCAAAGAATTTGTGAGCATCGAAAATTTAAATCCTCTTTACATTAAAAAATCGCAAGCCGAACAACAACTTGAAGAGAAAATTAATAAAAACATTGAATTTGTGAATGAAATTAATATTGATGAGTTTGTTACACTGGAAAAAAAGTGCTTTAAACATCCATACTCTAAAAACTTGCTTGAAAATGATTTAAAAAATGATAATAGACATCTAATGTTTATAAAATATTTTGATGAAATTATAGCGTATATAAATTTTGAAGTCGTTATTGATGAAATTGAACTTATAAAAATTTGTGTTTTAGAAGAGTTTAGGGGATATGATTTAGCAAGTAAATTAATGGAAAAAATGATTGAATTTAAAAAGCAAAATTCAATTAAAAAAATCTTTCTGGAAGTTTCAAGTAAAAACATTCCAGCTATCAAACTTTATGAAAAATTTAACTTTAGAGTTCAAAACATAAGAAAAGATTATTATGAAAAAAATGATGATGCTTTAATTATGGTTTTAGAATAATGTTTATAGAAATAGATAATTTAAAAATTGAATATGATTACAAAAGAATAAGCGATAAAACGCTTATTTTTTTACATGGATTTGGTGGAAATCTTAATAATTTTTCATACTTTGCAAATCTTTTCGCTAATTTTGGTTATTCAACTTTGAACATTAATCTAACAGATTTTGGGTTTAAAACAACCCCAAAGAGCTTTAATATTTATGACTTTGCACTAGTTATTAAAAAATTAATTAATCGTTTGAAAATAGTCGATTTTGCCTTCATTGGGCATTCTTTTGGTGGAAGATTAGCAATTATTTTATCGGGCTTACACAATATGGGAGAAAAACTAGTTTTGGTTGATAGTGCAGGCATTCGTCCTAGATTTAATTTAATAACTAAAATAAAAATTTTAGAATATAAAATATGTAGAAGACTCGTTGAAAAAAAATTATTAAATAAAAAATGTTTAGACAAATTTGGTTCACAAGATTATAAAACGTTAAACGATAATCAAAAAGAACTTTTTAAAAAAGTCGTCAATGAAGATTTAACTTATTTGCTTAAAAATATAAATTCTAAAACATTAATTATTTTTGGGAAAAAGGATAAGGATACACCAATTTATATGGCTAAGAAATTAAATAAAAAAATTAAAAATTCAAAAATTATTTTATTTAATGGTGGGCATTATTGTTATCTTGAGGAAAGAGAAAAATTTATTCGAGTTTTAAAAGAATTTTTAGGAGAATAATTTGGTAATATTTTTATTTTGTTTTATAACTTTGTTAAATTTAATAGTAGGAAATTATTACTTTTATGATAAATTTAAAATTTATCAACTTTGCGGTTACCAAGTTAACAAAGCGTTTAAATCATTTCAAATTAATAAGCGAGAAATTTTTTGTCTTTCTCTTTTTTTACTTTTTAATGCAATAAGCATCTTTTTTAATGAGACTTTAATATCTTTTTGTTTAAATTATATTTTATTTCTTTTGCTAACTATAATAGTTTTGGCTTTTACTAATCAAACAGCGAGTAAAAACAGATTAGTTTTTACAAAGAGATTTATAAGATTTTTTATTTTATTTAATTTAATTAACATTTTTTTTATTTGTTTATCATTCTATCTCTATTTAAAAAACACATATTTTTCTTATTTTATTTCTTGTTTTTTATATGTTCAGTTTTTAACTTACATAATTGCACACATTTTAATTTCTCCATTTGAATATATGGTAAAGAAAATTTATATAGCTAAGGCGAAGAAAAAACTAAAAAGAAATAAAGATTTGATTGTTATCGGCATTACAGGAAGTTACGGAAAAACAAGTGTTAAAAATTATTTATATGAAATATTAAAAGAAAATTATAAAATTTGTAAAAGTAAAAAAAGTTTTAATACAGAAATGGGATTTACAAAAGTAATATTAAATGATTTAAAAGATGATGATGAAATTTTAATTTTAGAATATGGTGCAGATAAAAAACACGATATTAAAAAATTATGTAAAATTGTTTCTCCAAATTATTCAATAATAACTGGGATTACAAACCAGCATCTTAATACTTTTAAAACTTTTGAAAATTTACTTAACACAAAATATGAACTGGTTGAAAACACTAATGGTGGTTACGTAATTTTTAATGGTGACAATGAATTTTGCGAGAACTTTTATAACAAAAGTTACAAAAACAAATTGCTTGTTGGAATAGACAATAAAAAATCTATTATTCAATGTGAAAACATCAACTTAAAAATTGGTAAAACAACATTTGATGTAAATATTTTTGGCGAAAAATATACCTTTAAGACATCATTACTCGGCAAGCATAATATAATAAATTTATTACTAGCAATACAAATGGCAATATTATTTAATATTGAAATTCCTAAAATTATAAAAGCCGTTTCAAAAATACAAGCTGTTGAACATAGATTAAAACTTTTAAAAAATGGTGATAGATACATTTTAGATGACTCGTTTAACTCAAATCCAGTCGGAGCGAAAAATGCCATTGATGTTTTAATGACTTTTCCAAACAAAAAAATTGTTATCACTGGTGGTCTTGTCGAACTTGGTAAAGAAAATTATATTGAAAACGTAGAATTGGGTAAATACTTAACGTCAGTTGATGTTGTCGTTATTGTCGGAAATGAAAATAAATCTGCTTTACTTGAAGGATTAAAAGAAAGTAAGAAAACTGTTCTATGTGCAGATAATGTTAACTTGGCTGTTAGTTTAATACAAAAATATTTTAACACTGGAGATTGTTTACTTTTCTTAAACGACTTGCCTGATAATTATAAATAAATTGAGGAGATGGTATGAAAAATATAGTAGTTTTATTTGGTGGTAAATCTAGCGAGCACGATATTTCACTTTTAACTGCAAATTTAGTTTTAAATGCAATTAATGAAGAAAAATATAGAATATATCCAATATTTGTTGATAAAAAAAATAAATGGTTTTATGTGAAAAATTTTAAAAACAATATTACGAAAGACAATAAAAAAGAAGAAGTCTTTTTAACATTTGGCTCGCCAATTTTATATAAAAAACACAAAATTACATACAACAAGTTTATAAAAGTTGATTGTGCAATTTTGTGTCATCACGGCTTAAATGGAGAAGATGGAACAATTCAAGGAATGTTAGAGTTATGTGATATTCCTTATACTAGTTCAGGCGTTGCACCAAGTTCAATAACTATGGATAAAATTTTTATGAAGCATTTATTCAAGGCTTTAAATTTCAAAACTGTTGATTACGATTATTTCACAATTGATGATTATAAATATGAAAAGGAAAGATTAATTTTAAAACTTGAAAATTCATTAAAATATCCTTTAATTATTAAACCATCAAGACTTGGCAGTAGCATTGGAATTTCAACTGCTAAAAACAGGGAAGAATTAATTAAGGCTATTGAACTTGCACTAACTTTTGATGACAAAATATTGGTTGAAAAAATGGTCGAGGACTTCAAGGAAATTAATTGCGCTTGCATTAAAAGTTTAACTCATTTGATTGCAAGTTCTTTAGAAGAGCCAATTAAAAAAGAAGAAATATTAAATTTTAATGACAAATATATTTCTGGAGGTAAAAACTCAATTAAAAGGAAATATCCAGCAAAACTTAATGATAAGTTAACCAAAGAAATTAAAAAGATGAGCAAAGAAATTTATGAAAAATTTGATTTGTCTGGTTGTGTAAGAATAGATTACATAGTTAAAGATGGTGAAGTTTATGTGAACGAGATAAACTCCATTCCAGGCTCACTAGCTTATTATCTTTTTGAAAGAGAAAATCTTTCTTTCAGCGAAATAATAGATTTATTAATTTTAAAAGCAATAGAAAAATTTAATCAAAAAAAGAATTTAACCTATACTTTTGAAAGTTCTGTGTTAAATTCTAAAAAATTAAACAAGTTAAAAAAATAAGATGACCTCGTGTCATCTTTTTATATATTATATTATATCACAAAAGCATAATATTAGTCAAACGATTTTTAAACATTTTTCAAATTTTTTTAAGATTGTAAAGTTTTATTCTTATTTGCGTAAGGATAAAACTTTTTTTAAAAACTTTTATATCTTATTAAATTAAAAAAAGGAGGAATAATTATGGCAACTAAAAGAGATTTACAACGAGAAGTTAATAGATTAAATGACAAATATTGTAAATACAAAAAATCAATTTGAAATTACAAAAATATGTGGTAAAATATAACTATGTTATCAATACAAAAACAAGGTTACAGCATTATTGAAATTAAGAAGAGTAAATTTATTGGACTATCATATTTTGTTTCAAATAAAAACGATGTTGATGAAATAATTGACAGCATTAAAGAAGAATATAAAGATGCAACACATTGTTGTTTTGCCTATGTTTTGCGTGGCGTAGAAAAATGTAGTGATGATGGTGAACCTAGTGGAACGGCTGGTAGACCAATTTTAAATGTTATAAAAAACAAAAAATTATTTAATGTTTTAGTTTGTTGTGTGAGATATTTTGGTGGTGAAAAACTTGGTGCTGGAGGACTTGTTAGGGCATATACAAAAAGTGCAACGAGTTCGCTTGATAATGCAGAAATTTGCGAATTAAATGAAATGTGCAAAGTGAAATTTAAAATTAATATTAATGATGCGTTTAATGTTTATTCTTTATCTAAAAAATTTAATTTCAACATTGTTAGCAACGAAAATGGTGATTTTTTGTTAACTTGCAAAGCAGAAGATAGAACTATGTTGGAAAATTTATTATTAAATCTTAATGTTAGTGATATTGAGTGGGAAGAAATTTATGGATAATAAAAATTTTAGTCATTATTTTATAGATGTAGAACATAAAGAAAGTGATTATTTTATGTTCGAAGATGAGTTTTTAGATGTAAAAGCAAAATTTAAAAGTTGCAATAATGTTTTTTCTAAAAATGAAGTCGATTATGGAACAAAAGTTTTAATGACGGCAATAGTTAAAAACTACGATTTAAACAATAAAAATTGTCTTGATTTAGGCTGTGGACTAGGTGTTGTATCAGTATTTTTAAGTAAGTTATTTAAAGAGGTAAACTTTGTTTTGAGTGATATAACTGATATTACAATAAAATTAAGTCAGCAAAACTTAAAAATAAACAATTGTGCAAGTTTTAAAATTATTAAAAGTAATTTGTTTGAAAACATAGATGAAAAATTTGATTATATAATTACAAATCCTCCAATAAGAGTGGGTAAACAACTATTATTAAAATTAATTGAAGATAGTGTTAATTTTTTAAATCACGATGGAAAATTGATTTTGGTAATACGTAAAAATCATGGCGAAGAAAGCATAAAAAAATATATGGAAGGCATTTTTGAAAATGTTGAAATTATAAGGCGTGATAAAGGTTTTTATGTTTTAGTGGGGTATAATGGTAACAATTAGTTTTGAAAAGCAAAAAAAAGATGAAAGATATAATTTATATTTGGATGGAGAGTTTTTTAGTGGAATTGAACCAGATATCATTGTTAAATATTCTTTAAAAAATGGTCAAGAATTTGATAAAGATAAAATAGTAAATATTGTTTTAGAAAGTGAAAGCTTTAATGCGTTTAATAAAGCATTGAAATATATTTCTAAAAGCATGAAAACTCAAGGTGAAATGGAAAAATATTTATTAAGCAAAGGGTTTAATGCTGATGTTGTTAAGATTGCAATAGACAAGCTTATTGAATATAAATACATTGACGACGAAAAATATATTGAAACATATGTTCAGTTTTACAAAAATGAATGTGGCAAACAAAAAATAAAACAAGCGCTTCTTTCAAAAAAACTAGATGAAGAGTTGATTGAAAAATACTTGTCATACAGTGAAGAAGAAAATCTTGAAAAAATTTGTCAATTAATTAAAAAATATTCAAAAAATAAAGATTTAGATTATAATGAAAAAATTAAAATAAAAAGACGTCTTTTTTCAAAAGGATATTCGGTTGAAATTATAAATAAAGCTTTTAACAATTTGGGAGATTATGATGATTAGAACGGGGATTGATATTATTGAAACTAAACGATTTAATATTAAACATTTAGACGATTTTTTGGAAAAATATTACAGCGATGAGGAAATTGAATATATTAATCAAAAAGATAAAAATTTACAAACAATTGCTGGAATTTATGCCTGCAAAGAAGCTGTTTTAAAGGCCTTTAAGATAGGAATTGGTAATGGGATTTCTCTTAAAGATGTGGTAATTTCTCATGAAAAAGGAAATCCATACTTAAAGTTGAATGATGTAATAAAATCTTTGATGGCAAAAGATAATTTAAAAGAAATTGACATTAATATTTCGCATAGTGAAAATAATGCCATTGCAATTTGTATAATAATTTAATTTTTACAAACAATAAAATTGTAGCATAACGCTACTTTTTTTATTGGAGTTAACTATGATTGAAAGTTATAAGAAAGAATTAGAAAACGCAACAAAAAATGTCGATTTTAGCACAAAACGAGCACATTTTCATATTATAAGTATAGAAGAATTAGATTTGATGTATAAAAATTTTTATGAAATCAATAATCTAAATATATCTTTTGAAGAAAATTTAGATTTAGACAATTATTCATTCTTTTTATATGAAAATTGGCTTGCGAGGTTTAATGATTATTAAAAGGGGAGAAATATACTATGCCGATTTAAGTCCGGTGCTTGGAAGTGAACAAGGTGGTGTTAGACCAGTTCTTGTTCTTCAAAATGATATCGGTAATAAATATAGTCCAACAATTATTGTTAGTGCAATTACGAGTAGATTATATAAGGCAAAACTTCCAACGCATATTAGTTTAGATGCATCACTTTATGGCTTAAATAAGGATAGTATAATTTTACTTGAACAATTAAGAACAATAGATAAATTAAGGTTAAGAGAAAAAATTGGAGAACTTTCTCCACAAAAAATGAAAGAAGTTGACAATGCCTTGCTAATTAGTTTAGGTTATTTTTAAAACAAAGATCACATTTTGAATTTCTTTGTTTTTTGTTTGACTTTTTTATATTTATAATTTATTATTTTTTTATGTGTAAAAGAAAAGATGGAACAAAATTAAAAGACGTTGACCCAATTTTACGTATGACAAGTTATATTATGCCGTATAGGTATGATGCACAAGTTTTTAGTAAAACTGAGGTTAATTGTGAAAAAATTGATCAATTTATTAGAGAGGAAAGAGAAAAGGATAGCCGATTTACTTATATGCATATAGTAATTGCAGGACTTGTTAGAATGTATGCTGAAAGACCTAAAATGAATAGGTTTATTATAAATAGAAAAGTTTATTCAAGAAATGGAATAACATTAGCATTTACTGTTAAAAAAACTCTAAAAGAGGACGCTCCTGAAACAACTTTAAAACTAGAGTTTAAAGGAACTGAAAACATTTATGAAATTAGAGATATGATAGATAATGCAATAAAAGAGAATTTTAATGTCGAAGACCAAAATAACACAGATAAACTTGCCCAAAAACTTCTTTCTCTTCCAAATTTCTTTTTAAAATTTGTCATGAAATTTGTTCGTTTTTTAGATAATCATGGAATGTTGCCACAAAAACTGATTAATGCGAGTCCCTTCCACGTTAGTTGTTTTTTAACAAATATGAAAAGTATTAGCACAAGTTATGTTTATCATCATATCTACGACTTTGGAACAGTTGGACAATTCATTTCGATGGGAAAGGAAACAAAAAAAGCTATCATTGATGAAAATGATGAGGTAAAAGTTGCAAAGATGATGCCTTTAGGACTTGTTATTGATGAAAGAATTTGTGATGGATTATATTACGCTCACGCAATTAAAACAGGCGTGAAATATATTGAAAACCCATATCTTATGAAAGAAAATCTTGAAAATATAGTTGAAGATAATGGCAAATAAAAAAACTCGCAAAGCGAGTTTTTTGTTTGGTTATTATTTTGTTAGAGAAGCTTGGAAGGCTTCAATTTGTTGTTGAATTTGAGCTTTTGTTGTTTCATCAATTTTGTTTAAATGTTCAGTTATAATTTGTTTGTTGCTTTCAACTAAATTCTTTGCAGAAGTTTTAATATCAGTTAATGTTTTTTTGCATTGATTTTCAACAGTTTCAACAACTTCTTTAATTATTGTTTTTAGTTCTTCTTTCTTTTCTTTCAATTGTTGTTTAGCAGTTTTTAAGTTGCTTTTAGCTGTGTCTAGTAATGATTGAATTGATTTTTTTGCTTCTTCTGGAAGTTTCTTTAATTGTTCTTCATAATCAGCAATTAATTTTTCATATTCAGCAATACTGCTTTCTAAAGTTTCAATAGTTGCATCAATTAATTTAGTGGCAGTATCTAATTGAGTTTGTAAAGCACTTCTTGCTTCAAGAGTGATATTTTTAATTTCATCACTTTTTTCTTCTAAAACGACCATTAAATCATTGAAAGATTTATCAGCAGAATCAACTGTTTCAACGGCTAAGTTATTAATGCAAGTTGCTAAATCTTTGCTATATTCAACTACAGCACCACCAATGATTAGTGAATCATTAAAAAATTTATTAACTCTGTTTTTTACTTTATTAGCTAAATCTTTAATTTTAGCATTTGTTTCGTCTTCACAAGTAATTGTAATTTCCACTTTTGTTCCAGTGCTTTCAACATTAATTTTACCTAGTTTTGTTGAAATTTCTAAAAATTTATCACTTGCTTGTTCGGCAGTTAACCCTTTGAAATCAACTGAAGCAATAAGATTTTCGCCATCTTGATTTATTGCATTAGCATACATAACTTTATTGTTTTGGTCTAACACAAATTGCACTTCAGGATTAACGCTCATTGTCATAACGCTTGTTGCCGTAGATTTTTTATTGCAGGCAAATAAGAAAGTTGTGAATGGTAATATTAGACAAATGACTAGTATAAAGTTTAATATTTTTTTCATAATTCTCTCCTTTAATTTTTTATTATTTAAATTTTATCATATTTTAATTCTTATTAGCAACTGAAAATTCAAAAATTTGTAAAAAAAATTTTATCAAATTTTATATATAATTTGAATTTTTACATATTTTGTTGTATAATGCTTACTGTTTAGAGGTATATGATGAAAGAAAATATATATAGAACACATAATTGTGGTGAATTAAGAATTGAAAATGTTGGTAGCACTGTAAGACTTGCCGGATGGGTTGAAACCATAAGAAAACTTGGTTCAATAACTTTTGTTACACTTCGTGACCATTATGGCGTTACACAACTATTGGTTAACGATGATAAATTATTAGAAGGTGTTAACAAAGAATGCACAGTTACAATTTCAGGTAAAGTTTTGGAAAGACAAAGCAAAAATCCTAAAATGGAAACAGGAGATATTGAAGTTGAAGTTTCATCACTTCAAGTTTTAGGCAAATGTGAAAGTGTTTTACCTTTTGAAATTAATGATGCACCAAACACAAAGGAAGATTTAAGACTTAAATATCGTTATTTGGATTTAAGAAATAAAGAATTGCATTCCAGAATTGTTAAAAGAGCAGAAATTTTGCGTTTTGTTAGAAATAAAATGAGTGATATGGGATTTGTTGAAGTTCAAACTCCAATTTTAACATCATCTTCACCAGAAGGTGCAAGAGATTTTATTGTTCCAACTGTTTTGGCTAAAGGCGAATTTTATGCTTTACCACAAGCACCACAACAATATAAGCAACTTTTAATGGTTTCTGGATTTGATAAATATTTCCAAATTGCACCTTGCTTTAGAAATGAAGCCGCAAGAGCAGACAGAACACCAGGAGAATTTTATCAAATAGACTTTGAAATGAGTTTTGCAACTCAAGAAGATGTTTTTGAAGTGGCAGGAGATATTGCATATTCTATCTATGATAAATTCACAACATTAGATGTTTCAAAACCACCTTTTGTTAGAATTAAATATAAAGATGCAATAGAAAATTATTGTTCTGATAAGCCAGATTTAAGAAACCCACTTTTAGTTAAAGATTACACAGAATTTTTTGCTGATATTGATTTTAACGCATTCAAAGATAAAGTTGTTAAAGGTGTTAAAGCAAACTGTGCCGATAAGTCAAGAAAATTTTATGATGAATTATCAACAGAAATAATAAATAACGAAGGTAAAGGTGTTGCTTGGTTAAAGTTAACAGATGGAAATTTTGTTGGTTCAATTTCTAAATTTATCACCGAAGAAAAGAAAGAAAAATTAATTAAATTGGCCGATTTAAAAGAAGGTGAAAGCATTTGTTTTGTTGCAGATAATAAAACAAAAGTTATTAATTTAGCAAATGTTTTAAGAAATTCAATGGGTGAAAAACTTGAATTAATCGACCATAATAAAGTTATCTTTTGCTGGATTGTAGATTTTCCTTTCTTTGAATTTAATGAAGAAGAAAACAAAATTGATTTTTCACATAATCCTTTTTCTATGCCACAAGGTGGTTTAGATGCTTTACTAAACAAAAATCCATTAGATATTGTTGCATATCAATATGATTTAGTTTGCAATGGTTATGAAATGATGAGTGGTGCTGTTCGAAATCACGACCAAGAAATTATGGTTAAAGCATTTGAAATTGCTGGTTACAACAAAGAAACAGTAGAAACAAAATTTAGAGCATTATTTGGTGCATTCAAATATGGCGCACCTCCACATGCTGGTGCTGCACTGGGATTTGATAGAATGATGATGCCAATTATGAATCAAGAAGCAATAAGAGAAGTTATAGCATTCCCAATGAATAAGAATGGTAGAGATTTATTAATGAATTCACCAAGCAAAATTGATGAAAAAACTTTGAGAGAATTAGGCATTAAAACTATTGAAGATAAATAGGAGAAATTATGAAAAGAGTTTTAACGGGATTACAACCCACTGGTAATTTAACATTAGGAAATTACATAGGTAGTATTTCACAAATGAAAATATATCAAGATGAATATGAATCCTTCATTTTTGTTGCCGATATGCATTCAATCACAATTCCTCGATCTCCAGAAGAATTGAGAACAAAAAGTCGCGATTTGCTTTGTTTATATCTTGCTTGTGGAATAGATAAGGATAAAAATACATTTTTTATACAATCACAAAATTTAAATCACACAAATCTTGCATGGATTTTAGAATGCAACACTCCTTATGGTCAATTAACCAGAATGACTCAATTTAAAGATAAAAGTCAAAAAGGGCAATCTGTTACGAGTGGCCTTTTCACATATCCCGTTTTAATGGCTAGTGATATTTTGTTATATGATGCAAATTTGGTTCCTACTGGAATTGATCAAAAACAACATGTTGAACTTGCAAGGGATATAGCTATAAATTTTAATAAAAAATATGGTGATACTTTTGTAATTCCAGAACCTTGTATTCAAAAAATAGGTGCAAATATTATGGATTTGCAAAATCCTTGTATTAAAATGAGCAAAAGTAATCAAAATCCTAAAGGTGTTATATATCTTATGGATGATGAAGAAACTATAAGGAAAAAATTTAAAAGTGCTGTTACTGATAGTGATGGCGAAATTTATTATGACGTCGAGAAAAAGGCGGGAATTTCTAATTTATTAACAATATACTCATGTATGAAATCTAAGTCTATGGAGGAAGTTTGTGCTCACTTTAAAGGACAAAATTATGGCACATTAAAAAATGAAGTTGCGCAAAGTGTAATTGATGTTTTAATTCCAATTCAAAAAAGATTTAAAGAAATTAGAGAATCTAATTTAATTGAAGAGATTTTGAAAAGAGATTATTCAAAAGTTTTCGATATTTCTAGCAAAAAACTTTTAGAAGTTAAAGAAAAAGTTGGATTTCTAACATTAAAATAAGGAGACAGAATGATAGAGCAAAAAATTGAAAAAATTATAAATGAAACAATTAAATCGATATATAATGAAGAATTTGTTTCAAAAGTTCACTTATCCAATCTTACAGATATTGCTGATTATCAATGTGATGATTGTTTTGCTTTAGCAAAAATATTCCACAAATCACCAATGATGATTGCTGAAGAAATTGTTGCTAAAATTAGTGCAAACTCTAACTTTGAAGATTATTTTGAAAAAATTGAAAGTAAAAATGGCTTCATAAATTTTGTATTGTCAAATGAATTTATTAAAAATAGTTTAATTGAAATTGTAGAAAGTGAAAAATTAGGAGTAACTCAAACTAAAACTCCTGAAATATATTTTTTAGACTATGGTGGACCGAACTGTGCAAAACCTTTGCACGTTGGACATTTAAGAAGTCCAATTATTGGAGAATCTGTTAAAAGAATTATAAATTTTAGTGGAAATAAAACTCTTTGTGATGTTCACTTGGGAGATTTTGGCTTGCAAATTGGCGAAGTTATCTATGGTTTAAAAGAAAGAAATATACCATTAAACGAAATTTCGCTAGATTTATTAAATGAAATATATCCTAATATGAGTGCAAGAATTAAAGAGGATGAAAATCTTGCAAATATTTGTGCTGAAATAACAAAACAACTTCAAGAAGGAAATGAAGAATATTATAAATATTTTAAAATAATTCGTGATATATCAGTTAATGATATTAAACGAATTTATGACTATATGGATGTTCACTTTGATTTATGGATGGGCGAAAGTGACTCATACAAAGATATTTCATCATTAACAGAACTTTTAAATAAAAAAGGATTGTTACTAGATAGTCAGGGAGCTAGAGTAATTGATATTTCAAAACCTGACGACAAAAAGGAATTGCCACCGTTAATTTATCAAAAGTCAAATGGTGCATATTTGTATGGAACAACAGATTTAGCATCAGTTTATCAACGAGTTAGAGATTATAATCCAGACCATATTCTTTATTTTGCAGATAATAGACAAGCATTGCATTATACTCAGTTTTTTAGAGCAAGTAGTAAAGCAGAATTAATAAATGAAGATAACTTAGAGTTCTATGGTTTTGGAACAGTAAATGGTCTTGATGGAAAACCATATAAAACAAGGGAAGGTAAAACTCCTAAACTTGATGAATTGTTTAAACAAGTTAAAGAAATTTTAAGTAAAAATAGAGAAATGGATTTGGAAAAACCAGAAGATTTTGATAAAATTGTAAATTCTGTAATTAAATTTGCTGATTTGCAAAACAATACTGAAAATAGTTATATATTTGATTTGGAGAAATTTTCAAAGACGGAAGGTAAAACTGGACCCTATATGCTTTATTCGTATGTTCGTTTAAACAAAGTATTTAAAAAATTTGAAGAACAAATAGAACCAAAGTTAGACGCTAAAAACAAGAACAAAGTTGAGAGGGAAGTTAAACTAAAAATTTTAGATTTCACAAGAGTTTTTGAAAAAGCATTTAATGAAAGAAAACCAAGTATTCTTGCCGAATATGCTTACGATTTGTCAACAAAATTAAATTCTTTCTATGAAACAAATCGTTTTAGCGATGAAAAAAATCAAGAATATTTGCCTTCTTGGTTGTATTTAGTTAAGGCATCATTAAAAGTTCTTAAAGAAATATTGAATATGCTAGTTATATCAATTCCTGAAAAAATGTAAAACTTAAAATACTATCTTCAAAACATAAAGATAGTATTTTTTATTTAATAAAATTTGTTTAAAAAATTAAATTTAAATAAATAATCTGTTGACATTAAAAAAAAGATGTGTTAAACTATTTAGCGTTATAAAAATGCATTTATGGTAGAATTTTATAACAACTCTTTTAAAAAATTACAAAAATTGGGTCATTAGCTCAGTTGGTAGAGCACCTGACTCTTAATCAGGGTGTCCGGGGTTCGAGCCCCCGATGACCCACCAAGTGTGTTGTAAGAAAAGTCTTATTTTCTTACAGCTTAATAAAAGTCGCAGAAATGCCCATAAATAAAGGGTTTCTGCGATTTTTTGTTTTGTGAGAATTTTGAAAAAATGTTGGTTTTGAGAGTTTTAGGTCTTATTTGTGAGACCGTCAGGAGTCTAAAAATTTTGATTTTTATGAAAATTTGGAAAAAATCAAAACTTGTCGCAAAATCAAAATAAAAAATCAAACAATCAAACTGAAAATCAAAATAATCAAAACTCACAGGTGGAGGGTAGATTAAAAATCAATGTTTTGTAATTGAAATATTGGATTATCAAAAAATCCAGAAACAGTTAAGTTTAACGCATCAATAATTTGAAATAGAGTTTTTAGATTGTAGGCATTGTAATGATTGTTAAGCAAGGACTTCATTGTGCTATGGCTTACACATGAAAGTTGCTCTAGTTTATAGATAGTCAGATTTCTTTGCTTTAATAGTTCACGAATACGAGTAGATACACATTCACTGATAGACATAATTTCACCTCTATAATAGTTTATCAATGAAAGGTATTTCAAAGGTAGTTTAATCAAATGTTTTGTAGGACTATTTTTATTTTATGTGCCAATAAAAAAGGTCAACCTTAAAATGCACTTTGCAAATGCTTCGAGGTTGACTTTTTATTTTTAGCACTATTTCTTTACAATTAAGCCCTGCAAAAAATTATTCCACGATTAAATCTTCGCTTTCAAATATTGGGTGTGAGAAAAATTCGCCAACGGTCATACCAAAGGCACGAATGATTAAAACGACAGTTGTCAGATTACAACTTTTATATTTACCATTCAAAAATGATTTCATAGTGCTGTGGCTGATGCCAGCATTTTGTTCTAAACGATATTGAGTCATCTTGCGTTCTTCTAATATTCCACGAACTCTTATCGCAACTGCTTCATTTAATGTCATACTTACCTGCCTTTTAAATAATTATGGGTATTTTTATTTAGGTATATTATAACACCCTTTATTTACAAAATTATGGCTTAAAAATACCCAAAAGTTTGGATTTTACATTATTTTGTGCTAAAATGGATGTAATAATACCCAAAGGAGATAATATATGTGTTTTAAGAAAAAAACAATGCTTGATATTGTTAAGGAGTGTGAAAAGATAAATCAAATATTAAAATATGAAACAGTTTGCTTTACTGGACATCGAAGTCAAAAGCTTCCTTGGGGCTATAACGCAAATGATGAAAGATGCATTCAAATGAGAGAAACAGCAAGAGAAAAAATAGAATTTGCAATCGCTAATGGATACAAAAATTTTATTTCAGGTATGGCACTTGGCTTTGATATGATGAGTGCCGAACTTGTGTTGGAACTAAAAAAGACCTATCCATACATAAAATTGATATGTGCACTGCCATGTAAAAACCAATACAAAAAATGGAGTAACAAGCAAAAACAAAGGTATAATAATATTCTAAAACAAGCCGATATTGTTAGATATGTATCCGAAGAATATACTGATACTTGTATGCTGGAGAGAAACGATTATATGCTAAACAATTCATCTTTAGTTATTGCACTATATAATGGCAAAGGTGGTGGAACTGGTTATACAATTAAAAAAGCAAAAGAAAAAGGATTAAAAATTGAGATAATTGATTTGAATTTAATTAAAATTTAGATTAAAAAATTATAATTTTAATAAATAAATTATCGGTATACTAATAATTATCACAATAATCTTTTTGAAAAGTATTGATTTTTAATTAATTTTATGCTATATTTTGACAATTAACTAAGGAGAAAGTTTATGAATTCAATGTTTCAAGATAACTTAAAGAAATTAACTAAGCAATATACACAACAATATATTGCTGACAAAACAGGCTTTTCTCAATCTAGTATTAATAATTATTTAACGAAAAATAGCGAACCGTCTATACAATTCCTAATTGCTCTTAAGGATGCTTTTGGGATAAGTGTGGACGATTTTTTGTTTTCAGATTTTTCAGTGAACGAAAGAAAGTCGCACGACAAGTATATAGGTAACTATTTAATATATTACTATAATAATGATTCGTATAAAGGTGAAGTTCATACAAATTTAAAGAATACTTTAAAATATGGAGTTTTGAGTATTTACAAAGATAAGGAGTTTGATAAGTCGGTTCAAGTAAAAGCTGTATTTACGAAAGATAGGGTAGAGGCGGTAAAGTTATTAAAAAATCTTAATGTAAATCAAACTAAAATATTTTCCATATATAAAGAAATGAATAGTGTATATAATGGTGATATATCAACAAGTGAACAAAGTATTTTTATAGACCTTGCTAATACTGATAATGGAGATAAAAGTTTCATTATTCTCAATAATCCACCAACTCAACAAAACTATGTTGGTGGTGTTGGAACAGTTAATTCTATCGCAAGAGGAAGAGAACATAATCCTTGTATTCAATTCATAATCGTTTCTAAAAAGTTAATAGATGTGCCAGATGGTGAATTATATGATTTATTGAAATTTGATGATTTTAGTGTAAATATGGACTTTGCTATAAAAGATATAATAGATTTGTTTAAGAGATTATACGCTGAAAAGAATGAGATTTCCATTGAATTAACGGATAACCAAAAACAAGCCATTGTAAGAAATAAGTTGGAGTATCATTTTAATGAAATATTAGAAGCCAATGCTTTTAGGTTCGCAAAAGTATCCAACAAAGAAGACGATGCTGTATATAAACTTATTAGGGAGGGTATAGATGTTTGATGCAATAGATAAGCGATTTGAATGTGTAATTGAAGTTGCAAAATCTAACGACCTTCCATTAGAAATTATTAAAAAGGCATATAACAAAGCAAAAGATTTGCATAAAGACCAAAAGAGAAAAGACGGGACACCATATTTAACTCATCCAGTTGAGGTTGCATTGATTTTAGCAAAATTAGATTTTGATGAAAATGTAATTGCTGGAGCACTATTGCACGATACAATTGAAGATTGTGAATACATGCCAGAAGAAATGAAGAAAGATTTCAACGAAACAATTTTCAAATTGGTTGATTGTGTAAGTGCCATTGATAAAACAAAATACATCTTTGATAAAGAGAACTTATATGAAGATGAAAATTTTGTTAAATCTTCTGCCGAAGAACAAACCTTTAAAAAATTAATTACGCTGGGCAAAAAAAGTCCGAGTGGGTTTGCGATAAAATTTGCGGATAGACTGCATAATTTAAGAACGATAGAAACTTTTGCATATCCAAAGCAACTCGAAAAAGTTAGAGAAACTGAAAAATGGGTGCTACCAATAGCAAAAGCACTGAAAAGCGAGTATTTCTATAGAGCAATAAATAATGAGTGCTTTAAGATTGTAAATAGATATAATGTTGAACACTTTTTAGAGCATTATAAGATTTATCATAATTCAAATCAAAAAAATATAGACAATTTAAATTTTCGATTGAAAGAGATATTTGCAAATTCATCAATCAAAGCCATAAAGGTTAAAGACATACGAGAATATAAGGTTTATGAGGATTTAACAAGGCTTTATAAAAAAGTTGATTTAACCAGAATTTCACAAGGACAGATTTTAAAAGTCGCAAATTATAACATCTTTTTAATTTACGAAAATGTATCGCATAAAAATGCTGTTGGACAAGTAATATCATTGTTGCAAAGCAAAACAAAATTAAGAATAATAGACACAAAAATTGGTGGATTTACTGGCAAAATGTATTTGCAAGTTGAAGATGAATTCAAAAACAAATATAACATTTATGTGGTAACCGAAAGTGAATATGCGTTAATAAAAGTTGGTTCAATGGATGGGCAAAATCTAGATAAAATAGATGAAGAAAATATTAACGAACTAGATTCTGAGTATATAAGGGTAAAAACACGGTCTAGCGAAACTAAATATATTTCAAAGGGAAGTACTGTTCTCGACTTCGCATTTAAAATACATAGAGATATAGGATTTGCTTTTAAGTATGCAATAGTCAATGATAGTAAAACAAAACTTCCCCCATATACCAAATTAAATGATGGCGATAAGGTGGAAATAATAACAGACAAAGATGTAAATGGAAACTTAAAAAACAATGCTCAATTAAAATGGTTTGCATATGTAAATACAGAACTAGCAAAAAGAGTATTGATAAAATGGATGGAAAAATATAATTAGGAGGGAATATGTTTTTAAGTAAAGAAAATGAGCATGAATGCAAAGAAATTTTTAAAAAAATAATTGATAAGGCTGTAGAGAAAAAAATTAGCAACAAGTTTATGGAAAAAAGTTTTAATATGGACCAGTTGACAAAACTTTTAGAGGTCCCAAGCGAAGGACAGGAAATTAATTCATTAATTAATTATTTTGCAGAAGACATTGTTCCATATTGTTCTAATTTTAGTAGCTCAAAGTTTATGAGCTTTCCAGATGCCGGTAATTCTGTTGCGGGTTTGTCAGGTGCTATTTTTGCTGACTTCTTACAACAGAATTTAATAAATTCTTCTTTTTGTGCACCAATTGCGACATATATGGAAATTTCAGTTATTCATTGGTTACGCAAAGTTGTTGGGTATGATAGTAAGGAGATAAATAATATTTGGGATGTCGGTGGAATTATAACTTATGGAGGAACAGGTAGTAATACGACTGCTATGATGTTGGCTCGTGAAAATCATAGACTAAACACTATGAAACATGGAGTTGAGTCCCCCAAAGATTATATTACAATAATTCCTAAAGGGATTGGGCATTACAGTATACGTAGTGCATCAATGTGGCTTGGGCTTGGTGACAATATCATTGAGGTTGAAACTAATAATTTTAAATACAATTTAGAAGCGTTACGTGAAACTATTAGACAGTACAAGGGTAGAATTATGTGCGTCGTTGCTTATGTTGGAGATAGTAGGACGATGACTATCGATAATTTAGAAGAAATCTATAATATTGTAAAGCAAGAAGATGAACATATTTGGCTTCATGCGGATGCTTGCCATGGGTTTTCACTTGGTTTTAGCAATAAACATAAAGGCAAGATCAAGGGTATCGAAAAATTTGACAGCATTTCTACAGATCCGCACAAGGTTTTGGATTTACCATATTGCTTAAGTGCATTATTGGTTAAAAAGCCTGAAATGTTTAAAATGATTACATCTACATCCGATTTAATAATGCAGGAAGATTTTGCGTTTGGGCAGATTACTCCTTTTATAGGATCTAAAAGTTGGGTGTCATTAAAATTATGGTTTGTTATGAAAAACTTGGGCATTAATGGAATAGAGAAGATGATAGATAATAGGCTGGAAATGGCACAATTATTAAAAATGAAAATAGAACAGGATGAAAATTTTGTACTTGTTAATAATGTTGATATAAATTCAGTAGTGTTTATGTATGCTCCCAAAGATATAAGATGTGATGTGGAAAAGGTGAATAATATAAATAAAAAAATACATGACATAATGGCTAAAGAAGGACTCTATCACTTGCATCAATTTTCGTTAGAAGATAATAGAGGGGTATTAAAGCAAGGTGTGATTTTATATCCACTAAGGTATATGTCGGGCAATCCTAATATTAATGAACAAGACTTGAATAGTATGTTAGAATATGTAAAAAAGATAGGGGTACAAGTGGTAAATGAATAGTTTGTGTAAAAATTATTACAAGATGATAATGTCAAATTTTAATGAGTATAATCCAATCATCATATATTATGGCTCAAATATATATAATGAAAGTTGTAGTGATTTGGATATATGTTTAATTTTTGAAAGTGTACTAAATGATGACGTCTCTGAAAAGTTGATCGAAAAAACTAAAGGCTTCCAAAAAGATAATGGGCTTAAGATAGATGAAGAGATACCATTTACCAATAAATTAGTGTATACAATTGACGAGATTGAAGATATATTTATTAATTCTCCATTTATGGAAAATGGTATGTACAAGTTAGATGATATAGTTAAGACGAAAGATTTCTTGTCGTCAAATATTATGAAAAAGAGATTAATGTTAAATATTTTGACTACAGACCATAAAGTGTTAAATGATAAAAATAAGAAGATTCGAAGATATGAAAGAAAAGCGTGGATGGAAATTCTGTCTATGTTGAAGAATGTGTTCGGTACAAATTTATTGGATATTGATCAAGTGTTGGATAATATGTATGTTAATCCTAAAACGCATTATGGTGGTGAGATGCATTTAGGATACAAATTAGCAAACCCTAAAAAGAAAAGATATTTAAAGAGACAAGTTAAACGAAATTGTAAGATTTTTATAAAATGTATTGACAAACAATAAAAAATATCTTACACTTAAAAAGTATGAATATAGCATTGGATTTGGATGATACTATCTGCGATACTGCGTCAGTGATAATGGAAAAGGCTATTGAATTTCATAAAACAGTATTGCACAGAGAAGTGAACTTAATTGATGTCAATGACTGTGAAGATTATTTTTATTTTGCACATAGTCTTGGCTGGGAAAATGATGAGGTGCGTAACTTTTTTAGTTGGTGTTATCCTTATTATTTGAAAGAGGTGACGGTACTGGATGGTGTAAGTGCTGTGTTGAGAGAATTGCATGATTTGGGTTGTAAAATACATATCGTTACCGCTAGATATTCAAGTGATAAAGAAGATGTCGTCGCTTTGACGAGAGCTTGGCTAGATGCAAATAAGGTAGTTTATGATACTTTAGATATTGGGCAACATACCAAGATCGATGCAGTAAAAAAGTATAGATGCGAAGTATTTGTTGATGATTCATTTAAGAATTGTTGCGAAATTGAAAAATGCTGTCCAGTAAAATTGGTTATGTTAATGTCTTCAAAATACAACGAAAATTTAAAAAATGAAAAGATCATAAAAATAGATAATTGGAATCAACTAAAGAATAATGTATTAAAATTAAAGGGAGAAATTTATGAATAAAAATGTTTTTATTGGTGGGGCATGGCCGTATGCAAACAATTCACTTCATGTTGGTCATTTAGCTGCTCTTTTGCCGGGAGATGTTATTGCTAGATATTATAGGCAAAATGGTGACAACGTAATTTATGTGTCTGGAACGGATTCTCATGGGACACCAATTACTGTTCGTGCAAAAAAAGAAGGAGTGACAGCAGAGAGCATTGCTCAAACTTATCATAAAGAGTTTAAAAAGAATTTCGAGGATTTGGATTTTTCGTATGACTTATATACTTCCACAATGACACCATATCACGCTGATCTTGTTAAAAAATATTTGAAACAAATCAATGATAATGGGTATATCTATAAAAAAGATGAGATGCAAGACTATTGCCCAGACTGTGAAACTTTTTTGTCGGATAGGGAAATTGTTGGTGTATGTCCTCATTGTGGCGGATTGGCGAAAGGAGACCAGTGTGATAGTTGTTTAGCAACACTTAATGCTAAAGATGTTTTAGATAAGAAATGTAGTGTTTGTCATTCTTCTACAATTCAAAAGCAAAATACTCATTTGTATTTTGCACTATCTAAATTTGAAGATAAACTAAAAGCCCTAATTTCATCAAGACAAGGGCAGTGGAGATCAAACGCTATTAGCGAAACAAATAAATTTCTATCAACGGGATTATTGGATCGAGCGATCACGAGACAGTTGGATTGGGGAATAGATGTTCCTTTTGATGGTTTTGATGATAAGAAAATTTATGTTTGGATTGAAGCTGTATTAGGATATTTAACAGCAGGGCATAAAGTTGCAGATGAAAAAGGAATTGATTTTGATAAATTTATGACTGATCCAAATACTATAACATATTATTCTCATGGTAAAGACAACATTCCTTTCCACACATATATTTTCCCTTCATTATTGATGGCTATAGATCCAAAGATTAAATTGCCAGATTATATTGTCTCTTGTGAATATGTTAATATGAATAATGAAAAGATGTCAAAGAGTAAAGGGAATTTAATTAGTGTTAATGAATTAACTGAATTGTTCCCAAAAGATTCTATAAGATATTATATGATAGCTAATGGTCCAGAAACAAAAGACATCAATTTTTCGTTAGATGATTTTGTCCAAGTCCATAATAAGTTTATGGTAGGGGTTTTTGGGAATTTTGTTAATAGAAATCTATCTTATATTAATAAGAAATTTGACGGAAATATTCCAAATGGAGAAGTGTCTGCAAAAATCTGGGGATTAACTAAAGAAACATTCGCAAAGGTTGGAGATTTGATAGAACAAGGCAAATTGAGACAGGCTTTAGAAGTTGCGATGAACTATGTTAGTGCAGGGAATAAGTATTATGATGAACAGAAACCATGGGTTCAAGTCGTTGAAGATATTGAGGGCTTTAATAATACAACATATAATTGTGTATATATGATTGCTAATATGGCTAATTTATTTGCACCATTTATGCCTGAAACTTGTGCAAAAATCAAGAAAAAATTGAATTTAAATGAAAAGGTTGAATGGAAAGAAACCCCTATAGGGCGTGATTTAAAGGTTCAGGATAATGATTTACTATTTGAAAGATTGCAACCGGTTATCAAGAATGAAGTGGCTCCTAAAAAAAAAGCTAAAACCGAGGAACCTTTAACATTCGGTTTATAATTATAATGAAACAAAAAATAACGATTTGGTTTAATCGTTATTTTTTATTTTTGCTAACTAATCGCAATATTTGGTTTTTCATTTCGTCTAGGAATAAAGAGATGTGATAACCATCTATAAATGCGTGATGAATTGTAAATGCAATATTGATAAAGTACTTATCATTAACCAGTGTATATTTATCCCAGGTAATACGGGGTACAGTGTCTTTTAATTGATAATTGATAGCCGGATCAAATTGTGTAAATTTAAACCATGGGATACATGATAGAAATACTACATTATCATTTATTTCTTTTGGATGTGGTGGAATTCTTTGTTCTTCAGTTTCAGTTTTTAGAGATATAAATTCTTTTATGAATGTATCGAAGTCTCTGTTGAAGTGTATCCTTCTGGTAATGTCAGCATTGCCGCTTTGAGTAAGAGCTGTGAATTGACCGTTTATTTGTGAATAATCATAAATATGCCCGTTTTCATACCTAAGCCTAAAATTTTGTATATTGTTGCAGGTCGCGATTATAATATAAGACATTGTTGCATAAAATGAAGTATGAGTATCCTTACAAAATTTTACCAAATCTGTAATATCAGTTTCGGTAGTAATTGACCAAAAGGGTTTGTCAAATGAATTAAAAAAATTAAAAGGTATTTTTCTACTCCATTTTTCTAGTTCTATTTCGATTCTTTCCATATGCTACTTTTTAAAGCTCCTTTTATATTAGACACTTCTGTATTTTGTTTAAATAATCCATTTTTATATAAGCATTTTAAGAAGGCATCACCAGTCTTTGTAAAAACTTCTAATTCATCAAGATATTCGTTTCCCCAATTAGTGTTTGGTTTTAATCTGGAAAATGGTGAATCAAAAGCCATGCCAAATATGAGTTTCTTATACTTATCAAGATTTATAGTGTGCCCGTAAATTTTTGATTGTTCAATACGATTAATATTTGGATGTCTTACTAGAAAAATATTTACATCGTTTTGCTCCCTTTTTAAAAAGTTATAAGCGTCTTGAATTGTTTGTCCAGTTAATGCATTATCATCTAATAAGATATAATTATTTAAATTAATATTTTCTACTTGAGGTAAATCGGGTTTGGAATTATGGCGTGCTACGTACAGAGCGTTGTTATTCAAATTTATAAAAGATATTTTATCAATTGAATTATTTGTCAAGTTCGCTAATATGTATGGTAATTCAATCCCGCCATTCATAATACCAACAAACTTATAGTTATTAATAGGCTTGTTAAATTGTATTAAGCAGTGCATAATGGCCATATAGTTTTCAATATAACAATCCAGTTCGCGATGTATTTTAAATGCTTGTCTAACAATACTTTCATCTAATAAATGTAAGTTTATTGTACTATATGTACAATCGTTTAGCACATTATTGATAAGATTAGATAATTTATTTATCTCTATTTTGTTTTTAAACAATGTATTATTCATAAGTTTGTGTAAATTTATCAAATAGTTAGAGAAATTAAGCATTTCATCATTTTTATTGGGTAAATTATAAAAATAATTCTTTCCACAATTTATTTTTGAAATAGATAAATTTAACATTAAAATTAGGAGTAATCTTAAATGATCGCATATTGCTAGATAAAATTTTTTATTTTCATCATTGATTGTCTTTATTGACGGTAATGTTTCATTAAGAAGTTTAATAAATGAAGTAAGATTATTAATCCAATATGTTGCGTCTTTTGCTTTTGTTGGTTCAGATTTGTTTTTAGAACATACTAAATAATAGTATGCTAGCGGACCTCTGAGTAACTTTGAAAAATCTTTTTCCATTATATACATGTAAGATCCTTTGTATGTTGATTCAAAAACAGACTTTAGTTTCGTGTTTTTTAATAGTTCCCACTCATAGTCTTCAAATTTGATTGCGCCTATTTCAAAATCATAAACATCGTTAATATTTTTTGCTTTTTTCCACGACATCTCAATTATTTGATTTATTTTATTAATTATCTCGCGTTTGTCAGCGTTTAGAGATGCTTCAATTTGGGCTAATTTATGAATATAATTATTATCAAATTGTTTGGAAATGTTATCCATTTTATATCCTCCTAAAATATTTATTAAAATAAAAGATGAACTTTTTATATTGTTTTTTTGTACCGGCACTAATTCTAATAAAGTTTGCACTTGTTCCGTCAAGTTCAAAAGAATATCTTATTAAAATGTGATACGAATCAAGGTAGGTTTTTAGTTCATGTAGGTTGATTTTATCGTCTATAAATATATTTACAAAGGAAGAATTGATGTTCTTTATATTAATTATATATTTTTTGTAAACATGTTTTTCTAAATATGTAAAGTTGTTATAAATCTTTGTTTTGATTTTATCTAATTTGTTAAAATACGGTAAAAATTCAATAGCAAATTTTTCTGTAAGATTGTTTGTTACAAATGGTATCTGAGTTAATTTTAGTTTGGTTATTAAATTTTCATTAGAAAACAATATGCCCATTCTTAAACCCGCAATGCCAAAAATTTTAGACATGGAGATGACGATTGATAGATTGTTGTATTTTTTGCAATATTGAAATAGAGATTTAGAATAAAAATCTTCAAATGTAAGCAATGTTTCGTCTATGATAAAATGGCAATTCGGATTTTTTTGTATAATATTAATTAGTGATTGCTTGCTAAAATATTGCAATGTAGGATTATTGGTATTACAAAGATAAATTACATTACATTTTTTAGATAATTTATTTAGATTATCTAAATCGGTTTCGTTATTATCGGTAAGTTGTAGGTGATTCCATTTTTTATAATTGTTTAAGTATAAAAAATGTTTAAACCCCCAAAAAGAAGGCGTAATGATACCATAAGAAACATCGCCAAATGAATTAACTAATTTATTGAATAAATCCATAGATCCATTCCCAAACATGATGTAGGATTTATCTATAGCAAAGGTTTGAGATATTTGGGTTTCAATAAGCTCATTATTAATGGTAGGATAATCACTTATTATGTGCGTTTTATTTCTAAAAAAACTCAACATTTGCTTATTTGGAAGAAATGGGTTTTTATTTTCGTCAAGTTTTAATTGTTTCATATTTATATTATAGCAGAAGGAAAAGATAAAGTAAAGCATTAAAAGAATTATTGACTAATTTGGATAAATGTTATATACTGTAAATTATAATTTATTGATAATGGGGATTTAGTTATATGTATAACAAGTATAATGGTAATATGGTAACTGTAATGAGTTGTAGTGATTGTAATGTTTAGTGTAAACATTGTTACATTTCTTATAAGGGAAATTTCTCTGCACAAGAACTTAGTAAGATAGTTAATGATTTAAATAAAAACTATATTGTGCGTATAAATGGAGCAGAACCATTAATACATCACGATTTTTTAGATGCATTCAGATTAAGTGGACAATATGGACCACTAACAAATGGACTTGTATTTAAAGATAATTTTGAATACTTAGACGAAATAAAAAAAATGGGAATGAGGGAGTTGTATATATCTTATCATTTTGATTTTCATGATAAGGTCTCTTTGGTTTCAAAGGACTATTTGGAATTTCTATTTAAAGAAATCAAGTTGAGGGGATTAAATTTTATCATAATGTGCACTCTTACGCGTGAGAATTATAACAGAATTGAAGAATATTGTGATAAGGCTTATAAAATGGGGGCTTCTGAAATAAAATTTACTAATTTTTTAAAGCAGGGGAATGCAAATGCTATGGATAATAATTTGGTATTAAGAGAGTGCGATTTGAAAGATTTTTTCAAATTGCTTTATCAGGTAAGACAAAAATATAATAGAGATCAGTTTGAAATAAAACGTTGTGGCAGTTTTGGTCTGGAACGATATAGGGGAAAGAATAATTTTAAATGTGTAGCGGGTATTGATAATGTATGTATAACACCAGACAAAAAAGTATATCCATGTGTGTTTTTAGCAAAGCCTGGGAATGAAATCGGGTTTTATCAAAAAGGAGAGATTTATATTGAATCTAAGTTTTATAATAGCGGAAAAGAATGTATGGCTTTAAAAGCTTTAAATAATATTTAACAATTTTTTTATAAGTTAAGTTATATTCTTAAATGAATAACCTGCTATGTTTGAAACCCAAAAATATAATATAATTATGTGGAGTGTATTATCTTTATGAAAACATTGAAAGCAGGGTGTTTTTTAGTAAACGTTGATACAAAAAGTATGGCTTTGGTATATAGAGCAAAGCAAAATGACTATTCTTTTCCTAAAGGACATAAAGAAGATGATGAAACATTAGAACAATGTGCTATTAGGGAAACGGCCGAAGAGACAAGGAGAGTTGCTGAAATAGTAAATGAATTTGAGCCATATATTGAAAGATATACAACTCCTCGTGGAGAAACTTGTGCATGTTATATGTACATTGCTGTTGATAAGGGGGTTAGTGATAATATCTGCGAGGATACTCATGATACATATTGGATACCTTTTGATGAGGTTGAGGAAAAACTATCTTATCCAAATCTAAAAAAACACATGGAATGCGGTTAAAGATAAAATTCTTACATTGTTAAAATAGTTAATATGTAAAGATGTAATATAGTGATATAAGCATAAAATAAGCCGAGAGATTTTGGGTAATCCCCAAGATCTCTTTTTTATAAAAATTTTTTGGAAAAATTTGCTAAAAACCCTTGCAATTATCAAACAAATGTTCTATACTAAAAACATAAGTGAACAGGTTGTTCGCTTAAACACAAGGAGAAAGGTTTATGAAAGTTATAAATGAGAACAAGTTAAATCATGTCCTTGACTTCGTGAAAACTTTTCAATTAAAAGAAGGTAGGTCTCCATCATACAGGCAGATTGCAAAAGAAGTAGGTTTCCCAAGTATTGCAACAGTTCAAAAGTATTTGAAAGAACTACAAAAGAAAGGTTTGATTGAAAGAAATGATTTTGGTCGAATTATAACGCCAACAAGGTTAGAGGTCGGAAATACTATTGTAGCCCCGCTAGTAGGTCAGGTCGCTTGTGGTAAAACAATTTTAGCAGAGGAAAATATTGAGGGAACATTTGCTTTGCCAATATCAATTTTTGGAAGTGAAAAAACGATGCTTCTCCACGCAAAAGGCGATAGTATGATTGGTGCAGGCATAAATGATGGAGATTTAATAGTTGCAACAATAACAACCAGTGCTGAAGATGGAGATATAGTGGTTGCACTTATTGATGATTCGGCAACAGTCAAAAGGTTGTATCGCAAAAAAAACTATGCAATTCTTCATGCAGAAAACCCTAAATATGATGACATTGTTACAAATGAGTTGACCATACAAGGAGTGGTTAAGCACGTTATTCATACTTTTTAAAACGGGAGGCGATAGCATTGACAATAAAAGTTTTTTGTCTCCATTGTGGTAGGTGTTTAGGGGATGGCATTTCATCAGATGAAAAAGGCGAAGTTAAAGCACTAGTAAATAAACCAACAAAATTAAAAAGAAAACAATTTATCCATGATGCAAAGTGTATTCGTTGTAAAAATCGAGTTTACATATCAATGGAGTTTCCAGAACAAAATTAAATAAATAAAAATACGAACCCTTGCGTTCTTCACCAGTAACAAAATTACTGTAGAATTCGCTTGGGTTTTTATTTTTTGCAAAATTAGACAAGCAAAGACAAGATTTTGCAAAGATTATAGGTATAAAAAAGTTACAATACACAGTGTGTATTGTAAAATTGAAGAAGAGAACGAAAGATGAGCTATTTTCCATAAAAAATGGAGGGTTGTTTTGATTGAAATAAACTCATCGACCTACAACTTAATAAAAATAAATAAGATCCCAAGTATCAGAGAGTTTTGTGCTCAAAAATACTTGGGATTTTTTGTGTCAAAAAAAAATTAAAAAAATTAAAAAAGTTTTCCCGCTAGGTCAAATGGTGAACTAGCGACATTGTTAAAGTATAGGTGTCAAAACAAAAAGAAAGGAGGTGGTAAGCGATATGGATTTCAAAAGTTCAAGTGTTACAGCAGATATATTGAACTATATTTCTGATGGCAAAATTCACACTTTGCAAGAAATAGCAGATGAAGTTGAAGTTTCTTATTCAACAGCAAAAAGACATATTCAATCACTTTCATATCGCTACCCAATCGAAACTTTTTGTGGAGGCATAAACCGAGGTGGTGTAAAACTAGACACAAAATATATAGTTCAAGGCAAAATTATCACCAACGAGAAAATGCAGATTCTCGGAAAAGCATTGGCATTACTGCAAGATGCTAATGATTACGAAGAGAACCCAAAACTATTACAAGAATTGATTAGTGATTTTGCACCACCTACAAAGGAGACAGGCAATGAAAATAAACAGGAACAAACTTATTAAGTATCTCAAAGATAACAACATTACAATGTCTGCATTTGCAAAAGCACTTGGCTGGACATACAAGCAATTTGTGGATATGTTGTTTGAAAACGGAGATCTAAAAAGAGATGATGCAGAAATCTTTATACATTTAATTGGAGCAAAAGAAACTAAACACTAGAACGAAAAAAGATAAAAACAAGATACGAAAAATATGGTATGATGGCCATGATGAAGCACATCTACATTATAGCCAAACAAGATATAGAGCATTAAACTTACATTCGGTATGGCAAAAAGGAACAATTGAGTTTAGATGCTTCAACAGTACCACCCATGCAGTGAAAATAAAAGCATACATTCAACTATGCCTAGCAATAAGCCACCAAGCAAAAACACAAACAGGTGCAACAAGAAGGCATACACAAACAACAAACGCAAAATTCACATTCAGAACTTGGTTATTAAGAATGGGATTGATAGGCGATGAATTCAAAACAGCAAGGCAACACTTATTAAGCAATCTAACAGGCAACATTGCTTGGAGAAACAAGGGGGTAGCATAATGAAAAAGTATATAGCATACGGAAGCAACTTAAACTTAAAACAAATGAGCATGAGGTGTCCCACAGCAAAAGTTGTGGGAACAACAATGCTAAATGATTACCAGTTAACATTTAGAAATGTGGCAACCATAGAACCAAAACAAGGTTCGGTCGTTCCAGTAGCAATCTAGGAAATAGATGAACAAAGTGAAATTGCCTTGGATAGATAGGAAGGTTATCCAAGACTATATCGCAAAGAATATCTAGATATAGAACTTAATGGCAAAAAAGAAAAAGCACTGGTTTACATTATGAATATTGGAAAACCGCAAATGCCAGGTCGTGGATACTATGAAACCATACTTCAAGGTTACTACGATGTCGGACTGGATATCGAATACTTGGATGATGCACTAAAAGACACTTACAAGCGATTTGAGAAATAATCTACATTGAAATACGGAAAAAAACTACATTGAAATACGGAAAAAACATACATCAGGCAAAATTTCACTTGGAAAACTACAAAAAATTACAAAGTTTTCAAAGTGCATTTTGAAAAGTGCTTGACTTTTGTAAGTTTTCAAAGTATAATTCGAGTAGTGAGGTGCAAAATGATAGCAAGAGAAAGATATTTGCAAAAAATAAAATCTTACAAGGATTTACAACTTATTAAGGTTATAACAGGTATAAGAAGATGTGGGAAATCAACACTTCTAAAAATGTATAGAGATGAGTTAATCCAAAGTGGTGTTAGTGAAAATCAAATAACCTTTATAAACCTTGAAGAAAAAGAAAACGAAAAACTAAAAGATGTAAATGTCTTATATGATTTTCTAAAATCAAGACTTGTTTCTGACAAAATGAACTACATCTTTATAGATGAAGTCCAAGAATGTCCGAACTTTCAAATTGCAGTGGATAGTTTGTTTGTGAAAGACAATGTTGACATATATATTACTGGCTCAAACGCACACATGCTTTCAGGTGAACTTGCGACATTGCTCTCTGGTAGATATGTAACAATAGAAGTCTTGCCATTATCATTTGAAGAGTATTTGCAAGGCTCTGGAACTGATAATATTGAGAAACTGTATAGAGATTATGTAAGATTTGGTTCGTTTCCGTTTATACTACAATTCAAAGGGAATGAAGAACAAATACGAAATTATTTAGACGGACTATATAATACAATTTTCAAAAAGGATATTGTTAGAAGAAACAAGATATCTAATGAAGATGCACTTGAAAATGTAACAAAATTTATATTTGATAATATTGGAAACTTGATAACAAGCAAAAAAATAAGTGATACACTAACATCAAACAATCAAAAGGTATCACAGCCAACAGTAGAAGGATATTTAAAAGCATTGGTTGATAGTTACTTTGTATATAAAGTTACGAGATTTGATGTAAAAGGCAAACAACATTTAAAATCTTTGGCAAAATATTATGTGACAGATATGGGAATGCGAAACTATTTGCTTGGCTATAAAAACACAGATAGAGGCTTTATACTTGAAAACATTGTTTACCTTGAACTTATAAGGCGAGGATATAAAGTGTTTATTGGCAAGGTAGATAATGGCGAAATAGATTTTGTCGCACAAAAGGGCAGTGAAACGACATACATTCAAGTTGCTGAAAGTATACAAGATGATAAAACTTTTGATAGAGAAATGAAACCACTTAAAGCCGTGAAAGATTTTAATAAAAGAGTGGTTATAACAACTGATTACGATACAAACGAATCGTATGACGGAATACAACATATAAATATCTTTGATTTCTTACTCGGCAAAAAAGATATTTAAAAAATTTATAAATTAGTAGACACAAAACACAAAAAGTGTGCTATAATATGATTATCCATAAAGAGTGTGCGAGAGACCAAACTCAATGACCACACAGCAACCTAGATATCAAAGGTGCTCCAGTTTGGAACGATGGTCATAGATATAGTGTGCTTTCTATCCCATCGTAATGATGGGATTTTTTATGGAAATAAAAAGTAAAAGGAAAGAAAACTATGAAAACAATTATTACAAGTGAGAGTGTCAATATTGGACACCCAGACAAAACTTGCGATACTATCGCAGATGCTTTTTTGGATGAAGCATTAAAACAAGATCCAAACTCAATGATGGCAGTTGAGTGCGCCATCAAAGACAACAAGTTGTTTATCTATGGAGAAGCAACAACAAAAGCTCAAATTGACTATGACAGCATTGCTAAAGAAGTGTTAAAGGAAATTGGATATGAAAACGAGTTTGAAATCATCAAACAAATCAGCATTCAAAGTCCAGATATTAACCAAGCAGTAAACAAAAATGTTGTATGTGCTAACGACCAAGGAATGGTCTATGGCTAGGCAACCAACGAAACAAAAGAATATATGCCACTTCCAATCATAATCGCACACAAACTTATGAGAAAATATGAAGAGTTTAGGAAAACTCATCAAGGTTATTTTGCAGATGCAAAAAGCCAAGTAACAGTGGAATATAACGATAATACACCAGTGGGAATTGAAACGGTGCTTGTGTCAGTTTCTCATTCAAATGACAAAACAAAAGAAGAAATTCGCAACACTATTGCTGAAGAAGTGGTTGCGCCAGTGCTTGTAGAATATGCATACTTAATCACAGCAACAACAGATTTAATTATAAACCCAAGTGGAAAATTCACAATTTGGGGAAGTTTTGGAGATAGCGGTTGTGTTGGCCGAAAAATTGTCGTTGACACCTATGGCGGAGTTGGTCGTGTTGGCGGTGGCTGTTTCTCATCAAAAAATGCAACAAAGGTGGATAGAAGCGGAGCATATTACGCAAGATTCGTTGCCAAAAACATTGTTGCACATAACCTTGCAGACAAGTGCGAAATTCAAGTTTCATATGGGATTGGACTAGAACAACCAATATCAATCAATATAGACACATTGGGCACAGAGAAGGTCTCGCTTGATGAAATCTTCAAATATGTGAAAGATAATTTTGATTTCAGTCCAGCAAACATAATCACAGAACTTGACTTACTAAAACCGATTTACAAGACAACAGCATGCTATGGTAACTTTGGCAGAGATGAGTTTCCTTGGGAGAAAATAAAGAAATAAAACTTTATAAATTGTGCAAGTTTACAAATATATTAAAGTTTAAAAACTACTTATAGATGAAGAAAATGAAACTGTGACAAATTGTCACACTTTGAAATTAGAAACTTAGCTAGGGACAAATTGTCCCCAAGAATTGTTAGATACCAAACAATCGAAACTATTAGATAATAAAAACGATGATGAAGAATAGTTGCACGAAAAATCAGTGCAACCAAGCAAAACCACATTCAAACGAGTGTGGTTTTTTTATGTCAAAAAGGAGACAAAATGGGAATAAGGAAAATGAAAGTCGATGACTTACATCCAGCAGAGTATAACCCAAGAAAGAAACTGCAACCAGGCGACAAAGAGTTTGAGAAACTAAAAAACAGTATTCTAGAATTCGGCTATGTTGAACCAGTTATATGGAATAAAAGAACTGGCACGGTAGTGGGTGGACACCAAAGGTTAGAAGTGTTAAAACACCTTGGTCATACCGAAGTGGATTGTGTTGTTATTGACATTGATGAAAAGAAAGAAAAGGCGCTTAATGTTGCACTAAATAAAATAAGTGGCGAATGGGATACAGGACTACTTACAAACTTACTTAAAGAACTTGACGGAGATGGAATGGCTTCGTTTACAGGATTTGACCTTGCCGAACTTGATGACTTGTTTGCAAGTTCAGTTTATGAAGTAAAAGAAGACAACTTTGATACCAAGACCGAAGTAGAACAAATTGATCAACCATTTACAAAGCAAGGCGATATTTGGAAAATTAAAAATCACAAACTCTTATGTGAAGATAGCACAAAATTGGAACACGCAGAGTTATTGTTTGAAGATAAGTTTGCAGACCTTATTGTAACCGATCCGCCATATAACATAGACTACGGGACTTCGGAACAAGACAGAGCAAAAGCTCGTGGCAAAGAACAGGAAACAAGAGCGATACTAAACGATGATATGGATGATGAAAACTTTTACAAATTTCTTTTGGAGTTTTATAAAACAGCATACCAGGTCGCAAAAGGTGGTTGTCCAATTTATGTTTTCCACTCAACAAAAGAAAGCGTAAACTTTATAACAGCTCTTAAAACTGCTGGCTTCAAATTATCGCAAACACTTATCTGGGCAAAAGATAGATTTACACTTGGCAGGTCGGACTATCAATGGCAATTTGAACCAATCCTATATGGTTGGAAAGCTGTAGATGGCAAGCCACATTATTTTATACACGACAGAACACAAAGTTCATTATTTAATGACTCAAAAGATTTAACCAAAATGAAGAAAGAAGAATTGGTTAAAATGTTACAGGATATCTTTGAAACTACACCACAGATGTGCTTCACGATAACAAACCATTAAGGAATAAAGAACATCCAACAATGAAACCAATAACGCTTGTGGCAAAACTAATACAGAACTCATCAAGGGAAAAAGAAATTGTGTTTGATGCTTTTGGTGGAAGTGGTTCAACACTTATGGCTTGCGAACAATTAAATAGAATTTCATACAACATAGAACTAGATGAAAAATATTGTGATGTTATTGTTAAAAGATTTATAAAATCATTTGGAACAAAGGATATTTATTTGGTTAGAAATGGTAAAGAAATTCCAATAGACAAAACAGAATTTGTCAAAGATTATGAATAAAATTCCACATTTACACTGGACTTATAAACACCTTTGCGGTATGTTTTGTTGTGGATAGGAGGGAACTATGAAAAAAGTAGGACTATGGCATAGCAAAAAAGTAAACAATTTAAGAAAAAACATAAGTTTCGATAAAGAACTTTTCAACAAATTTCTTACAAAAGTTGTTGACAAATTCAATCAATTAAGAGAAATTGAGAATAAAGGATTTTGTAAAATAAGTTTAGATGTTCAAGGGATAGAAGTTTTATTTATATCAAATCAAAAAGAAAGGAACTTTGGATTCATTCTACCAGAAGAATATAAGGAGGCGGTATGAATAAAGCAAAACCAACTCTTATATATAATAGAACAGGTGAAAGTGGAAACATATTTTGGATAATTGCAATGGTGTATAAACTTTTAGGGAATCGAAAAGGTAAAGAGATTTTTAACGAAGTTAAAACAAGTGCAAACAATTATGAACAAGCACTAAAAATAATAGGCAAATATGTGGAACTGGTAGATAGTCCAAATGTAAAATAAACAAAACTAAAGGAAGGTAAAAGACCTTCCTTTTTTGTTAGCGAAAACCACGGGTTTGACCCGTGGTTCAAAAGAGGTTAACCT
>JBJFDL010000002.1:0-305819 GCA_051889995.1 Christensenellales bacterium
CAACGTTTTTTTCGTTTTTTTTTATTTTTTTTCATTTTTTTTGTTTTTTGAACTAGTTTTGAACGTTTACATGACTATTTTTACCACTTTTTACGAAAAATATATATAGATTATTAAAAATATAGGAGAAAAAAATGAAAATTTATAGATGTAAATGTAAAAATTGTAAACTAAATTTTAATATGACGAATGTAAATAAGCTAATTTGCCCTAGATGCTATAATCAAAATATAGAATTTACTACTTATGAAATATAAATATTAAATATAACCTAATTATTACATATAAATAACAGACACAAAAAATATTATCAAAAATGTATAAATATTAAAACGCTCCTTCATTTTGAAAGAGCGTTTATATTAAAACTTTAAACAATAAAATTAAAATTCAGTTTTTAAATTTATGCTTCTTGTTTTATTTAAAATCTGAAGTTCTTCAATAAACTTGTCTAATTTAATGTCGTTCGCTTGGAAGCCACCTCGAATTTTTAAACTAATTGTTTTGTTATTTTTTTCATTTTCACCAATAATGATGTTATAAGGTATTTTAAATGATGCTGCTTCACGAATTTTATAACCTATTTTTTCATTTCTTTCATCAATTTCAACTCTTAAACCTGCTTGTTCTAGTTTTTCAAAGACTTCCCTAGCGTAATCATTAACACTATCAGTTACTGATAAAACTTTAACTTGAACTGGAGCAAGCCATAGTGGAAAAGCACCTGCAAAGTTTTCTGTAATGATTCCAAAAAATCTTTCAAGCGAACCAAAAATAACCCTATGAATCATAATAGGTTCTTTCTTCAATCCATCCGAATCAGTATATTCCAAATTAAAGCGTTTTGGTAATTGCATATCTAATTGAATTGTTCCACATTGCCAAGTTCTGTTTAATGCATCTTTAATGTGAATGTCAATTTTTGGTCCATAGAATGCTCCATCACCTTCATTAATAACGAAATCTCTACCAATTTTATTTAAAGCATTTTTTAGTTTATTTTCGGCAACTTCCCAATCTTTAACATCACCTATATGGTCTTCCGGCATTGTTGAAAGTTCCAAATGATATGATAGACCAAATGTTGAATACATACTATCAACTAAATCTAAAACATTTTTAACTTCATCTTCAATTTGTTCGGGCGTCATAAAAATATGAGCATCATCTTGAGTGAAACATCTAACTCTAAATAAACCGTGCAACGTTCCACTAGCCTCATGACGATGAACTTTTCCAAGTTCGCCAACTCTTAAAGGCAAGTCACGATATGAATGAATGTTTTCTTTATATGCTAGCATTCCACCTGGACAATTCATTGGTTTAATGGCAAAATCTTCACCCTCCACTTTGAAGGTATACATATTTTTGCTGTAATGGTCCCAGTGGCCTGAATATTCCCATAAAGCTCTGTTCATTGCCATTGGAGTCATAATTTCAACATAACCAGCTTTTTTATGCATTTCACGCCAGTATTCTGTTAGTTTGTTAATAATAGTAACGCCTTTTGGCATGAAAAATGGCATACCTTTGGCATAGTCTGAAATAAAGAACAATTCTAATTCTTTACCCAATTTTCTATGGTCACGCTTTTTCGCTTCTTCTTGCATTAAAATATAATCAGCTAATTCTTTTTTTGTTGCAAATGCATAAGCATAAACTCTTTGTAACATTTTATTCTTTTCATTACCACGCCAGTATGCACCATTAACCTTAACCAATTTAAATCCTACATTTTGTAGTTGTGTTGTTTTTTCAACGTGAGGCCCACGGCACAAATCAACAAAATCATTACCTGTGTAATAAATTGAAATTTTTTCTTCTTTTGGAAGTTCGTTAATAAGTTCAACTTTATAAGGATTATCTTTAAACATTTCTAAAGCTTTTTCTTTTGAAATTTCTTCCCTTTTAAATTCTTCCCCATTATTAATTATCTTCCTCATTTCTTCTTCAATTTTAGTTAAATCATCTTGAGAAAGTTGATTTTTTAAATCAAAATCATAGTAAAAACCATCACTGATTGATGGTCCGATTGTTAATTTTACATCATCATATAATCTACAAACTGCTTTTGCTAAAATATGTGCTAATGAATGTCTTGCAATTTCTATATCCATAGTTTTCTCCTTGTAACACTTTATATTTTAGCATTAATTTTTAGAAAAAACAAGCATTTAGTTTGACAAAATAAAATTTATTAAACTTTTTAGTTGTTTATCGTCTTTAGTAAGCAAAATTTTAGTTTCTGGAAAAGTTTGATTTTCATTTTTGATTAAGCTTTTCACTCTATTAACTACACCATCAATACTAGTATAAAAATTGATTTTAGAATTGCCTAAAATATCCATTATCTCTTTTTGCAAAAAGTAATAATGAGTGCATCCTAACACAACATTGTCATACGGCTTCACTTTTATTTGCTTTTTTAAACAACGATAAATTTTATCTCTGTTAAAATAATCCTCATCAAGCAATTTGGCAAGATTTTTTAAGGCTATAAAAGTTGTATTCTTATTTTTATATTTCTTTAAAATTTTGCTGTCTTTAATTGTCCTTTTCGTAGCAAGAACTAATGTCTTTCCATTTTCAACACTTTTGATTGGTGGTTCGGTTCCCACAAAAGCAACATCATATTTTTCGCGCATTTCTTTAATGGTTTCGCAAGTTATTGTGTTGCACGCAAAAATAACAAGTTTAATTCTAAACTTGTCAAAAATATCTTTTAGCAATTCATCAACAATTTCAATTAATTGTTCACGCTTTTTATTACCATAAGGAGAGTGAAAATTATCAGCCAGATACAAATAATTTTCATTGGGAAGATTTTTCTTTAATTCTTTTAAAATTGAAAGACCACCAATCCCACTATCTAGCACCAAAATGTATTCTTTTTGCATAAATAAATATATGTAATATAATACATATATGTGAAATGATTTATTATTTATTTACTTGAACTTCGCGAATAAAATTTCACATTTAATATCAAAAGTGGTGTTACTTTATTTTTAAATACTGCCCTGTAATCACACTTTATTAACAAATAATGTAGAAAATATATTTAATCAATATTTATTGTCGCAAATTATCTACTACTTTTTTAATTGCTTATGTTTTTTATTGACAAAATTAAGAAATAATATATAATATAAACATACGGGGGCGATTTGGTTTCGACAGATTGTCGAGGACAGGATTAAGCACACTGTGAGGCAGTTTCACATTAATAAGGCAAAAAAAATAAACGCAAATAATAATTTAAGAGCAGCTGCTTGCTAATTTAAGCAGTAGTTTTAATTATTTTCCACCAAAATAATTAAAACTTCAATTTAGGTGGTAAATTAAAAGATTTCGCCAAACATCTTTTAATTCAAACTCTGGCTGGTAAATAGAAATTTTGAAAATTGTGTTCTATTTATGAAAAAGTTCAATTTTATAAGTGTGTAGAAAGATTTTGTTACAATAATCTGGACATGGGTTCAATTCCCATCGCTTCCACCAAGTGAGAATAATACGAACCTATCAAACAAGTTCGTATTATTTGTTATGTGGGATTATTTTGGAATTATAACAAAATACGATAGAATGAATAATTAAAGGAGAAAAAATGTTTGGAGCTATTATAGGCGACCTTGCAGGGTCTATTTATGAATTTGAACAAATAAAAAAAATAACACCCATTAAAGTAAAAAATATTATTGAAAAAGAAGCATTTATAAGTGATGATACAATTTTGACTATTGCAATCGCCGATGCAATAATTCATAATGCAAGCTATGAAGAAAAATTAAAAGAGTATGTTGTTAAATATGGGGATAACACACCCAAAAATATTCCGTATTTCAAGACAATGTTTTCACCAGGTTTTACTAAATGGGCAAAAAGCAACACACAAGGAAAAAGCTGTGGTAATGGAGCAATGATGCGAATTTCTCCTGTGGGTTTTCTTTTTGACAAAGAGGAGGATGTTATAACGCAAACGTATTTAGCGACAATTCCTTCTCACAACACAACTGAAGCGATAGAATGTGCAAAATTAGTATCACTGATTATTTTCTATGCCAGGCATGGCTTATCTAAAAACGATATTATAAAAAGATTAAATTTGAAGATAAAAGAACCTAAAATTAATGAATTCAATTATACTTGTGCAGATACAATTGATGTGTGTTTATATTCTTTATTTAAATCGAATACATTTGAAGATTCTATTAAACTTGCTATATCTTTTGGTGGAGACACTGACACAAACGCTTGCATAGTGGGCAGTATGGCTGAAGCGATTTATGGAATAAATGAAGAATTAAAAAGAAAAGCATTATCAAAACTACCAAGCGAATTTATAGAAATATTAAACAAGAGTTATGAAAGGGTTAATAGGTTCATACAAACAATCTAACTCTCCACCAAAAGAAAAAAGGCTTTTTTTATAAAAGACCTTTTTTTTGATTAAATAAAAATTCTTAAAACAAAACTTTAATAAAATATATTTAAAATTATAGATGAGAAATAATTAATAAATAATAAAAAAAGAAAGCAAAATGCCTCCTTTAATAGTTTTCTTTTAATTGTCTTGATAGATCTCTTTGTTTGATTGATTCTCTTTTGTCATAAAGTTTTTTACCCTTACAAACGGCAATTTCAACTTTTACAAGATTATCTTTTAAATATACTTTCGTTGGGACTAATGTGTAGCCTTTAACTGCAACTTTTTTTTGAATTTTATCAATTTCTTGACGATTTAACAATAGTTTTCTAATTCTTTTTTCATCTGGTGAAAAATTGTTTGTTTGCTCATAGGGTTTGATATAAGCATTCTTTAAAAACACTTCACCATTATTTAAACTCACAAAGGCTTCACTTATGCTAATATGACCATTTTTTACAGATTTTACTTCCGAGCCCATTAAACTAATTCCAGCTTCAAAAGTGTCTTCTATAAAATATTCATAGTATGCTCTCTTATTATTTTGTATTACTTTCATTTTTATTTACACTCTTCGACTTCTTTTTTTTTGCTTTTTTCAGTGCTTTTAGCCTTTTGTTTTAATTTTTCATTTTCGTAAATAAAATCAATCTTTCGTTCTTCAATGTTAACGTCACTAACTTTAATTTTAATTTTATCACCAATTTTAAATTTAGTGCTAGAGCCATTTAAAGACATATGAAGTTCATTATATTCATATCTTTCATCTGGCAAATTATAAACAGAGATAAAGCCTTCGCAAGTATTATCAAGTTCAACAAAAAGTCCTCTATCGGTTACGCCAGAAATAATACCATCAAAAATTTTTCCTTTTTGAGACATCATATATCTTGCTTTGAAGTAATCATCAACTTCCCTTTCTGCTTTATCTGCAACAGTTTCTCTAACTGAAGATTGCATTGCACTTTCGCTTACAAAACTTTTTGTTCTGTTTAATTTTTCACCTTTCAATTCATTATGAAGATAATCTTTAATTATTCTGTGAATTGTTAAGTCGGGATATCTTCTTATTGGTGATGTGAAATGACAGTAATATTCAGCACCTAAGCCATAATGTCCCAAACAAGATTCGCTGTATTTAGCCTTTTGCATTGCTCGAAGTAAGACCTTATTTAAAATAGCCTTTTGCTCATCTGGAACAGTATTTAAAAATTTTTGAATTTTGCCTGCTGACATATTTTCAAAATCACCTACAAATTCAAGACCAAATGGTTTAACAAATTCTGCAAAATTTTCAAGTTTTTCAACATTAGGTTTTTCGTGAACACGATAAACAAAAGGTAACATTTTAGTGCAAAATTCTTTAGCAACAGTTTCATTAGCAATAAGCATAGAACTTTCTATCATTCTATCTGCAATTGTGTTTGGTCTTGCTTCAAATTTTTCTATTTCCAATTTATCATTCAAAATAATTTTTGGTTCGGGAATTTCAAAATTCAAAGTTCCTCTTTTCTTCCTCATTTTTTCAAGAATTAAAGTTAATTCTTTTAAGTTATCTAAATCATTCACTAAAAAATCATATTGTTTTCTTAATTTTTCATCGCCTTCCATCATTTTAGCGACTTTTGTGTAAGTTAATCTTGCATCACTATTAATAACGCCTTCACAAATTTTATGTTCCAAAACATTTCCGTTCGTATCAATTTTCATCAAACAAGATAATGTTAACCTATCAACTTTTTCGTTTAAAGAACAAATTCCGTTAGATAGTTGTTTAGGAAGCATTGGAAATACTGCATTTGGGAAATAAACACTAGTTCCACGTTTAAAAGCTTCTCTGTCTAAAACGCTTTCAAACTTAACATAATTACCAACATCTGCAATATGAACGCCTAAAAGATATGTTCCATCTTGATTTTTTGAAATAGTTATTGCATCATCAAAGTCTCGTGCATCTTCTCCGTCGATTGTGAATGTTGTTAAACTTCTAAAGTCTTCTCTACCTTGAATATCTTCATTAGTAACTTCGCGTTTTACCTTATCAGCAGAAGTTAAAACTTCTTTGGGAAATTCTTCATAAAGTTCAAATTGACGAACAATAGAAAGAACATCTACGTTAACTGGATTATCAGAAAGTAATACTTCAATAACTTTACCTTCTGGCATTTTAGTATCATATTTAGTTAATTTGACAACAACCTTATCACCTTTTTTGGCTTCCATCAAGTATTGTGGTCTAACTAACACTGTTCCAAATTTTTTATCGTCGGCAATAACTTGAGCAAAACTAGAAGAAATATAATCAACTTTACCAACCACCACACTTGTTCCACGAGTTAACACTTTCATAACTTTACCATCTAGTTTTTCACCAGTCTTGTTAAAGTTTTTTAAAACAACAACTCTATCATTGTTCATTGCGCCATTTAAATTTTCAAAAGGAATAAAAATGTCAGGAATTGACTTATCATCGGGTATAAAAAATCCATACCCCCTTTTTGCAATTGAAATTGTTCCTTCCAAATACCCAGCAGTTTTTGCTGTCGCAATTTTTTTCTTACTGGTGTTTACGATTTTTCCTTCCAAAAGCAAATTGTTTAACTCACCTTTAATTTTTAATTCACTTTCTTGATTCAACTCGGCTAATATTTTAACAATTTGATTAAATGTTAGATAGTTTAGTTGATTTTCGTCTATTTGTTTAATTAAATCCATATATTTTCCTTTATATTATACTAGTGGAGCATAAATTAATAATGTTACAAAATATAAAACAGCGCATACTGCAACAATAATTGATGAAATAATAAGCAATCTTTTTAATCTACCTTCTTTTGTTGCACCTTTATTTTGAGAATAAAAACTTTCATAAGAATTACCTGTTATAACATTTGAACCACCTTCTGCGTTTGATGGCATAGCTAAACAAATTATTATTACAAATAAGCTTGCAAGAAGCATTAAAATTACCAATATACTTCTTATAATTGGCATTGATGTTGTCACCCATGCTGAATGAGTTGCTAAAATTAAATTAATCATATTTTTTTCCTACCTTTTTAAAATTTTATAATACAATATAGCATACTGATAATGCTATTGATATTAAAGTTAAAATTAACCAACCAATTTTTAATTTTGGATTGTCTTTTTTAATTTTTTTAACCATACAATAAAAAGAAATAAGTGCCAAAATTGCAAATAAAGTTGCAATTACAATTCTTGTTGCAGTTGATAAATCTCTTATCATATGATTTACTAGATTATTTATAAATGTTGATGCTAATATAAACATTTTTCCTCCACGCGTATATTTTATATTATTTTCAATTAAAAGTCAAGACTATTTTAGTATTAAACTATCTTCTTTAAACTCTTTTGGCTTTTTAATTTGCATTAAATCTAACACGGTTGGACTTACATTAGCAAGCTTTCCATCTTTTCTTAATTGATACCTTTGATTATCTATAATAATGAATGGTGCATCACTTGTTGTGTGTGTTGTGCAAATAGAACCATTACTATTTATCATTTTATCTGCATTACCATGGTCTGCTGTTATCAAAATTATATATCCTTTATTTTTTAAGTCTTCACATAATCGCTTTAAATTTTTATCTAGAAATTCAAGGGCATTAATTGTTGCTTTCATATTTCCAGTATGACCTACCATATCGGCATTTGGAAAATTTACAACAATAAAATCAAATTTTTCATTATTCGTTTCACTTATTATGGTATCAGTTATTTCTTTAATTTTCATTCTTGGTTTTTTGGCAAAATTATCTATCTTATCACCATCAATAATAATTCTTTTTTCATTTTTAAAAGGAACTTCATTTAACAAATTGAAAAAGTATGTTACATGTGCGTATTTAGTAGTTTCACTAATTCTTAATTGACTCTTATTATTTTTGGATAAAACTTCGCTTAAACAATTTTTTTGTTCATTTTCTTCAAAAACTACTGTTACTTTATTTTTAAATTTTGCATCATAATTTGTCATTGAAAACAAATGTTTAAAATTATTTTCTATTAACTTTTCATAAATTTGTCTTGGTCTGTCTGTTCTAAAATTAAAACATAATATTGCATCATCTTTTTTAACACGATAGTCGGCATCTTTTAAAACAGTTGGAACAATAAATTCATCACTTAAACCATTTTTGTAATAATAATTAAAAGCTTCATTTATTGAACTAAAAGATTTTTCGCCACAATAATTAGACAAAATTTCATAAAACTTATCAGTTCTGTCATAATTTTTCTCTCTATCCATTGCGTAAAATCTTCCACAAAGAGATACAACTTTACCAATGCCAATCTTTTTTATTTCTTTATTTAATTGATTTAAAAACTCTTTTCCATCATAAATATTCGTATCACGACCATCGCTTATAAAATGAATTAACACATTATTGAAATTATTTTGTTTGCACAGTTCTAAAATCGCATATAGATGTTTGATTTGCGAATGAACCCCACCATTAGAACAAAGGCCAAACAAATGTAATGCAGAATTTGTCTTCTTTAACTTTTTTAACATTGCAATCAGTTTTTTGTTTCTAAAAAATTCGCCGTCTTCTATTGCCTTAGTAATACGGTAACTGTTTTGCAGAACAACCCTACCACTGCCAATGTTTAAATGTCCAACTTCACTGTTGCCGAATTGTCCTTTCTCTAATCCTACATACTCCCCTTTTGTTTTTAGTGTTGTATGAGAATATTTTTTCAATAATTCATTATAAAATGGCATTGAGGCAAGTTTGATTGCGTTCCCTTCTTTTTCTTTTCTTATTCCAAAACCATCTAAAATAATTAAAGCAATTTTTTGACTATTCATTATCTTGCCCCATCTTAATAATGTTTTCAACCTCTAGTGCTTCTCTACCAACTAAAACTCCATCAACGAATTCATTATCTAAAAATTGTTTATAAGTTTTAGTTGTTATGTTTCCACCAAATAAAATTTTAGGAGTTAAAACTGTTTTTACAGATTTACTTTGTATTGCATCTTTAATTAACTTAATATTTTCTTCAATGCGTTCAATGGTGATACCACTTTCTTCACCAACTGTGTAATCAGGTTCATAAGCAATGATAATTTTATTAATATCATCAATTTTAACACCTCTTAGTGCAAGAGATATCTGTCTTTTCAAGTGCGATTTATATAAATTATTGCGAGTTTGTCCCAAACTTTCCCCAATACATAGAATTGGTGTCACTCCGTTGTTTAAAGCATAAATTATTTTTTTATTAATTGTTGCATTACTATCTTTAAAAACTTTTCTTCGCTCACTATGTCCAACCAATGCATATTTCACATTCATACCTTCTAGCATTCTCAAATTAACTGCACCAGTATAAGAACCTTCATCTTTAAAATAAAAATCTTGAATACCATATTCAATATTCTCATTTTTGTCATAAAGTGTTGAAAGAAACAAATTTGATACACTTGGAAAAACTACAATTTTATTAACGTATTCTTCTTGACTTAACTCTTTTAAATATTTGCTTGTTTGTAAAGCATCAAAATTCATTTTTAAATTAGCTATTATTATTTTATTCATTTCATTCTCCTTTGTTTGAAAGATTGTTTATTGCAACTAGTCCTTCACCTTCTAATAATTTCAAACTAGCACCCCCGCCTGTTGACAAATGCGTAAACTTATCTTGCAATTTATATTTTTCTATCGCAAAAATAGTATCTCCACCACCTGCAATTTTTATGGCTTTTTTGTTTTTTGAAATAGAGGTTAAAATTTCTTTAGTGCCCTTTGAAAATTCTTCTTTTTCAAACATTCCCATTGGACCATTAATTATTATTGTTTTTGCCTTCTTAATATATTTTTTATATAACTTTATTGTTTTGCTACCAATGTCTAGTGCCATTAAATTTGGTTTCATTTTAGTAAAGGTTAATTCTTGCACGTCCTTTCCACACTCATCTTCTGCACAAACATTATCTATGGGCATTAACAATTTCACTTTATTATCTAATGCCTTTTTAATCATATCAAAACAATAGTCTAACTGTCCATCATCAACTAAACTCTTTCCAATTTCTCCTTTAGTTGATTTAATAAATGTGTAACTCATTGCTCCACCTAATAGTAATATATCAACTTTACTTAATAGGTTATCAATAACTTTTAATTTATCTTTTATTTTTGCTCCACCTAAAATTGCAACAATGGGATGTTTGGAAGTTTCAAATATATTTTCCAAATAAGATATTTCTTTTTCAACCAAAAGTCCACATCCACTTGGAAGATATTTGCTAACACCACAGGTTGAAGCGTGTTCACGGTGAGCAGTTCCAAAAGCATCAAATATAAAAATATCAAAAGGTTTTGCTAATGCTCTTGCAAATTCATCATCATTTTCTTCTTCACCTTTAAAAAATCTTATATTTTCGCACAATAAAACTTCACCATTTTTTAAAGCATTTACATCCTGGCACATCTTTTCATTCGCGACATTTTTAGTAAAATATACCTTTGTGTTCAAACGTGTTTTTAAATATTCATAAATGGGATATAAACTTAATGTTTCATCTACTTTTCCATTAGGTTTTCCCAAGTGAGAAACTACTGTTATTCTAGCATTTTTGTCAATAAGGGCTTTTATAGTGTTTAAAGCCTCATCAATTCTTTTTGTGCTTTCAATTTTTCCATTATTTAGTGGCACATTTAAATCCAAACGAAGCAGAACTTTTTTGTCAAACAATTCAAAATTATTTATATTTTTTTTCATGCTACGTCCTCCTTGTTTTTAGTTAAATAGTTTGTCACTGTTAACGCTACGTCTATGTAATTCGCTGTAATGTTTTCTATGCAATTAACTACACTTGTGAACATATCATACTTCTCTATTTTCTTTTCGGTATAAATGTTCGTTGCTATCATATCACGTTTTACTTTGTTAACCAAAGAGTTCAAATCCTCACTCTTCTGCATAATTTGCAAGTTAGGCATAAAATATTCTTTTTTCTCCGCCCCTTTATTAATAGAATCAACAATTTGTTTAACATTGGTAGTTATTTCATCTAGGATTTTAAATAATTCTTTAAACACTGAAATTTGTTTTTGAGTAAAATATATGTTATTGTCTTTGTTATATTTAACATAGTTAATTATTCTAAAATGATTTTTGATTATTCTTTCAATATTTTTTGTTATAACTTGTAAGAAATAAATATTCTCCTCTTCTCCATGAACTTCGCTTGCAATCAAAAATGTATTATTTTTTATCTTCGCGTTTAGGTTCATCAAATTTTCAAGTTTGGTAGAAATATTTTTTGAATGAGTGATATTATAATCTTCGCAATATGCTTTTGTTTCAATAGATACTTCTTCAATTCTATTAATTAAATCTATAACGCATAAATTTTGTTGGTTAACGGCAACACCACTTTGAATGGCATTGTTTTTAAGATAATATATTTCATCTTCCTTTTTAACTTTTTGCTTAATAACAAAATTAGAAATTGCAAAGACGGGCTTAATGAATGGAAATAAAATTATCGCAGTTATAACATTAAATACAACATTAATTAAAACAATAACAAAGCTTGCATTAATGCTTACCAAATTAAAGATATTTAACCAACCAAGCATAGTAAGAATTGTGAAAATTATTGAACCAACAATGTTAAACATCACATGTGTAAAAGAAACCTTTTTGGCTTCTATGCCACCAGACATAGCGATTATAAAACTCGTTAGCGCTGTTCCCACATTACTTCCATAAATTGCAAATGCACAGTTGGTAATACTGATAACATCAAATGTAGCAGAAGAACCTACAAGCGAAATTAATATTGCTATTGTAACCGTTGAACTTTGTGTTATTAAAGTTAAAAAAATTCCTAATAAAAAATATAATAATGCACTATCAATTGATGTGAAAAAGTTTAAAACTGTCGCACTAGATTTTAAAGCACTACAAGCATTGCTTAATAAATTAAGACCAACAAAAAACATTCCAAAACTTGCAATAATTGTTCCAACTTCTTTCGTTTTTTTATTTTTTGCAAAAGTTGCAATTAATGCTCCTATCAATGTTAATAATGCTAAAAATTTTGATATTGAAAGAGAGTTAAAAGAAACTAATATTGTTGATAAACTCGTTCCAATATTACAACCAAAAATAATCGCAATAGAACTAAAAACAGATATCATATAGCTATCTGCAAAACTCATCGTCATTACAACGCTTGCTAAACTACTTTGAGTAATAAAAGCCATGGATGTTCCAAAAGAAAGACCAGCAAAGGGATTTTTACTTAATTTGTTTAGTCCCCTTTTAATTTTAACACTACTTAATCTTTCCAACGAATTACCTAAAATTTTAACAGCGAATAAAAAAACGCCGAGTCCCGCAATAAATTCCAAAACAGTATATAACAAAGTAATATCTCCCTATTAATTATTATATATTAACTATAAAAAAAAATAAAGTGATTTTAGCAATAATAAAAAATAACTTTTGTTTTTCCACAAAAGTTATTTTAATATATCACTAATAATTTTTAATGCTCTATTAATAGTTGTTGCTTCAAAGAGCTCCTTTATACATTCTTTATAGTTTGGAATTTTTCGCAAGTAAATTGCAACATGTTTTTTCATATTATTAACAACTGCCCTTTCACCATAAACTTCTCGCATTTTATTATAGTGAAAAGTTATATCATTTAATAAATCTTTTTTATAATCTATGCCTTGTATCTCACTAAAAACATAAGGATTACCAATAGCGCCACGACCAATCATAACATAGTCTACACCCGTTTGTTTCATTTTTAAATAGCTTTCTCTATCAACAACATCACCATTACCACAAACTGGTATTTTAACACTTTCTTTAACTTCCTTAATTATTTCTAAATTTGCTTTTCCAGAATACTTTTGTTCGGTTGTTCGTGCATGAATAGTGATAAAACTAGCCCCCGATTCTTCGCACATTTTTGCAAAATCTTTATAGACTAAATGTTCATTATCAAATCCAGAACGAAACTTAACACTTATTGGTTTTCCATTGCTAGCATCAACACAACTTTTGATAATTTCGCTTGCCTGTTTGATGTCATTTAGCAAAAAAGAACCTTCTTTGTTTTTTATAATTTTTGGAGCAGGACATCCCATATTAATATCTATAAAATCATAGTCATCAAAAACACCACTTTTAATAACATTTGCCATAACATCTTTTTCATGACCGAATATTTGAACACCACGCGTTTTACTTAATCCATTAGTTGATAGCATCTTTTGTGTCTTTTCACTTCCAAATTGTAATGCTTTTGCTGATATCATTTCACTAATCGTAGAGCCAGCACCATATTTTTCACACAAGCATTTAAAACCTAAATCGCTATACCCTGCCATTGGTGCTAATATTAAATCGTTCTCGAAATTTATTTTATTCATAATTTTATTTTAATTTAAACCTTAATAAAAGTAAAGAAAATTAATATTTTTTCTTCTTAAAAAACTTTAAAATTTTAGTCTTATTAATTTCACTTAAATTAAAACCTTTAAATAATAAGACAAACAAAATATACACGCTTACACTAACAAGAAGTGATACAAAAACAAAAATACGACTAAAATTTGCTCTAAACAGTAATTTAAAGAATACTAAAGAAAATGCTAAAACACATAAAGAAATTAATGGAACTAACACAATTTCTTTAAATTTAAAGCGTATATTGACATATTTTTTTAATTTATTTAGATTTAAAACTATTGCTATACCATAAGAAATAACATCACTAATTACTAAACCATAAATGTTAAAGTTTTTATTTAAAACCAAAATAATTGTTAAAGAAATTTTTACAACGCTTGCAATTATAATTGTTATAACGGGATAATAACTATGATTTATTGCTTGCAATATTGTAGTTAAAATTTGATTTAATGCAATGTAAATAATACTTAAACTGCTAATTTTTATCATTGTTGATGCTACACTTATTTGGTCGATTGGAAAAACACCTAAATTAGAATATAGAAATGTGCAAATTTCTCTTGAATAAATTAAATAAATTAATGCACAAGGCAATGTGAAATACCAAACAATTTTTAAAGATAGTTGTGTTTTTTCTTTTACACTTTTAGTTAATTGTAAAGCATAGCTTGAACTAATTGATGGCATTAAACTTACTGCAATACTAACGCATAAAACAGATGGCAAATTAATTAAACTATTAACTACCCCGGCATCAAGCCCATATAATGTTGATGCACTTTCAAAATCAAAACCTATAACATTTAATAATCGCACAATAATTAAACTATCTATTACGCTAACAATAGGCATAAATATTTGTGCAAAAGTTATAGGCAATGATTCTTTAATAATTAATTTTTTTGCAGTTTTATTTGTTAAAATTGCATCATTATTTTGTGAAAAATCAATATCAATTTTTTTCCTTTTAAAAACAATTAGAAGAAAAATAAAAGCAGACAATTCGCTTAATGTAACACCAATAAAAGCACCTGCAACACCATAAACAACACCATAAGGAAATAATAAATAAGCAAATAATAAACCAAATATAAGTTTAAAAAGTTGTTCAATAATTTGGCTAATACCTGAATAAGACATTATTTCAAAGCCTTGGAAATATCCTCTAAAAGTTGAAATAATAGTTCCTAAAAAAACACTAGGGCAAAGCAAATAATAACAAATAATCAATCTTTCATTTTGTTGAATAATTGCAATCGGTTTTGCTAAAATAAAAATTAAAATTGAAAAAAATAGTCCTAAAATTGCAGTTATAGTTAACGAATTTTTAAAAATAATTTTTATATTTTTATAATTTTGTTTTGAATATTCTTTACTAATAATTTTTGATAATGCAACTGGAATCCCACTACTTGAAACAACTAAAAACAGTGCAAAAATTGGAAAAACTAATTGATAAATTCCTATACCATTTGCGCCTATTAAATTTGTTAAGGGTAAACGAAAAATTGCACCTAAAATTTTACAAATAATAGATGACAAACCTAAAATTATCGCACCATAAACAAAAGATTTTTTCTTCATAATTTTAGTTTGCTCATTTTTCATTGTTATATTAAAAAAAATAAGACATTATGTCTTATTTTGTAGTTTAACCTATCTGCAAAGAAATAAAATTTGCAAAAGATTGTAAAACTTTCACTTCCAAATTAGAAAAAGAATTATCGCCAACCAAAATTATTGCACCATATGTGTCACCTTGAGATGAAATTGGCACAATTATTAAACTCGAAAAATCAATTTCTAAATCTTTAATGATTGGAATTAATGTGGAATTTTCACTTAAATTTAAAAGTATTGGCTTTCTTTGTTCAATAATCTTTTCAACATCTAATGTTATGTTTTTATGTAAATAATTTTTTTTAAAATTAGAACTTCCATTTATAGAAATTACACTATCTTTATCACAAATTAATATATTTAACTCTAAAACATCATAAATGCTTTTACAAACATCGCTTGCAACATCTTCAAGTTCCAAAACGGGTGAAAATTTTTTCAAAGTTAATTCACCATTATCGCTTGAATAAATTTCCAAAGGTGTTCCTTCCCTAATTTTATGTGTCCTTCTTATTTCTTTTGGAATTACAATCCTTCCAAGTTCATCAATCCTTCTAACAATCCCTGTCGCTTTCATATACATCTCCATTAATTTTAGTATGAGAAAGAGATGTTTTTTTATACAAAACAAAATTAAAAATTAATTAAATTTCTTTATTTAATAATTTTAAAATTTAAAGTTTATAAAAAATCTCCCACATTGTGAGAGATTAATTATTTTAAGTCTAAAAAATATCATCAAGTTGTAATAATTGTTCATCAGTCAATTCAATTTTTTCAAGTTTTGTTTCTTTTGGCTTTTCACTTGGCATCTGTTTTTCTAAACTTTGACTATTACTATCTCTATCAAGATTAACAAATGTTGTATGTTCGCTGATAAATTTAAGTTTAATTGTGCTTAACGCACCATTTCTGTGTTTTGCAATAATTAAATCTACAATACCAGGTTTAATTGCGCCTTCTTCGGTTATATACATATCAGGATTGTGTATAAACATAACAATATCAGCATCTTGCTCAATTGCACCGGATTCTCTTAAATCGGACAACACAGGAACATTTCCTTTTCTTGATTCAACAGCACGAGATAATTGTGACAAACATAAAATTGGAACATTTAATTCTTTTGCGGCAATTTTTAAATTTCTTGAAATTTCACTAACTTCTGTTTGACGATTATCTGTCTTTTTATTTCCACTACTCATCAATTGCAAATAGTCAATCATTATGAAGTCAAGACCGTGCTCTCTTTGAATTCTTCTGCACTTACTCAAAATATCAATTGGAGTGTTTAAAGCCGAATCATCAATAAAAATTTTTGCTTTTGAAAGTTTATCTTTTGCTTCCAAAATTAATTGCCATTCCTTGTTTGTTAGTTCTCCTTTAAGTGCTTTACTCATTGGCACCATTGCTGTTGAACAAACAGCTCTTTGCATTAATTGTGGTGCACTCATTTCTAGTGAAAATACGGCACAAGTTCCACCATTCAATGCAATATTATTAACAATATTCATCGCAAAGCTTGTTTTACCGACGCCCGGACGAGCAGCAAGAAGGATTAAATCGCTTTTTTGGAATCCATTAGTTAATAAATCTAAACCATAAAAACCTGTTTTTAGCCCTGCAAGACAAGACTTATCTTTTTCAATTTTTTCAAATTTATCAATAACTTCATTTAATGCTTTTTCGCTTGATGTAAGTTTTGATGTGTCTTGCTTTTGACTTAAATCGAAAATTTGTTTTTCTGCAAAACTTAAAGCATCAGTTTTATCAGTTGCTTCATACGAATGTTCAATTATACTTTGACTTGAATATATCAAATTTCTTAAAACAGAATCTCTTTTTATTAATTCAACATAATGCATAAAGTTTGCACTGCTTGGAACACTGTTTGTTAAACTAGTAATGTATGTTACGGAACCAACTTCATTCAAAATTCCAGTTTTTTCAAGTTCATCTGTTAATGTTACAAAATCAATTGGAGAATTATTTTTGTAAATTTTAAGCATTGCATCAAAAATATTCCTATGCGCTTCAGAATAGAAATCTTCTGTGTGTAATTCACTAAAAACAGTCATAGGAACTCTGTCATCGATTAACATACAACCTAATATTGCTTGTTCAGCATCAAGATTATGTGGCAACATTTTTGCTTCCATTATTCATCCTCATCCCTTTCTCTTTTTTGTCTTCTTTCTCTTTTCTTTTTAAGAGCCAAATTTCTTAAAAACTCTTCTAATCCAAATATTGCACCAATTATTAAAACTGAAAACAATATTACAAGCGCTGATGACAAATTTGTTTTTAAAGTTAGTAAAAAAACAATTGGTGAACAAATTAAGAAAGTAATTATAAATCTTTTCATCAAATCGATTATATCTTTTTGTGTCATAATATTATTCTAACATATTTTTTTACACTTTTCAATTATATTTACAACATTTTAAAGAATTTTAAAAAGGCGTCATTAAGACGCACTTTTTATCATTGTTCATTTTTGTGGTAATTAACTCTTCCACGAATAACGTGGTCTAAAATAATTTTTCTAATTCTAATTGATTTAGGTGTAACTTCAAGTAATTCATCATCGCCTAAATATTCTAAACATTCTTCAAGGCTCATATTTATTGGTGGAGTTAATCTTAAAGCTTCATCACTTGCTGAACTTCTAACATTTGTTAAATTTTTTCTTTTACAAACATTAACAACAAGGTCGCCACCTCTAGGATTTTGCCCAACAACCATTCCGCCATAAACTGGAACACCTGCGCCAATAAACAAACTTCCTCTTTCTTGAGCATTATATAGTCCATAAACAATGCTTTCGCCACTTTCAAATGCAATTAAACTACCAACTTCTCTTCTTGCAATATCACCTTTATATGGCGCATAACATTCGAACACACTACTTAAAACACCTTCGCCTTTTGTGTCTGTTAAAAATTCACTCTTATAACCAAACAAACCTCTTGAAGGAATTAAAAATTCCATTTTAATACGAGAATTATGAGTTGTCATATTAACAAATTCGCCTTTTCTTTTGCCCATTTTTTCCATAACAACGCCCATGCATTCTTCTGGAACATCGACAATTAGTTTATCAATAGGTTCTAATTTTTCTCCATTCTCACCCTTTTTGTATAAAACTTTGGGCATAGATACTTGGAATTCATAACCTTCTCTTCTCATATTTTCAATTAAAATTGAAAGATGCATTTCACCACGTCCACAAACATCAAATGCTTCAGTAGTGTTTGTTTCTTTAACTCTTAAACTTAAATCTCTGTCAGCTTCTTTAAATAATCTATCTCTTAAATGTCTACTTGTTACAAATTTTCCTTCTTTTCCAGCAAAAGGACTATCGTTAACAGAGAATGTCATTTCAACACTAGGTTCGCTGATTTTAACAAATGGTAGTGCTTCAACTTTCGATGGGTCACAAAGCGTATCACCAATTCTCACATTAGGAGAACCTGCAAGACAAACAATATCTCCTACAGTTGCTGAATCTACTGCAACCTTTTTTAAACCTTCAAATTGATATATTGCTGTAACTTTTGAATTCTCATTTTCTTTTTCACCATGATAATTTGTTAAAACTATGTTTTGATTTACTTTAATACTGCCTCTAGTAACTTTGCCAATTGCCATTTTACCAACATAATCAGAGCCTTCAGTTGATGAAACAAGCATTTGGAAAGGTTCATTTTCTTCTCCACTAGGTGCTGGAATATATTCGATAATTTTTTCAAGTAGTGGTAAAAAGTTTACTCCCTTTTCATCTTTATTTAAACTTGCATAACCATATCTTGATGAACAGAAAACAAAAGGACTATCCAATTGTTCTTCGTTTGCATCTAAATCTAACAATAATTCTAAAACTTCATCAATAACTTCATTAACTCTTGCATCAGGTCTATCAGTTTTATTAATAACAACAATAACCTTATGATTTAATTCAAGTGCTTTTTGTAGAACAAAACGAGTTTGTGGCATTGGTCCTTCATAAGCATCGACAACTAACAAAACGCCATCAACCATTTTTAAAATTCTTTCAACTTCGCCTCCGAAATCAGCATGTCCTGGAGTGTCTATGATGTTAATTTTATAATCTTTAAATTTACAAGCAGCATTTTTAGCAAGAATAGTAATTCCTCTTTCTTTTTCAAGTGCATTAGAATCCATAACTCTATCTTGCACATCTTGATTTTCTCTAAATGCTCCACCTTGTTTTAACATTTCATTAACAAGACTTGTTTTACCATGGTCAACATGGGCTATTATTGCAACATTTCTTAACTTTTCGTTTATCATATTTTTTTCCTCTCAAATATTATAAAAACTTGTTTAGTATATCACAATTAAACAAAATTTAAAAGGGGTTTTATAAAAAAAATCAAAAAAAATAAAAAAAGTAAGAAATGATAAAAAAAAAGTAAAAACATAATGTTTTTACTCTAAAATTTAAGAATTAAACCAACTAGTTGCACCTTCAATTTGACAATATTCAAAATAATAATCTATCTTTGTTGTGCTTCCACTGTCAAATGTATCTTCATTAACACTATTATCAACTTTAAAAGAAAATACAAAATTGTATGTGTTTGTGTTTAAACTTGTTAAATTATTCACAGAAGACACGGAACTTGCTGTTGTATAATAATATTTTTCATCTCCACCACTAACTTGTTTACAACCACTTACTGCCGTAGTTGTAATTAATGAAGTTGAATTATAATTTTCACCTGCATCACTAACACTAACGACTGCATAAACACGAAGATAAATATTAAAATCAGATACTAGATTAACGTTTATTGTTTTATTAAAGGTTTTACCTGCAATAAGGTCACTTGGTGAAAGTGTGTCAGATGTTGTTACGGTCGCACTCATTTTGGCAACGTTAATTGTGATGTCTGCACTTTCTTTATCAACAAACCAAGCATGAGTGACATAAAGAGTACCTGCACAAACGATTGCAAGTAGAAGCATTACTGTAATAATCTTTTTATATATTGATTTATTACTTTGCATAACATCTCCTTTTATGAATTACTTGGTAAATCTTCTTGAACTAAATCAACTATAAAACTAATAGAAAAATATTTTCCTACTAAATTTGAACTAGTAATTGAAGAATCAATAGTTAATGAATTTAAAATTTGTAAAGAGTTTCCTCCATCCTTTGTTAGGGTGTAATCGTTTGAAGATTGATACATACAATTAAATTCAATTTGTGGATCGGAAGCGTTTGTTAAAGCAATATAAAAATCACCACTATCGTTATAGTTTATTTCTGCATCTTCAATTAAGTCTGTTCTTCCACTATCGTTATAAAAACTTATTTCCACATAAATAGGCAAATATCCTGAATCTGCATACAAAACGCCATTAACATTACCAGTATTTTTTATGTATACAGGACAATTAAGCGATGTTGTTGATGTCGTCGAACCTATTGTAACTCCGCTTGATGTTACTGAACCAGTTATAACATTACTAATTTCGCTTGTCCCACTGCTATTGCTATAGAATTTTGTGTTTAAAAATGGTGTTGGTGATTGCATGTCTACATCTGATGAATCAAATGTTCCACTAAGATAGGCAAAAGTTACGCTAAAAATAGTGCATAATAAACTAAACACTAAAACAATACTAACAAAAAATTTATATCTATTATTTTCATTTTTAATTTTTTGTTTTAACATTTTTCCCCACCAACCTATAATAATGATAAATAATTTTTACAAAAAAGTCTACTAATTTACAAAATTTTTTATTTTTTTAATATCATTTATACTTATTATTTGATAATTTAAGTAAAATATTAATTTTCGTATTTGTTTTCAAAATATTTAGCAAGATTTTTTCTTGCGTTTTCAGTATTAACATAGGTTAGCCATCTTATTTGTGCAATATTTTGCTTATGACCAGTTTCTTCATCTTGAGCACATATCAAATTTATCTTATCGTTATTAGATAATTTCATATATATTGGAGTTTTTGATGGACTACCATTTAAATGAGCATACATACAAGAAAATCCAATATCGTTGTGTATTTTAAAGGCGAAGTCAAGCACAGTAGAACCTTCTGGAAGATAAACTTCTTCATCATTAGGCGTATAAACTTTAATATAGTTTGAGTCAACTTTCGTGATATTATCTTCAATATGTTCTATTTCTGCTCCATCAATTGTTCCATTATTGTATTTTATATATTCTCTTTCAGTAAAAAGATATAATTCATATTTATTTTTATATCTATCAGTTAAAATTAAAGTTCTGTAATCGAATTCATCATTACGTTTAAAGTTTGTAACAGTCAAATATTTTTCTGTAGCATTTTCAAATAGAAAATCAAACACACAGGATAATATCTCTTTCTTATCGTTATCTTCATCAAAAATTAAAAATATTTTTTTATAAGGATAATTGCTAAATAAGTGCGTTCTAAAATTAGATAATTCTTCAGCTTCCATAGTCCTATTTTGAGTTAAATTATCATAGGCCTCTTTAGGTAAAACATCTTGCATAATAACTTTTTTCAAGTTCACTTTACTTTTATTTTTAACTATTGTATTTTGAAGTCCATCATTAATAAAATTATTAGCAAAGATAAAATTGTTTTCATTTTGTTTTTGATACTTATCATATCTAAATAAAAATTTTTCTAATCGGTTAGCGCTTGTTATTAAAAAGCATTCATTATTAATAGCATTATATAAATAATTGGCTTTAAAAATCTTTAATATTGGCAACAACCATTTTTCTGTTTCTTTAACTTTTTCAATTTGTTTATATTTTGGAAAACATGAAATCGTTCTTAAATTGTTAAGTCTATCTGCAAATTTGATAAAAAATGCAAATCTATTAGCCTTACCAATTGTTAATAATTTTTGATAAGTTTTGTTTTCTGCATCTAATTTTCCAAATTCTTCAGCCTTATCATAGTCTTCAATGCTTGTTACAGCATCAACAATTTGAGCAACATTCTTATTTAAATTTTGAGCAATTTCATCTAATGTGTATCCACAATCTTCAACAACATCGTGCAAAATTGCACTGGCAATAATATCGGCGTTAAAATCTAATTCTTCAAGTATAATTGCAACTTCTAAAGGATGAACAATATATGGTTTTCCGTCTTTTCTTTTTTGATTTCTATGCAAAAAGGAAGCAATTTTATATGCTTTAATAACTAAATCAATATTTAAAAGATGCTTTTGCTCCAAGCTTTTTATCAATTTTTCATAAAGTTCTTCAACCATATTTCCTCTCTATTTATGCATTTCACTTTTTATCAATCTGTAAAAATCATCATCTTCACTATTCGATACTTTTGCATACCTAAAAACATTGGCATCAATAAGTTCTCTCATTAAATTTTCAACGCAATTTTCTATAATTTTAACTTTTTGATATTCTTCTAAAAACATATCTTCACCGTTTTCAGTGTTAATGTATAAATTCTTAAATAGTCGAATTATTTGCTCGGTTTCTTTTTTTACATTTATTTCACTACTGCCTAAACTTAGTAAACTATACAACTCTCCGGTGCTTTTAGATAATACATATTTTGAAACAATAACAAGTTGAACACATGGCATTAATTCTCTTGAACGTGAAACAGAATTTACTGTTCCCAGTCCACCAATATAATTTGATTCTGTTGGTGGATTATTTAAAACAATAAAAGCTCTATCATTTAATCTATCATTTTTTATATCAATATAAATTTGTGTAAAGTTAAAATCTAAACTTCCTCTATAAACATCTCCACCATTAAATTCAGTTTCTATTTCAGCATCACTTAAATTGTCAAGTTTTAATTTAAAGTTTTCTGCATCAGTTCTGCTTTTAAATGGTAGCATTCTAACGGCAATATTGTGTCTGCTATCTTTAAAAATGCTTAAAACACCAAAGGCTAATGTATTATATGTTAAAGCATCAACTTTTCCTTTATAAAAACCAGTATTATAATAATAAAGCAAAAAGTTGCCCATAAATCTATCGACATATGAATTACCAAAATTAATATTAGAAGATAAAACCTCCTTAAAAGTTGAAATATCTAGTTTTTTTGTTAAAAAATCATCAATATTAATTTTATATTTATCTTTTAATTCCAAAAGTATGCTACTACTCGGTTCATTTTCTCCTTTTAAATATCTGCTAACTGCCGTGTTAGAAATACCCAAACTTTCAGCAAGCGCCCTTTGGGAAAGATTATTGATTACCATTAAATTTTCTAAATTATAGCTAAAATAATTTACCATATTTTCCACCTTATGTAAACTTTTGTTTACAATATTATACTAAAAATTAATTTTTTTGTAAACTATTTTTAACAAATTGTTATAAAAAAATCAATACATAGTATTTTGTATTGATTTAATTATGAATATTTAATTTATCTTTTTTATTAACGCCACTCCATCTTCCACATCAATTATTTGAACATTTAATTTATTATTTTCTTGAATTATCCTAATAAACTCCCTTAAATTACGAACAATTGTTCTATGTTTTTTAGGTGGTTCAAAGTTTGAGAGCACCATATTTTGAAATAAAACATTATCACAAAATATCATTCCATTTTTATTTAACATTTCAATTAGGTTATTTATGTAATCCTTATAATGCGATTTGGGTCCATCAAGAAAAATAAAATCAAATTTTTCTGGCATTTTATCAATAAATTCTTTGCAATCACCTTCAATAATAGTAACTCTATTTGATAAGTTTTCTTGTTTAAAATTTTCTCTTGCTAATTTAATCATTTTTTCATCTTTTTCAAGTGTAACTAAACTCGCATTCGAATTTTTTAACATTAAAATACCCGAATAGCCGATTGCTGTTCCTATTTCCAAAATTTTTAATGGATTTATTTCTTTAACCTTTTCAATTAATAATTCACTAGTTTGCTTTCTTACAATAGGAATATAATTTTCTTTAGCAAAACTTCTAATACTATTCTCGTCCATTAATTCTCCACAATAATTGTTAAAATCATAGGTCTTCTTTTCATCTTTTTATAGAAATAGTTAGCCAACTGTTTTCTTACATTATTTTTAACTGTTGCTAAATCATTTTCCATTGTGCTAACATTTTCTAAAGCATCTTTAATAATTTCTCGCGCTTCAAATATTAATTTTTGCGCCTCATTATTATAAATTAATCCTCTAGAAATAACTTCAGGTTCTTTTAACAATTCACCTGTTCTCTTGTCTAAAGCGATTATAGAAACTAAAACGCCCTCTTCTGCCAGTTGTTTTCTATCTCTTAAAACAACACTTTCAATATCACCCATACCATTACCATCTACAAGTCGTTCTCCAGCAATAATATTTGATGTTTTCTTAAAGACATTTTTATTAATTTCAATAGTATTTCCATTTTCAGCAATAATTACATTTCGCTCATTCATTCCTAAATTTACTGCTAAATCTTTATGAAATTTTTGATGACGATATTCACCATGAACAGGCATAAAATATTTAGGTTTCACAAGATTGTGGATGATTTTCAATTCTTCTTTATAAGCGTGCCCTGATGCGTGAATTTCTGCAAGAGAATGATAAATAATCTCACAACCATGTTTATAAAGATTATTCATCACAGTATTAACAGCTCTTTCATTTCCTGGTATTGGTGATGCACTCATAATTATTACATCATTATCGTCTAATTTTATTTTTGCAAAATCATTATTAGCCATCCTAGTTAACGCACTCATAGGCTCGCCTTGACTTCCTGTTGTAATAATTAGTAATTCACTGTCTTTATAACCACCGATTTTATCAATATCAACAATGTTTTCTTTGTTGAATTTTAATTCGCCAATTTTGTATGCTGTTTCTGCAACATTTAGCATACTTCTTCCAGTAAACACAACTTTCCTTTTATACTTTTCAGCCAAATCTAAAATTTGTTGTAATCTTAAAACATTGCTTGCAAATGATGCAACGAACAAGCGTTTATCAGAATATTTTCCAAATAAAGTATCTAAACTTTGAGCAACCCTTTTTTCGCTCATAGAGTAGCCATCTTTTTCAACGTTCGTGCTTTCACAAGTTAAAAGCAAAACACCTTTTTTCCCAAGTTCAGCAAAACGAGATAAGTCTGTTACCTTACCATCCATACTTTCAAAATCAATTTTAAAGTCACCAGTGTGAACAATTAACCCTACAGGTGTTGTGATTGCCATCGCAAAAGACCCGGGAATTGAGTGATTGACGTGTATAAATTCAACACTAAAACAACCAAGTTTAACAACTTGTTTTGGTTTTACAGATACAAATTTTGCTTTTATTTTTGGATATTCTTTTAATTTATTTTCTATTAATCCTAATGCAAGTCTAGAACCATACACTGGAGCACTAATTTCATCTAAAACATAAGGAATAGCACCAATATGGTCTTCGTGCCCGTGAGTTATTAATATACCCTTAATTTTATCTTTGTTTTCTTTTAAATATGTCACATCTGGAACAACCAAATCAATTCCTGGCATATCATCAGATGGAAATGTAGCACCACAATCTATAACTATAATATCATTACCATATTCTAGTGCCATCATATTTTTACCAATTTCACCAACACCGCCCAAAAACATAACCTTTAAATTTGAGTTTTGTCGCCTTGGTTTTATTTTTAATATTTTTTCTTGATTTTCTTTGTTTTCTTCAAGTTGAAAAACATCTGTTACTAAATTAATTTTATTGTTATTATCTTGTTTTGCATTTTCTTGCTTTTTGCTATTTGTTCTATTATTATTATAATATTTTCTTTTATTGTTTTTTAAGCCAGCAGAATAAGATTGAAGTTTTGTATCACTGTCCGTGTTAACATAAACCCTAGTTAAATCCACTTTAGGCTTATCTTCTGTTAAATTTTCCATTTGTCCTCCTTTATAGAATATATTTTAATTTATTAAATTTATCTTGTTCTTCTTTTTTTAATGGCGTTCTAATAGTATCGCCAACATAATATCTCATACCATTGCTTTCATAGAATGTAATTATTTTAAATAAGCAAATAATTAAATATGTAATTGGTAAAGTTAAAATTAATCCAGCAAAAAGCGTTAAGATGCTAACTAGTAAGTTGCCAACAACAATTAAGAAAATAATCATTAAACTAGTTGACAAAACTCTTAAAAATTTTTTTCTAATAGTAACAAAGCCAATCTTTAAACAATTTAATATTTTATCATCATTCACAATTATACTTGGTGAAAAGCCTGCGAAAGTAACTAATTGTAAACTTAAAAGAATAATTAACACAACCAAATATAACGCTGGAATTACCGCTTGCTCAATTCCTGTTAATTTGTCATATAACACAAAACTATAATATGTTACAACAGCTAGTGCCACGATGAATATTAAGCTTAAAATAAATCGAACAATAATCATCAAAAAACTTTTGTAAATTTTTGAAATTAGTTCTTTAGCAAAAGATAATTTAGTTTTACTACTCATATTAGAATTTAGACATTCCAAAACAGCAAGTTCACTAAAATTTGATAAAATACCATAAATAATTAAAAATGATAAAGATGAAAGTATGATATTAATTAAAATATTTGCATCCATAATTTTAACAACATCAATAAATTCAAATAAGATATTTTTGCAACAAACAAAAATATTTGTTAAATTAATCTCTCCAAACATTATGGTCATTTCGTCAGTCATAAAACTTATAAAACCAACGCTCTTAAAAAAAGACAAAGTTGGTTCTGCAATAACAATGAACACACCAAAGCCGACAAAAAATACTAATAACTTGTAAATTAAAACTTTATAAGTCAAACTAAAATTAGTGAATAAAAGTTTGAATGTGTTTTTAAAAATCATAAATTTTATCCTTATTTAATAGTGTAATATTTTCTGTTATCGTAACGTGGCAAGTTATTAATATCATAATAAGCCACCATTACAAAAGCTGAATAATAAATTATTAATCCAAGCGCTAAAATCATATTAATAATTTTAATTAAAATTGTGCTAAAACTAAAAATTGAAATTAAAGGTATAATTACTAAATAAGGAGCCAAATAAGCCAATATTAAATTAAAGTAATTATTACCAATTGCGTTAATAGTGTTTGAAATTGATTGTTTAAATAAATATCCATTTTGCATCATTGTTGGAACATTTAACATAAAAACTAAACCTAAACTCATAGACACGCAAAAGTAGATAACAAATATTAAAATAGCAATAATAATACAAGCCAAAGATGGTGTTGTGTTTAGTCCAACCAACAAAACATGGAAAAGATAAATTAAAACACTGCTTAAAAATGATAAAACAAAGTTAATTAAAAACAACAAAATAATGTTTATTAAAACCGATGTTATATTGTTATTAATATATGCTTTGATATTAGAGTAATTATTTTTGCCACTTCTAAAATGATTTTCAATTATTCCAATAATAATACTAAAGAATACACCAAATAAAATAAAGGCAAAAACATAATATAGTAGTTTTAACCAAGATATTTCAATTATTGAGAAAAATATATCACCAAAATTTAATACTGTTAAATTAGAATAATTATTTATAAACTCAATGAACTTAAAAGGACTTAAAAGTCCACCATAGAAAATTGCCGGCACTAAACTGAATAAGAGCAATACTAAACCATTTTTATAGATATATTTAAAACTCTGTTTTATATAACGCATTTTTAACTTCCTTTTTATTATACAACATTTTTGCCAGAAATTCAATAATTTTTTCTAGCAAATATAAAAATTATATATTTTTTACAAAATTAGACAATCTTTTCCACTCTTCTCATAATTTCATCTTTAGTTAATAATTTGCAAATTTCATATAAATCTGGCGTGTTTTTTTCCTTTGTTATGGCCATTCTTATAATTGCAGAAACATCAGCATAACTTCCAACATATGCTTCTTTATTAGCCTTATATTCTTTCATATCACTTGCAAAGCCCAAATCTTCTGCTAAAAATTTAATTTTGCCAAACCAAACATCTTTTTCATCACTTTCACTATAAGTCGATATATATCTGTTTAGTATTTCTTTGATTACTTCTTTATTATATCTTTCATCAAATTCATAATTTTTCGCTTCAAAATAGTCATTAAAGAAATAATGATAAATGTTTTTTATATCAGCAAATCTTTCTATATCTTTTCTAGGTTTTATCCCACCTCTTTCAATACTAAACATTTTTATGGCATAATCTTTATTATTTACAAGTTTATTATAGAAATCCACATCATTTTCTTTATAATATTTTACTGCTTCATCATATATTCTTTCAGCACTAAAACGACTAATAACATTTTTAGAAATATATTTTAATTTTTCGTGGTCGAATTGAGCGCCACTTTTATTCATATTTGAAATTTTAAAATTATAATCTTCAAGTTTTGCATCAGGGTTTTGCAACTTAAAAGTTTCAAAATTAGAATTTAATAAAATCATTAAATATTCTCTAATTGCTTCATTTGGATAACCTTCTTTAATAAATTCACGACTATCTGCCCAAGGGTCATATCTTTTTGAAACTTTTCTTGCATTCCCCGTTTTTTCATCTATAGTCAAAATTTGTGGAGTGTGCAAATATTTTGGTGCCTTTAAGCCAATAAAATCAAACATTTGTTTATGAAGAGGATATGATGGCAACCAACTTTCATCACGAATAACCAATGTTGTGTGCATTAAAGTGTCATCAACAATATGTGCTAAATGATATACTGCTTGCCCATCTTGTTTTAATAACACATAATCCAAAAAGTTTTTAGGAAAAACAATTTTCCCTCTTAATTCATCTTCACAAACAATTTTTTCTATTCCATCGCCATCAGCTTTAATACGAATCTTAAAAGGCTTTCCAGCTTTTAAATTATCTTCGACTTCTTCCAAAGTTAAATTCCTACACTTTGCCCAAACACCATAATAGCCCGTTTGAACTCCAAGTCTTTTTTGTTCTGCTTTATAATCACAAGCATCGTCATCATCATCGTCACTACAAAAGCATGGATACGCTTTCCCTCTTTTTACCAATTCCTTACAAAAAGCTTGATAAATTTCTTTTCTCTCGCTTTGTTTATATGGTCCATAATCGCCCAAAGAAATTTCATTAGAAACAAACCCTTCATGTGGTTCAACACCAAATTCTTTCAAGCAAGGATACATTATATCTGCTGCACCTTCAACTTCTCTTTTAGAATCAGTATCTTCAATACGCAAAAAGAACACACCACCACTTTGTTGTGCAATTGTTTTGTTTAATAATGCTTGATAAATTGTGCCGATATGAAGATAACCTGTTGGACTAGGCCCAATTCTTGTAACCTCTGCATTTTCTGGCAATTTCCTTGCTGGATATTTCGTTAAATAATAATTAATATCTTTGTCAATGTTTGGAAACAATAACTCTGCTAATTTTTCATAATCCATAATTTTCTTCCTTTATTTTTAATTTTACACTAAAATTATTAAAAACACAAATAAAAATACAAAATAGTGGACTAGCCACTATTTTTTTCTTTTTATTAATTAAAGTGATTCTAAGTATGTAATTAACCTATTAGTATAATTCATTAAATTTTCTTTGTAATTTTGTATATTTTGTTTTGCATTGTTTTGTATAGTTGTTTCTGGTTTTAAAACTGTAGTTTTATTCAATAAGCTACAAGCATTCATAAAACTGCTTTCAGTTGCTAAAAGTCCCTCTTCTTGCGCTCTTAATTTTTGATATGCTACAACCTCTGTTGTCTTTTCTCCGGACAAATTAGCATGTGCATTTAACAAATCTGCTAACAAACTAATCAAATTGCTTTCGTTCAAAATATCGTCGTAAAGATTAATAGAGCAATTTATAACATAATTTGTTATAAACAATACAGCTTTAATAGTTAAATAACTATTTTCCAAATTTGTTACTTCGCTTTTTTCAATATTTCCATAAATTAATTCATCAGTGCTTGTAATTGGTGCAATATGATTAATTAACGCTTCGTAATAGGTATTGTTAAACTCATAAATATCTTTCAAACATTCATCAAGGCTTCTTTGATATCTTTTTAGGTTATATAATGTTTCATTTGCATGTGCCTTTTCGTTTAACTGCGCACCAACAATATTATTAAAAATATTTTCTAATGTTTTCTTGTTCGTTTTTGCAGATTTAATATCCTCTTGCAAATTTTCAAGACAATTATACATTTTTTTCTTATAAGATTTTGGCACTAATTTATCATTTGAAACAATACTACAAGCATTAGAGTATGTTGTGTAAGAAATACAAACTCCATTCATTAAGTTAACGTATGCACCATTTTTTTCATAGTCGCCATCATCGTAAAGATTAGATTTTAATGAGGCATAAGTGTCATAAATTTTAATTGCTTGATTTAAATTTTCACTGTTATATTGTGGAAGAAATAATTCTTCACTAAACATTTCATCGTTTTTAGACACAATACTAGTATATTTATTTGAAATTTTTATAAGCGTTGCGTTATCAGCATAAGTACATCCCGAAAATATAGTAAATATACAAACTAAAATTACTGACAAAATAGTTGTGAATTTAAACTTGTTCATAATATTCCTCCTGTGTCAAGTAATTAATTATTCCAAATATGTTTGCATATTTAGTTGTATAGAAAGGGTCTACTGCACTAAAATCAGTAACTTCTGTAAAACAATTAGTAAAATCACTTTCCCACTCATTAAGAGTTCTAGCATTAAATCTTACCATAAATGTAGTCATATTATCTTTTACTTTTCCAAGATTATTGCGCAAGTCATTAATTTTAGTGCTCGTTTGATAAGAAAGATTAAAATTATTATCTGAAGTTAAATATGCGTTCCATAAAATATTTTCGCAAGAAGTTAATGAACCTAAAATTGTTGAATTTCTTCCTTGATAAACACAACTTTCAACAACTCTATCAAAAGTTGAAACTATTTTATAAAAGCTTTTATTCACTTGCTTAATATCAGCAACAACAATATTATATCTTCCTTCTTTTTCAGTAGCATCTTGTGAAGATAATAACAAATATTTTTGCAAAATTTTTCCCGAATCAACTAATTTATCAACATTTTTTTGAAATTCTTTAAAATTATTTTTCAAGGTTGTTGCAAACTCAGAAGGAATTTTGGTGTTCAACAAAATTACAGAATATTCCTGCAAATTATTTGTAAATTCTTGATAAATAATCTTTTGATTAGTGTATTCTCCAGAAGCCGTCCAACCTATATTTTCGCCATCTTCACCAAAAAGCAATTTTTGTAATTCTTCAGTTTTAGCCAATTCATTTTCAATTACCGTTGATGCAAGATAATCTCTTTCTTTAATAAAAAGAAAATATATGCCTGCACCAATACCAACTAACAAAATTAACACTATTAAAAGTCTTAAAATATGTTGTTTCATAATTTTCTCCTATTGTTCATTATTTAATTTTTCTAGCACCAAATTAATATCTAAATCGTGAACCTCACACGCTTCCTTAAGCGTTTCTTGAATACTACAAGGACAGTGTAAACAATGTAAACCAAATCCCAATAAAATAGGCTCTGCATTATCAACGTTATTTAAAATATCTTCCAAGATAGTATCTTCAGTTACTACAAATTTTTTCATAATTTTCTCCTTATTCTAATTCACTACTATTAAGTATATAATTATATTGTCAAATTGTCAATATTTAAAACAAAAATTAAAAAGTTAAATTATTACTGCCCCACAACTATGACAAACATATTCATTCTCTTCAACAATAGCGCCACAATTATCGCAGGTCCTTTTTTCAATAAAAGATTTTTTGCAAGAAAAACACTCTTCGCAATTTTTTGGAAGCATCGCCCCACAATTATCACAAACAAAATATTCAATGCTTGAACTACTAACATTTGATAAATCAATAACAGAAGATGAAATCGTGTTATTTTCCCCAACATATCTTTTAGTTTTATTTATCTCTTCATAACATCCAACATCAGTTTGTTTATCATAATTATCACTTACCTGATTTTCATAAATTTGATTGTTTTTTTCATCGTTTTGTAAATTGTTGTTTAACGCTTTTTCATAGTAATTTGTGTTATTCGACATTAAGTCTTTACAATCAAAATTTATAATTTCAATTCCTATATCATTTAAATTTTTCGAAAGACATAAATTAATGCTTTCATAATTATAAGCCTTATTTAATAAAATATTATCGTAAATTAATTGAGAAACAAAAAAATTTAATTCATCACTTGCAAAATTGTCGTTAAAAACTATGCTTTCATAAAATAAAAACTGTAAAAAGATTTTTGCATTTTTAACTTTGAAATTTAATTTAAATTCAACATCTAAATTATATCTTTTAATATGCAACTGATTTTTAATTACGCATTCCTTTAGATTAACGAAATAAAAATCTGCTGAAAAAAATTTTTTATAACCATTTTTTGTTGGCTTATCAAGTCGATTTTTTTCACAAGTTTTAGTTAAAGTATAGCCATTAATTTCATATTCACCACTTGGAATAACATCCAATAATTTTTCTTTAGATAGAGAAACTGCGCAAAAATTTTCGGGAACACAAATTTTCATACCAAGTTTAACCCTTTTTTTAAGGCATAACATAATTACCAATTTGTTTTCTTGTTCCTTCGTAATTTTATAATTTATTTTATTCTTATTAAATAAATTACCGAATAATCCCATATCCAAATTATATCACAAATAATGTAATAAAACAATAAATATTAATTTTTTATGATAATTTTTTAATTTGGGTCATATAGTATAATAATTTCTAGGAGGATTGAATGAAACTAACAGAATTAATATCAAAGCCTGTATTAAATTTATGCAGTGGAAAAATTGAAGGAATAATTAAAAGTGTAATTTTTGATAATTCTTTAAAAAAATTAAAATATTTTAAAATTTTTGATAACAATGAAGAAGATTGCGATAAAGTTTTAAACACAAATTTTATTTATAAAGTTGGACAAGATGCCATTATAATTAAAAATGAAAATTGCATTTCTCTTGAAGAGGCAAGCATTAAAAATTATTATTTAAATTCACCAATTAATGCAGAAATCTATAATAATTTAGGAACGAAGATTGGCAATTTATTAGATTTAATATTAGACGAGAAATTTAATGTTAAAAATTTAATTACAAACAATATGGAAATTGATGTTTCAAGACTAATTAGCATTAGCCCAAAATCAATTATCATTCTTGATGAAAATAGTAATATTAAAATTTCTTCGCTTAAAAGAAAGCCACAAAAAGCATTAAACATTGACAAAATAAAAGCATCAAATTCACAACGAGTTTATATCTTAAATGAAAGTAGTCAAAATACCAGCAAAGAAACACAAATAACATCACAACAACCTGATATTGAAGAAACAAACTCGCAAATTATTCAAGAAAACATAACTGAAAAAACTCCAACAAAAAAAGATTATTCACAATCAAACAAAACTCCTACCCTACTAACTGCGAATTATCAATTTTTAATCGGCAGAAAATTAGAGAAAAATATATACACACAAAATAAAGAAATTATTGCAAAGAAAAATAGTAAAATCACTGACGAAACAATCAAAAAGGCTAGATTATACTATAAAATCCGTGAATTAACAAAATTTTCAAGATAACAAATTTTAAATACCATAAAAACAAATATTTTAAAATATAAAATTATTTTAATAAAATCTATATATAATTATAAAAACTCTTCCACAATCTAAGGAAGAGTTTTCTCTTTTACATATTAATTTAATAATTAAATTTGTCATCTTCTATACATAAATTTAATTTATCTAAAACATTTTTTCTTTTTCGTCAATCTCATCACTGTTATAGTTTTGTTCAATTTTTCTAATCTTCTGTTTTTCCAATATAATTGCATCTATTGGAAACTTACTGCAAGCAATCATAATTAATGTTAAAATTAAAAATGGAGCAACCAAATTTATATCTAATATAAAAGGAAAAATAGCAAGAAGAATGGCAAGAACAAAAAATACAACAATTATCCATTCTTGTTTCTCTATTTTATTCCTAGATTCAATTATTTTATTATTAATTTCTTCTGGCAATTTAACTTCTTTAATTTTATTTGCTTTCATATAATCATTATATATTTTAACCAAAATAATGTCAAATATTAACAAAATCTTTAATTCTTTTATAATCTATTAATTCTTTTATAAGGCTAAAAATATTGTCTATCGCGAATCTTAAACTTATTTCATCTTGATAAGAAAAACTGTTAAATAATAACCCCTCATCGCCAATAAAATCCTTTGAATTTATTCCACTAACATTTATAGGATGACTTTTATATACGATCATAGGTTTTGTCTTTCCCTGCAAATATACACTATCAATTATTATAATCTTTGATTTTTTATGTTTTTTTCTTATAAAATTGTAAACATTTATATAATTCTTTCCGTTAATTTCTCTTTTACTGCTTCCATAAACATAAAAATTTAATTGCTTTAACTTATCCCCCATTTTAGCACCAAAACTATCAAGAAAATATTTATTTGTTCCAATACACATAAAAACTATATTTTTGTTTAAGTTGTTTTCAAAAAACCTTTCTTTTATAATTTCATATTCTTTTAAATTATTAGCTAAAATTTCAAACATAGATAAATTATATCCAAAAAAAAATTAAAATAATCTTGTGTTTTTCTTTTAAATATGCTATAGTATAATACTAAACACTAATTTTAAACAAAAATAATAAAGCGAGAAAAGTTATGAACGTATTAGATATCATTTTAGTAGTATTCATTGCTATTGTTGGATTGATTGGCTTTAGTAAAGGATTTATTAAAACAATGTTATCATTAATAGGAAGCGTATTAAGTTGGACGGCAGCATACTTTGTTGCAAAACCACTAGTTTCATTAATGGATAACATATTCAACACAACAAACAAAATAGCAAGTCATATTATACCTAAAATAACACCTTATTTTACAGAATTTGAAAATAAGCTTGGAAGTGAAATCTTAAGTGAAAATTGTAGCGCTGGAGGAATTTTAAAAACTGCTTTTAAATTCTTTATTAATCCAGATACAGTTTATGAAAATTCAACCACTTTAACAACAAATCTAGGAAATTTCCTAGCAGGAATTGCAGTATTTGCAATTTGTATGATTGTAGCATTCATTTTGATTAAACTTGCAATTTTAATTCTTTCAAAAATTTTCGACGCTCTAAAAAAAGACAGTCCTGCATTCAGTGGTTTGGATAGATTATTAGGATTTATTTTTGGATTAGCAAAATCTTTAGTATTCATTGCTGTTATATTCTTAATTGCCAATTTAGTTCAAGGTGTTCCACAAATTGCAACCTTCTTAGATAAGGTATTTGAAGGTTCAACCGTTGCTAAACCTTTATATGATTTTACCACTAATATCTTATCAAAATATATTAGTAAATTTGATGTAAATTCTATGTTAGCAAAAATAATGTAACAAAAAAGAATGGCAAACACCATTCTTTTTTAACGCCAAAATTGACCCATTTTTAATCGTAAATATTAGTTTTGGTTAATAATACAAAGGCAAATGATAAACTAGTAGTAGTTAAATTTTGACCTGTAATAATATGATGGTAATATTTTTTTAAATTTAACAAACTTCACATTTTATAATATAACATCATCTTCTCATAAATATAGCGTTCAATTTAATATATGATTTTATAATTAAATATGTAAATTTCGCTAATTTGTATATTAAACAAACAATATTATTTTAGTTGCGTATAATTTAACAAGTTAGAGTTGATTATAAAAACAATTTTGTTAAATTTAAAAAGGTCTAGTTTAACGATGCAAACTTAATCAGATACGATTTAAAATTCGGCGATATCTTTGTAATAGCAATACATAACTGAATAATATTTAGGTCTTAACCACAAATCATAAATAAATGCAGTAATTACTAAGAAAATCCAATATTTTGCAAAACTGAAAAATAATGCTATGTATCTACCAACATTTCCTTTCGTATAATTTTTTGCTAAATGTGCTGCCTCTTTAATTGTATAATCTTCGTTTTCAACTAGTATATAACCTGAAATTTGATATCTTGGAAAGACTAATATAAAAGGAAAAACTAATAATATAAAACCAAATAAGTAAACAAAAAATGTTCTAATTCCATAAAAGACATTTCTTCCATAGTGAACTTTAAATCCATATTTTATATCTGAAAAGGAAGGATTTGTGTTTTCCACCATATTCTTACTAATTTTACATAAAGATATCTTTAAAGGGCCATAAGTAAACATAGCAACCAATATTAAAATTGAACCGATAATAATCCAGATTACTGGAGAGTTAGAAAGCTTACTACTAGGCAAGAAAGAAAAAACTATTAACAACACTCCACCAATAAAAGCCAATTGACTCAAAATTAAAAAAAGTGAAACTGATAAGCTCTTTCCTTTGTTTTCTTTTAAGCCCTCTTTTGCTATTTCATGTAGTTTTTTTCGAGATTTATAAAAATCATAAACTGATAATTCATTTTCCATATAATAATTTTAATTATTTTTAAAATTTTTGTCAATTTATTTAATGATTTTATTTTTCTAAATAAAAAATGAAAAACAATAAAATATAAACAATAAAAAAACGCAAGTTTAGATTTAAGTTGCGTTTTTAATATAAAGAAAACTTAAATTAATCTAGTCTATCGCCACACTTTTCACAGTATTCATTTTTGAGAGCATTTTTATGTTTGCAACACAAGCATTCCTTCAAAACCTTTGTTCCACATTTAGGACAATAGTTTATTTGTTGTGTAAGATTTTCTCCACAATTGGGACAGTTATTTCCAACTGTTTCTTGAATCACTTTCGTAGTATATCCAGTTACAATAATTTTTAAAGCATATGCAACAATACTTGTTCCTATGCCAGCAAGAACACCACATGGAATAAACAAAACAAAAGGCACTATAATTCTTGCTGTAAAGCCACTTGAACTTACTGCGTCCATTCCGGCTGTTGCAAAAAGAATAAAACAAGTCAAGACGCCCACAAAACCAATTATTGCCATAGGTAAACCAATTGAAAATAATTTTTTTCTTAACTTACGTGCTTTTTCACAATTCGCAACATTATTGACATTAGAATTTAAATCATTTATAGTCCCTCTCAAGTCATTATACATAATTCCCTCCAAATTAACTTTTTTATTTCATACATTGTTATATCATATTTCTAAAAACAAATCAATCAAAACATCATTCAAAACACCTAAATTCAATTAAAAAATAATACTATAGTTTATAGCATAACAAAAGTACTTATAATATTAATAAAATTATTAAAAAAGCGAAGGTGTTGTATTAACAACCACTTTCGCTTTAATGTTATTATTTAATCAAACATTCCTTTATCTAAAAACTCATCTTCAAGAGTTTCACTAGTTGATGGTTCAACGATAGGTCCTTTTACCACAACTAATTCTGGTGTTTGATTGGCTTCTTCTAATGTTTCAAACTCTGGAGCCACTGTTTTATTTTTAGAGTTTAATCTTTTTAATTTACGAGCTTCTTTTTTCTCTTGCTTTTTTGTATGTTTGTCAGTTTGTATTTTTGATTTATTTTCATTGTAGTAGTTTCCCAATGTGTAACTATAATGAGTTTTGCTGTTTTTCTTTTTAACAAGATATTCATCCATAATGCTTGTTAAAGTTGTTCCATCATTATCAATTTGTGGGTTTTTTTCTAGATATTTATTTTCTAATTTTAAGTCATGATTAAACCAAAATGCTCTGCCAATTCTTCTTTTAAGGGATTTTACAGCTTTTTGTTGTTTTTCATTTAGCTTTTCATCTTCTGGATTATTTTCCAATTCATTGCTAAGTTTTTTTGCATGTGAAACTTTTTTAGCAATTGATTTTGATGTTAATTTTCTCGATTTATTGCAAGCCACGAAAACTGCAAATCCAGCAATTGCTGCCAAAGTTAAATATCCTAATGCGCTAGATATAAACCAACTCAACAATTTGATTAATGCTGTCGCCATAAATTATCTCCTTTTTTAATTTCAACAATATCATACAACATTTTCTAAAATTTGTCAATACTCTTTTGTAAAATATTTAAGCATTAACTAAATATCCATTATCTTCAAGATAAGCTATAACCTCATCAATATCAATAAAGCCTTTTAAATAAATGCCTTGCATTTGTAAAAATTCCCAATGATCAGAACTAAAGCCAAAACTTGTAAATAAGGCAACTGTTTGTTCATATTCTTCATTACAAGTTGCTTGCGCTCTTGTGATTGTAGCAAAGTTTGCAGATCTTTCTTCTATAATTGCACCCATTTCTTCCCAGAAAACATAATCGCTTGTTCCTGTTTCAACAAATATAAAGTTATTTGTAATACCTGCAACTCTGTTTGTTGTTCCTAATGTAACAACTCCACATCTACTTTGACAGTTTGTATCATAGCAATTGTATTGATTGAATTCATTTGAGAATGTGCAAGTTGAGAAAACATTACTTAATAATGCACAAGCATCATAATTTTTTGTAGAAAGATTTAAAAATTGTGCATCAAAATTTAATTGATTTGCTGCGCCTGCTGCTACATTTTTTGTTTTACCAGTATTTATGTTTTGTAAATATGAATTAGAATAACAGTTGTATAATTCAGCTGTTAACAACATATGATTAACTAAACCTGCAATACATACACCTTCAATTAGATTAACTTCTGCGTGACAGAATTCAATTTTACCAGCTTGTCTTGCACAGATACCAGCTGCGAAACAACCAGAAATGTTACCGTTATTTATAACAACTTTACAATGTTCAACTTCTGCTTTACCTTGATTTTGTAATGTAGTAGAATTTGTTCTGCCAACAATACCTGCACTCATTCCATTTGATGCTAATGTACAACTTTCAATAACACTGTCATAAACATAGTTATCACGAATTTTATAACCATTTGTTCCTGCAATTCCACCTACGAAATAGTTACAAATATCTGTTAAATCGTTAGGTAAAGTTGGGAAAACTTTTGGACTTGAAATAACTTTTAAATCGCCCAAAGAAGTTTTAACACCACTGTCATAAACTTTTGATGTTACTAAACTACAATTAGAAACTGTAGCCGAAGTTGATGAAGTGCTTGAACCATTTTGTCCTACAATACCACCAACAAATCTTTCAGCATCAACATTTGATGCTCTTAATGCGATTGTTTGATTTGCAACTTTACAATTATTGATTGTTCCTAAATTTATACCAGCAATTCCACCAACGCAGTAATTACCAACTATTGTATCTGCTTCGAAATTATAATTATTTTTCAATACTGTAACATTGTCAACAACACCTTCGTTGTAACCAACTACTGCACCGACAAAGTTAGCACCATTTTCAATCATAACATCTTTTAAAATTAAGTTTTTAACTGTTGAACCATTTGTGATTTTACCAAATAGACCAGCATATAAAGAATTTCCTGATGAAGCTATATTGTTAATAGTGCTTGTAGAAATATTTAAACCAGTAATAGTTTTTCCATTTCCTTCAAATACACCTGTAAATGGATGTGCACTAGTTCCAATTGGTTCAAATGTTCCAGTAAGAACAAGGTTTGCATCTAATAGATAATAATCTTCGCCTTCACCAGCATTAACCTTATCTCTCATTTGATTTAATTGAGCTACAGTTGTAATAATGCTTGGGTCGGAAGCAATACTGATTTCATCTGCGACATCTGCGCCAAATTTATTTAATGTTGGATAGCCATTATTAACGCTTACGTCCAATTCCCAAACTTCAACGAAATCCCAATATCTTGATTCAGTTGATGATAAACCCTTAATGGCATAGAATGAGAATACATCAGCTTTAATAATATTGCTATTTGCATCTAGTGGGAAGTTATTATAAACACCTCTGTATTTAGCTTTTTTATCAGCAGAAGCTGCATCAGATAATGCATATTCATTGTTAACTGATAATATAACAGAACCTTCTCTTGAATTTGGAGAATATAATCCCATCAAGTTATTATTAACTGAACTTGAATACTCATCATTCCAACCAATTAGATAGCCAATTTTTGCTGAACTAACACCATCAGCTAATTTAACATTAGCAATAGAATAACAATTCTTTACTGTTGAAATTTTATTAATTGAATTATATGTATAGAAAGTGTTATAACCAATGATTCCACCCACATTACCGTTTTCACCTAAAATCTTGATTGAATCATCACCTGAGTTTGAAGTTGTGTAACTGTTAATGACAATTGCACCTTCGTTTCTTCCAGCAAGTCCACCAACATAAGATTGTCCTACAACAGAAGCACTTACTAAACATCTATCAATTCTTCCACGGTTAGCATTGCTATAACGAACAACACCACAAATTCCACCAACGCTTGCACCTTCTAATGAAGATTGAACAATACCAGTTAAAACTTCACATCTAGTAATTGTTCCTAAATTCATACCAGCAATTGCACCAACGCTTGAGAATTGTCCGTTGATGTTTACATTTTTTAATGTTAATTTTGAAACAACACCTGTATCACCAATCTTTCCAAAAAGACCAGCAAACTTGCTTTCTCCGGCTTCGCTAATAGTTAATCCTGTAATTGTGTAGTTATTACCATCAAAACTACCAGTAAATTCACCATCTGCTAAAAGTGGTTTCATAGGAACAGGAATATTAATATCCTGCTTTAAAATGTAATAATTACTTGCACCGAATGTGCTATCTTCTGCTCCAATTAAAATTAAATCCTCATAACTATCTATAAAGTATGGAGCTTCTTTTGAACCGTCACCAATTTCAATATAGATATTAGATGTGCTAAGGTTTTTATTGTTAGTTGAAACTTGAATTACTGCAGCACCTGCTTTTAAAGCCATAAATTTATTAATGGCTGGATTCCATTCCAATACATCTGGATTTAAAGAAGTATATGTAATTTCATGACCTATTTTGGCATTCTTTAACTCTGCATCGACTTCAACATCTTCGCCAACATTCGCATACATAGAAGCTGAACTTCTAATAACAAGTTGTTCATCATCTCTCATAAAATAAACAACCGTAGCGCCCAAACTTACAGCCACAATTAATACTACGACAAAAACTAAAAATCTTTTCATTTTAATTTTCTCCTTAAAGTTATTTCACAAATTATAATTGATTTTGTTTTATTTGTCAATACTTAATTTTAATATTATCCCTTTAATTTTAAAAAACAATATTTATCGACAATTAAAAAAAATTATTCATTTAAATAAAAGATTTTCAAGTTTTAACTTACAGATTACACATCAATTTCTTTTGAAAAAACTAAAGATTTTGATTCTATCTATTTTTATTTCATTAATTCGTTTTAACATTTCAATTATACCATAAAAAATATTTTCTAAAGCACTTTTAATTTTAAGGTTGTCTTCAATATTAATGCAATCAAATAATTCGCAAATAAAGTTAATTATTGAATTAATTAATTGCATTTTGTTATTTTCGAAATTAAGTGCATTTTGTTGTTCCTCAATATTTTCAGCAACACTTATATCAAATAAAATATTGATTTCTTCAATATATTTTTTGATTTCTTCTTTAATTTCACTTAAAATGCCTAAAATTTCTTTGTTTGCACTCAAATTTATTAAATTATTCAAATAATGTTCAGCATCTATTAAGAAATTTTTTAAGCGTGATATTTTTTCATTATAATTATCTGCCGATAAAGTCTTAATTTTTGATAGTCTTTGACTATACTCATTAGCCATTTGCATTAATTTACTTTCATTTAATAATTTAAAATCATCATAAAATTTTTTCACATTTTTATATATGATTAATGATAGAATAATGTTATTTCATTATTTATTAATTTTTAAATTGTCATCTTTCCATAAATTTTTGGGATATGTTTTATTTTTTCTTAATTTAGCCAACCTTTCAACAACTTTGGCCTTATCTTCTTTATATGTTAACCCTAACCATTTTTCATTACAATTTAAAATTTTAACTTTAATAATCTTTTGTTCTATATAATTTTGAATTACATTTGTCAATAAAAATTCGCAATCTAACAAATTACTTTCATTACTTTTTAAAAAAGTAAACATATCTTTTTCTAATAAATCAAAAATGCTTTTGTTAAACAAAAACATATTCATTGAAACAATTGTGTTTGGACTTAATTTTTTCTTTTCATTAGAATTTTCAATTTGGCAAGCAAATATTTTATTGTTTTCCTTCCAAACATAACATTCATTAATTTTAGCTAATTCAGAATTCTTTTTATAACATACACCACGTTTAACTTTTCCCCATGTGGAAATTGTATTTTTAATTTTATATCCACACATTGCAAACTCATAATCTTTTTTATTACTTTTTGCAAATTTTATTAAAGTTTTAAACGCCTTTCTTCCATAAAAATCATCACTGTTAATAACAACAAACATATCGCTAACTTTTTCCTTACAACAAAGTAATGCATGGGCTGTTCCAAAGGGCTTTTCTCTTTCTTGCGGAATATCTACAATTTTTTCTATATTTTCATTATTTTGAAAAGCATAATCAACATCAATAAATTTTGAAACTCTTTTTCCTATGGTCTTACTAAATGTTTTATAATTTTCTTTTTTTATAACAAAAATAATTTTGTCAAACTTGCATTTAATTGCATCATAGATAGAATAATCAATAATAAAATTATTAAATTCATCAATACTCTCAATTTGTTTTAATCCACCAAATCGACTTCCCATTCCTGCTGCTAAAATTACTAAATCCATAAAAATTGCTCCTTTTCATTATATTCTATGATAAATAAAGGCAATTATAGTATCTAAAAATATTATATTACAAATTTTGCAACAAAAAAAGGGCTAACGCCCTTAATTTATTATTCACCTTTAAATGGTAAAAGTCCCATAATTCTAGCTCTTTTAATTGCTTTAGCTAGTTCTCTTTGATGTTTTGCACAAACACCTGTTTGACGACTTGGTAAAATCTTTCCTTTTTCTGTGATGTATTTTCTTAATTTGTTTACATCTTTATAATCTATAACTTCAACTTTATCAACGCAGAAAGAACAAACTTTTCTTTTTTGTTGTTTAAAACTCTTTTTAGGAAGTTTGTCGTCACCATCTTCTATAATAACTTTTTTATCAGCCATAATTTTTCTCCTTTATAGTTTTTTAGAATGGCAAATCATCGCCATCATCACCAACTGGTTCTAGCTTTGAAACTTCTTCTCTTTCTTCAGTTCCATTGCCTTGTTTTGAACCAACGAATTCAACTTCTTCAGCTACGATTTCAGTAACATATCTTTTGCTACCATCTTGAGCATCATAAGTTCTAGTTTGAATTGAACCTGTAACTGCAGCTTTACTACCTTTTTTAAGGTATTTATGACAGTTATCAGCTAAATTTCTCCAAGCAACAACATTTAAGAAATCTGTTTCTCTTTCGCCTTCACTATTAGTAAACTTTCTTGGAACAGCAACAGAAAAACGACATACAGAAATGCCACTTGTTGTTTGAGTTAATTCTGGATCTCTAGTTAGATTTCCAATAATAATTGCTTTATTCATAAAATCTCCTTATTAGTTTGCTTTTCTAACAAACATACTTCTAACAATATTTTCAATTAACAATAATTGTTTTTGAACAAGATTAGGAACTTCTGCGCCACATTCAACGTTAAATAAAACATAATAGCCTTCGTTTTTGTAGTTAATAGCATAAGCATATTTTTTTACGCCAACTTTTTCTACGCTTTCAACTTTGCCATTAAAGCTTTCAATTAAACTTTGAACTTTTGTTATCAAGCCTTCTCTTGCTTCATCTTCCAAGTTAGCTGGAAGAATAACCATTAGTTCGTATTTATTCATTTTGTTTACCTCCTTATGGACTAATCGACTCTAAACGAGTAAGGAACAGTAAAAAACTATTCTAGGACATTCTATCATAAAAAAAAATATTTTGCAAGCATTTTTTTAAATTTGGCTTTACATCTTAAATTTATCTTATTTTTTGTATAAACTATTCTACTTGTTTAAAATTTTATGATATTATAAATGAAATTCTTGCTTTTGCTAAAGAAAAAAATAAAAAATCAGCTTACAATTTAAAAAATTTTAAAATATGGAATTAATTATAAAAAATAGTCTTTTACAGCAATAAAAAGCTATTTTTCACTAAAAACTTTTCTCGTTGTCAAGTTGCATTAATTTTTTTTTATATATTCTTTTGGAATAAATTTTGACAAATTGCCAGAATATAAACAAACTAATTTGTGTAGTGCTCTTGTTGATGCCACATACAAATTTTGCTTATCAAGTTGTGTTTTATAATGTTGTTCGTCAACAAAAGGAATTAGAACAATATCATATTCAAGTCCCTTGCTTAAGTGAATGGTTGTTATGATTTTTTTACTTCCAATAAGCCTTGCATCACTATCGTTGGAAACCAAATCAAATTCTGGACACTTTTCAAAGATTTGCGTGGCTTCTTTTTCTGTTCTTGCCAAAACTGCCACCTTTAGATTTGAATTTTCTTTTACATATTTATTAATAAACTTAAACTGAGAGGTTTCGTCGCCACACTTTAAAACAAAAGGATTTTCCCCATTTCTTACAAATGTTGTATCATAGTGACAATCAATAATTTTTTGTGCAAAATTTACAATTTGAGTTGTAGACCTATAACTTGTATTTAAATTATCAACTTCAATTTGTGGATATATTCTCTTCAAAAATTCCAAATTTGACTGCGATGAAAAAACGTTTTGTCGATAGTCTCCACACAAAATCAGTTTTGCTCCACCAAAAATTGATTTTATGATTGAAAGACTGAAAGGATCATAATCTTGCATTTCGTCAATGTATAAATATTTAATATTAAAATCTTGTCTACAACCATTAATTTTCATTTTTGTATATGAGTAGATATTAAGGTCTTCATACTTTAATGATTCGCCAAAAGGAATACCTATTTTCTTATAATAGTTTTCTAGCAGAAGCGATGGAGTTAACATTTTGTTACACTGAGAAAGTTTTTTGTTTACTTCTTTCTCAAATGCCCTATCCGTTAATTTTGGCTGTTTTTCATTTATTATATAAGATACACAATTCTTAATTCTTTCAAGTATATTGGTCTTATCGCCTTTATAAAAGTCAGCTTTGCTAAGTTCTTCATCCGTTAATTCATTTTTCCACAACAAATTAACAAATTTTTTAATATCAAAGTTTGACAAATATTCATTATATGAATCAAAGAATTCTAATGAATGTTTAATATTAATGAATTTTTGTCTACTTTCGTCACCAAACGCTCCTTCAATCATCTCGTTTTTATTAATAATTTGATTTGGCAACAGTGAAAATTCTCTTAAAACCCCTTCAAATGTTGAAGAGCATACATTTTCTTCGCCTAGTTCTGGCAAAAGTTGACTAACATATTCGTCAAAAAGATTATTAGGCGATATCATTCTAATATTATTGCTTGAGACTTTATTCTTCATTGCATATAATATATATGCTATTCTATGTAAAGCAATAGAGGTCTTACCCGAGCCTGCAACTCCATTGATTACCACATCTTGTTCTGGATTTTTTCTTATAATTTCATTTTGCTCTTTTTGAATTGTAGCAACAATATTTGTCATATAATCAGAAGTATTGTTTGCTAAAGCTTCAATCAAAATATCATCATTAATCTTTAATCCACTATCAATGTATGAGACAATTTTATTTTCGTTTATTGTAAACTGTCTTTTCAAAATAAGGTCCACAAAAATCTGACCTTTAGGCGCCATATAACTTGTTTTACCTAAATCTGAATAATATAAAAGTGAAGACACCGGGGCACGCCAGTCAAGAACAAAAGGTTGAAAATCTTTTAAAATATTTTTTAGTCCAATATAATAAGTAGACAATGTATCTTTATTGTTGATATCTAAACGAGCAAAGAATGGTTTTTTTAATATTTTGTTATAAAAAGTTATTTCTTTATTGTTTTCCCCAATAATATTTTCCAGATGGCCAATTGAATTAAAGGATTGTAACAATTCCATTCCATCAAGATTTTGGTCGTGTATATATTCAAAAAGTTCTTTAATTTCGTGATTGTTATTACCTATTCTTTCTGTTAATTTAATGATTTCATCAAGAATAATCTTTTGAACTTCTTCCAACTTGGATTGTTCAAAAACCAAAACTTCCTTCTTCATTTTTCTCTCAATTATTAATATAATTATCATTCTACCATAACCTAAATGTTTTTGCAAGTATTTTCTCAAAAAAAACAAATTATAAACATTTTATTGAAAAAGCTTTCAACAATATTTTCAATTCTTGGTTATTACTATTAAATTTTCATTGACAAACACGTTTCAAAATTTTATAATAAATTGACATGTTGGATTACAAAATTCAACTTATGCTGATGTGGCTCAGTTGGCGCGACGCGTTAAGAAAAGTTGCCTGTGGCAAGTTTTTAGCCAAAGCGGGAGCAGCCTTGGCTACGACGGGAAGAGCCTTGGGCTCTACCTAAAAACGAGAAACTATAGACCTTAAAACTTTTAGTATATAACTTAATATTTTTTGCTGATGTGGCTCAGTTGGTAGAGCAATTGATTCGTAATCAATAGGTCGCCGGTTCAAGTCCGGCCATCAGCTCCAAAAAAAAATGTCGGCCTTAACCGACACTTTTTTATAATAATTTCATTAAATTCTCTGCAAAATTTTGCATTAAGTTGCTCATAAAAATATTAAGTTATTATAAAACAACCTGTTTTACGATTTAAGCTCTGTAAAATTTAATCAAGATAAAACAAAATACAATAAAGTGAAATTTCTACAGCAAAATTATTTATCTTGCTCCTTATCAATTAAATCAACTTTTTTCTCGGTGATGAATTTTCTAATTAAAGGAATTAAAACACCTCCTACTGCATTACCAAATGTTATGATTAACAAATATAACAAGGTTTTAATCGAAATCGAACCAGCAAATGCAAAATAAAACATATCTGCAACGCAGTGTTCAAATCCACACAAAACAAAAATACTTACCCCAAAAAAGATACTCAAATATTTTCCAATTTCGTGCTTATTATTTTTAAAGCCATCAACGGCAACAAAAATCAAAATATTACAAAAGAAAGCTAGTATAAAAATGCTAATCAAATCATCACTTAATTTATAATTAACGATATCCCTACATCTTTCAACCAAACTAATTAATCTTGTGCATCTAAATAATATTGCAGAAAGTGTTGTCCCGACCAAATTTCCAAACCATATCACGCAAAGTTTAATACCATAAAAACTACTATTTTCAAAAATATAGCACACTTTTCCTGTAAAAAGATTAAAATTAAAGTATAAAATTATGAAAAGACCAACGCAAAACACTAAAGAACCAATAAAAGTGTTGTTTGAAATTAAATAGGCAACACAACCAATTGATATTGAAATTCCAGCTAAAATCGATAATATAAAATCTTTAAACAATAATTTACAATTTTCTTTCATAGGTAAATGTTATCAAAAATGTCGAAAAAAGTAAAACAAAATAACTTTTTTTATCATAAAAAAAACTACTACAATTTAAATTTATAGTAGTCTTTTTTTTATCACAGAATATTGCTAGTTCAAGCTTATAATTACACTCTAGAAATTTTTAAAACAACTTCTTCTTCTGCAACATTAAATATTGTTTGATATTCTGGTTTATCTAATTTTTTGCTTTCTAAGGACAATGTTTCTTCCATGATTTTAGGTAAATATTTTTCAATAACATTTTGTATTTCTTCGTTTTTTGAAGATAAGTCTAAAATAATTCTATCTTCAATTTTAAAGTCGGAATCTTTTCTTGCAACTTGAATTTGTCTTGTAATTTCACGATAATATCCTTCATGAATTAGTTCTTCAGTTAATGTAATATCAAGTGCAACAATGTTATTGTTTTCAATAGCGATTGCAAATTCTTTTTTAGGTAGGAACTTAATTGTGAACAAATCTGCACTTTGTTTTTCAAGTGAATTTAACGTAACGCTTCCTTCTCTTTCGAATTCTTCTACATATTTTTTCATATCATCTTCATTTGCATCTTTTAAAACTTGTTGATATGCTTTTAAATTTGCGCCTAAAACTTTTCCAGCAACTTGGAAATTGATATTTAAAATTTTAGTATTAAATTTATCATCACTATCTTCAAAGACAATATTTTTAATATTCAATTCTTCTTTTATTATATCTTGCAAATTAATTACAGCTTTTTTATAATCTTCATCGACTTTTAAGAACAAGGTAGATAAAGGTTGTTTAACTTTAATTTTGTTTTCATTTCTTAATTTTTGTGCAAGATAAATTATTTCTCTAGCTCTCTCGATGTCTTTAACAAGTTCAGCATAACCAAAACTTTCAATGTTTGGGAATGCGGAAAGATGAACAGAACTAACTTCATCTTTTTCAATTTCAACAACAAGATTTTTCCAAATATAGTCTGTTATGAAAGGAATAACTGGAGCCATAACTTTTATTATATTTTTAATCGCAAAATATAGTGAATAATATGCATCCATATCACTTTCCCAGAATCTCTTTCTGTTAGAACGAATATAGAAATTTGAAATATCGTCAATTAATTTTTCGAAATCTTTTATAACCAAATAAATTTTATTTTCAGCGTAGTTTTCATCAGATTTTCTTGTAAATTCAGCAACGCTTTCAAGCAACCATTTATCTGTAATTGCAAGTTTTGCAAAATCAGGTTTATAGTCTTTTAAGTTAGGGTTATCAATAACGGCATAAGTATTAAAGAATACATAAATATTCCAAAATGCAAGTAATTGTTTTTTAACATCTTCAAGTAATCCATAACCAAATCTCATTTCATTATTGGGATTTGCACTTGCATACAAATATCTAATTGCCTCAGCACCAACTTCATCTGCAACTTTTTCTGCTTCCAAACTGTTTCCACCACTCTTATGGAATTCTTCACCTGTTTCACTCTTAACATATTGATAAGTAACAACTTTTTCGTAAGGAGCCTTTCCTGTTAAAACAACGCTCATAACCAAAAGTGAATAGAACCAAAGTTTAATTTGTTCAATCATTTCGCAAACAAAGGCATTTGGGAAATTTTTATTAAAATATTCTCTGTCCGTAAAGTATTTTTTAGTGCTAAACGGAGTAATTCCAGCATCTAACCAACAATCTCCAACTTCAGGAATTCTTGATAATTCTTCACCACATTCACATTTAATTTTTATTTTGTCAATATAAGGTCTGTGTAAATGAGGTATTTTATCTAAATCTTCCTTGTTAATTGCTTTTTGTCTTAATTCATCTAAACTGCCAATAACGTGAACTTTTCCACATTTTTCGCATTGGTAGATAGGAAGTGGAAGACCATAGAAACGCGACCTTGAAATATTCCAATCTCCCATATTGTTAAGCCAGTCTTCCATTCTCTTTTTTGCGTAAGATGGTTGAAAATCAACATCTTGAATTGCTTCAATAAGTTTTGGACGAATTTCATCCATTTTGATATACCATGTAGAAATTAATTTGTAAACAATATCTGTTTTACATCTCCAACAATGAGCATAACTGTGTTTATATTTGTGTGAGTATAGAAGCTTGTTATCAGCTTTTAAACGATTAACAACATCTTCAACAACATCTGTTGTCTTTTTACCTGCAATAAAGCCACAGGATGGTAACATAACGCCTTGTTCATCAATAGGACAAATTGCTGGAATATCATTTTCCACACCTAGTTCAAAGTCTTCAATACCACAACCAGGAGCAATGTGAACAACGCAAGAACCTTCACCTGCTAAAACTTGGTCCCAGGCGTAAATTTTGTGTGGGAATTGTTGTAACTCAAGTTCAGGAAACATTGTTTCATATTCAAGTCCAACAAGTTTATCACCTTTAAATTCTTCTAAAATTTCAGCATCACCTTTTAAGATTTTTAAGCTATCTTTTCCAAATACTAATTTTTCTCCTTCAAATAGAACTTTAACATAAGTTAAATCTGGATTAACAGCTAACGCACAATTTGCTGTTAAAGTCCAAGGAGTTGTCGTCCAACCAACCATTTTAAAATCTGCATTTTTAACAGGAACTTTAAAGAATATTGCTGTATGAGTGACTTCACTGTAAGAACTTGAAAGTTCGTGTTCACTTAAGCTTGTTCCACATCTAGGACACCAAGCAATTGGACGATATTTCTTTATTAACCAACCTTTATCACTACAAACTTTTAAAAAATGCCAAATAGAAGTGATGTTTTCATCAGTGTTAGTATAGTAAGAATTATCCCAATCCATAAATTGTCCCATACGGATAGATTGTTTTGTAATTTCTTCACCAAAATATTTAACTCTGTCAATGCATTTTTCAGTGAATTTATCCATTCCATATGCCAAGATTTCAGGTTTACCTTTTAAGCCTAATTCTTTTTCTGTTTCAACTTCCACCCACATTCCTTGTGCATCAAAACCATTTTGAAATTGTTGACTTTCGCCAATCATAGAATGATATTTAATTGTTGCATCTTTTAAAACTCTACCCCAAAAATGATGCACACCAAGTTTATTGTTTGCTGTTGCGGGACCATCTAAAAATCTAAATCTCTTTTCACTGTTTTTGTTTTTATCTACAATTTTGTTAAATAATTTTTCTTCTTGCCAAGCGTTTAGCATTTCATGTTCTAGTTTAACAAAATCAAGTGTTGCATTTTCTTTCTTCATAATTTTCCTCTTTTAAGCAAATATACAAAATACTATACACTAAAAGAAGGCCTTTGTCAATTTTTTCATAAAAATTAATATGATTTATTTGTATATTCATTTGCTTGACAAATATTCTTAAAGTATATAAAATATAGAAATATTACCTAGTTAGGAGAAACAAATGTTAAACGATAAATACAATCCAAAAGATTTTGAAGATGAAATTTATAAAATGTGGGAAGAAGGTGAATATTTTAAACCAGAAGACAATTCAACTAAGCCATCTTACAGCATTGTGATGCCACCACCAAACATAACAGGCGTTTTGCACATGGGACACGCAATTGATAACACCTTCCAAGACATTTTGATAAGATATAAACGTATGACTGGCCACAACACTCTTTGGGTTCCAGGAACAGACCACGCAGCAATAGCAACAGAAGCGAAAATTGTTGCAAAACTAAAGGAAGAAGGAATCACTAAAGAAGACTTAGGAAGAGAAAAGTTTTTAGAAAGAGCATGGGAATGGAAAAAAGAATATGGTGGAACAATCGAAAAACAACTAAGAAAATTAGGTGCTAGCTGCGACTGGAGCCGAGAGCGTTTCACGATGGATGAAGGACTATCTAATGCAGTATTAGAAGTGTTTGTGAAACTATACAATGAAGGGCTAATTTCTCGTGGTAAAAGAATGATAAACTGGTGTCCAACTTGTAAAACATCAATATCAGATGCAGAAGTCGAATTTGAAGAAGAAGATGGAAATATTTGGTATATAAAATATCTCGGCGAAAATGGTAAAGACATTATCGTTGCAACAACAAGACCAGAAACAATGCTTGGAGACACCGCTATTGCAGTTAATCCACAAGATGAAAAATTTAAAGATATGGTTGGCAAATTTGTAACTGTTCCTTTAATAAACAGAAAAATACCAATCATTGCTGATGACTTTGTTGAATTAGGATTTGGAACTGGCGCCGTTAAAATAACTCCCGCACATGACACTAACGACTATCAAGCAGGTCTACGCCACAATCTAGAAATCATTGAAGTTTTTGATGAAAATAATAAGATGTTAAATTTGCTTCCAAAATATCAAGGACTAGACATTATGGAGGCCAGAAAATTAATAGTAGAAGACTTAAAAGCTTCTGGAAATTTAATTAAAGTTGAAGAATATAGACACAACGTTAGTAAATGCTATCGTTGTCATCATGCTGTTGAACCTAAAATTAGCGAACAATGGTTCTTAAAAATGAAAGAATTAGCAAAACCAGCAATAGACATTGTAAAATCTGGAGAAATTAAATTCGTTCCAAGCAGATTTGAAAAAATCTACTTTAACTGGATGGAAAACATACAAGATTGGTGCATATCACGCCAACTTTGGTGGGGACATAGAATACCAGCATATTACTGTCAAAATTGTGGTGAAACCGTTGTTAGCAAAACAAAACCAAACATTTGTCCAAAATGTGGAAAATCGCATTTCGTTCAAGATGAAGACACATTAGATACTTGGTTCAGTTCTGCACTTTGGCCTTTCTCAACGCTTGGCTATCCAGACGAAACAGAAGATTATAAACGCTTCTTCCCTACAAACACATTGGTTACAGCTTATGATATAATTTTCTTCTGGGTAGCAAGAATGATATTCTCATCATTAAAACATACTGGCAAAAAACCTTTTGACACAGTAATCATTCATGGTTTAATTAGGGATAGTCAAGGAAGAAAAATGAGCAAATCATTGGGCAATGGAATTGACCCATTAAAAATTATTAATGATTTTGGCGCAGATGCATTAAGATTTGCCCTTATTTCAGGAACATCAATTGGTAATGACTCTCGTTTTAGTGATGAAAAATTAGACTCCGCTAGAAACTTTGTTAATAAAATTTGGAACGCATCAAAATTCGTGTTAATGAATTTAAAAGGCGATTACAGCAAAGAAATTGATTATAAAAATTTATGTCTTGAAGATAAATGGTTGTTAAACAAATTGAATAATATAGTTAAAGATTATCATAAAGCATTTGATAAATTTGATTTAGCAGGTGCATTAGATAAAGTTTACACTTTTGCTTGGGATGAGTTTTGCGATTGGTATATTGAAATGAGCAAACCAAGATTATATGATGAAAATTCAAGCACAAAAGAAACGGCACTTGGAGTTTTAACTTATGTGTTAAAAACAATATTGCAACTTCTTCATCCTTTTATGCCTTTTGTAACTGAAAAAATATATGATGAGTTTAATGATAATAAAATTATAATTTCACAAATTCCAGCCTACGATAAAACAGTTAAATACAATAAAGAAGAAAAGCTTGTAGAAAGTTTAAAAGGAATTATCACTTCAATAAGAAACGTTAGAGCCAAGATGAACATTCACCCAACAAAAAAGTCAAAAATAATATTTAAGTCAAGTTCATATGATGATTTAATTAAAGATGCTCAATCTTTCCTTTTGAAACTAGGATTTGGTGATGCTTTGGAAATTGGCGAAGAGCCAACAGGAGCAACAACTGTTGTGTCCAACGACCTAACAGCCTACTTACCTTTAAATGATTTAATAGATAAAGAAGCAGAAATTTTAAGATTACAAAATGAAGAAAAAAAATTAACTATTGAATTTGATAAACTTTCTTTAATGCTTAATAATGAAAATTTTATAAATAAAGCACCAAAAGAAAAAGTAGAACAAATTAAATCAAGAGTTGCAGAATTAACATTAATGCTTGAAACAATAAAAGAAAAACAAAAAGATTTTGTATAAATTAATAAAAAAATGACCTCGCAATAGCAAGGTCATTTTTTAATGTCTTAATTTAACTCGTTATCATCTTTAGTTTCAATTAATTCTTTTAAATCTTCTTTAGTTTTAATATCTTTATCTTCCTTTGTTTTCACAACAATATTAAGCGCAACCAATATTCCCACCACTGAAGCACCAATGCTAACGATTGCGTCGATATTAATATTAAAATTAAAAACTCCACTTAAAATTTCTATAAAAACGATAATACTTGCCAAAACTGTCATTAAAAATTTATAACTTAAAAATTTTTTCATAACATCTCCAACTTTGCCAGTTTTTCTTTACTCTTTCTTGTTTGTTTTTCTTCTATTTTTTGTTTTATTTCTTTAATATCTTTTTCAATATCATCAACCACATCAAGATGTTTACTCAAGCTTTCAATTGTTTGTTGATATTTTTTTTCTCGCTTTTGACTATCTTTTAAAAGATAAATCAAAAGGCCCAAAAACAAAACTGCAAACAAACCGTTTTGAATAGCCAAATTAATTATTTCGTTCCACATACTTTTTAAGATTTATCGGTATTAATTTTTTTCAATTTTTCATCTATTTCTTTAATTTTGTCAATGTCCAATACATTTAGCGCCTTTTCCCTTTCGCCAATTAAAGATTTTTCATCTTCAATTTTTTCATCGCAAAAGGCCATATAAAAACTATCCAAAATTTTGTTTAAAGAACTTCTTTCCATATTAACTTCTCTTTCAAATTCCTTGTTATATTTTTCTTTTAAATTTTCTTTTAAAATTTTATATTTCACTATATCCATAATCTTTTAATTCAACATTTAACTTAACATTAGAAATATACGCTTTGTCATTGTTGCTTTCAATCTTAATTCCAATTTGCTTTCCCTTTAAATTAACTTTAAACTTACTTAAAGTATTACGCCCCAAAACTTTAAATGTTTTAGAAGAACTTTCAGTAAAAATTGTAATTTTAGCATCATATTTAGAGAGTAAACTAATGTCTTTAACTATTTTAATTTTATCACTGTATCCCAAATCAGAAAGTGGAGAAACCCATTCTTTGTCTAAAGGTTCATTATAAAATTTTCCATCATCAGTTAATGTAATAACTTTTGTCGTTTCCCTATTTCTTAGTATCATTGCGATTTTATCCATCATATTTAGCTTAATGCTAACCATACTTGCGATATCAACTCCACGAATGATATCATAATCTAACGTTTTAACGTCAAGAATAATTAAAGCATTATTGATATTACCTTCAATATTTTCAGAACCTATAGTTTTATCGTCATTAAAATTTGCTTTGCAAGCTAGGTAATACTTATCGGAATGAAAAACTGCAAGAGCTTCATCATTATCTACATTTTTTAATAATTCATTTATGTCAATATTAAGATTTTCATTAGTAACGCCATTAAATGTTGCAATACCTTGTTTGGTTAACATCAACATTTTATCACCACAAATCGCAACAGTGTTCTCATAAATTTTATTACCAGCCATACTTAAATGTGTAATATCAAATTTAGAAAAATTTTCATAATTAAAGATTTTGCTAATTCCATAATCTCTAATTGCAAACACGTAGCCTAAAAAAGAAACAACCTTATTAATTTTGCCTCTTTCATCATTCATAATAATACAGCCATTATTGTCATCTTCAGTTGTTGTCCAGTTTATAAAGTCATCTCCAATATGGTAATATATTGCATTCTTTTCTCCACGAACCGTGCAAAACAACTTATCTTTATCTTCACACATACTACTTATGTTAGGACAATTTTCTAGTTTTTTAGGAGAATGTTCGCCGTCATTATAGTAAACGCCCATATTCTCGCCACCTATTAAATTGTAATCATAGTTGTTATACTTAATATTATATGTAAAAGTTGGTTTTTCTTCTAATGTAAAACCCGAAGATAATATTGCAGGTTCAAACGTTATAATTCTACTGTAATACATTTCTTGGTTAGTAGCATAATACATAAGTTTATCAACTCTACCGCCATTAGACTCATCATAAATTTTATAAAACCATAAGCTTAAAAACTCAACTACATCTTCATTTTCATCAAAATAATAAGTATAAGTTTCTCTTAATAAATCATCATTATAACTAGGACAAGTTAACGTCTTAAAACCATAACTTTCTGTTAAAACGCCTTTTTTATATGCAAAATTGTAAGCACGAACACAAGAATTAGGATTTAAAATATTTTCTTCTTTTGAAAGATTTAATCCTTTTGAGAAGTCAGTAATAACAACTTCAAAATTTTCATCTTTCACCTTTAAATCACTTTTTTTGTAAAACATTATTTCCACCTTCTTCCTGGCATAATAATGTTTTTCTTTTCTTTGCTGGCCAAAAACAGTCCTTCTTCAAAACGCGTTTTAAATAATGATGCGTCGTTATATAATCCACTAATAAAACAATATTCTTTGCTAAGTCCAAAAGCAAACAATCTAACAGATAGTTTTCCATTAAAATTGTTAACTTCACTGTTTAAAGAAACTTGACTAGGAATATAGGCGTAGTAGATTTTATATTTTCCATTATTCAAATATAAAATGTCGTCATAAACTTTAAAAGGAACGCTAATTCCAAATTCGTTTTCGACCTTAATTAATTTATAAAATTTATTTTCCAAATTAGAAAGAAAAAATTTTTCGTCTTCAACTTCAATATCTTCAAATGTAATAAGTTGAAGATAATCGGTTGCTATTTCGCTATAAACAAGATTAAAACACTTGACTAATAGACTAATTGTTCGGTCCTCAAGTGTTCCTTCACTTACAAGAGTTTCATCATCTAAAACATCATATGTTTCATCATAAATTTTTTCGCCATTCAAAACATCTTCAAGATTTAATAAATCAGATGAAAGTTTAATAATCTCTCTTAATTTCATACAACTCCTAAAAAGCCACATTTTAAATTATGGCTTTCAATTTCTTTAAAAATTTTATCGGCATTTTCAACTTTAGTTTGATTTAAAAAATTGATTGTCCTATAGTCAAGGCGACTATAGGGAACAACCAATTCCAAATCTAAATTGATGCCATTTTGATAATAAATTTCAAATTTATGCTTTAAAACATTTCTAAAAACACGATAATTTGAATTTATTTGTTTAATTTTTTTCACAATACCATATAAATCATCATAAATTTCAAACATAAAAACTCCTTAAAGAAGGAATGTAAAACTAAATAGTAGTTATTCCACTGATTTTGGCTTGACCATTAGGTCTTGAGCAAATTAAATCGGCATATTTAACAAGAGTAGCAGTATAAGCAGGATATCCAGCTTTTTGACGAATAATCTTTCCACTTTCGTCTTCTAACCATCTCCAATCACATAATTGATGTAATGCAAAATCTTTAGTATTTAATAAATACATTGTTCCATTTTCGATAAATCTATCTGCGACAACTGGAATACCATTATATGAAATAGCTTTAAAGCCACCTTGTAAATCCATAATATCAATATTTTTCTTATAAGATGTCAAAAGATTTTGATATAATCTTTTAACGTCGCTAGAACAAGTGATATAATCAACAGTAGAACCAGCAACTTCATCAAGTTCATCAATACAAAGTTGTAATAATTCTTCAGATAATTCACCATTAGATGCAGTTTTAATAGTTGGTATCATCCAATTGTGTTCACTTCTAGACACACCATATAATGAACCTGTAGTTTGAAAAATTGCACCAAGGCCTGTAAGTTCTAAGTCTTTACTGTTTTGAACAGTCATATAGAATGTTCCATCATCAACGACAATTGCTGAATCAACATCTATATTAAATTTAACAATTTTGTTAGTTCTATCGATAGAAATAATTCTTGCTCCACATACTGCCGTCATTTTAGTATCAGAAAGAGTTCCAACCTTATAGAAATCAACCTTTAAACCTTCTATTAAAGATTTTACACTGTCAACAGTGACTTGATTAGTTTCACAAGCAGAAATTGTTGCAAGTTTTCCAGAGCCATCACCAAATAACATTCTTCCAAAATTGTAATTAGATGATTTAATTAAACCTTCCATTTCAGCATTTAAAAGATTAACAAAAGCACCAGCATTTGTTTCACTAGCTCTAATTGCTTTATCACTAATTTCTATTGTTCCATATAAATTTTTTAAACTTGAAACAAATTTTACATAATTATTTCCAGCACTTTCAGGTAATGAATCAGTTTCACTACCAGCGCCAATACCTCCGTTAACACCAAAACTAGTAAGTTTAATAATTTCTTTACCCCAAACATCATTAGTAGTTTGATTTATTTTTGCAAGTAGTGGGTTTGCATTAATATTTAATGCTTCACTAACCACATCAAGATAAGCACTTTTCAATGCATCTTGAGCATTATTAATAGTAACCATAAATTTTCTCCATTATTTTCTTAAAATATTTTCAGCATATCGCCCAGCTTCCTTTAAATTTTTAGGAATGAATCTAGGACTAGACACGCTTAAACTACCATTCCTATTAATCATTAACGGAATAGTTTTATTATTTTGAACATCAGTTAAATAATTCTCAATAATTTTATTCTTTATTTCTTCATTATTAAAAATATAATCATTCAAAAAATTATCATCACTAGCCAATTCTTCTTTAGTCTTAAAATTATCTTTTAAAACTTTAGAGTAAGCAAGTTCTAAAGCATCTTCTTTTTTTGCCAAATTTTCATCTTCCACCAAAGTTTTTGCGATATCATTTAAAAAATCTTTGGCGTGATTATTATTTTCAATAAAAGTGCTAACTTTTGTTAGCCAGTCTTCCTTTTGATATTGCGGTAAGGAATTTTCATCCTTATTTTCGCTCAAAAGTTTGTTTAGCATTTGACACTTTTTAGTAAATTCTTTTTCCAAATTCTCATATGCATTTTCAAGTGCTTCCACGCTTTTAAATTTTTTTGTTGAAGAGCCCGAAAACAACTCTTTGTCCTGCTTATTTTCATTTTCCATCATTCCTTGATTTAGGTTGACATCATTGTTTTCAAGTAGTTGTTCTTCATTATTATTTTCCATAAATTACTCCTTTTCTATTTTTAAAAAGCTTTTATGCATTTTAATATGTTCTAACATTTTTTCTTCAATTTCAGGTTTAATAGCAACCATTTTAGCAAATTCTTCAGACAACATAAATGCAATATGTTCATCAATATGTAATGTATGTGAATCTATCTCATAAGGCTTATCCATATTAAACTCTTTTATCAATTTTAAGTTTTCTTTTCCAGCTTTCTTCATATGTAATTCTTCTAAATCATATTGACTGTCCCACATACCAAAGCCCAACATTTCTAAAGTTTTCGATTTTATTCTAGTTGTCAATTTACCATTCTCATCATATAAAAGGCCAGAATTTAAAAGTTCAAAAATCAAACTTCTCTTTTGTGCTTTCGTGTCACCAATTTCATTTTCGGTTTGGAAGACAATATCATCACTTGAAATATCGCTTTTATTAAAATAAAACATTTCAATACTACCATCTTTGCCGATAACTTTTGCAATTCTCTTGCTAGATACAAATTGTTTATATAGTTTTAAAATTTGAGATGCAATATTTTTTATTGCAATTTTAATTTGGTCAGAACTAATATTTAATCTATTAGTGTCTTGTTCTAATAATAATTCTAATGCAACACCCGACATATTAGACAAATTAGATTTTGCGTTAATTAAAATATCACTAACGCCACTAATTGAACTAAATTCTTCCAAAAGTCTTTCTTCTTCTTCCTTAAATTCACTTGGAATGGAACCATTATCCATAATTTTAGGCGCAGAACTTCCTTGCCTATACACTAAAACCTTACCAGGGCATAAACCTTCTTCTTCCAAGTTGTCGCAATCAACAGAGCCGTCTTCAACAGTCAAAATACCCATGGAAAGTCTGTTCATATATTCGTGTTTTCTATTTTTAACAGCGTTGTAACTTCTCTGAATAGGAATTATTCTTTCAATAATGCTTGAACCGAAGAAACAATTAGGTTGCTTAATAGACGCTTGTTTTACAAAAGGAAATCCCCTTGTTTCATCTTCCCTGTTGATATATGGTAATTCGCCGTCAAACACCAACGTATTTCCAGCCACTATAATAAGTCTGCCATTTGGATATTCAACTGTAGGTGCAACATATTTTTCAAGCACTAAAACTTGATTATGCTTAATTGTCGACACCACTTTATTACTAGTTGCATTATATCCCAGTCCACCCATATTGCTTATGTTGTCAAGTGAAAACACATCTATATCGCTACCAATTTCATCAATGCCCCATAAACTTTTAATAACATCACTTGAATAACTTTTAGCGTGAATAATGCTATTACAATCATCAATTTCTTCATAACTTGTACTATCTGGAAAAATTTCAAACGGAGATACTACTTCAACGCTAACATCGCCTTCATAAACAAAATCATTGTTTTCTTTTGCAATTTTTCTTCCTTTTTTATCATTCCAAATAACTTTATAAAATCCTGTTCCACAAATCTCACTAAAATTTGTGCAATTTATGATTTTATTGCTAATGTTCAATTTATGATAAACAGAATTAATTAAGTTTTTGCTAACTTTTGCAGTTGAAATATCTTCATCACTGTTAGTTGCAGGAATTACACTCATAATAGGCCTGATTTGACTTAACCTAGAAATACGCGCTTCTACAATTGGTGAAATATGATTAAAAACTTCTCTTTCTTGCCAAAAATATTGTTTAGAGTAATCTTCAACATCCCCCATAGAAGAAATATTGCAATATTGATTTCCATATAAAAAATTCAAATTCAAAATCCATTGCGCTTCAATAGGTTTTCTTTCCATTTGTCGTCTTTTAAAATCATTAATTGTTTCTTCCACAAGATTCTTCTTATATCTTTCTAAAACTTGTTTACTTAATTTATTAATATTTTTCATTATAACTCCTAAAATCTTTCAATTTTAACTTTATTATCTTTTTTTAAAATGCTTGTAGGACTTTTAGGTAAAATCATCTTTCCAATTACCCTATAAAAATTCTTAAAACAATTTTCGCACAAACAATATTTTTTGTTTCCCAAAATCATTTCATATCCTTCATCTTTACTTTTACAATCCAAACATTTTATATGTAAATTCTTGTTAATTATCATTTTCTTCTTTTAACCTTAATAACAACTTATTCCTTTCAATTAATAGTTCTTCATCTGTCATCTTACTCAAATCATACTCATTAACATTTCCATATAATTCAAGTAAAACTTTAACAGCAGAAATATCTGGTGGGATATTTTTTTTAGTAACTTTTCTTTTTGTTAAAACCAAATTTTCTTTATCCTTTGAAAATTCTTCAACGACTTCTTTACTAGAATAACCCAAGGCTCTTTTTATTAAGGCTTTATTTAATTTTTTATTGTAGTTTTCATCTATAATCTTATCTTCCATATCTACCCTGTTTTATTTTATTAAATAATCTTTCCTTATCTTTTTGAATTTCATTTTTTATAATTTTCTTTTTATTCTCTGGTCTACTCATAACATAATATCTCAACTCATCAAGTGCGTGATCATCTCTTTTAATTGGAGAATCGCCATTACCCCAAAAATACCCCTTAATTTCTCTAATCAAATTTACACAATTTTTAAAAATAAATAATTTTCTTTCACCATTTTCATTGCAAATCAAATTTCTCACTCTGCTAATTCCTGAAAATAAATCTTTATTAACATTAGGATTAACAGAAATGTTGAAATCTAAAAACAAATCACAAACACTTCTATTACTTGCAAGTGTTCTTTGAGTTGCAGCACTATCAATAAGAGCAGAGAGCCTACCAAAACTATCTCTAGGCCAATCAAGTTTGTTTGCAATATCTAAAATTTTTTTACTGTGATATTCAATATCTTTATCTCGTTCATAGTATTCATCAATCACATAGATATTGTTGTCAAAATCGACAGCATAAAAATGGCAAGACAGTGGATTTCTAAAGCCGGGGTCAATGCTAATGTTGTCAAACCATTCTTTAGGAATATTAAAAGGTTCTATAACATTAAACTCTTCTTTAAAATTTGAATAAACCAATCCACCATTGAAAGTGAAGTTTCCATAACATCGAGCTTCTAATTCATCTTTTGATAACGATTTTTTTAATGCATCGATTTCTTTTTTATCCAAAAAAGGATTATCTTGCCAACTTAAATTTATATGCCATACTTCATCATCACAATTTTCGTTTAAATAAATTAAATTATAAACCCACGTTAAACCTTTAAGTGGCGTCATCGTTCCAAATATTTCACCACATCTATCAACAACTCTCATCTTACATTCAAGATAAATATCATAAGGTGGCTCTTCATCAAACCAAACAAAATCTAAACTCGTTCCTTGAAATTTTTCACGTCCTTGGTCACAACTTTTAAATCCAATTGTGCTAACGCCACCAAAAACATTTTTGATTAAAATTTTATCAATAACCCCCGTAGACAAAGAGTCTTTTCTTCCAGAAGTCATAACAATATCTTCAATCCAATCACGATTTAAATATTGTAAAATTTTACTCTGAGCAACATCTCTTTGAACTTGAGTAGACAAACTAACAACCCACCCAACAACATCTTTTTTATTTTCTTTATAAGGATGAATTCCTCTTGCAAGATAAATACACTCAACTGCACCACATTCAGTCTTTCCCGTTCTGTTTCCACCAAAAACCCAACGATTTTTTTTGTTGCACTTATGAAACATAATTTGCTTTTGGTGAATAATCTCACCTGTGTTGTATTTTTTCAATTTATCATTATCTTTTCTTCTTTTCATTTCATTTTCAATCAACTTTATTTTTTCAATCGTTCTCATATCTTCTCTTTTTTTGAATGAAATTTTTTGATTATGTTAATAATAATCATTAATCACTTTGATTATATTAATAGTAAAGTAAATTCTTCGAGGTTATTTTGAAAAAACATCTAATAATTCTATCTTTTATTGCTTATGTTATAATAAGTTCAATATTTTTATACACACAATCAACACCATTAAACTCTGAAGTTGTAGCACAAAACGACGAATATCAATTTGCAAAAATAGTGGCACAAAATTGTCCACTATTAAAACTACCCACAAAAATAACAGTCTTTGAAAATGTATATTTTTTATTAGAAGAAAGTTATTATGTAAAAATTTTAGATTCTTCAATTGATGATTTTTATTATGTAGAATATATAGATATAAAAGGATATGTAAGTAAAAACAATGTAGTTTTAGTAAATGAGCAACTTGAAAATCCTTATCTTACAGACATAAGTTTTGATATTATAAAGAACTGCAAGCTTTGTTCATTGCCACAAAATATAGAAAAAAATTATCTTGAAGAGTTAACCCCTCAAAACAATATTTTTTATTATGGAAAGATAAATGGCGTAGATATAAATCAAACGAGTGGAAATGTATGGTATTTTTGCAAAATCTTTAATAATGAAAAACAAATAACTGGCTATATACATTCAACTTACACTAATAACCTATCACCAATACAAACAAACTTGAACTCAACAACAATAAAAACTAGTCAAAATATAAACAATATTTTAAGTTTGCCTTTAAAAACACAATCTATAATTATATTAACGATATCCTTTCCAATATTATTAGTTGTCTTTTTGTTTTTAAAAGGATATAAAAACACTTAACAAAAATAACTATAATTTTTTAGTTCAGACAAATCTTTTACTGCCATAGAAATAATGCTATAGTTAGTTAAATTTTCTTCAGCCTTTTTACTCATTTCTTTTCTATAAAATTCTTTATAAATTTCAGCAATCCAGCTTTCACTACTTGTTAAATTAATTAATTCATTACTATCGTAACCATTAATTAAAAGTTGATTAGAAAAAGCAGAAATAGCATTAATATATTTTCTAAAATAAGTGCGCCTTTTAATTGAAAGAGCCTCCATTATTGTTTCATTTGACATTTTATCTATAAATTTTAAAGTTAATATTTTACAAGATAAATCATCAAGCCCCAAAAGTGATTTTTCAATCAAAACTTTAATATTAATTATGTTAATTTTTCTTTCAGTCAGTTCAATCATTTTTTGTGCATCAATAAACGCCATTCCAAGTCCAAACTTGAATGCGCTACTAATACCACATTCGTAAACAATTTTATCAATTTCATCTGCAAGTTTAAATAAACATCCATAAATATTCAACAAAGTTTTGCTCCAAATCTTCAATTCCATATATCCTCCAAATTGTGAAATTTATGATAGATTTTTGCCATCACATTTCAATTATAAGATAATAAAAGTTGCAGTGTCAAAGTTTTGTGCCATATTTTTGTAAAAAAATATAAAATCTTGCAAATTTTTACAAAAATCCCCTTTTGTAATTTTTTTTAACATAAATTTTAAAAAATATATACAAACTTGTAAAGTTTTGGTATAATAAAAGTATGAAAAAGGGTTTGTGTATAATTTTTGCACTAATTTTAGCACTTTTGCCTTTATTTAATTTTAATGAGCAAAAGATTTTTGCCGAGCAAAAATCAATAACTGACTACACAACCAGCGATTACTCTAACTTTAATATTATTTCTTCAACAGAGTTTTATTGTTCAAAAAACTTTCAAATTGAACACTTTAAAAACGGTGAAGTCGAAACTTTTGGAACTTCAGGTAATTTAGATGGACAACTAACAAACATAATATTTTTTAAAGTTTTAAAAAATGGTGAATTTGCCGTTTTTGATTCATTAAATCGTTTGCAATTCTTTGATATTTCATTTAATCACTTGAAAACAATTTTATACATTAAAAATAACAATAATTATTCTCTAGTTGGTAACATCACAGAAATTCAAACAGACATTTTCTCTAATGTATACTTACTAGATTCAACAAATAGTTGCATTTTAAAAGCAAATTCAAGTTTAAGCAATTTTGAAATTTATAAAACTTTAAGCAACATCACTAACGCTTCACAATTTACCGTTACAAACACAACTAATGAAATCATTTTATTAAACGACAATGTTCTTTCAACTTCAACTCAAGATATAACTTTAACTCAAAATGCTAAAGATGTTTTAGTAGATAGTCAAAATAATATTATCGTTGTTTATCAAAATAAAATTGAAAAATATAATAGTAATTTAACTTTGCAAAAAGAAGTCCTAGCAGAATTTGGTTCAAACTATAATTTAAGACTTGATAGTGGAATTATCTATTACATATTAAACAATGAAATAATAAAATTGGAAGATTTTGCAGATAACGCCTACTCTTTTGTAGAACCTGTAAATCCTTATGAATTAACAACACTTAATTCGCAAGTTGAAGTTTATGAAATTAAAACAAGTTGTAATTTATTAGTTAACCCCTACTCTAGTGAAAGTCAGTATCAATTTTCTATAAATGATAAAGTGATAAAACTAGGTGAAACAGAAAACTTTCAAACAAAGTTTTATTATGTTATGTTCATTTCAGACAGTCATAAATTGGTTGGCTACCTAGAAGAAAAATATTTGCAACTTAAATCTTTCGAAAATTTAAATATATCAAAAACACCCATTCGTGAAGATATTTCATATTACAAATATCCAACAAAAGAGTGTGAACAAAGTTTTAAAATTGGAAACTTAAATTTCCAAAACAATTACCAGGTTTTGCGTGAAATAGAAATAAATAATATTTGCTACTACGAGATAGCCTTAGAAAGTTCTTATGTTTATGTTTTAAACTATGAATTAATCACAGCAGATGAGCCTTATATCAACACTATCTTGCAAACAAATGGACAAATAAACAATTTATATGGAGAAAAACAAATTAATTTATATTCGTCGCAAAATAAAGATGAAATCATAGCTAAATTATCTTCAAATAAACAAGTGAAAATTATAGAAGATTATTCTAATGGTCTATCACTAATAGAAGTAATAATTGATAATAATGTAATTAAAGGATATGTTGAAACAAAATATCTTTCAAAAGAAGACTATTTCGTCACACCCATAACAATTATCTTATTATTTATTTCAATTTCACTTTTAGCAATAATAATTATTAAATTTAAAAAAGACCAAAAAAGACGTAACATTAAATTTTAGTATTGAATTTTGAATTTATAAATTCATCAAAAGTATATAATAAAAGATTTGAAAAATAAAGTTTTAGTGCCAAATATTTAAAAAAATGTCAAAATAAATAAAAAATCTAAAAACTTATTTGTAAAAAAATGTTTTTTATAGTATTATTAACTTAAGGAGCAAATATGATTGAAATTAAAAACCTTTATCTAAACTATATAAAAGAATATTCTGCACTATATAATATTAACCTAAAAATAGAAGATAAAGAAAAAGTTGCCATAGTCGGCGAAGATGAAAGTGGAAAAACAAGTCTTATTCGTTGTTTATGCAAATTGGAAAATTATAATAAGGGTGAAATATATATTAATAACATTAATTTGCGTAAAATTGATTTTAAAAAAGATGTAAATTTAATTTATCTTTCAGGAAATCCTGTTTTTTTAAATGGTAAAACAGTATATCAAAATTTAGCATATAGTTTAAAAATAAGAAATTTTACAAATAGCCAAATCAATCAAAAAATCAATCGTGCGTTAGACTATTTAGGAATAGAATCTCTAAAAGAAAGAAAAATTAAAAGTCTTTCAAACAATGAAAAACAAATAGTAAACATTGCAAGAAGCATTTTAAGGGAAGCTGATTATTATTTAATAGATGATATTTTTAACTTTGATAAAGAAACAAATGAAAAAATAGCAAAAGTATTTACTGAAATATTTAATAAAGATGCAACAATAATCTATGTTCTTAACACTAAAAATATTGATTTAACTAAAGTTTTGAATACCACAAGAATAATACAAATGAATAACGGCTCAATAGAAAAAGATATTAATAATTAACTCTCACTAATAAAATTCAAATAAATATTAATCTACAAATAAATGCTAAATCTCATAAATATTTGATATTATACTTCTATAAATAATTATAGTTATTAAAAATACAAATAGCACCATATGTGCTATTTTTTAATGAAAGACAAAAAAGGAAAACCTTAGTTTTCCTTTTTATTATTTTAATTTTTTAGTTATATTAATTTTTTTTGCCACTAGATTTTTTTTTAGTGTTTTTATTTGAAGAGTTTGATTTTTTAGCACTATTTGTTTTCTTTGTAGCACTAGACGTTTTAGTTTCACGACTCTCTTTCATTTTCTCTTCTGTTGCTTTTGCTAATTTGTTCAATGTTTCTTCAATTTCATCAACATTTTCTGTTTGCTCTTGCTTGATCTTCTTTACTTTTTTCTCAATTTCTTTTTCTTCGACTGCTTCATTTTCTTTTGAACCTTCAGCAATTTCTTCTTTCTTTTCCTCTGGTTCTAAAACAACTTCTTCTTTAACATTTTCTGTTTGAACAACAGGTTCAGTTCCTTCAGTATTTTGTTCATAGTAAATAACATTGCCATTGTCATCCTTGTAATATGGAACGCCATTGTCATCAAAGTAGAATTCATTACCATTAGCATCAAAATATCTATAAATTTCAATTACCTTATTTTTCTTGAAATTTTGAATAGTTTGAGTTTTCTTTTCAAGTTCACGATAAACATTTTCTTTTTCTTGCTGAGAAATTAAAATTTCTTGTTCTTTATTTTCCAAATTTTCTGTTAAATTTTGGATTTTATTTTTTAATTCATCAATTGTTAATCTATTATCTTTAACTTCACTTACCAAGTTGTCATAACCAACAATTTTGTCTTCATAAAGAGCAAGTTTTTCTGCAACAGTTTTGTCTTTTTCTTCCAAAACGCCCATAAATTCGCTCTTTTCTTTTTCAAGTTTGTCAATCTTTTCTTTAACATCTTTTTCAGCGACCTTTTTTAAATCCACGTAGATTTTATCGCTAAAGTGCTTAAATTCATCAGTAAGAGCTTTTTCGGCAATAACTTTGATTTCCTCAATTTCTTTACGTTTTTTCGCAATTTCAGCATCTAATTTTTCAATCTTATCTGTGTATTTTGCTGTAGCTTTCTCAATTTGTCTTTCAATTCCTTGTTCTTTTTCAACTTCAGCAGATTGTTGTCTTCTCAATGAACTTCTAGTGATTTCATTTGTTACTGTTTCAATCTTGGCTTTTAATTTAGAAATTTCTTCACGAATATCCCTTAAATTTCTTTGATAATCCTTGTTTTCTTCATCATAGTCTTTTGTAACACTGCTCTTTTCAGATTGAATAGTTTCAATTTCAGCAAGTAATCTTCTTCTGTTTCCAAGATATAACTCACTTTCTTTAAGTGCTCTTTGCATAACCAAGCTTCCATCAACGCCTAAATCATCAAAGTTATAAACTTCATGTTCAACTTCACTGTCTTTAGCTTTTTGGATTTGTTCTTGTTCATATAATGCTCTTTGTGTTAAATATTCCTGTAGTGCTGGAATATTGTTTTGGATTTCTTTTGGAGTAAATATCATTTCATAATCAATTGTTTCAGGCATATTAACTACTGCTCTGTCAATGTTTCTTTCAAAATTTGAAAATGAATAATAAAGGTCACTCATTATCGCATTATATAAAATATCGCCAAGAGCCGTATAAATCATACAAACAAATAAACCCAAGAAAGGTATAGAAAGAGCTTGTATCATTGCCCCTACTTGTTGTTCAACATTAATAAAATAAGACGAAACAACTAAAACACTACTAATTACAAAAATGACTAATGAAAGAATTAAAAAGTTTCTTAAACCTTGTTTATAACTATTAACTCGAAGTGGTCTGTTAACACAATTTTCTTCAGTCAAGAAATCACTTGGTTTTTTTGTTCTATTAATTATGTATCTTTGCCATTGGAATCTTATTGTTTTAGGTGAATTCATCATAATCCTATTAAATTCTGCCAAATTATTATCTGTAATAAAAGGATTTTTAGATAAATATTCGTTTATCTTTCCAATTGCTTTGTAAGTTTTAACTTCAGTTGTGTATCTGTTTCTAATAACTCTATAAATAATAATAATTGCAACTAAAGAAAAAGTTAAAATAGAAATGACAACATTATTTGCAACAGCATTTCCTATTGCAGAAAAAACATTTGAAAATGTTTCATAAATCGTGGTCCATGCTTGACTAGCCAAAAAAATATTCATAACTTACCCCTTAAATAAATTATCTTTAATTTAATTATAAAATTTTGTGAAATATTTGTCAAACAATTAAACAATATTAATTAACTTATCTAAAAAAATTGAATAAATGTATTTTTTAATATGTTTATTTTTGAATTTTTGTTTTAGCGCTTTTTCATATAAATCGAGTTGTAATGCATATTTTTTAACAACAGAAATATCGTTTAATCTGCTCGTTTTATAATCGATTAAAATAATTTCATCATCCTTTTCAACAAATAAATCAATAACACCTTGAACCAAAACTTTGTCTTCAATTTCACTCTTATTTATAATATTGTAAGGGACATACATCATAAACACTTGTTCTTTAAATATCTTATCATTATCATTAATAAGTGGTGCAATTTGTTTTATGGCTTTTAACAACTTATCATCGTTAACATAACTATAAACATTTTCAGGCAACTTTTTATTCTCAATCAAATTTACAATTTTGTTATGCACTTCTGTTTTTGTTTGTAAATTCATTGGTAATTTTTCTAAACAATAATGATATGCATTTCCAATTGCTAAATAATCTGTCTCATCAAAATCCGTCAATTTAAAATTTGAAATATTATAAATGGTTTTATCTTCTTCGCTTAATGCAGTAACACTATTTTTAAGTTGCAAATTTTTAGCATTTTCAAATTTATATTGAGCATTAAACAACGCATTAAATTTATTGTAATCTAGATTTTCAACACAAATTTCATCTTGATTTTTCTCAATTTTTAATACATCGTCATCACTGTTTATCATAGTAACATTAACATAGTCTTCAAAAGGGCAAGAAAACACTAAATTTAAATAACTTTTAAATTCTAGAAAATTTACAGAATTGTTTTCTTCATTTAAATCTTCAAATTTTTGCGTTCCAATAATAATTAAATAATTTTTAGGACGAGTAAATGCGACATAACTTAATCTTACTTCTTCATTAAATTCCTCTTCCCTATTTAAAATTCTAACAATGGAATAAATTAAATTCGGAGTTTTAGTTTTGTTCTCTTCGTTAAAGTCATAAATTCCAATACCAAATTTCGCATTGTAAATTAGATTAGATGTGTTTTTTGAAAATATATTTTCACCAGCATCAAAAATTATTACTGCAGTATATTCAAGCCCTTTGGTCGAATGAAAAGTATCAATTATAACAGAATTTTCGCCATCAACCTTTTTTATTTCAAATTTTCGATCTTTGAAATTATCTATCATAGAAATAAATTCATTTAAATTAAAAGTATCTCCAATAGAATTTTCAAACACTGATATTCTTTCGAGGGCAATTTTGCCGTTTAATGTAGCAAGAATAATATCAATTTTAACTTTTTCAATAATTTTTGAAGTTAACTCTTTTACACTAATTTCATTAATTAATTTTTTAAACTCGTTATAATCGCCTAAAAATTTATCAATCTTTAATTTTATTTTATCATCTTCGTTGTAAAGCAATATATCTTCAGGCAAAAACGACTTTTTAATCTTATATATCTCATCATTAGAAAAATTGTATAAATTAATTAAAACAGATGACAAACTTATTTCATTATCAAAATTATTCAAAATTTTTAAATACGCAAGTATTAATTCAACCTCAAAACTTTGATAAATTTTCTCAAAATATTTGCAACTAATTGGAATATGATTTTGTTCCAAAAATGCACATAATGAGTTGATTTTTTCGCTTCTTTTTCTGGAAATTATAGCAATGTCTTTATATGTTAATTTTCGTCTTTTACCGTTTTCTTCAACTTCCTCATCAAGCAATTTATCAATAGCGTTCAAAACTAAATAGTTTTCATTTTGTTTAGCATCAATTATATTTTCACTTTTAGTGGCTTGACATACAATTTCAACTGGTTTTAAACTTTTGCAAGTGCTTTTTTCTTTTTTTCCACACTCAAACATTCCATCATCCACATATGAATAGTCAGAATTTTCTTTTCTCATCAAATTAGAAAAGATATTATTAGAAAAAGATAATATCTCATTAACGCTTCTAAAATTCATATTAAGCTTAATAACTTTTCCACTATTATTTTCCCTAAAATCAATCATCTTGTCATTAAAAATTTTAGGATTGCATTCTCTAAAAGCATAAATGCTTTGTTTCAAATCCCCAACCATAATACGTTTTGAATTAATAGAAAGTTTTTGCAAAATTTCTTCTTGCACAGCATTAGTATCTTGATACTCATCAACAAATATATATTTGTATTTTTTTGCAACTTCATTTAGTATAGTTTCATTTTCAAAAAGTTTTAAAGTGAAAACTTCTAAATCAGTAAAATCCAAACAATTATTTTGATTTTTTAGTTTTGCATAATTTAACTCAAAATTTTCAACAATTTCAATAATTTTGTTCAATAAAATTTTACCATTGTTTAATTCGCTTGTAATTGTGTTTAAATTTTTTCCATCAAATAATTTGTTTAATTCACTAAAATAATCTCTAATTTTTTTCGCTAAACTTTGTAATTCTTCTTTTAAAATGACTTCGTCAATTGTTGCCTTATTTGAAATTCTAACCTGCTTAAAATTCGGCTTTTTACAAAATGTTTTAATAAAGCTTTCATTCATAGTAAAATTAGCATCAACAATCTCTTGATAGCTATTTATAATTTCAATAAGTTTATCATTTTCTAATTTATCAGCTCTTTCTCTTAAAATTAAAAGTCGATTTTTGAAACTTTCAAGATGTTTTTTAACATTTTCACGAAATTTACTAATCAATTCGTTTCCATTAATATTAGTGTTGTAATTTGACTCAACCATTTTCTTTGCAAAACTAAATTTGTCAGTTTTACTAATTAAAAAATTATAGAAAGATAAAATTTCTTCTTTAAATAAATCATAATTTCTTTTTTTAACAAATAAATTTGAAATTCTAATAAAAACTTTGTCATCTTGTTCTATATATTTTTCAATTGTTTGATTTAAGGCAAGATTTTTTAAGTATGACATAAAGAATTCATCTTTTATTTGAAAATCTGGTTCAATATTCAAAGTATAATAATATTCTCGCACAAGTTTTTGACAAAAACTATCTAGTGTTGAAATATCAGCAGAATTTATTTTCTTTAATGCTTCAATGAACTTATCACAATTTGTTTCGTCCATTCTTTCGTTTAACAAATTTTCAAGTTTACTCTTCATCTCGCTACTAGCAAGATTAGTGAATGTAACCATTAAAATACTATTTAAGTCTTCGCCATTTTTAATAAGTTCAATAACTTTTTCAAGCAAAACACGTGTCTTACCACTTCCACTAGATGCAGAAATTAATAAGTCACTATCAAAATATCTAATCGCTTCTTTTTGTTCTTTAGTATATTCAATCATCTAAAATTCCCTTTAAAACTTCATCATTAAATTCTTTTTCATTAACTTCTTTTTTTGAACATATTTCTTTGTAAGGACAATAATCACAATCAATCATCTTACCCTTACCTTGTGGCCTTTCTTTAAATTCGCCTTTTAAAATTTCTTTATTAATTTTTTCAATGTTCTTTAAAATATAATTTGTTAAATTTTCAAATTGATTTCTTGTTAATAAATACTTATCTTTAAAATCAAAAAACTCGCTTTTTCCTTCTACTGTATCCTCATCTAACTTATGTATATTGTTATTTTCGTTAACAGTAATCCCCGTTAAAACAAATTTGGGTTTTTGTTTTTTAGAAAAATCATCATTTAAGTTTAAATAATAAACGCCTGCACATTTTTTATTTAGTTCTTTTTCTATAATTTTTGCATATAAAATCAGTTGTATTTTATGAAGACTTATAATGCTCTCGTAATCCATCGTTGTCGAACCAGTTTTATAATCAACTATAATAAAACTATCTTCATTTTCATCAACTCTATCAACATAACCTTTAAAATTTATTCCAATTAAATTATCTTTAAACGGAAATTCATATTTAGAAATTTTGAACTCACTTTTACTTTGTTGAGATAGTATAAAATCAAACAGCGCCAATACTTCTTCTTTTAAATTTTTGATAATTTGACTGTTATATTTAAGAATTTTAATGAAATTATTATCTTTTTTATTGAAAACAAAATCAATAATACTATTTTTTATGGTATTATCAATTTCTTTTTTGCTAACAATTGCACGTGATAAAAATTCCACGCAAGAATGAATAATTCTTCCAACAAATAAGGCATTAAGCTCTTTCTTCTCATCTTCTTTTAATTTTAAAATATTTGCGAACAAAAACTTCTTAGGACAAGAAAAATAATTTTCTAAACTAGATGAAGAATAGTATGGAAGGCAACAATAATTTTCGTTAATCAAATTTGTTTTACTTGATTCAAATTGATAATTAAAATTCTCCGTTATTATTTTGTATAAAATAGCTTTTATTTTTTCATCGTCCACTTTGAAATAATTTCTAATAATTTCTTCTAATGATGCATTTTTTGTTGCAGTCAATAACATAATCTCTTCATCAGTTAAACTTGATAAAACATTGTTGTTTATTTTAATAGTTTGCAAATCTTCATTATTAAACTTAAATTTCGTTAAGCAATTGTTTATAAATAAGGATGGAAAATATCTTGAACCATCAATTCCAGTTAAGGAATAACTCATAATTAATTTTTCACAATTCAACATAGTTTGAAAACAAAGATAATAATTTCTTCTGTTTACATCTTCGTTTTTAGGTTCAATTTTATTTTCACCTTCAATTAGTTTAAATTCATTATCTAAAAATAAATTTACATCTTTTTTAAGACATGGAAAATTAGCGCTGTTTGCGCCAATAATATATAATTTTTTGCAATCAATAAAATAAGAGCCTTGAACTTCCCCTACAAAAACCGAGTCAACACTAGGAGGTGGCACACTGATTGTTGTGTTTTCAAAACAAAGTTTAAGAAAATAACTTAATTTTTCAAGTTTAAATTCTTCTGCATAAAACTCACATATATTTTCTTTAACGCTTTTAATTTTTTCTTCAATTTGAGTGTATTGCTTAAATTTTAAAATGTTTTCACTAAACAATTCATCTATTTTATCATTCAATCTTTTTACGCAATTAAACTCATCCAATAGTCCATCAAAAATAATGAAAAAATCATAGATATTAATATTTACAATTTTATCTTTAAAATCTAATATTTTATAAGCAAAATTATTTAAAATTATTTCAAAAGAAGAATAGTTAATATCATCTTTTAAAATTGAAAAATCTGCATTTTTGTCAATTTCATTGATTGAATATCTTTTCACAAATCGTTCAAAATCATTTTTTATTTTTTCATCAAAATCAATGTAAAAACTTTTTAAAACGACTAAAAGATTATTCATATTAAAATCTTGAATTAAGTTAATGAAATCAAGGTAAAATCTGGCATAACTTGTATCCTTAAGGGTTATGTTTTCATCAATGAAGTAATTAATATTATAAAGATTAAAAATTTTTCGAATATCATTAAAATATTCGTTTCCATTTGAAACACAAACCGAAATATCTTTATATCTATAATTATTAAACAGAACATCTTGTTTAATTTTTATCGCAATGTTTTCTATTTCTTCTTTTACAGTTTTTGCCTCATAAACAACAAGTGTATCATCAACAATGTTAAACTTTTCTTTTTTAGTTGTGAAAAAGTTATTCAACATAAACCTTGCGTGCGCTGGCATTGGAGAATTTAAATTCGTAATTTTTGCGTTAGTGTAAATATTTTTGCAAAAATCAAAAATTTCATTATTGTTAACTCTATTATCTGTTTTGCTAACTGCAAAAGTTGTGCTTAAACTATATTTACAAATTTCTTTAATTATATTTTTAACTTGAGTTGTGAATGAATTAAACATTCCAATATAAACATTTGAATTTTTTATGTAAATAGAATTTTTTATTTCATTTAAAAATAAATCATATTTAAAATTGGCATCAATTAAACAATCTTTTCGCTTATCTAAATAAATTTTTAAAATTAAATTAATATCATAAGATTTATCATTTAGAACAGAATTATTGCTTTCTTTAAGTTCATTAACATTTGAACTTAACATTTGAGATATAACTTTAAAAATATCTTCGCTAATTCTTTTTATATCTTTAATATTTTTGAAATATTTAAACTTGTCATTATTCTCCTGAATAATAGAAGAAATAATCATTAAAGATTGATTTTTATCTAAAATTTTTTTATCAACCAAAACTTCTTCTAAAATCAAAGAAGCTAGTTTTGTAAAACTAAAAATTCTCGTAGAAAAATTAACAAACAATTTTTTTTGTTCAAAAAAAAGTTTTTCAGCGCTTAAACTGAACTTATCTGGAACAATAATTATATTTTGTTTGCTATCGTCAATACATTTCAACATTTCCTTAAATGCTAAAATATTTGTTGCGTCGGTTAAAACATTTACTTGCATACTTTATAATAACAAATTTTAAAAAATAAAACAATTAAAATTTATTATCTTCAAATTTTTGTTTCAAAGTGTTAATCTTAATCACAAGATTTTCCATTTTGCTTTTTAGGTTTTCATTTTCCTGTTTTAATTCATTTATAATTTCATTTTTTAATTTTAATTCAAGCAAAGTTTTATTAAGAACAATTGTTGTTTGTTTATAATCTTCTTTAATTTTTTTAGAAACATCATCAATAGCACTTGTTTTTATAAGATTCACAAGTCCTAAAAATAAACTTTTAATTTCTTCATCACTTAAATTTCTTTTTTTTCTATAATCTTCAAAATTAATAATTTCACTCATATGAAAATTTTTGACAAAAAATTAAAATATAAACATATTTAATTAAATAAAAAAATAAAATATTATATGGAATTCATTTTAAAAATAAAATCAAAGTTTAATTCACTTTTGACAATTGAAAAAAATCTAAGAAAAAGTTTAGAAAAAAATTCATTTCAAACATTTAAAATTAATTTGGATGATAATGAAAATTTTTTGATTTCAGTAGAACCAACCACAAAAACCGAAAACTTGCTACTTCCCTATAATGTTTATATTAAAAACGAAGGAAATAAACTGGTAATAGAAAGTCCTAATGTAAATATTTTTTCATATAAAAACGTATATCTTATTAATCTTGAAAAATTAGAAGTCGTAAAAGATATGAAGGTGATGTTAACACAAAATAATTTTTCAGTTTTTAACACGTTTGTAACAAATGTAACAACGTCATTCACCACAATTAGTTTACCTAAAAATTTTAATGATGTTAAATGCGAAAAATACAATAATTATACCATTATTTATTTTGATAAACCTGAAAAATATGTTGTCGTTTTCAATCAAGATACAATCTTATTTAAAGACTATTACTCACAAATTAACAAAAAAGATGGTTTACAAATTCTTACAGATGTCAATGATTTTACAGGTCACAGCATTTTGACAAAAATTGAAAATAAAAACGTTACTCGAACTGTTGTTTATAAAAACGAAAAACCTAAACTTTGTTATTGTGAAAAATTAATCCCTACTGTTTTTCTACAAGCTTTAAAAATTGACAATCTTAAACTTTGCAAGCACTATTTAGACGACAACCTATCTAAACAAGTAACTCTAGAACGTTTAAAAGAATATTTTGGAAACTTCATAAAAGCCGAAGCAGATTTTACAAACGGCAATTCACTAATACTATTTTACGAGAACAAAAATGATAATACTTTTTCACATAAAACATTTAACTTTGAACTTGAAGCTAATAAAATTGTAAAAATTGATACAATATAATTGCAAAATAATTAAAAATATTTTATAATTTATCTATGAAATTTGCTTTAGTATTAATAGGCATAATCATAGTTGGAGTAATTGTTTTTGTAGTTAGTAATAAACTATTAATTAAATATTTTCGTAAACTCAATACAATATTTCCAATTTCAGCACACGGAGTTACGGCATTTGAATTAATAGTTTTTTTTATAAAACAATTAAAGTTGGACATTAAAGTTGCTGAATACGGAAATGGTTTACAAAATTTTTATTCAACTAAAAAAAGAGTAATTGTTCTTTCTGGCGATGTGTTTAATAACAGAAGTCTTGGAGCGTTAACCATTGCAATGCACGAACTGGGACATGCCTTACAACATAAGGATAAAAGCATTAAATTTTACTTATATTACTATTTATCCTATGTTAACAAATTTTTATCTGGATTATCCATTCCACTAATAATTTTTGTAATAATAAACTTATTTGTCGAAACACAATTTTTAACTTTATCAATAATATTACTAATTGTGGCATATGTCGTAAATTTATTAATTAGATTAATAATTATTCCAGTTGAAAGCAGTGCAAGTAAAATAGCATTAAAATTATTACAAGACTACGAAATTCTCGATAAAAAAGAGTTAAAAATGGCAAAAAAACTTTTAAGATATGCCCTATTAACTTATATCGGCGGTTTCTTTAAAATTTATTTTACAATATTTTCAAACATTATGAGAGGTTTTTAATGACAGGCTATTTTTTATATTATATTTTAGGTATTATTTTAATTCCAGCAATTATTCTTTCTATTTGGGCGGAAGCTAAAGTTCATTCGACTTATGAAAAATATTATAACGTTCCAAACAATAGGAATTTAACAGGAAAAGACGTTGCAGAAATGATTTTACGCGCAGCAGAAATAAACGATGTTATAATTTCAGGTATAGATGGAAAGTTAACAGACCACTACGACCCAAAAAATAAAGTTTTAGCAATCTCTAATAAAAACTTAACCAGCACATCAGTTTCCGCAATTGGAGTTGTTGCGCACGAATGTGGACACGCAATTCAGCATCAAGAAAAATATATTCCCATAATCATTCGAAATATTTTTGTTAAACTTAACAATATAACTTCAAAATTATTAATCCCATTATTAATTTTAGGTGCAATTTTAGATGCTTTTTTATATGTTCAAAATTCTTTTATTACAATTGCTATAATTGGTATTTCTATTTTCGGACTTTCATTTCTTTTAAATTTAATCACACTTCCAATTGAAAAAAATGCCAGCAAAAGAGCCTTAAAAATATTAAAAGAATCAACAATTTTAAACGAAGAAGAAATTGTTGGAGCAGAAAAAGTTTTAAATGCTGCCGCAATGACATATCTATCTGCAGTATTATATTCTCTATTAAATTTCTTAAGATTTATTTTAGTTATCTTCGTCAATAATAAAAGAGATTAAAAAAAACCTTTTATGTTTCACACATATAAGGTTTTTTTATAATATTAAATAGTATTACTATTTTTCATAAAATACTGTTTAAAATTTTCAATTAAGAAAAATTTATATAATTAAATTACATTATCAATTTTAATCGTGAAATAAATATACGATTTGTAAATTTGTTTAAACTAATTATATATAAACTTTTAGTTTTAATTAGTTTTGGATACATTTTTGTTAATCTTTTTTTTAAAAGCTGAACAAAAAAAAGAAATAATCATTTTTAAAATTCCACCAATAATATAAACGAAATAAGTTAAAATTCTCCATATTAATAAAGCCCAAGGGAATAATGTTACACTAAACCATTCTTTTAATAAAGCATCAAAACTAATTTCAGCCATACCTGTTCCACCAGGAAGTGGCATAATTGATGTGCATAGTTCACACAAAATCATAGAGCAGAAAACATGGAAATATGACAAAGTGCTTAAAGAACCACTTTCAGGCAAAAATGCCAAATAAATAAAATAAACTATAAAGTAGGTCGCTATATATGTTATAATGGCAAGAACTACTTGTGAAATAACTGTCCAAATGCTTTTTGCATAACTAATAAAAACTTTTTGATAGTTTTTTACAAAACGACTAACCTTAAAGAATGTCTTTTTATAGTTTTTAATTATTTTTAATTTGTTTAAAAGTTTTAAAACTTTAATAACTAAAATTGGCCCTACTCTTTTGCTTGTGCTAAGAAGTATTATAAGAAAAATTAATCCAGCGTTCGCAATAAAACCTATGATGGAAATTACGATTATTACAGGGCTTGTTGTTATGTGTAAGAAAATGTTTAACACAACAACTATAATGCTCAACAGAGAAAATGCAATGTTTGTGAATAGAGCTTTTGCAAGTGGAATACTTGTTGCTTTATCGGCCGGTATTCCCTTTTTGTTTAAGTAAAAAATTTGAAAAGGTTGTCCACCCACTGCAAAAGGAGTTATATTATCATAGTATTTTCCAGTTATATGAGTTTTAAATCCCAAAAACAATTTAAACTTTCCTATCGTTTTATACGTCAGTTGAGCAAACCTAAAAGAATCTATGAAGTTTACAACAATTAATGCTACCACTGCCAATATTAAATATTTATAATCAATGTTTAATTGAAGCAAATTACCAGGACTTTCAATACCGCTTGTTAAACCATAATATACAAATATACCAGAAATAATTATTATATTTACAACCAATAGAATTGCGCTTGTTAATTTTTTCTTTTTGTTATTTCTTTGTTCAACTTTATTTTTTGCTTTATTAAATTCTATTTCGTCATAATGTTTTTTTAGACTGCAACTATATGTTGTTTGAAAATTTGCACCATAAAATTTTGCTTTTTTAATTAGAGCAAATTTTTTAATAATAGTTTTATTAATATTCTTTTTCAGATGCATATTTTCTAGGATACTAAAAAAATAAATTTTTGTCAATATTTTTAATGCTTTTAAACAATTTGAAGAACAAATGTTTAATTTTTATGTAAGTTATTTAAAAATAAAACAAAATATTCATTAATTGTCGTCTATTATCAAATATAAATTTTACGCCTCAAAAAAAAAGATTGTGAGCATATCACAATCTTATTATTATAATTTTAGCAATGCAATTTTTATTTATATAATCTTTCATAAGCAGTTTTGTTATATTTAATTGTCTTTCCTGCACGCATATCTGCAACTACGCTTGATTGATATTTTGCATACTCGCTATTATCAACAAATTCTAATATTTTATCAAATAATGATTTATTTGTTCCTTTCATAGCTTCTGTTTCCCAAAGATAAGAAATTGTTACATTATCAATGTTATTCAAAGAAATATCATTTCTAATTGTTCCCATACTGAAAATTATGTGGTAACCATATTGGCTTAATACTGGAGTAGCATATAAAGTGTAGTCAGTTGAACCATCGCTTGAATAAAGCGCTCTAGATGCATCAGCAAATTCTTTAACCATATTATCTGTAACACTTGTGTCTAAATTTACTGCATAATATTGAGTTTGTGAATTAAGAGCAGTCATCATACCATCATCATCGTTATACATTTCAATATATTTAATGAAAGTTTTAATTTTTAAATCATCATCGTTTCCACAAGCATTTATTGCATCTTTTATTTCATTGTAAACTTCGTTAACACTTTTTTCATTTCCAACTTCTTCACCATTAACCAAAGCTTTAGTCGTTATTTCACTAGCAATTTGTTTTACGCAAAGTTCATATTCATCAATGTCAATATAACCTGCATTTAAGTCACTTTTTAACTTTGAAATTTCTTTGTTTTGATCATCGCTGTATTGAATTAAAATATGTGCTACTTGAATGTATTTATCACCAAATGGTTGATAGTAAACTTCTCCAGAAGTTGATTGCATTTTAGAATTGTAGCTATCTTCATTAACACCGTAAGTGAAAGCCGAACTTTTCACAAGTTCAATATATTTATCTTTTATTGCTTCAAAATTAATACTTGCATTATTTTCAAAGTTTTCTTGAAATAATGTCATATACTTATTCTTTTCGTATATTTCGTAAATTCTTTCAATTTCTTTTTCTAGAATTTGGTCATTGCTTAAGTTTTTGTATTCAGTATTATTTTTCTTTAATGAAGTGATATATTTTGAATAAGCTCTATCAGCTAAACCTTCAATGCCATATTCTTCTAAAGCAAATTCAATTAATTTATCTTCAACTACTTCTTCTTCTACAATTCTTTTATAAGTGTAAGTGCCATCAGCATTTTTAATTCTTTCGACTGTTTTGGTGTATGGAGCAAAAGATGTAACTGTTTCTTCTGTCTCTTCATTAGAAATTGGCAAACTTAATTCTTCTTTTTCAATAATTTCATCAGCAAATTCTTTTATATTGGAATTAATAGCTTTAAAAGTTTCAGTATAAACCTCATTTTTTTGTGCTATTGAAAGTTCTCCAAATTCTTCTTTTGCTTTAATAACAAGCAATTCTCTATCAATTAAATCTTCCATTGTTCTTTTAACAGCTTCTTCAGTTGTCATATTATAACTTTGAACATAATCATAACCAAAACTGTTATAACCTTGAATTAAATCTTTCATTGTTATTTGAACGCCGTCTGTTTTAGCAACAACCTGTGCTAAATATTTATCATTATTTATTGTAACAAGTGAGCAAGCCGAAAATAAGCAGTTTACTCCTAGTAATAAAATAAGTGCTAATGCAGTTAGTATCTTTTTCACAATTCTACTCCTTGTTTTTAAGTCTTTGATAATAAAATCAAACATTTTACTTTATATTATAATATAAAGATTAAAAAATTGCAATTATTTTTAAAGGTTTATTAAAATATTAATTAAGTTTTTTAATTTTTCTATCACTGGTGCATTAAAATTAAATTCAATTGTTGGCAATGTTCTAAATTTTAAACTTGCTTGCCTACTATAACTAGTTAATAATTTTTGAATTTTTTCATTTAATACATCATCTTTTTCATAGAATTCAATAAAAGTTTTATCTCCATTACAGAAAAAGCGTTTTGCATTGAGTTCAACAAGTAAATTTTTTAATTGAGCAACCAAAATTAAGGATTTTAATTCATTAGGAATGTTACCATATTTTTCACGCAAAACATTTTCCAGTTTTAATTTATCTTCATTAGTTTTAATTTGGGAAATCTCTTCATAAATTTTTAATCTGTTAGACTCATTTTCAATATATGTTTGTGGAATAAACGAACTTAATGTAACTTCCATCTTGCAATCGTTTTGCTTCTTTAATTCTTTACCTTTTAATTCTTCGACAGCTTCTTTTAGAAGTCTTGCATACATATCATAACCGACTTTCTCAATGTGCCCACTTTGTTCAACGCCTAAAATTGAACCTGCTCCTCTAATTTCCAAATCACGCATAGCTATTTTAAAGCCACTTCCAAGTCCAGAAAACTCACTCATACTAGCAAGTCTTTTATAACCTTCTTCGCTTAAGTTTAAACTTGATGCATACGTAAAATATGCATAAGCTTGTTCATTACTTCTGCCGACTCTTCCACGCAATTGATATAATTGACTTAAGCCTAATTTATCACTATTAACAATAATGATTGTGTTTGCTTTTGGTAAATCTATTCCATTTTCAATTAATACAGTTGAAATTAAAATTTTAACTTCTTCTTCATAAACGTTATTAATAATTTTTTCAAGTTGTCTTTTATCCATTTGTCCGTGAGCAACTGCCAAAGGTATGTCTGGAAAAAGATTTTTAATGCTTTGAGCAAAAGTGTTAATACTCTCAACTTTATTATAAACAATAAGAACTTGTCCATTTCTGTTTAATTCACGATTTATTGCTTCTTTAACCATACCCGTTGAATATTCGGCAACTATTGTTTGAATTGGCAAACGACTTTTGGGTGGCGTGTCGATTATTGAAATATCTCTAACGCCAATCAAACTCATATTTAAAGTTCTTGGAATAGGTGTTGCTGAAAGCGTTAAAACATCTATATCATTTTTTAGATTCTTTATCTTTTCTTTATCTTCAACCCCAAATCGTTGTTCTTCATCTAAAACAAGTAATCCTAAATCTTTAAATTCAACATCTTTACTTAATAGTCTATGTGTTCCACAAATAACATCAATTTCACCATTCTTTAATTTTTCTAATATAGCTTTAGCTTCTTTATTTGTCTTAAATCTGTTTAAGACTTCAATTTTTACAGAAAAACTCGACATTCTTGCAATACAAGTTTTATAATGCTGTTCAGACAAAATTGTTGTTGGTGCAAGAATTGCAACTTGTTTGCCACTTAAAACAGCTTTAAAAACTGCTCTTAATGCAACCTCTGTTTTACCATATCCAACATCTCCACAAACCAGCCTATCCATAGTCTTATTGTTTTGCATATCATTTTTAATATCTGCAATTGCTTTTTCTTGATCACTAGTTAAAGCAAATGGAAATGCGTTTTCAAAGGCTAATTGAACATCATCATCACTGGCAAATTTAAAGCCTTTTGCCTTATCTCTTTTTGCGTAAAGTGTTAGTAAATCAAAAGCTAGGTCTTTAATTTTGCTTTTAACTTTTATTTTTTCTTTTATAAAATCAGTGGTTCCTAATTTGTTTAGTTTTGGATTTTCACTTTCGCCAACAAATTTTGTTATTAAATTTGTTTTTTCACTTGGCAAATATAAAGTGTCTCCACCATAAAATTCTAAAACAATATAGTCCTTTTCTACACCGTTAAAACTGACTTTTTCTATAGCTTTGCATTTGCAAATACCGAATGTTTCATGAACACAATAATCGTTGATTTCGGGCGTGAAAAACACCTTTTTAATTTTGTTATCAAGAACAACCTTTTTTGCACCATAAATATTGTAATTTCCCAGAACAAAAATTTTATCTTCATTAAAAATTGTCCCAAACTGTGTTGTGTTAACAATAATATTAATTTCACTTTTTTTAATTTGATTATAGTTTATTACGATTTCGCTATGCAATGAATTATTTTGCAAAAACTCTTTCATCTTAATTGCTTTTTCATTATTCTCACAAGATAAGATAATTGTGTATTTCCTACCATAAAAACTAATAATATCTTCGAGTAGAAAGTTAAAATTGCCGTTATAATTCTTAACAAAGCTTCCCAAAAAACTATGAACAGCATTGCTTGTAAATATTTTATTGCTTGTGTTTAAATTTAAAAATGCTAAACAAGTATTTTGAGTTTCAAAAACTTTATTTTTTTCTATCAAGCACTTTTTGTGTTCTTCAAGCAAAACGCCATCATAAATTAGCGAATTACTAGATGAAATAAAATTAACATATTCGTTGTTAATGCTATCAACAATAACTTTTGGTTCAATAAAAATTACTATTCCATCTGTTAAATAATCTAATATCGAAGAATTAAAATTTTCAATAAAAGGGAAAAAGAAATTTGATTTCAAATTTTCCTTTATTAGTATTTCATTTTTTAAAGATACAAGTTTGTTCTGTTGTTCAACATTTTTCGACGTTTTGATTGCTTTTTCGATGGCATCTAAAACTCCTGATTTAACATTTTCATCACAACAAAAATCTGAAGGACAAATTGTAATACTTTTCTCATCTTGAATTATTTCATAGGTTTCCAAACTAAAACTAGAAATTCTTTCTATTTCTTCATCAAAAAAACTTATTCTATATGGAAGATTAGAATTAATAGGATAAACCGAAAGCAAGTCGCCTTTAACAAAGAATTCCCCTTTATCATTAATCTCATCGACATTTCTGTATCCGCTTAAAATCAATTTTTGAATTATGTTTTTTAATTTGTAATTATCAGCCAAATTCAAATGAATTAATAAGTTTTCAAAGTTAGATGCATTCAAAAATCTTTGAGTTAAAGCCTTGCTGTTCAAAATTAAAACATCTATCTCTTTATTTATTAATTTGAAACAAGCAAGTAAAAAGTTTTTTAAATTTTCATCATTACCAAAAGGGTTATAGGCATAGTTTTCAATTCTATTGTTTAAAACAAAGGTTCTTAAGCCCAAACTATTTAATTGACTTTCGTATTTATACGCTTCAACAGTGCTATCAATAACTACGATTTTTTGTTTTTCAATAAATTTTAAGATAAAGGAAATTTCATTAAAATTCAAACCAAAACAAGAGCAATTTTTATTGCTCTTTAAATCATTTAATAGGTCTAAAATTTTAGAATTATCTTTATCTAGTATGCTAATCATATTTTAAAACTTGTGTTTTCAACCTTTCCAGATTTTTTAATATAGTCAATTAAAAATTCATTTGTTTTTTCAAAAACTTTATCAAAACTTTCGTCTTCTTTAATTTTACTTAAAACATAGTCTAAAATGGGAATTTTTTTACCATTATTTATGCCAATACGAAGTCTTTTAAAATTTTCGCTGTTTAATTTTTTAACTATATCACGCATTCCATTATGTGTTCCAGCACTTCCATCTTTTCTAAAACGAACTTCACCTACTAATAAATCATAATCATCATATATAACTAAAATATCGTCTACTGTAGCTTTAAATTTTTTCATAAAATTTAGCACACAATCTCCGCTATTATTCATAAATGTTGTTGGTTTAACAAAAATTACCTTTTCACCATTAAAGTTTGTTTCTAAAAAATCACCTTGATATTTTCTTTTGCTAATTTCTAGGTTATTCGCTTTTAAAAATGCATCGACAGTTTTAAAGCCTATGTTATGATATGTGTTCTTATAATTATCTCCAATGTTTCCTAATCCAAAAATTAAAATCATACTCTTATTATATCACAACTTTTTCATTTTGTAACAAAAATTTAAGTAATTATTTTTTTTCTATATTTTCTACTTAATTACATTTTTTAAAGTAATATTTTTTTACTTTTATAATTTCACAATATTTGATAGCAGTTTTTATAGAAATATTATAGATGGTTAAAATAAACTAAAACATTAACAAAAAAATAACTTAAAAATAAATCGAATAACTATAAAAAGCAAAATTAACTAAATATAAGAGAATATGTATTTTACAAACTTAAACTATCATTTTTAAATAAAAAATCAAGGATATTACCTTGATTAAATTTTTTTATTATTTGATAATTTAGTATTTTCTTCTAGTGTTTGATTTTTAATAACACTAAAATCTAAAATTTGAGAATTTGATTTAACAACGCAATTCTCCAAAATGGAATTTTCAATCTTACAATTACTTTCAATTATAGAATTTGTAATGCAACAATTAGAAGAAATTACACTATCTTTTAATATTAAACTTTTGCCCCTAATAACCACATTATTTTCTATTACAACTCCACCTTCAATATTGGTTTTAGCATCAATAAAGGTTCCGTTAAAATCTTTTATTATAACCCCATTACTCATGTGATAATTTAATATTCGTTTCTTCAAAATGTTTATTGCATTAAGAAAACTGTGTTCGTCTAAAACTTTAACAAAATCTTCTTCATTAAAAACTTGTTCTTGTGGATTATAGACTTTTTCAACGCTTCTTAAATAGTTTTGTTCAAAAGCAAATCCCCTATTAAATTTTAATGCGCATAAATTTTTTAATGTAAAATAATCTAAAATTTCATAGATTGTTCTTTTTGTAATTAATGGAGTATCTGAAAATAGCACCAAAACATATTTTTTATCATCTAAATTTTGCTTAATAATTTTTATAATATCATCTTGTCCATCATAGTCAATTACTTTAACATTCAAATTTTCGCAAGCATTTAAAATATAATCAAAACCACTTATGCCAAACATTTCACGCTTTGAAAAGTCAGTTTTATATTTCATTTTTAATATTAAAACCAAAAAGTCATCATATTCGCTTGTTTTATTAATATTTTTAAGTAATTGCGTAATGTTTTCATCAGTTATATCAGTCATTTTTTCGCTTTCTTGTTCTAAAATTTCAATCATATTTTTCTTCCTTTATTTAAAAATTTTGTTTTAATTTTATCGTTTTTTTCTAAAATAATTAGTTAAAATTGCACCACATTCTTCTTCCAAAATTCCACCTGTAACTTTAGCTTTATGATTAAAGCCTTTTATGTTTAATTCTTCATATTTTTCAACTTCTAACCCATATTTTTTATCATAAGCGCCAAAGTATATTTCATCAATTCTACTTGATAGTATTGCACCATAACACATTAAACATGGTTGCAAAGTTACATAAATTTTGCATCCACTTAAATTCCATGATTTTAATTTTTTGCTTGCCTTATAAATTGCAATCATTTCAGCATGAAGTAATGCACATTTTTTATGTTCTTTTTTGTTAAATGCTTTTCCAATAATTTTTTCACCTTTTACTATAACTGCGCCAACAGGAACTTCATCTTTCATTGATGCTTTAAACGCTTCTTTTAGCGCTAATTTCATAAATTTTTCTTCCATTATTTATGATATCCTTTATTATTAATAATTGTAAATGCACGATATAATTGCTCAACAAAAATTACTCGCATAAGATTGTGTGGAAATGTCATTTTTGAAAAAGAAATTTTTTCTTGTGAACTATTTTCAACATCTAAACTTGTCCCATAACTTCCACCAATAATAAAAGTTATTTCACTTATTCCATCAACTTGCTTTTTAGAAATAAAACTTGAAAACTCTTCACTACTCAATTCTTTTCCTTTTAGAGATAATAAAACATTAAATTTAGATAAATTTTGACAAATTCTTTTTCCTTCATCTTCTTTTATTTTATTTATTTCGCTAGAAGTTGGATTATTAAAATTTGTTTCCTTTAATTCAATAATATTAAACTTACAATAAGCAGATAATCGTTTTTCATATTCTTTTACTGCATCACTCCAAAATTTTTCTTTCAAATTTCCGACACAAACAAGATTAATTGTTATCATAATAGCCCCCAAATAAATGTAGAAATAGTTATAAACGCCCCTAAAAAGAAGGTCGCTATTATGAAAATTTTATCTCTAAATCGTAGTTTTTCCTTAGGATAATTATCTTGAAAGAAAACCTCTTCAGTAGACTTTGGCTGATACAGATTTTCCATCACAATTGGTTGCACATTTTCAATAAACTCATGATTTGTCAATTCGCCTTCAACATACGAATTTTCTCTGTCAGCTTTCCCAAACGATTTTTTAATGTTGTGTATTAAATTTTTAAAGTTATCAAAGCTTGTGTTAGCAAGCAGTGCAACAATAAGCCTAATTAGCAAAGCAATTAAAAGAATTATTAGAAGAACAACAAAGAATATTGCTGTTAGCCAATTTTGAGTTAAAAAATAATTTAACTTATCATAGAAACTACCAAACAGCCATCCATTTGCCTCTGCAAATGATAAATATATGTTAATAAAATTATTAACAAAGTGAATTATGATTGCTGGCCATATACTTTTTCCTACAATGGAAACAAAGCCAATTAGGCAGCCTAAAATTGTTGCGTAGAAAAACTGAACAATGTTTAAGTGCATAAGTCCAAAACATATTGAACTAATGATTAAACTATGCTTAACACTAATACTGGAAAACATTCCACGCATTAAAATTCCTCTATGCATATATTCTTCACAAAATGCTGGCAAAATTGCAACGCATAAAACATTAACTAGAAAACTCACAAACGAATAACTTTCACCACTGCTAGATGATGAAGAAGGAGTGTATCCAAAAGCTTGAATAAGTCCATTAAAAATTGAACTAACAAAAATGTTTAAAACAAAAGCAATTAATCCTATTAAAAAAGAAATTAACACCACTTTTGATGATATTTTTTTAAAACCTATGTCATTAAATGTTTCTTTTTGTCTTTTTTTAAAAAACAACCTATAAAAAAGCGTTGGAACAACAACCATAATAATTACTTGAATTATTACAGTTGAAATTATGTCTTGTAAAACATTTGGAACATTAGAAAGAAAATTAAATTGAAATAAAACCCTTACGCCAACAAATAGACATAATGAGATAAAATATATTAAACTAATCTTTAAAAAGCGACTTTTTTGCATATATCTCCTATAAAAATAACACTGATAAAATCCATGAAAGAACTCCAAAAATTATTGAAACAACATAAAAATCATATTTTTTAATCGAATTGTTAGCATCTTTCAATTCATTTTTATTAATAATTGTGCGTTTATAATTGTTTCTTTTCCTTAAAAAAGATAATAGATGATAAATTATAATTATTCCCAAGACAAACAAAATACACGCAATTATAATGTAGTTTGTGGATAAAAACTTATAATCAAAAAATGATGGATTAATATAGTTTATTGTTAAAACTGCTCCATTATTAATAAAATGTAGCAAAAAACAAGAAAAAAAGTTTCGAGTATACAAATAAACTAATGCCAAAAGAACGCCCAGCAAAAATTGGTAAATTGTTTGGTGAATGTTTAAATGAATTATTGTAAAAAACAATGCAGACATCACAACAGCAGTAACATCACCTTTTTCTCTTAAGCCGTTAAATATCACTCCCCTAAAAACCAATTCTTCAATTAACGGAGCAAAAATTGCTAACGAAAAAAATAAAATTAAAAACGCTTGAAGTGGTGGCAAATTCAAAGAAATTGATGATGATAAAAATCCAATTTGTGTTAAAAACTCATCAATAACATTAATTAATGGACTTATTAAAAACACACAAGTAAGTCCAATAAGCAGTATTAAAAAAATATCACCAACTTTGATTTTTTCTTTAAAATAATAACTTGTTTTAACTTTACATTTTGCCTTTAAAATTAAATAAACAATCAAAAATCCAATTTGATTTAAAAACAAAGCAATTATTTGATAAACTAAAGTTTGGTCAAATCCTTCAGTGCCAAAAACAGACATTAAAATTGTAAGAACAAAAATACCTACAATATTAGGTATAACCAATGCTAAAATAAAACATAGACTGCTTGCTCTAACTGTATAACTATTTTCTTGCATACTAAATTATAACAAATTTAAAATCTTTTTTCAAATCTTTTTATAAATTAATAAAATATACTTAATTAAACAAATTTCTGTTGTTAAAAGTTTATAAAAGGAATATACTAATAATGTATGAACAAAAAAGATGAAATAAAAATCAAAGAAGAAAAAGTTTTAGATAAGGAATTTAAAAACTTAAATAAAATTGAAGATGCTGAAATAAAAGAAGAAGAATGTTTAATGAAACTTAACGCAACAAAATCTAAGGCTGGAGAAAAAATAACTAAAAGTAAAATTTTAGATAACACAACTAAGAAAGGTAAAATTTTACGCAGTATTATTGTTTTTTCAATCTTTGCTGCATTAATAGTTGGTGGATTTTTTGCATTAAAACAAACAGGGTTATTATCAAAATTTAATAATCTTGAAGATGTTAAAAATTTTATTTTATCTGGTGGAAATTTTAGTATCATCATTTTTATGTTAATACAATTTTTACAAGTTACAGTTTTACCAATACCGGCAGCTATAACAACAATTGCTGGTGCACTAGTATTTGGACCTTTAAAAACCTTGATTTTAAGTTTTATAGCCATAATGTTAGGAAGTTTTTTTGCTTTCTTTTTAGGTAGAGTTTTTGGCAAAAAAATTTTAATTTGGATTGCCGGCAAAGAAGATGCAGAAAAGTGGACAAAAAAATTAACCAATGGAAAATATTTGTTTTTTTTGATGATGCTATTCCCTATTTTTCCTGATGATATTTTATGTATTGCAGCAGGTGTTACAAATATGAGTTTTAAATTTTATTTTTTCACAAATTTAATTTCAAGACCACTAGCACTAATTTCTTTATGTTACTTTGGAAGTGGGGCAATAATTCCTTTTAAAGGAACTGGATTAATTTTTTGGGCAATAATAGTTGTAGTTATTGCTATCATATTTTTCCTTTCATTGAAATATCAAGATAAAATCGAAAACGCTGTTGATATTTTAGCAAGTAAAATGGGAAGAAAAAAAACACAGACACAAAAAGTTAAAATAGAAACATTAAATATTAACGACGGCGACGACACTAACAACACTGCTTCAAATTAATTAAGAGCAAACTAAATTGCATAAAATTAAAAAATAATTTAAAAAAAAATGTAGCAAAAGCTACATTTTTTAGTTATTTCAAGTTTATAATTATTTCCTTCATTTATCTAATTAATTTTAATTTGTTAAATAAAGTATTTTTCTCACGCTTTGTTTATATTTAATTCACAAATCAATTTTGACAGTTAATTAAATATGAAAGGACGAAGTCTTCTAATTCGCCATTCATAACAGCATCAACATCACTTGTTTCATAATTAGTTCTATGGTCTTTAACAAGAGTGTAGGGACAAAAGATATAACTTCTTATTTGGTTTCCCCACTCTATTTTTTGTTGTTCACCAGATATTTCACTAATTTCATTTAAATGCTGTTGCTCCTTAATTAACAATAACTTACTTTTTAAAATTTTTAAGCAAGTTTCTTTGTTCTGTATTTGGCTTCTTTCATTTTGACAACTTACAACTATGTTGGTTGGCAAATGTGTTATTCGAACAGCACTTTCTGTTTTGTTTATATGTTGTCCACCTGCACCACTACTTCTAAATGTGTCTATTTTTAAATCTTGCGGATTTATATTAACCTCTTCATCGTTGATAATTTCGGGAATAACTTCAACGCTAGCAAATGTTGTGTGCCTTCTTTTGTTTGAATCGAAGGGCGAAATTCTAACAAGTCTGTGAACGCCTTTTTCACTTTTCATTTTTCCATACGCATTTTCACCACTTATTGTGAATGAAAGGCTTTTATAACCGACATCTTCTTTTAAATAATCGTTAACAACAAGTTTTAAATTTTCTTTTTCACAATATCTTGTATACATTCTAAAAAGCATTTCTACAAAATCATAACTCTCCGTTCCACCTGCTCCCGAATGAAGCATAACCAAAGCGTTAAGATTATCGTATTTTTTGTTTAATAATGTATCTAAATATAAAGAATTTGTTTTTTCACACAACGAAGTTAATTCAGCACTGATTATGTTTTCATATTCAAGTTTTTCTTCTTCTTGCAGACCATCTAGCATATTAATGTCATTTTTTATATTTTTAAATTGAACATCAATCTCTTTCAACAAATCTAACTCTTTTTGTTTTTTTGCTAATTCTTTGCTCACTTCAATCAATTTTTGAGAATTAGAATATATGCTATCTTCATTCAATTCATCCTTTAATTTTTCAACGTCTTTTTTATTGCCTTCAAAGACAGTTACTGATTGTTAAAATTTGTTTTTCTAATTCTTGCAACTTGTCTAAATTTAACATATCTTTCCCCTTTTTGAATAATATAGCAAATGATTTTTGTTTTGTCAAATAGTTAATAAAAATAAAACAATAAATACATTTTTCCAACAAAAAAGTCCTGTATGGACCTTTTTTATTATTATCAGTTAATTATTCTTTTTCTTCTGTGTTTGAAGTTTCATTTTCTTCAACAATTATATCAGCTTCTTTAACAACACTGCTAGCATTTTGTTCAGTAACAGTTCCAACAAGTTGTGTTTGTTCTTGCTTTCTTATTTGGTAAACTGTTATCCATCTAAACACTACACAAAGAACTGGTAAGACAGCACCATAAATACCCAAAAACCAAATGAATATAAAAGCAATTAAAGTTTCAATTATTGCAAGTGTTATAAACCCAGGTTTAGACTGATAATATTTTTCAGCTTTTCTGTTAACTAAAATTATTGAAAATACACCTAAAACGATGTAAGCAATTGCAAAAGCAAGAAATACTCCACCTATTAATAAAATAACATCTATTGTCAAAAATGATGTATCTTCGCCTAATTCTTGCATTAAATTTATTGTTTCAGTTAAAATCATATCAGATGCTAATAAAATTACTAATGAAATTAATAGCCAAAATCCTCCTGTAATTAAATTAATAATCCCTGAAGTTAAAGTATATTTTGCGCCCTTTTTTTCCATAATATTCCCCTTTATAATATATTAAATAGATTTTTAAATTTTAATCATAAATTTAATTTTTTTTCTTATTTTGTTTGACAATTTGGACAATTTAGGTTTTCATCTAATATCGCTCCACAAGAGTCACATCTTTTAATTTCTTTATTTTCAATTGGTTGTTCTGAAGCAATATTTTTTTGTGCTTCTAAAAGTTTTGCCTGTTTTTCTTTTTCTAATTTTTCTTTTCTTTTAAATGTTGCTATGCTTGCAACAACGCCTAAAAGAGTGAACACTATTGCCATAATTTCATCATAGCAAACAGCAAGTAGAACATTAGTGTTTGTTGCCAAAATATTGAAAATCGATAAAATTGATTCTGAAGTCATTAACGACAAAGTTAATATTAAAGCAAAAGCATTAATTAAAATTGATAAAACACTCACCCAAACATAACATAAAGCATTTGTTTTGCTAAATTTAGAATATACTAAAATTGCAAGATATGCCGAAGCCAATGAAATAATTGAAGCGAAAACACCAATATAATAAAATAATCCCCAAACAACTCCACCCACAAGCATTATGCCTAAGCTAAGAAGTAGTGATAGCAGAACATTTCTCTTCATAATCTCTCCTTTACAAACAAAATATAACAAAATACTACATTATTGTCAACTTATTTAGTGGTATTGTCATAAAATAACGCAAGTTATTAAAAATTTTTCATTTTTTTAATCTTATAATCCTTATTCATATTTATGTATACTAAAAACAAAAAACAATTATGATAAAAGTTATTCATAAACAAAAAAACAATTTTTTCGTTTATTTTTCAAAATGTTTAATCAAAATTAATTTTTATTTGTTCTTAATTAGTTTTTCTTAAAATCTAAATTGTATTAAATTTTAAAGATTATTTTTATTTAAATTTTTCTTTATATTTTAAAATTAAATTAGATTATTTTTTAATATTTCTTTATTTCAATTGTCTATTTTCTAATTTTAATAATGTTAAAAAAATCGCCAATATTTTTGAATGTTTGGCGACTTTTAATTTTGGAGCTGATACCGGGACTCGAACCCGGGGCAGCTGCATTACCAATGCAGTCCTCTACCACCTGAGGTATATCAGCATGGGGGCTATTTACCCCAATTTATAATTTTCATAAGTTAAAAATTTCGTGTAGAAAAGATTATTTTATTATATTGTTAAATTTTATATAAAATAATAACTTAATTAATAAATTATTTTGTTGTAAATTTTAAGTTTTAATTAAATAATGTTAATTCAGTATTCTCAAATCTTTACCAGTAAAATTATATTTAAGCGAAATTTCTTTACAAACTAATCTTGAAAAAAATCTTTCATTATATTTAATTCTTAAATCATTTAAAGTCAAATTAGATGTGAATATTGTTAGTTTGTTTTTATCTTGCCTTGCATTTAATAAAATTAATAAATATTCTTTTGTTACATTATTAATCATATTTTCAGCACCTAAGTCGTCAATTAATAAAACATCTGGTTCAATTAATTCTGTTAATGATTTATCACCTTTAAAATCATAGTTTACATTATAAAAATAATTATTTACTTCAAAAGATGATTTTCCTAATCCATAATTATTTTTTAAAATCATTGATTTTAGAAGACTTTTTGCAATAAAAGTTTTACCCGTCCCGGTTGCACCTGAAAATAATATTGTATTGATTTTTGTTTTATCAAGATTTAATAAAATTTCTATTAACTTTGTTTTTTCTTGACAGTCTTGATACACACTTAAGTCTAAATCTTCAAGAGTAGGATGTTTATCTAACTTCATATTAGCAATTTCTAACAATCTATTTTTATATTCTCTATCCAAACAATCACAAATTTTGTTGTCAACAACTCCCGAATCTTTACAAATTGGACAATCAAATTTTGGTAAAATTTTATTTATATCTTTGCCACTTTCTTGAATTAAATTCACTAATTGATTTTTTGTTGTTTTAACTAATGCGTTTAAATTTTCACAATCTTTGCCATCTCTTTCCTTTTTAGCTATTTCAATTTTCAATTCACCAAGTTTATTTGATAGTTCTAGAATTTCAGGAACATCATAACAACTATTTAAATAAATTTTTGCATCTAAAATTCTTTGTAATTTTTTCTGTTGAAAATCGTGAAAAGTTTTATCAAAAATTTCATTTTTATTCATTAAATATCAATCTCCTTTAAATTATCAAATAAACGGTTAACTTCTTCATCAGTATAACTTCTTGTGTTCATATTAAGTTCGTTATTTGAATTATTTACACTTAAATTTAAATTTTGTGCTTTTGCCTTTTCAACGCTGTTGATGTCTTTTTCGTGAAAATTTGCTAAAACTTTATTTAAATATTGATATGGTTGAGTTTTCCCTTGCGAAATACTTATTGCATATTCTAACAATTCTTCTCCGATTAGCCAATCGTTAGTCCAAATATTGTAAACTTCTCTATCTCGGTTAGTTACTATCCTTTTAATTGATAATTTTTCGAAAATATCCTTAATTTTTTCATCAACTAAATTTAGTTGTTGAATATACTCAACTATTGCATCTAGTGAAACAATACCTTGTTTGTATAATTTTTGAATGACAATATCCATTTGTTCTAATGAATTATTTTCACTTTTAAAACAGAATTTTGCTATTGTTTTTAGCGTTTCATCACTATAACCTTTATATAACCAAACATTTATGTAATTGTCTATGACTGGTTCTAAGTTTTCAAAATATAAGCCTAATTTCGATGTTATTTCCCTTGCAAGGTCAAGATAATGCTTTTTATTATTTTCGTGGTTTTCAATTTCATCAATAGATAGAAGTTGTAAAGAATGATATTTTGTAAGTTTGGCATCAAGAGCCTTCATTCCACCTTTTTTCTTTAAAAATTTTGCCACTTCAATTATGGTTGAATCCGTGAAGAAGAAACTTTTCGTCCACTTTAAATACATATCTCTTTCTTCAAGCGTTGCACTGCGGTTAATTCCTAAAACAACAAAAATATTTTTAATATTTTCACTTGTTAACGTTAATTCTTCTAGTTTTTTCTCGACTTTTTTAACTGTTAATATTTTTTCTCCAATCCAATTTTTTGCAACAGATATAATATATTTTGGAGCAACATTATCACCTTTTGTTTCCACACAATACTTAATTATCATTAGCATTGCTTCTTTTTCTAGTTTATCTTTTTCAATAAATTCTACAAAATCTTTAAATTCGTTTGGAGAAAGTGCTCTGTTTAATAAACTTTGACATGCAATATAAAAATCACCATATTTTTCTTCATCTATTCGTTTAAATTTTACAACCTTGTTATCTAAATTTAAAAAAACAATGTCTAGTTTTTCCATATCTACAATTTGCAAAACACCTTGTTCTTGCCAATATTTTAAATGTTCTTCAACTTCTTGTTTGGTCATATTTAAACTTTCGCAAAAATTTTCAAGAGTGTTAACATCGCTTTCTAAGTCACAAAAAACTAATCCTTGCAAATAAACTTTCACTGCACCTTCTGGACTTGATGGCATAAAGTAATGTAAAAACACATTACTAACTAATGTAAATTGCTTTTCTCTAAAGTCGATGCTATATTTCGCAAATGCCATATTCTTTCTCCCCTTTTCCTTACATTATATAATGTTTTTAAAATATTTTCAATTATTAAACAAGATTTTTTTTATTTTGTTATTTTTATTTTTAAGTTCACATATATTTGTAATAAATAAAAAAAGGACAAGCCTATGCAAAAATTAATGAAAAAGAAAAAAATAATAATAATTGTGTCATGTATTTTAGTGTGTGCTATAATTCTATCTTCAGTTTTAATATTCAAAACAGCTAAAACGAATTTTATAGCAAAATACAGTAAAAATGTAAACGAGTATTCTTTAAATATAAATTTAGATTGCGAGAATAAAACTTTAGATATACAGCAAGAAGTTAACTATATTAACACAACTGAAGATGTTGCATTAAAGTCAATATATTTTCATATATATCCAAGAGCCTTTTGCGAGGGAGTGGTTAACAAACCCGTCAGCACACTCAATTCTTCCAAAGCCTATCCAAATGGCGAAAATTACGGCGATTTTGAACTTAAAACATTAAAGGTTAATAACTTTGATGTATCTCCTCGCTATTCTAACGTGGATAAAGATATTTTAATTGTAGATTTAAGCGAAGAACTTTTACCTAAAAAGAGTGTAAAAATATATTTTGAATATAGCGAACTATTACCTAACATTTCCCACAGATATGGTTATGGTGAAAACACGATTAATTTGGGGAATTTTTTTCTAATTGCTTGTGTATATGATGAAAACGAAGGATTTTTTGATAATTCATACCACTACAATGGCGACCCATTTTATAGCGATATATCAAATTTTAATATTGATATAACTTACGACTCAAAATATTCTTTGGCTTCAACCGGGATAGTGATAAGTGAAACAACAAATGAAAATGTAACTAACAAAAAAATTTCTGCAAAAGCCGTTAGAGATTTTGCAATGATTTTATCGGATAAATTTAATAATATTAGTGAAAACATAGATGGAATTGAAATTAATTATTATTATTATCAAGATAAATATCCTGAAAAAAGTTTGCAAACTTGTATAAAAAGTGTTTTAACCTTTAATGAATTGTTCGCTAAATATCCATATTCTTCTCTATCCATATGCGAAAGTAACTTTGTTTATGGCGGAATGGAATATCCAAACATTGTATTTATTAGTGATAATCTTGAAAATTACGAGGACCACACTTACACTATGGTTCATGAAATTGCCCATCAATGGTGGTATGGGGTTGTTGGAAACAATGAATTTAAATATGGTTTTTTAGATGAAGGCTTAACAGAATATTCAACTTATCTGTTTTTTGAAAAAAATCAAGAATACGAATTGAATATTGATGATATGATTAAAAACACAACTAACAGTTATCTACTTTTTATTGATGTTTATAAAGAAGTTTTTGGCAAAGTGGATACAACAATGTTGCGTAGTTTAGATGAATATAACACAGAACCAGAATACATTTATATGGCTTATGTGAAAGGTCTTTTAATGTTTGACGCATTGAACACTTTAGTTGGAGAATCTAAATTTATAAAATCTCTAAAATTTTACTACAATGAAAACATGTGTAAAAATGCAACACCATCAGATTTAATTTATGCTTTTAATAAAGTATGTGGAAAAGATTTAGAAAACTTCTTTAAAAGTTGGTTTAATGGAAGCGTTATAATCGAAAGTTTATAAATTTTTAAAATTTTATAATAATTTTGTAATCATTACACATCATAGTGTTAGGAGGTATACTATGAATAATATGTATAGACCTGGTGAAGAAGCGCCAGAAAGTGGCAACTACATTGCCTATGATGTTAATGGTAAATGTGGTGGTTCAGTTTATCTTGAAAAGGGTCAAAGATTTCCAGCAACTCAACACAGTGGAAGTTATTATCAAAAACAAGATTAATAATAAAAAGAATTTAGACAAAATCTAAATTCTTTTTTTATAAATTCTACTATTTTTTTATTGATGTAAAAACTCTTTTTCCTAAATATCTTGCTTTTTTATTTAGTTCTTCTTCAATTCTTATTAATTGATTATATTTTGCAACTCTATCTGTTCTGCTAGGAGCACCTGTTTTAATTTGCCCAGTCGACAACGCAACAACAAGGTCGGCAATTGTTGTGTCTTCCGTTTCGCCACTTCTATGAGATACTACGGCAGTAAAATTATTTTCTCTTGCTTTGTTTATTGTTTCTATCGTTTCTGTTAATGTTCCAATTTGATTAACTTTAATTAAAATTGAATTAGATAGTTTTTGGTCAATTCCAACATTTAAGCGTTGAATATTTGTTACATATAAATCATCACCAACAATTTGAATTTTATCTCCTAATTCCTTATTAAATAATTTCCAGTCTTCAAAATTTTCTTCGCCAAAAGCGTCTTCAATAGAAATTATAGGATACTTATCAATTAACTCTTTAAAATAATCTATAAACTCTCTTGTTGTGAACATTCTACCAGTTTTCCAGAAAAAGTAATAATCATCTTTTCCTTTTTTAATGGCCTCATTTTTCATCTCGCTTCCAGCAACATCAATTGCAAACATAAAGTCTTTACCAAGTTTATAACCTGCTTTCTTAACAGCTTTTACAAGATATTCAAAAACTTCTTCATCGTTTTTAAAATTTGGAGCAAATCCTCCTTCATCGCCAACACTTGTAGCATAACCATCTTGTTTTAAAACGCTTTTTAAGTTATGAAAAACTTCAACACACATTTTAAGAGCTTCACTCCAACTTTTTGCCCCAACTGGCATAATCATAAATTCTTGAATATTAACATTGTTATCTGCGTGTTTCCCACCATTAACTACGTTCATCATTGGAACAGGCATAATATATTCGTCACTTTCTTTTAAATATCTAAATAAACTCAAGCCTTTTTTATTAGCACCAGCTTTCGCACAAGCAAGTGAAACCCCTAAAATGGCGTTTGCACCCAATTTTCCCTTATTTTCTGTTCCGTCAAGTGCAATCATCTTTCTGTCAATCTCTTCCTGATTAAAAACACACATACCTACTATTTCTTTACTAATAATTTTATTAACATTTTTAACAGCCTTTTCTACACTTTTTCCTAGATAATTATCTTTATCTCCATCTCTTAATTCTATTGCTTCAAATTTACCAGTGGATGCTCCAGATGGAACTGATGCTCTTCCAGAAAATTCACCATCAACATAAACGTCAACTTCAACTGTTGGATTACCGCGACTATCTAATATTTGACGCGCCCATATTTTTGTAATTAAATTTTTTTCTTCCATATTCCCCTCTTTTTAAAAGTATAGCAAAAACAAAAAATAAAAACAAATAAAAAAATAGGAAAATAAATTTCCTATTCATACATACCTCTAATTAAATGTTCATCTTCTTTCGGTCTAGAGTTTGTGTTAACTTCTTTGTTTTCCGTTTTGTTATCTTTTGGTTTTTTATCTTTATTGGATTTTACATTGTTATTAATATTACTTTTGTTGTTTTTTTGTATAATCTCTGTATTTTCATTAGTTTCTTTATTTAGGTTCACATTAGTTTTTATTTCAGGTTTTATAAATTCTTCATATTCCTTTTGTGAAATATTATCTAAATAATATGGAGTATTATATTTGATTTCATCTAACTTACTATCAAATTCTTCACTTGACTCACAAATTTCATCATCTTTAGGAGCTTTAAATTTACCAATAATTTTAGGTTTGTTTTTATATCTCGCACAATAAAGTTGATAGTCAAATTTTAAGTCCATAGCTTTAAACATCATTGAATCATCAATTGAAGGGTCATATTCAAAGTAATCATTACTTTCAATTTCATAATAATCTGTAAGACTTTTAAAGCATTCTTCTTTTACGTCTTTGTTATCTCTTTCATCAACGCAATCAGTCTTAACAAAAAGTCTTCTAGGATACATCATTTCTTGGAAGTATTCATCATAAATTCCAAACTTATCAAAGTGTTCCAATCTTTTGTTAAATCTGTCAACCATAAATTCTTCATATTCCGGACAAAGTTCATATAACAAATCGTAATTATAGTATATAAATTTATCAATAATTTCTTGATTGGTATCCATATTTGTAAATGCCGTGTTAGTGAAAACCTTTTTAGAAAGTTCTTCATAAGGCATTTCACGCCATTTTTTTGTTCTTTTATCAAAAAATGCAGATTCTTTTTTAAATGATTTTAATATTCTTCGGGTAAGTCTTTGCCTTTTTTTATTAATACGAGTAGAATTTTTAGGAGTTAAATTCATCTCGGTTGTTCGCATTTTTTCATAATATCTACGCACTTTTCTATTGGTTCTTGGCAATTTTACCATTGCGTTAAAACTAGCTCCGCATATAGTTCGGTTACTAAACATAATTCCTGTTGGAATAATATGTATAAGTGATTGTAACATAGCAGGATCTATCGCTCCAAGAGTTATAAGTTGATATCCCATGCAAAATAATCCAATTCCTAAAAAAAACGGAGAAGTATATCTTAAACCAAAGGCTAATATTTTAGAAGACAAATTTTCGTATGCAAGTTCCATATCTAATAAACTTAATGGATATTTTTTTCCATCAACTGTAATTTTACACACTTTGCATTTTTTGGATAATAACTTTTTCATAAGTGCTCCTTTGAAATAGTATATATCTTTTTGTAAAATTAGTCAATAGCAAAAATTATTTTCAAAGTTTAAAATTAATTTCAATAAAAATTACAATTTAAAGTTAATTTAATTTCATATATATAAAACAAAATAATATTGCTTAAAATTTTAAAATAATTAAGTAGGGAAAATCTTCTCGCAAAACGAGTTTCAAAATTTGCTTTTTTTATTTTATGTTTAATTTTTTATTTGTTAATTACAAATAGTTTTATGTTTGATTACTTATATGGTAGCACCGAGATATTCATATTTATTTCACACGCATCTAAATAGTCTTCTCCGTATTGCCTTAAAATTTTGATTAGCGACTTTTTGTCATGCTTATAGAATTTTTCATAAAATTGAAAGATGTCTATTTTTTGGTTTTTTGTATATTCTAAACTTTTTTGAACACTATCATTAATTTTTTCTTTCAATTTATCTGTTAATGCTTCTGTTAAATAATTTTCAATGCTATACATAATTTTTATATCTTTTGGCCTTTCATTTATAACTTCAGATAAATAACAATAAATTCTAAAATCGACATCAAAACATAATTTATTATCACGATAAACTTCTTTTATTTTAATTTTTGATTTTTCAATTTCCACACTGACTTTACTGTTATCATAATATTTATCTGTAACATTTTCAACAAAAATTGCACCTTTATAACTTTTCTTATTTAAGTAACTAAAACCCGTCACTAATTCTTTGCTTAATTCATCAAAAAATTTACCTTTTTTAAATATTGCACTTTTGCCTTCATTTTGAACTAGTGGCTCAACCTTTGTTTCACTGCCAGAGTTACTTGAACCACCAGAACTAGCACCAACCACTCCACCACTACTCCCTGATTGTTGAGTGTCAGATGAACCTTCTTGTCCCCCTTGCGAATCTCCACTAATTCCTTGAGAAATTAATGGCATACTTGTAATTGCCGAAAAAGAATAGTAGTCATTAAAAAAATCACCAAGTGTTACAACATTTGCTGTCAAGAATAATTTTGAATTAAATCCTAAGTTGTTTTGAATACTCGAGCTCGAATTATTATTTAATTCGGCTGAAGTTTCTAATAAATTCTTTGCACTACCAGTTGTGTAGACTAAAATGGTTGAAAGTGTAATTTTTGAATTTCGATACATATATTCAAAAATATTCATTAAATCTTCTTCCTTAATGCTGTCGCTTAAAATGATAATATTTGTATGTTCTAATCCAATCTCTTTACCTAATTTAATACTTAAATTGTTTAAGCAATCAAAAACAGTTTTACCATCATCTTCAATGATATCTAAATTTTCATTATTACTTATATTACTTTGTGGCGTAATAATTTGCAATGCAACTGTAAAATTATCATTTTTTTTATCTATGCTGATTCCCGTAACAATTGCTCTAGTGTTAGTTTGTGCCGGGATTCCCACAGAAAAAGGTAAATATACAACAAACAATAAGGTAATTAAAAACAAATATTTATGTCGCAAGATATTTTTTATCATTTTTTTTCTCCTTAAAACTTGCTATTACTAAAAGTATTGGCAACATAAAAATAAAACCTAAAACAATAATACCTATTTTGTCATAATAAAATTTTGTAACGCTTTGACTGTTAATTTGAGCAATAAACTTGGAAATGAAAATTATGCTAACAACAATAATACTGGTGTAATCTTTTTCATAGTTAAATATCTGTTTAAAACAATAACTGATGCCATATGTTAGCAAGGAACACTCTAAAATTATCATTGGAATACCCATTGTGGCAGTAAATATATCAATTTTAAAATAACTGTAACTAGTCGAACCAAATTGAGTCATTTTAATTAAACTTTCTTGAACAAAAGGTGCAATATTTCCTAAAATTGAAATAAACAAAATATAAAATCCAACTATAAGAATCAAAATTAACAAACAAACCCATAGAATAGTTCTATAATAACCATGACTTTTACTAACTACATTTTCCATAAATGTAAATAGAAAAATAAATTCACTTGACTGAAGCAATAAATATAGCAAAGCTTTAGAAAATTCGCTTGGAGTATGGTCAAAAAGTGGTAATAAGTTTTCGAAATTCGCATTTTTAACGCCTATTATCATAGTAGCAACTAAAAGTAGAAATCCAAATGGAACTAAAATTTGATAACAACGAGAAATTGTTTTTATTCCTTTAATCGATAAGTAAGCAAAGATTGCAAATATTGGTATAACAAACATAGTCCAATTTATGTCTGAGTAAATTGAATCGTAAAGTAATTCTGACATTTGATAATCGGCAAGTAATAATTTAAAAAAGAAAATAAATGCCAAAATTAATAAAACAATTTTAGTAACAAAAGCGCCAAGAAGTTTTTCGAGAATTTGTTTAAAACTCATTCCTTGGTTTTTTTCTATACAAAAACAAACTAGAAATGTGAATAATAAATTAATAACGCAAGCAATAAAACTTGTTATTACACTATCGTTACCAACAACTCTTGCTTGTAAAGAATTTTCCATAATGGGACGCATTGATAAAAAAATACCAAGCAATATTACACATAATGCATTTGTGCTTATTTTACTATTCTTTATCGTCATCTTTAACACCTTGCCTTATTATATTTTTCTGCTTGAAGGAGTTTGGCCTTTCTCGCATATTTTTGATATTTCCCTTAAAAATAAAGTCTTTAAAATCATTCGTTACATATGGTGCCATAGGTGACATATACTCTGCCCCATAACTATCAAAATCGCATAAATATGCGAACACAAAAATTAATCCAATACAAATTCCAACAATGCCCATAATTGTTCCCATTAGTGTTAATAAGAATCTTAATATTCTTAAAACTTTTGTTCCTTCGGGAATCAAGTATATGGCAATACTACTAAGTGCAACAATCATAATTGTTGGAGCACTAGCAAGATTGCTTTTAACTGCAGTATCGCCTAAAATTAATGCACCAATAATGTTAAAAGAACTTCCTAAACTTTTAGGTGTTCTAACACTCGCTTCATATAATATTTCGAACATAAAAAATGCAAATAAAACTTCAATGGCCGGAGGCATAGGAATATTTTGTGAACTATTAATTAATGTAACCAAAAACTTAAGAGGTAAGGCTTTATAGTGATATAATTGCATAGAAATATAAATTCCTGGCATAGTTAAAGCAAGAATTAACCCTAATAATCTTAAAAATCTTAAAAAACTAACTTTCGTATTTTCTTCGTAATAGTCTTCACTCGCTTGCAAGTCTTCAATTAACAAAAATGGTAAAGTTAAGGCAATAGGGCTTCCATCAACCAATATTACAACTCTTCCTTCAAGCATTTTACCAACAACAATATCTGGCTTTTCAGTAAATCCAATCTGTTTAAAAATGCTGTTTGGTTTTTCTTCTAAATAGTCTTGTAAATAATAACTATCTAAAACTCCATCGATGTCAATTTGTTTTAATCGTTTTTTTATTTTCTTAACAACTTTTTTATCGGCAATACTTGTTAGATATAAAATGCTAACCTTTGTTTGAGTATATCTTCCTATAAATAGATTTTCAATTTTTAAATCATTAGTGCTAAGACGCTTTTTGATTAAATTAATGTTTGTGTTTATGTCTTCGATAAAACCTTCCCTTGGTCCACGAACTACATTATTATTAGGGGGTTCAACAACTGCTCTTTTTTCAAGCTTTTTAGAATTGATTAATAATCCTTCATTAACGCCTTCAATTAACAAAACTTTTTCGCCACGAGTTAATTTGTTAATAAAATCTTTTTCGCTTTTACCAGAAGTTATTTCACCAGAATAAAGAACTTTTTCAGCTAAAAACTTGGCAATAATACTATAAAACTCATCTTTTTTTACCGTTTTAAATTCTTTTTTATTATTTTTTGCAACATTTGTATTGATTTTTATGGTATTATTTTTTTTAATTATTTTTTTATGTATTATTAAAGGTTTATTAAGATTAATATTTTTATATTTATCTTCTCCATCATAAATAGGTTTTAAAATATCACTGCTGACCACATCAAAGTCGGCAAACTCTTCAAAAAAAAGTAATGCAAATCTTCTATCAAATGCAGAAAAATAACGAATTTTTAAACTTTCATTATCGTTAAATTTCTTTTTTAAATTGTCGACTCGTTTCTTAAGACTTAACATATATTTATTTTTAAACTAAAAATAACTTTTATGTATAAAAAGCAAAAAACACACTAGTTAATGTGTAATATTTTTCATCACTAATGTGTTTTCGAATTTATTAATTGTTTTATTTTATATTAATAACTTTAATAAAATTTTTCTTTCCCTTTTTAATTATATATTCTTCTTTAATAGGTAAAATTAATCTAAAATCAGTAATTTTTGTATCATCAATAATAACTGCACCTTGTTCTATCATTCTTCTAGCATCGCTTTTTGATGAAAACAAACTTGTTTGAACTAGCAAATCACAGACATTAATTTCACTTTCAATTTTAATTTCTTCAGTTGGCATATTTTCGTAATTTGCTTTACCAAATATGTTTGAAACCATATCTAAAACTTTATCGGCTTCTTCTTTTCCGTGAACAAGTTTTGTTACTTCATAAGCCATTTTCCTTTTGGCAACCAAAATGTCACCTTTTAAAAGTTCGTTGATTTCTTCAATAGGAATACGTGTTAAAAGTTTCATAACTTTTTCGACGTCTTTATCATCTACGTTATAGAAGTATTGATAAAATTCATAAGGAGAAGTTTTGTTAGGATCAACCCATAATGCACCTTTTTCAGTTTTACCCATTTTAATTCCTTCGTAATTTGTTAACAAAGGATGAGTGAATGCCTCTAGTGGCTTATTCTCTTGACCTTCTTTGAAGTTCATTTTTCTGCTCAATTCAACACCAGCAACAATATTGCCCCATTGGTCACTTCCACCAAATTCAAGTTCACAATCATACTTTTTGTTAAGATAAGCAAAGTCATAAGCTTGCATTAACATATAACCCATTTCAAAAAATGTTAATCCACCATTGTTTAATCTTCTTGAATATGCTTCAGAAGCAAGCATTTTATTAACATTAAAATGAACACCAACATCTCTCATAAAATCGATATAGCTATAATCTTTAAACCATTCGGCATTATTAACAATTAATGCTTTATTTTCACCTTCAAGGTCTACAAAGCGACCAATAATTTTTTTGATGGCTTCATAATTATTGTTAAGAAATTCATCATCAACCATTTTTCTCATCGTAGATTTTCCACTAGGGTCACCAATTTTTGCAGTTGCCCCACCTAAAACAACCAAAACTCTATGCCCTGCTTCTTGCAAATATCTTGCTATGATTAGCGGAAAACAATGTCCTATGTGCAAACTGTCGGCTGTTGGGTCAATGCCAATATATGCTGTTGTTTTAGGACCATTTAATATTTTTTTAACTTCTTCAAGGTTTGTTGCTTGATAAATATATCCTCGTTCTTCTAATTTTGTAAATAAATCTTTTTCCATATTTTCTCCTTAAATAAAAAAGTCTTCTACTCGGTAGAAGACTATATAGCAAAAAACTTCCACCAAATGAAAGGATTAAACAATTTCGTAATAGTAATATAATTTTGCTAAACTAATCATATAGTTATGATACAATATTAATTGCTATTTGTCAATTCAAAAATCACTTTTTTTCAAAAATTCTGTTACATCAAATTTCTCATTAAAATTAGGTATAAAGTACTCGTCACTCGACGATTTTTCTTGTATAAAGGCATTTTCAAAATTCAAATTAATTAAATGTCTTACTACTCTCTTATATTCTAATTCACTAACACAATTTTTTAGAATTTTATGTTGTTTTGCCTTATAATAAGGTGTGTATTGACTCATTAAACTAACAATAGTTTGATTTCCAAGTTTATCATTGATAAAATCAACAATTTTAATGCTATCATTAGTTGCTTGTGGTAACACTAAATGCCTTACTATTATTCCTTTGATAAGTTTATTTTTTTCATTATATACATCTTCAGGAATAATCTTTCTTGCCATTAGTAAACTTTGGCTTGCAAACTTAAAATAATCTTCTGCTTTTGAATATTCTAATGACAAATTACTGTCAAAATATTTTAAATCAAACAAGAATATATCAACATAATCTTTTAATTTTTGAATTGTTTCAGGTTTTTCATATCCACTCGTATTCCACATAATGGGAAGTTTTGGTCGATATATTTTTAACGCTTCAATAATTTCATCAGTGAAGTGCGTTGGAGTTACTAAATTAATATTTTCGACATTGCTGTTATCCAATTTTTTAAATATTTCAGCTAGTTGTGTAACGCTAATTTCTTCCCCTTTATTGTTATGACTTATCTCGGCGTTTTGGCAAAAAATACATTTTAAATTACAACCTGAGAAAAAAATTGTGCCACATCCATTTCCCCCACAGACAATTGGCTCTTCGTAATAATGTCTTTTAACACTATTAATCTTTAAATTTTTTGATTTACAGAATCCGACCTTGCTATCTCTATCAATATTACAATTTCTAGGACATATATTACAATGTTTCATATTTAATTTTAACTCTTTTAACCAAAAATACAAAATAAATAAAAATCATTTTTTTTATTTTAAGCGTTATGTTATAATGAAAATATAGGAGTAAAATATGAATAAAATAGTAGTAATTACAGGTGCTTCTAGTGGACTAGGACTTTGCTTGTATAATATGTATAAAGAAAAAGGCGATACACCAATTTGCATTGCGAAAGATGAAGCAGAAAATATTGATAATTTTTATTTAGCAAATGTTAACGATGAAGAAAGAATTATTGAAGTCTTTAATCAAATAAAAGAAAAATATGGTCATATTGATATTTTAATTAATAATGCTGGATTTGGAATTTCAGGAAGCATTGAACTTGAAAAATCAAGTTTGGTTAAAAACTTGATGGATGTTAATTTTATAGGTGCATTTTATTGCTATAAATATGCTCTTCCACTTATGAGTAGTGGTGCAAAAATTATTAATATGAGTTCAATTTGTGCTTTAATTCCTATTCCCTACAGAGGTTTTTATTGCTGTTCAAAATCTGCTTTACATTCAATGAGTTTAGCAACATATATGGAACTAAAAAGAAGTAAAATTTCAGTCGTTTCTGTTTGTCCTGGTCAGTTTAAAAGTAATTTCGAAAAAAATAGAATTAAAAGTTATGAAACAAGTGATAGATATAAAAATTCCGTAGCCAACACAGCAAAAGCGCTTGAAAATGATAACAAAAGAATGCCTGTAGAAAAGGTCGCAAAAATTATTATTAAGCAAACTTATAAGAAAAATCCTAAACCTATCAAGGTTATTGGTTTTCAATATAAAGTCTTTTATTTCTTCTCTAGAATTTTACCAACACGAATGTTCTTATATTTTGTCAACAAATTTTTAGGAAAATAAATATTAAAATTATTTGTCAATTAAAAATTTATTTGTTATAATTAAAAAAAATAAAATAAAGAGGTAATATTATGCGTAAATTATCAGATATATTATCCACCATTTGTTTGCTACCCATTATATTTGTAACTTTCATTCCAAATTTTATATGGTTTTCAATTTCAAAGGAAAGTGTTGCTACGATGAATTATGGAATTATAAAATTCTTAGGAAATTTTTCTTATTGGAAAGAATATTTTTCTATAAGAGGATATTCTTTTACAAGTGTTTTCGTCGTTTTAATAGACATTTTATTGGTTTTAATTTTGATTGCAACACTTGCATACATAGTTTTATTTGTAATTAGTTTATTAGACTATAATTTCAAACTTGCAAAACCATTAAAAAAATGGATATCTTTAGGGCTAATTATTGCATCTAGCCTTGTAATAATTTTAACAACAATTAACTCATTTGTATTATCAATTCCAATAGAATTAATCGACGGAACAGAAATTTTAATTGGCACCGGCGTTTATCTTTCATTATTCACATTGATAGGTTCAATTTTTGCATTTATTATAAACACCAAAAAGGTTTCTAATGAATAATTAAATTTATAAACAGAAAATAAAAAGATGTTGTTTAGACATCTTTTTTCATAAAAAAAACCTATGATTTTTTCAAATTATAGGTCATTTTTATTATTATTTTCATTTTCTAAATTTTCTGCAGAATTACTATTTTCAATATTTATATTTTGTTCTTTATTCTCTTTTAAATTTTCACTAATATCACCAATAATTGTCTTTACATTGTGAGTCGCTAATGCATCCTCTAACTCATCTTTTTCAGTCTTCTTTCTGGCTTTCTTTGGTTTGGATAAATATTTAACCCTATTTAAAAATCCTTCGCCATAAGCTTCAATTACAGATGTGCTAAATAAAAATGCTTTATCATCAATTTCAAATACAATTTTTTGTAAGTTTCTAGCTTCATATTTATTAACTAAACAAAGTAATATTTTTTTATCAACTTTGGAATAAGCTCCTTTACCATTAATTAGCGTTGCGCCACGATATAGTTTTTTAATTATTGCTTGTGAAATTTCTTCATTCTTATCACTAATAATGTAATAGGCTTTTGTTCCTTTTCCACCATCTAACACAAAGTCAGTGATTTTCCCAGATAGAAAAATTGCTATAAATGTATAAAGTGAAACAACTAACCCATGAGCTGCAAAACTTAAAATCAAAACTAATAAATCAACTAAGAAAATAATATTTCCAATTTTAAGATCAGGATTTAATTCGTGAAGAATTTTACCCAACATTTCTCCACCACCAGTGCTTGCTCCACCTCTCACCACTAATCCTGTTCCAACACCCATAAGCACTGCTCCAAAAATTGTGGCTAAAAATAAATCATGTAAATTTAAATCTATTTTAAGGTATTCAATACAAATAGAATATAATACAATTCCTAAAACAGAATAAAAGAAATATCTTTTACCTAAAATTTTAATAGCAAAGAATATTAGAACAATATTGAATAAAATATATAATATTGTAGGTGAAATATCTATAATATTTCCTTGTCTTAATAAATCGGTTATAACGGCTGCTAAACCTGAAAATCCACCTGGTGCTATTCCATTTGAATAGAAAAAACTATTAAATGCAAATCCCATCATAAATATTCCTACAAAAATACATAAAAAATCAAAAATCGTTGATAAATATTTATTTTTTAATTGCATATTTTCCTCCTTTAACCAAATATTTTATTCTAAAATTTTAATTTAAGCAACAAAAAACGGAAAAACAAATTTTGAAATTCCGTTTATATGCTAATTTTAGTTTGTTTTATAGTTAACTCTAATTCCAGGTCCCATTGTAGAAGCAAGATTAATACTTTTTAAGTATGTTCCTTTGCTTGCTGCTGGTTTTGCTTTTACAATTGCTTGCATTAAAGCATTAAAGTTTTCAGTAAGTTTTTCTTTACCGAAACTTGCTTTACCAATAATAACGTGAACTATATTATTTTTATCAAGTCTATATTCAACTTTACCAGCTTTAACATCATTAATAGCTTTAACTACATCTGTTGTAACTGTTCCACTCTTTGGATTTGGCATTAAACCTTTAGGTCCTAAAATTTTAGCGCAACGACCAACTAATCCCATCATATCTGGAGTTGTGATACAAACATCAAAATCTAAGAAATTTTGATTTTGAATTTTTGCAACTACTTCTTCAGCACCAACAATATCAGCACCTGCTTTTTCAGCCGCATCGGCAGCATCACCTTTAGCAATAACTAATACTCTAACATTTTTACCTGTTCCATTTGGTAAAACAACAACACCTCTAACTTGTTGGTCAGCATTTCTACCATCTACACCAAGTTTAACGTGCAATTCAATTGTTTCATCAAATTTTGCTTTACTTGTGTTTAATGCTAATTCAATTGCTTCGTCAACTTCATATATTTTAGAACGGTCAACTAATTTAGCATTTTCTACATATCTTTTACTCTTTTTCATTTTTTTCTCCTTTTGGTTTTAACGAGAACCGTAGTCCTCTCCCATAATTAATCTACGACTGTTACACCCATACTTCTTGCTGAACCTGCAATCATACTGCAAGCACTTTCAAGACTAGATGCATTTAGGTCTTCCATTTTTGTTTTAGCGATTTCTTCAATTTGTGCTTTTGTGATTTTAGCAACTTTATCTCTATTAGATTTAGCGCTTCCTTTTTCAATTCCACAAGCTTTTTTAATTAAAACTGTTGCAGGTGGAGTTTTTAAAACAAAACTAAATGTTCTGTCTTCATAAGCTGTAACAATAACTGGAATAATATATCCAACTTTATCTTGAGTTCTTTCATTAAATTGTTTTAAAAATTCCATTGTTGGAACGCCGTGTGGTCCTAATGCTGAACCTACGCTTTGACCTGGAGTAGCTTTTCCACCAGGTAATTGAAGTTTAATAACTGCTTTAACTTTCTTTGCCATATTTTTTCTCCTTTTTGGTGGTTAACGAAAACCTTTGTTTTCTCCCACTGATTTATTCAAACGGCTATTAACCGATTAAATACATTTTGTTTTTTTTACATAATTTTTCTTACTTCATCAAGATTAACATCTACTTGATTTTCTCTACCAAACATTTCTACTGAAATTTTGGCTGTTAAATTATCTTTATCAATTGAAGACACTACGCCGATTTGTCCATTTAATGCGCCTGCTAAAATTTCAACTTGGTCACCAATTTTTAGTGTAATATCAACTTCTGTTTTTTCTAGTCTCATTTTAACAATTTCTTCTTCTGTTAATTCTAATGGTCTAGCATTAGGACCAACAAAACTTGTAATACCACGAGTTCTTGTTATTGCATGCCAAATATCATCACCGTAAATCATTTTAACTAAAATATATGTTGGCATTAATTTTCTTGTAACAATAACTTTTTTGCCATTTTTTTCTTCAACAACATCTTCTGTTGGAATTACAATATCAAAAATTCTGTTTGAAAGATTATTCTTTTCAATAACTCTTTTTAAATTTTCTTGAGCTACATTTTCATAACCGGGATTAGTGTGTAGTACATACCACTTTGCTTCTGTGTTCATTTCCATAATAAAAACTCCTAACCAATTAACAATTTAAATAACCAAGAAAGCAATCTATCTATGCCAAACAAAACGACAGTGAAAAAAATAACAACGCCTAAAACAACTAATGTTTGTTTACAAACCTTTCCAAAACTTGGCCAGGTAACTTTTTTAAGTTCTGAAACAATTTCTTTAGTTCCTTTAGCAACTTTGTTTTCTTTTTTAACCTTTTCTTTACTTGTGTTAGTATTATTTGCCATAAAATTTACTCCTTATGTGTTATTTTGTTTCTTTATGCGTTGTATGTTTTTTACAGAAAGGACAATATTTACTTAACTCTATTCTATCTGGAGTGTTCTTTTTGTTTTTCATATTATCATAATTTCTATGTTTACATTCTGTGCACGCAAGTGTAATTTTATCTCTCATAACTGCACCTCTCACTAAAAAATTAGCACCCATAAGATGCTAATTTATTCTAACATTTATTTAATACCTTGTCAACAGTTTTTTTAATATTTTTAATATTTTTTACTTGATATAAAATTAACAATATTTTTAGTCTTAATCTTTTTCGCTTAAACTAATTTTCCCACTTATTGTAGTTACATCAATTATTGATGTTGTTGAAGAGGTTTCTGGGAATATTTTTGTATATTCATAATATCCATCTTCATTTTTATCACCACTAAATGCAGACACAATCGTTCCACCAAGAGCAATGTTTAATTTATTATTTTTATTTTTAAAGTGAACTTTATATTGCTTTGTTGCATCCGTTGTTGCTGCTGGAACAGAAATTGTAATATTTCCACTATCTGTTTTTAATGTTGAAGTTCCATTGAATGCATAATAACTTGCATTAACTCCACCCGTTTCACTTTCAGCTGTAACATTTCCACAAAGATTTGTTAACTTAATTTGACCTGATGTTGTTTTTGCAATCAATTCTTTGGTAATTTCGCTTTTATTATAATTAATTTCTACTGTTCCTGATGTTGCTGAAACTTCTGTCTTTAATGATTTTAATTCATTAATTACAACTCTTCCACTTTCAGAACTAATTTGAAGATTATTATAAATTCCTGCATTTTCATCGCTTGATGTTTTTCCCAAATTAAGTGTTCCAGATTTAACAATAAAGTTTGCAAAATTTGATGTTGCTGTTGTTGTTCCAATTTGATTAATTGTCGTTGTTCCACTTTCATTTCTACAATCGATAGCACCGTTTAATTTATCAATTTTAATTGTTCCATTTTTAGTATTAAATATTCCAGTTCCTTTAATTTCTTTGACTTCAATGTAACCAGTTGTAATTTGGCTATCTAGTAATCCAAAATTAACATTTCCATAAATTTTATCTGCTTTAATTGCTGGATTATTTCCTGTTACTGTTAGGTTTCCACCAATAACTGCTCCACCTTGCTCGTAACCTATTGATTTAAAAGTAAAATTGCCAGTGTTAGAAATGATTTCTACATTTCCTAAATATTCATTATCGATTGTAACTTTACCAAGATATGTAACGATTTTTAGGTTTGAACCACTTTCCATTTTAATGTTATCTAAATTTATTGTGCCTTTTGCAGAACTAACAGCAACACTGATATCTGACGTTGATACTCTAACATCTTTTACTAAACTGTTTTTTGCAAAAGAAATATTACCTTTATCAGTTTTTAAATTATATTCTGCACTCAATAGTTCTTCTGGAACATAAATGATAACAGATGAATTACCATAAGTTAAGATTCCTTTAGGTTCAATTAATTTGATTGTAAATTCTGAACCATTTCTAATTGTTGCCATATTAAGACTATCAAATTTATTAACTGCAACTGTGTTGTTTTCGTCTTGAATATCTTGAATTTCAGTTGTTAAGACATCATTGTTTATAAAGCCCATATAATCGTTGTGGATAACAATTCTTAAATTATTATTTACTGTATCTTTGATGGTTTCATTTGCATTTGGCATAATTGTTATATCATAATTATTTGTTTCAACATTAACTTTTGTAACGCTGTTTTTCATATCGGTAAATATTGCAAAATTATCATCGTGATTAGAACGATATTTAAATCCAAACAAACTCATGTCTGGAAATATAAATAATATGCCTGCAAATATGGCAACAGCAAAAAGTGCTACTACAATCAAAATTACAACATATTTAATAAGATTCTTGATTAGTTCCATATAACTTCTCCTATTGAACAATTATAACATAATATCAATAAATTTGCAATAGATTTTAATAAAATATGGTTCCAATCATATTGTCAAAAATTTTTGAATAATATATTACAATATGATAAGGGTGTTTAAAATCAACAAAAAAATTATAATAGTTACGCTAATTGTTATTGTTTACGTATTATTTTGTAGCATTGATTTTTCGCAAAAAACACTTGCAAATTCATATAAAACGCCCTATATTTTAATTGATCCTGGTCATGGTTCACTAGATGGTGGAGCAGTTGGTTTAACAACTGGTGTTAAGGAAAGCGATTTAAATTTGGAATATGCCAAAACCTTAAAGTCATATTTTGATAGTATGAATTTTAAAGTCGAATTAATTAGAAACACTGAAAGCGCATTAGATGAAGATAAATATGAAGACATGCTTAAAAGAAAAGAAAAAATAGAAAACAGTAACTGTGATATTTTTATCTCCATACATATGAATAAGTTTACTCTTTCCTCATCAATTGGTGCACAAGTTTTTTTTAAAATAGATGATAAACAAAGTGAAAATTTAGCTGTTTGTGTTCGAGATTTACTTATAAAAAATGTAGAGGATGCACGAAAATTGGTATTACAAGGTGATTATCTCGTTTTAAATAGTGCCAAATGCCCTGCAATTTTGGTGGAATGTGGCTTTTTGAGTAACAAAAAAGATGAATTAAGACTACAAACTAAAGAATTTAGAGAAAAACTCTGTTATCAAATTTTTTGTGGCACAATAAAATATTTAAACATATAAAAGTTATTGTTATAAAAAATCTCCTACCAAATTGATACAGGAGATTTTTTATTATAACAAGTATGTTTAAATTTTAAAATTATTCATTTGGCTTTTTGGTCTTTGTTTCTTCTTCGATTTTTTCCATTTCTTTTAATTCCGTCAAAGCTTGTGACCAAACAGAGAATGGGTTTTTAGAGCCTTTTTCAAATAATTTAAAAGTCTCATTCTTTTCAACAGAATTCATAAGTATTCTGTAAGCGATATAGTCTAAATCATATTCGCTACAAGGTTTGCCATACATTTCAAGGTCATCTAATGAATTATATTTTAAAGGAAGATGATATACAACATTTTTAACAGCTTGGAACAAATCGCCAATTGATAGTGGTTTACTTGTTGAATCAATTGTGTCGGCAATTGAAATGGCAATGTTTTCAATATCATTAAAATTTAACTTAACAAATAATTCACAGAATTTATCTCGATTTGCAGTTTCAATTTGTTGAAGTTTCTTTTCTAATGAAACAATTTCTTTATTTTTTCTTTCATATTTAGATTTAAACAATTCTTGAGTGTCTTTTAATTTAAATGAATCTAAACATGTTTTAATTTCGTGTTCTGTGTAAGATTCCGTATTAATTATATTTAAAATTTCGTTATATATATCATCTAAAATGTCTTTGTTATAGTTCAAAACACTGATATATTCAGGATTTTTATTAAAGAAATTATTTATTATGCGTTTATCACGAGAAACATCGTCAGTTTTTTCTTTGTTTGAGCATTCCAAAAATTTAAATAAAACATTTTCACCGATATATTGATATTTATTTTTTAATTCGTTACATAGTTTATTAAAATTTTTATAGTTTTTATTACGATTTGTCTTTTTATATTCTTCCCATATTTTTTGAAAATCATTTTCTGTAACTTTTGTTAAGCCTTTTTCTTCTAGTAATGCTTCAATAAACTCTAAATTTTCTAATCTCGCTTTTGTGTTATTAAGCTTACCCGTAAATCTTTCAATTAAAAGTTCTTTAGCAAATTCATAATTATCCTCATTTGTTTCAAAGATATAATCATAAATAAAGTAAGGATTAATCCAATAACCATCGCCTGCAAAACTAACAGTTTCAAGCAGTTCTGCCTTTGCAAGTCGTCTTGAACTTGGCGAATAACAACAGTTTATAAAATCAGGTGCACGATTTGTATACTTAGTGATTCTAGCAGGTTTATCTTCATCTAAATTTTCATGCATTTTTTTGTTTTCACTAAAAATATATTCACCTGCAATAGCATTATTGTTAATATCTTTAAGTGGCAACATAAAGAAATTTAATGAAGGATAATCACTAAACTTTTCATGTCCAGCATCCCATGTTGGGTCAAAATAATAGTAGCCATCTATATTATATTTTTCATCTTTAACATAAATTATTAAATTTGCATGATAAGCATGCGCTGTTTTTCCATCTTCTGATACTTTAACCATATTAATATATGGTTTAAGATTTTTAGAATCAACTTCTTCTAAAAATGCACTTAACAAATTAGCATAGCCAACACAAACAATTTTTTCACTATTCAATACACCATAAATTGACCTAGATTTTGAATAATGTTCAAAAAAGTCATTAATTTTATATGTAGGAGATGTTACGCTAATGTATCCATATAATAACTTTTCTAAAGGCGAGAAGTTATGTTTTTTGATTTCGTTTGTAATACTTTTAACTTTATTATTAGCATTTTCAACTTCTTTTAAATCCCAAGTCATTTCCAAGTCTTCAAATCCAAATGAAATACCTCTTTTTGCTAAATATGTTTCAACATTTTTAATTTTGTCCCATTCTTCGTTTCTAAAAACATACTTATAAGAAGATGATGAAAATCCAAGGTTATGTGGTTCAACACCAATATATTTAAAGACATTAATTATTTCAGCCAAAGTTTTTTCATCTGCATTGATGTAAAATTCTGGTCTTTCAATAAATAACATTTTCCATTTTTCTTTACTCTTCTTTTCAAAATATTTTCTTTCTTGACGTAATACTTCAATACCTTCTTCTGTCGTTAAGTAATCACTTGAAACTATTAGTTTATACATTTATATCCCCCTACAAAAACTAGTCTAATTTATTATAATGCGTGTGACGAAATTTGTCAATATCAAATATTTTTTTAATTGTCTTTCATTAAGATTAAAATCAAAGTATAATTAAAAGCTCATTTAAAAACTACTATCTCTTATTAAACTTATATTTCTTTCTTTTAATTGTGAATGAAAAAGCGTATAATAAAACAACAAAACTAAAAAAGCAGACAAATAGGAAACTATTAATCTGCTAATTTTAAATATTTAGTAAATTCTTATAAAACTTTACTCTAAAATCGCTTTAATACGACGAACGCCCGCACTGCTTGCCTCTTCTTTTGTTATTTTAAATTTTCCAAGTTCACTAGTATTGCTTACATGAGGTCCTGTGCAAATTTCTTTTGAAACATCGCCAATTGTATAAACCGAAACGATTTCGGGATATCTTTCAATAAATTGATGTTCAGCCCCAACTTCAACAGCCTTTTGTTTTGGCATTTCTTCTTTCGTAACAACTAAACCTTGACTAATCCAATCATTTACCAAATCTTCAACTTGTTTAATTTCCTCTTCTGTCAATTTATGGTCACAAGGAAAGTCAAAACGCAATCTTTCATTTGTAATATTTGAGCCCATTTGATGTGATTCTTTACCTAAAACATTTTTTAATGCAGCATTTAGTAGATGTGTTGCAGTATGATATTTTGTTGTCATTTCACCAGTGTTTGCAAGACCACTTTTAAACTCACCTTCTTTAATTGCTTTTGATTTTTCTTGGTGTTCTTTAAAAGCATTTTTAAATCCTTCTTCATCAACAGTGAAATTAATTTCATTTGCTAATTCAATGGTTAATTCAAGAGGAAAGCCAAATGTATCATAAAGTCTAAAAGCCGTTTTACCATTTATTTCATCTTTTATGTCTTCACCATTTTGCTTTGCAAATTCTTTATGCCTTTTAATTCCGTTAATTACTTTATCAAATTCTTTCAAACCTTGTTCCAAAGTTTTGTTGAACTTTTCTGTTTCTTTTAATATTTCATTTAAAATATATTCTTCATTTTGTTTTAAGCGAGGATAAGCTTCGTCGTAAATTTTTTCAATAAAAATTTTAGCGCAATTAATTAAATCTTCACTCTTCAAATTTAAACTTTTTGCATATCTAATTGCTCTGCGTAGTAATCTTCTTAAAATGTATCCTGCCCCCAAATTCGATGGAAGAAGACTGTTTTCATCGCCTATTAACATAACAGCTGTTCTAATGTGGTCAGCAATTATTCTCATTGCTTTTGTCGCTTTTTCATTTTCTTCATATTTTTGTGAACTTGCAGTTTCAAGATATTTTATTACATCGTAAAACAAGTCAGTTTTATAAACATCATTTAATCCATTCAAAAACATCAAACATCTTTCAAAGCCAAAGCCCGTGTCAACATTTTTGTTGTCTAGAGGCAAATAACCATCTTCAGCTCTTTTATATTGCATATACACGTCATTACCAATTTCAACATATCTTCCGCAATCACATTCAATATCACAATCTTTTGAGCATTTTTCTTCTCTAATTGGATAGAACCACTCATTATCTGGTCCACAAGGAGTGTCAACAGTTCCTTCTAACTCCCAGAAATTATTTTCTTTTCCGTTCGGCTTTTTACCTAAATAATAGATATTTTCTTCTTTTATTCCTAAATTTTTAAGATAGTTTGCTGTTTCAGTATCTTTTGGGGCATGTTCATTTCCAGCAAAAACGCTTGAACATATTTTATCTTTATCAAGTCCAAAAACCTCTGTTAACAATTCTACTGTCCAAGCAGTTTTTTCTTTTTTAAAATAATCACCTAAACTCCAGTTTCCCATCATCTCAAAGAATGTGCAGTGAGAACTATCGCCTACTTCATCAATATCTACAGTTCTAACACACCCTTGAACATTACATAGCCTTGTTCCACTGGGATGTTTTTTACCTAATAAATAAGGCATTAAAGGTTGCATTCCTGCAACATTAAACATAACCCCAGTTGTGCCATCACCTATTAAAGAAACAGCACCAATGTTTACGTGTCCTTTTCCTTCATAAAATTTTATCCACTTATCTCTTAATTCTTTTGATGTAATTTTCATTTTTTTCTCCTAACTATTTGTTTCATCTAGATATGTTGCTTGTAAGTCTGCAAGATGGAATAAAAATGCCACAGGATATTTATAAAACGCACTACTTAGCGCATAACTTCCTCCCAACACACGAGTATCATATCCACCCATATGCCAATTTATTGCCATAGCTTCTTCTCTTGTTAATTTCATAAAACCAGAAATCATATATACTGATTTTTCACCATGCCCATAAGGCAAAAGTTCATCGACTGTGTAATATGGAACTTGAACCCATGCGCCATCTACTTTTGTGTTACGCATTTCTTCTTTATAGAAATCTACTTTACAAATATCATGCAACAATGCAATTATTGCAATGCTTTCGTCACTAATTTTTTCTGAATAATTTTCGCCATATTCATTAACGACTATTCGTTTAAATCTTCTAAATGTATTTAAAGAATGTTCAACCAATCCACCCCTATGACAAGAATGGAATTTTGAACTTGCTGGTGCAGTAAAAAAATCGCTGTTCTCTAAATAATTAAGCAAATTTTCTGCGCCTTCTCTTTTTATGTTATCTTTAAAAATTTTAACAAATTCTTCTTTTGTATCCATAAAAATCTCCTAATTATAAAAATCTATTCTGGCATTGAGCAACTTATAATATTTTATTGCCTCTTTTCTTAATTTGGAACGTTCAAAAAATATATTTTCTGTTGTTCTCCAAACGAACACCCATGCAATTATTAAAATCATTTCAGAAAACAAACTAAATTTCTCGACTATTTTAATTAATGCATATAACCCTAACGCTAAAACGCTTAAAATCATAAGATATATGCATTCAACTTTATTGCTATATAGTCTATCATTTATATCGCTTACTTTTTTTTCGAAATAATTTCTGTATGCCAATTTAATCATACTTTTATCTTCACGAGTAAATTCTTTCGTGTTATTAATTTTTATATTCAAATGTTTTTCAAGTTTTATGTTGTCAGTGTTTTCGTTAACAAATCTTGCAAAATCACTAGTGATTATTGTGTCTTCCCCCTCACTCAATTTTGACACAAGGTCATCTTTATTTTCGGCTTTTACATAAATTAAGGCTTCATCATTTTCATTAATAATTTCGCCGTTTTCAAATTCTATTTGTTGAAATTCATTTTTTAACTCTTTTAACATCTTTATATTTTTAAACATAAACACCTACTAATTAATATAATACAAAAATGATAAAAAAAAGGCAAGTATTTTTGCCCTTTTTAATTCGCTTAATCTTTTAATTCTTTCAAGAATGTTTTTAGGTTGTTATAATATTCTTCCTCTAATCCCATTAAAGTTTGTAAAACTTCATATAGTTCACCATTTGTATCTTTATAGTCACATAAATCTTTATAACAAGTAGTCGTTCCCATAACAGAACCTAACAACATCATTTCTGCAAGATGTCTTGTGCTCCTATCTGCAAGTGTTGTAACTTTAATGCTAGTGAATAACCTTGCTTTTTCAAACATATTATTATCCTTGGGTTCAACTTTAATTTTTTCGCATACTGTTAAAAGTTTTGCCTTAACCGAATTATAACCGTCTTTTTCTTTTTTTAGTTCTTTAAGAAAACATTGGTCTTCTGTCACTTTTTCGATTTCATTTATTGATTGAATAGCAGTAGAAATATTTTGATAAATTGCATTCACAAAATCTTCTAATTTTTTTTCTTCCTCTTTAATTATTTCTTCTTTTTCCATAATTTTCTCCTTTAAATTAAGCATTTGCATAATAAAAATATTTATACTTAAAACTTTTACCATATAAACTCATAATTTAATTTTTTAATAAAAGTAAAAAAACAATAAGAATTAGTTTAAGCAATTTGAAACTTGAAAAATAATTATAAAGATTAGAGCAGAAATGAAGTGACCCCTACTGGGTTCACTTCATAAAAATATGCTCTTTTTTGTTGAGATAATTAAATATGATTTATAAATTAAAGTTTTGGTTTTTGAACCTAATTTGAATGTTTAAAAAATGAGCTATGTAGTTTTATATAGCTCATTTTTTTAATGTTTTTATTCGGATGCAATATCAAATTCATTTGCATTTGGTTCGTGGTCAAAGAAATGTATTATAAAACCATAATCTGTGCCTATATTTTTAATGTAACATACACTGCTTGTAAACACAAACTTAAATTTACTTGCATTTGATAAACTGATAGTTGAATAATCAGATATTTCTGTGTCATCTGCGTTTTTGATTGTCCAACTGCCATTTGTTCCAGTTATTTCATTTAATGAATGTAAAACAGTTTGAAGTGTGTCCCCTGTAGTGAACAAACGATAGTCAGCATAAACTGTTTTATCATCGGTTGTGGTGCCGTAGAATGATTTGCATATATTTGAATTTTCATCTTGATAATAACTAAAACCGCCTAAACTAACAATGATGCTTTCTGCATTAATTGTTCCAAAGTTATCGGAAGCAACATTAGTGATAGTAAACCCAATGTTATAATCTGATGAATTTAATTCTAGGCCATTTGTATTTAATATAAATTTCTTATATCTGCAATTTCCTTCTTTGCCTGGAACATCAGTTAATGTGCCAGTTGCACTTGTTGTTCCATATTCACCAAGATTAACACCTTTACCTAACACACTCCACGATAGTCGCAAGCCTTCGTAATATGCATCTGGGCCAAGCCCAAACATTATAATTGCTTCGCCATTTTCATTAAGTTGTAAGCTAAAGCCGTTTTCATTGTATATAAAACTTTTCAAATCAGCAAATTCTTCTTTTTGAACATCCCAAGTGTATTTTACACCAATAATATATTCGGTGCTATCAATTGTTTTTTTAACATACTCGGCAGTATAAGTTGAGCCGTGAGGTGTGTATTTATCTTCTTCCCAGTAGAAATTTACAATATCGTTGGCTGTGTCATTTCCAGTAAAATATATTGTTGCTGTATAAGTTCCAGCACCTATTGCACTAAATTGCCACATATTATTATAGTTTTCTGATTTATAACTTACAGTAACGCTATCAGTTTTTTCGGCAAAAAATTGCGAGGTATAATCAAAATAATCAAACGATAAAACACTTGGCATAATACTATCAGAATCATAAGTATATTGGTTGGTGCTTACTGTTGGTCTAGGAATAAGATACGAACCCTTATTAACCGTAAGTTTTATTAAAAATGGCTCAGACTCCTCGTATAAATTTTGATACTCTTCATTAGGCACAAACTTAACTTTTGCTGTTAATTGTTCGCCATTTTGTTGTGCATTGTAAGAAGGCACTACTGAGTCGCTATAAAAAGGCACTGCAACAAAATTTCCATAATTTAATAATTGTGAAAGATTATTTTCATATTCTTCGCCGTTACCAAGATTGTTAAGAGTTATTGTTTCTTGAGCTGTTTCTTGCCCTGCCTTTAATATTAAATAAAATTCGCCACTAGAAAAATAATCGTTTGTGTGATAATAGTTGTTTTCTTCGTTTGCCAACATATCATTAAATGTAACATCTTTACTTACACTTTTTGTAACATTAAATGCCCAAGTGTATTGTAAACCACCATAAGTATCATAATTATCAGATGTAAGTTCTTCGTTTACAATGGTAAATGGTGCTTTTAAAATTTCTATTTTTTGGAAACTTGAATAGGTTGCATAGAAATTATTTGTTTCTTTAATTTTTGCACAAATCAAATATTCGCCTGGTGTAATTTCACTTAAATGGTCATAAGTATCATCAGATAAATTATATAACATATATTCTTCTGCATACTCTTGCGGAGTTAACAAGTTGTCGGGCATATTATTTTTAACATTATAATATTCTAGCATACCTTCAGAACCATCAACTTTTTTCATAAGAATATAAAGCCCATCTATTTGACTGTTTGAAACAATCTCATCGTTTGTTTTAACAATCAAATTAACAGCACTTTCTTTTGTGCCAAAGAAAATAACATTGTTATCTGTAATTGTTTTGCCACCCATAGAGTTAACATTTGTTGTTAAATCTAGTTCGTAATCTAAAGTGTTTGCAACTGCATAGACCTCGGCGGTAAGCGATACAGTTGACCCCATATAAGTAAAATTAATTGTGTAGGTGCCAACATCAAGTGTATTTGATTCAATTTTTTCTAAGTATGAAGATAATTCTAATTCAATAGGGTTTGAAGAATGTCCTTCGTAAAACTCAATTTTAACTGAAACATTTTGCAAGCTTAAAGTTTCTGTTGAATCGTCCGAAAAGCGGGCAGTAATCTCAAAACTACCTAGCCCAGCATTATCGCCATAATGACAGGCTATAGATGAGCTTTGATTTGAAAATTTTACATCAAGGTAACTAAAAGTTTTTTCGCCACACGCTGATAACATTAAAAAAGCTGGAATTATCAAAAACATAGCAAGCAAATAGGTTAAAAAGGATTTTTTCTTTACCATAATCTCCTCCTTTTTTTTGTTTATTATATCATAATTAAAAACAAAAAGCAAATTAATTATTAAATAAATATAGGTAATCAAAATGCAAAAAAAAGACCTTGGTCTAGTATTTTTGAAACAAGTTTAAAGAAAAAAGAGAACTATACTTTTTTGTATGATTCTCTTTTTGCAAGTTTCAATAGCGCCTAACCTTACCTTCCTTATTGATTTTTATATGAAACATTTTTGCATTACAATGATATATTTTTAAATATATCTTTTTGCCGAATTGAATAAAATATCGTTAAAACTTCACATTGCAATAAATCTATGCAATGTAATGTTTTATTATAAAAGTAATTAAAGTTAGTTGACGTTTTAAATTTGTTAATTTTCAACATTAAATTACGATGCAATTTTTTTAACAAATTTTTCTAAAGTTTTTAAAGACTTTTCATCTTTGATTTCTTTAACTAGTTCTACGATTAAAGCCAATTTTGTGTTAGTTTCTCTTTCTGTTTCCAAATCTTTTGCTATTTCACTAATTGCTTCACCACAATAAGGGCAAAACTCAAAATTATTTTCTAATTCTTGATTACAATTACTGCAATTTATCATACTAATTTCCACTCCTATGCTTCTTTTTCATCAATAGTTTCATTTAATTTTTCTTTTATTATATTATAACAAGTAGATAGTAAACATTTCTTTTTCTTTCTTTCTCTGTGAACTGCTTTTTGTATGTTCAAGTTTTCTGGATAAATATTATTGCCACCTTCTTGAATTACAAATTCATTGTTGTCCTCCACGTATGCTGAAAATACATTATATCTTTTAGAAGCATACATTGGCTTTTTACCTTTTGGTGTTCTAACATATTGAGATTGTCCTGAAACGTGATAGGTATTATTTTCTAGTTTACCTGGTGTGTTACCATTGCAAACAAATACTGCATCGCAAGGAAGTTGTCCGTTAAAATTTTTTCTTGCTGAAACTTCTCCTCTTGCTGTGCTTGTTTTATTTTTCATATTTGTTTGAATACCAATTGTGGCATTTCGTTTGCGTCTATCTCTGCCAACTTTTTCAACATTCAATATCACACTTACACCAGTATTTAAATAATGCAATCTTGAAACGCCATCACGAACATACTTATCTTTCAATTCATTAAATGCTTCTTCAAAAATATCACGACCAATTTCTTTAATTATTGTGTGTTCTTGAAAGCCTCTCATTAAATAAAGGTCTATATCTAACAAAATTTTATCACTTAATGAGAAGAATTTTTTTATATCATTAATTAATCTTTGTTTTCTTTTATTTAAACCAAAATAAAGAGCTTTATTGTTTTGAATTGAAGCAGTTCTTAAATATTTTAATTGCCATTCTTCTCCAAGTAAATCACCACCAAAAATTACTATTGTTTTACCACGAGGATTTACTGATGATAAGTTGTTTATAATTTCATCATTTTTACCTGTGCAGATGCCTTTTTGAGGGTTACTTGTATCAAAATAATTAGTTGAACAATAGAATATTAAGTTTAAAGATTCTTGGTTTCTCTTCAATGTGATAGTTTCATTACTAATAATGCTATAATCTTCACTTAAAACTTCATTAACATAGTCATCAACTGTTGGTGTTCCTAAGTTTTCAACTACATCATTCGTTGCTAAATTAACTTTACTGATTTTATAATTTTCTAAAAGGTCTGCGTCTTTTTTGGGAAAATTTTCTTCGTAAAATTTTTCTAATATATAATTATTTTTTTCAGGATTTGTATAAGGACCCTTTTTTCCGTAATCTGCCATTATATTGTTTTAACCTCCTCGTTATAAAGAGTTTTTATTTTATTTGCTAAATCATCAACTTTAATGTCGTATTTATTACATTTTACAAGGTTTTCTATTTCTAATTTTACATTAGGTTCATTATATTCTTCCATATATTTTTGTGCTGGAGTTGAAAATTCATCTTTAGTATTTTTTAATAATGGGAATTTAGATACGTTCCACATAATTGGACTTTCTGTGTTTTTGGTTCTTGCATTATATGAAGGATTTTTAGCAAAACTTATATCAAATAAGTTAACATTTGGTTTTGTTACATCCATTGAATATGCTGTTGTAAATTCACTATCGCCTTGCAATGCTGGTGCACTTTCGATTATTAATTCTTGTAATCTTGTTGAAACCAAACGACCATTATCATAAACTGGAACTTCAATCACATATCTACCATTAACGTCTGCGTGGAAATGACCAGATAATACTAAATTTGGGAAAATTTTAAATCTTCTAAAAATTGCTTCACATTTATTATACATATTATCTAGCGCTGCGGCTTTTGTTGTTGCTTTGCCACTGCCATGAGTAACAAATACATAATAAGGTTCTTTATCGACATTAATTTTTAATAATACATTATATTGGAAATAAGTTATACCTAAACAATCCAACACCAAGCGTGTTAAGCTTAAATTTGCATTACGATTTCGACTTCCTTGTTCGCCGTCATGATTTCCCCCAACGCCAAACAATATTTTATCTTTAATTTTGCTTAAACATTGTTTTCCTAAAATTGCTGAATTCATATTATTTAACTTACTCATATGAGCGTTTGAAGCACCATCTAGTGTGCTCATTGTGAAAGTATCACCTGAAAGCACAGCGTATGCATTTGATGTTTTATTTAAAAACTCGCTAGCTTTATCAAATCTCTTCTTATCCATACCTTCATCAAAAAAATGTATGTCAGCCAAATTCATTAAGCAAATATGTGTAAAATCTTTTAAATCAAGTTCTGCATAAGATAAAACTTCAGGGTCAAAAGCTGAACTACCAGCAACATCACCAGCAAAGTCTATAATTGTTTTATTTTTTTGTTTATCTATTTTTAAATTTTCAATATTTTCACTTTTTTCTAATAAAAATTTTCTATCCATCTAAAACCTCGTGTGTAATTTAATATCGTTTATTTTATTAATTTTCTAATGTTTCTTCTTTTTTCGCATTCTTACTTTCAATCTTTTTGTCAGAAGAAATTTTAGCTTGTTTTTTATTTTCTATTTTTTCTTTAGCTGAATATAAAACTTCTCTTTCTTTTAGTAAATTATAGTATTCTTCTTCGCTTTCTCTAAGTTGATTTACTTCTTTATCAGTTCTCTCTTTAATGTTTAAACTCTCTTGTTGAAGTTTGGAAATTTGAGAATAATTTAAATATGAGAACAAACCACAAAGCGCAGTTACTGTAATGCTAATTCCAAAAATTATTCCAAATGCTAAGGTTGATAATGGACTAATTAATGCGCAAATTGAACCCAAGGCTCCAAAAACTCCAAAAATAACATTTTTTACTATTGAACGTTTTTTATTGATGATTTTTTTATTAATTTCATCAATTTTATCTTCTTTTTCAATTAATAATTTTCTAATAATTTTGCAATTTTGTCTTTTAATATCACTCCAGGGTTCTAACAACTCGTTAATTTCTTTTAATCTTTTATTGATTTCTTTTCTCATAATTCTACAAAATTCCCCCAATTTCTCTAAATTAATTATATTATATATTCGTTGAATAGACTTGTCAATATTAAATTTTTTAAATTAGTATAGTTCTCTATTAGCTTTGCTAAATTCACAACCACAATAGTTTTGCCTATACATTTCATATTTTTTTGATAATTCTATGCTACGTTTATAACCATCTTTCTTTTTAAAATCTGAAACTAGATATTTTACCTTTTCATTACAAATTTCTATACCAATATTATTTAGTATATCACTGTTTTTGTAGGGACTTACAGTTAAGGTAGTTGTTAAATAATCAAAATCATGCTCTTCAGCATATTTTTTTGCTCTTAAAAGTCTTAAGTGAAAACATTTTTCACAACGACTTCCACCTTCTTTTTCTTTTTCCAAACCTTTAACATAAGCTAAAAAATCATTATGATTATATGGAATTGAAACAAATTTTACATCTGCAAAATATTCTTCATTAAATTTTTTTATAAACTTTTCTGCTTCAGCATTTCGTTTTTTAAACTCTTCTTCAGTGTCCATATTAGGATTATAAAAAAATACCGTTATTTCAAAATTTTTATATATTCTTTCAAGCACACTACTAGAACAAGGGGCACAGCAAATATGCAACAACAAACTGGGCTTATTTTGTAAGCCTTCGATAAGTTGTTCCATCTTTAAATTAAAATCAATTTTATTCATCACGTTCATTATAACAAATTAATTAATTTCTGTCAATGTCACAATTTAAATCATAAGTATGTATAGTTTTGTATCAATTAAAATTATGCATCTTCTTTTGCTCTGTATAATTCTATATTATTGAGCTAATGATAGTAAGATTTAATATGTATGCGTAATAATATAACTTTAATTTATATTTGACATTTTCTGCAAGTTGTAGTATACTTTTATGGTTATGAAGTGCTTATTTGTTTACAATCCAAACAGTGGGAAAGGAAAAATTGTTAAAAAAGAAGAATATATTATTAATAAATTGAGAGAAAAGTATGATGTTGTTGACGTTATAAGAACTCAATATCCTAATCATGCAAAAGAAATCGCCGAAACACTTGCTTTTAATTATGACACCTTGGTTATTAGTGGTGGTGATGGCACTTTAAACGAAGTTATTAATGGATTGGCAGAAAAAGAAAATGCTCCAATTATTGGATATATTCCAACAGGAACTGTTAATGATATTGCCCATTCACTACATATTTCTACAAACATAAAAAAAGCTGTTAAAATAATATTAAAAGGCAAGGTTTTTAATCACGATATTTTTAAGGTAAACAATAAATATGGTATGTATGTTTGTGCTACAGGATTGTTTACTCAAGCAAGTTATTCAACACAACAAGAGAAGAAAAAAAATTGGGGAAGTTTGGCATATTATTTCGATGCAGTGCCAAGAATTTTCAAAACCGAACCAATTGAAGTTGAACTGCATTATGGAAATACAAAATTATATAAAAATTGTTCTATTTTTTTAGCAATTAATTCGCGATATGTCGGTGGACAAAAGGTTAATCCTCATGCAGAACTTGATGATGGATATGTTGATGTTGTTATGGTTGAAAGCCCTAGAAGAAAAAAATTTAGCATTATTGGGTTATTCTCTACCTTAAAATTATTTATTTTTGGAATTAACTATTCAAAAAATCGTAAAGGTTTTACTTATTTAAAACTTAAAGACTTTGATGTTAAAATTAGAAATAAAACTACAACTATTAATCTTGATGGTGAAGGTGTTAAAGAAGAAAAATTTAATTTTAAAGCGATAGAAAAAGGAGTTAAAATTTTTGTAAAATAATATTATGGAAAAAGGAAATTTTGATAAAAATACATATTTATACAGATTAAATTACGTTCTAGTTTTTATTATTGGAACATTAGCACTAGAAATCGCTGCATTTATTTCACTAAACTTTGGATATTTACCTAAATATATCTTTTTTGATATAGCCTTTATTTTAATATACTCTGCAGTTTTATTTTTAGTTTCAAACGATACAGCCAGATTTGTTTTAGTGATTATTGCTTTTAGTATTCAGTTTTTACTAAATAGCATTAATGTTTGCTACTATAAAATGCTTGGTGATATTTTTAGTTTTGACTTATTAAAACTTGGAAACGAAACAGCAAAATGCTTTGAATTAGATTTTCTAGATTATAAAGGTTTAGCAATTAATATAATAACTTTAATTCTATCAATCTTGACTTTAGTGTATGTTTTTAAACGTAGAAACAGAATAAAATTAAAACCTATCAAAAAAAGTTTTTGGCCATCTCTCGCTATTATTCTTGCAATATTTTTCTGCTTTGGTGGAACAGGTGTTGGCAGTCAACTGGTTGCAGAAAGTTTACTTGCAGACTGTGAAACAACTGATGCATTCTACATCGCTAAAAGTGATACTTACCTTTATGACCATTTCACTTTCAAAGCAGAAGCTTTTAAAAAATTTGGCACTTGGGGATTTTACATAAAAAGTATAGACAATATTATCTCTCCTAAAGAAAAATTAACTTCTAGCGAAATGCAAGAATTAGAAGATTATCTTCAAGCCGGTGTTGTAGCCGAAAATACATCTGCCCCACTTTATGGTCAAAATTTAATAACAATTATGCTTGAAAGTTTTGAGTGGTTCGCTATTGACCCATACTTAACTCCAACATTATATGAAATGAAAACGAGCACTGCTCAAGCATTTACTAACTTTAGAGCAAAAAATAAAACAAACGTTAGTGAAAATATAGCAATGATGGGAAATATGCCTAAGGACTATACTTTCATGGATTTAAGCAAGGGCGACTTTTCTCCATCAAATTCTCTTGCATATATGTTTAAGCAAAAAGGTTATACTGCAAACTTTTTCCACAATAATGATGGTGGTTTTTATGATAGAAGTAATGTTAACACAAGATTTGGATTCGAAAAAGTATACGCAATGCAAGATGTGAATGATGGAAAAATTTGCGAATGGGGTGACTGGCATTTAGAAACTGACTTCTTTGAAGAACTTAAAACTATAATTGCACCTACAGACCAAAACTTCTATTCGTTCTATACTACTGTTGGAACGCACGGACCTCATACAAACTTAAATCCAAGATTAAGTGAATATTTTGAGATTTATGATAATAATCTTGAAAATATTAAACAATGGCTTGAAGATGAGGGATATCAATACCCTACTGACAAAGTTTATCAAACTCGTTTAAAACAATTTAAATGTGCTGCTATGGACACAGATAGATTAGTTAAAAATATTATCGATTACTTAACGGAAAACAATTTAATTGACACAACAACAATAATTTTATATTCAGACCACAACTGCTATTATAATGATTTGAATTTAATGGTGAGATATGGTGGAAAGGAATATGATACAGAATCAAGCGAAGTTCATAATATACCATTTATGATATATAGCAAAACTCTTGGTGGCGCAGTGAATGACACTTTCTGTAGCACTTATGATATTTATCCTACAATTTGCGAATTGTTTGGATTAAGTTATAATAAAAATTTAACACAAGGTTACAATGTTTATTCTAGTGAAATAGATAAAACGGTGTTTGTTTCTCTTTTAACAGGAGCTATTTTCACAGATAATATCTATTCTTATAACATCCAAGATGTTTATACTAAAGATACTATGACAGAAGAAGAAATTTATAATTTTCAACTAGGTGGCATTGAGTTTTACGAAAAACAATACACAATTGATAAGATTTATGCTAATGGTTTATTAAATGTGAAAGGCAAATAATTTTTGCCTTTTTTGTTTTTATACTTCTTGACAAAAATAAAAAATTATTGTAACATAATTTAAAGGAGAACATTATGAAAATTGATGAAATAAAAAATGCTCTTAAAAGAAACATTTATAAAAGCGAACACAACAATAAAAAATATTTTATAGCAACAGATATTGCTGTTGCTTTAGAATTAGATATAAATCTTTTCTTTAATTCAACAAAAATGGTAGAAGATAAATTAAGAAAAATATCATATCCAATCAAAAGTATGTATCATGATTTCTATGACACAATTGATGAACATATCGATATTCAAATTTCCTATGAGGGTTTAGTTTTTGCCTTAGGTGAATATTGGAAAAATTGTGAAGATAAAACCGAACGCGAAACTGCTCACAAAGCAGCCTTAATTATGAAATCATTAGTTAAGCCTTACTACCAAAGCAGAATAGATGCAAGAAAAATATATTCTACAACAACAAAATATTTTAGATCTCTTATCAAAAAAGCAGTTGAAAACGAACGTTATTCTAATTTAAGTGCTCAGTTAAGCAATGTTTATTCAACAATTATCTGTAGTTATTACAATGTCGGTTACAGAGAAGATGTTCAAATTCAAAAGATTGGAGCAGATAAAAACTATCTTGATTTTATTTCTACTAAAGAACTTGCAGATTTATCTACTATTCAATCTTATATTCTTGATGAAGTGGACAAAAATCCAAAAACAAATTTTATAAAACTAGCAGATAAAAAAGCAAGAGAGCTACGTTCAGCTTTTATTTTAAAATATGGCGAAACTCCACTTCGCTATAATTCACATAATAACACACCAACAAAAATGAAAAATGAAATCACTAAATTATTAAAAGAATATAAATTAGATGATGAAAACATAAAAAATGAAAATGAAATTGAAACACTAAAATAACTTTAATAATTATTTAAAAAATGCAAAAACTATAAGTATGAAAAAGATATTTATAGTTTTTATTTTTTTATTGATTTTCGCTTGTGGATGCCAAAAAAACGACACATCTTCTGTTGTTTCATTAATTAATGTAAATGATATAGTTATTAATAAAAGTCACATTTATATTGACAAAGGCGACTCACTGGTTTTGTTAGCACAAGTCTTCCCTTTTAATGCAGATAATCAAAACATAATTTGGAAAAGTGACAATGAAGATATTGCCAGCGTTGATGGCGAAGGATTAGTTACTGGTATAACAGAAGGAAGAACAGTTATTACAGCAGAAAGTGAAGATGGGGGTTTTACAGACAAATGTGTAGTTTATATTTCCACTCCTAAATTAAATTACTCAAATTATCCAAATAATCAAATTAGTTCTTCAAATGGCTTACCAAATATTAAACGTTTAGCAGAAGAAGATAATATTAATTATGACTATGATTTTCAAGAAAAAATTAATAATACAACTGATGACGTAAGTGATAATAACAATATAATTCAAGATGATATAAGCGATAGTAATATTTTGAAAAATTTTGAGAAAACACAAAAATTGTTTGAAAGCACAATGCAAGAGTTTTATGAACAATTTAATGAAATTAACAATATTATTGAAAATACTGATGAACAAGATATAAATTATTTTTATGAATTTAAATACAACTCACAAGGGTTAAATGAAGATGATTTAAATGAAGATAAGTTTGTTAAATATAAAGATGAAAAAACTTTAATTCGTGAATATAACAGAGAAATTGAAGAAAATAACCAAACTATTGCTTAATATTATCTACTTATAAGCAATGCTAAAAATTAATTTGTATTATTTGACTTTTATAAATTCTACGATATAATATTGTAGAGGTTCAATATGATTAGTTACGTAAGTTTAAATAATTTAATTTCAAAAATTAAAGAAAAAAAGATTAAAAATGCTGTTTTTGATTTTGATGGAACGCTTATTAATTCAGAGCCTTATCATTTTCAAGCTCATAAAATAATTATGAAAAAATTAGCAAATCATAATTTAACAAAAGAAGAGTATGTTAAAAAATTTTTAGGACACACAAATGAAGAAACTTATGCTATCTTTGAAAAAGAACATAATTTAAATTTAAATATTGAAGAAATAATTAAAGAAAAACTTAGTATTACAAATCATCTTTTAATTAACGACAAAGTGAAGATATTTGATTACTTTTTTAAATTGACAAGTGAACTTCAAGATGTAAATTTTTATATATTGTCTAATAGCAACGCTGACATTATTGTCGAAATGCTAAAAATAAATAACTGTCTTAACTATTTTAAAAAAATATATTCACTTCCCGACTTAAATCTTAACAAGGAATATTTTATAGAAAATTTTGAAAATTTAGCAAATATTGATAGAAAATCTACGGTTATTTTTGAAGACAGTAATTCAAAATTAAAACTTGCAAAAAAACTTAATTATGCTCTTGTAGTTGGCGTTGAAACAGATATGAATGCTGGCCAATTAATTGATGCCGAAGATATAATAAAAGTTGATAAAGATGGTAAAACACATATGACAAACATATAATAAAGTTAATACAATTAAAGCACCTACACCAAATATTAATAAGTGTAAGTGTTTTTTATTTAAGTTTTAATATATAATCAAAAATAATTTTTTACGTAGTTTATAATTAATACTTTTATTTATGTTATATTAATTCTTTAAAATTTGAATTGTTGAAAAATATAACTGATTTAAATTTAACATTCTAAAAAATTTATGTTCTAATATTAAATTGTTTAGATTGAATAAAAAGAACATATTTTAAAATATGTTCTAAAAATCTTAAACAAACAGCGAAAAATATATAATTTTTTAAAAATAAAATTTAAATATATTGTTTTTTATGGTATTAATAAATATCTTTTACATCAAGTGGTAAATCATCATAAGAAGAATAAGCGTTCACTTGAAAAATAGAATCTTCATAACCTATTGCGCTATTTAATGAATAGTTAAACGCAAGCACTATAGTAGCATTTCTAACATAACTATTGTTAATTGAAGACTGTGTATAATATGTTACTGGGCTAAAAATATATTCAAACAAACCAAAATTTGCAACATTAGTTGATAAGTATGCCGAAATGGTTCCAACACAAGAATTTCCAGCATAATTTAAAGCGACATCTTTAATGTTAGAATAACTGTTTGAAACACTCCCAAAATTATTGTAAGAACAAATGCCACCAACCAACAAGGCATTGCTTGTTTTAACATTAAAATTCCCACTAAAACCACATTTATCAATAACAGCTAATGGAGAATATAAATAAGCACAAATCCCTGCAACAAAACATTCTGTTTCTCCACTAACATTAAATTCACTTTCACAAAGTGAGTTTATTATTTTAGGACTATATATTACATTGTTAATATTGGCATACATATTAGCGTATGTTATTCCACCAATATAGCATCCACTTAAACTGTTTGCTACAATATTCCCTTCAAATTTTGAATGGTTAATATTAGAATAGTTAATTGATGTTACTCCTCCTGCATAAACAATTGCAGACTTTGATTCAATTTCAATATTCGCACTGTTGATTGAATTTTTTATATCGCCAAAATTAAAAGTAGTAATTCCACCAACTAAAATTTCCAATTTGACTTCATCTTCTTCTGTTAAACTATTAACAGATAGTTTTCCTGAATTTACACAATCTTTAATTTCGCCATAATTTTCAATTACAAACGCTGATATTGTTGGATTCCATTTTTCATTTGTTGATTGCGTAATATTTGCTTTATTTAATGAGTTATTAATTGCTCCTTTATTAATTCTAACAAATGCACTCGAATCAACAGTTTCTAAATTTATTTCACCAATAACTTTTGAATTTACTATCTCACCATTATTAATTTTTGAGTAAGGAGAAAAATAAACATCTTTTGAAGAGTTATTCTTTATGTTTGCCGTAATGTTAATTTCACAATTTTTAATTTTTCCATTGTTTTCAAGCGCTATTATTGAAAGATTTTGTTCATTATTAACAATATTAATTTCTTTTTCTATTATAACATTAAATTTAACATCTTCAATTTTGCCATTGTTCTCTTTTACTAAAAATGAATAATCTTCACCTACATCTTCTTCAATATTCACATTAATTATGCAATTTTTAAAATAACCTTTAAGATTTTCAATTAATGCTTTATTTTTTTGCTTGTTGAATGTTATTGTATGTCCATTTCCATCAATACTACATTTATTTTTATTTGTATATATTTCTTCATTAAAAACCAAATCATCACAAAGTTTACTTTTTAAATTTTTGTTTATTGCATTAACAAATTGAGTCTCATTATTAATTTTTAATGGATATAAATTTGTTCCTAACCCAAATATATTGCCAATCACTATTAAAACAACGCCAATAAATAAAAATCCACTTAAAACAATGCTTGATGTTAAAATTAATTTTTTCCTAAATTCATAAGACATTTTCTTCTTGGGAAGTAAAATTTCTGCCCTATTTGCAACTATGATTTCATCACGCAGTGTATAAATTTTTTTTATATTATTAATGATTTCTTCATTTTTAAATAAGAGTTTATATTTCTTTTTTAGTTCTTTTCGCCTATCTAGAATGGCAAGCATTTCAATAGGATAAATTGTTTTATTGACATAAAAGCGTAAACTTCTTTGTGCATAATGTTTAAATTTTTGTTGCAATTCAAAAGGTTCTTCAATTTTTGTAAATTCGTTAAATTTTGCAAGTTTTTCTTCATATTCTTTTATAATGCTTCTGCTTTTAAAAAGATAACAAACAGAAAGGATTGGAAAACGACCAAAGGAAATATTTAAATTTTCATCACTAAAAAGACTAGCCTTAAATTTAATAAGGTTATCATCTTTTATAGCTTGAAAAATATTTTTATAATCTACTTTTTCCATATTGTTTATTTTTTAATTTTTACTTTCCTTTCTTTTGCCCATTTATCTAAAACTTCAAACAAGTATGCTTCGTTAACATCTTGATTTTGCACGACAGTGTTAATGAAATCTTTACTAATCTTATATTGATATGCTAAATCATTAATTGCTTTCCCTTGATTTTCAAGTTCGGAAAGCATTATTTTGTGGTCTTTTTTAATTTCTTCTAAAGTTTTTGCATTTTCTATAACACTTCCTGCAACTTCTTTGTTAATAAACTCACCAACTCCTTGCAAATTTTTACTGTAAGTGTCCATACTTTTTTGCAAATCTTTAACAGAATAAGAATTTTCTTTTGCTTCAATTAAATTTCCAATTTTTTGAATTTGTGCCTCAACTTTTCCCTCTAAATTATTCATATTGATAATTTTTTTCTCAACTTCATTAAAACTATTTAAAAGTTTATCAATTTCATTTGAATATTTATTTGATGCAATTAAAAATTGGTCGACTTTTTGTGTTAATTGATTTGATTTTTCTGCTTGATTGGCCAGCAAAGAATATATGGAGGACATTTTATCTTTAACTTCACCAGAAAGGGCGATATTTAATTTATCAACATCTTCTTTTACTAAAAAATATGTTCCAGTAAATTCTTTTAAATTTTCTTGAAGTGGTATTAAAAGATTACGATAATCAATAAATGCTGTAATTAATTCTTTTAATTGTTCGTTTTCCATTTTTTATTCCCCTTTATTTTTTTCAAATTTTCTCTATTAATTTTAATGATTTCCTTTTGTGTTTCTAATTCGCCTTTAACCAAATCAATAATTAATCGACAAACTTCTGGATTGTCAATAAAATCATTATAATAACTTACAACACTCGCATCAAGTTTTTCGCTTTTGTATTGCATATTTTCCAAAAATTCTAATAGTTTTTGGTCATTAGAGATTAAAAATTGTTGTCTAGCTTCTTCAAATAAGCCCGCTTGCCAAAATTTTATTCCTGCTTCTCTTGGTTTTTGTTTGAAAACATATTCTTTATAGATTTCAATTCTCGCTAATTGTTCGTTTAAAATTTGTTCATCTTGAAGTTTTTCTGCATAGAATTTTGCATTTTCAAATTGTCCTAGTTTAATAAATTCATAAATTCTATCTATTATTTCATCTTGCTCTAATTCAACTTTGCTTATAATTTTTGTAAATTCTTCAAAAGTTTTTTCACCATTTAATATTTCGAAATTACGTTTAAAGAAATTATCAAAAACTTTCACATTTTCATTTTCAAAGACGAATAAGTTGTGCTTTGCTCTAGATAATCCAACATAAAACAAATTAAAATAATATCTGTAAACAGAATTTTCATCAGCTTTTTTATGATTTAATTTTAAATTTTCTAGATATTTCCATTTTCCACTATTATTAGAAATCAAATTCCATAGCAAAACTGTATCTCTTTCTAACCCTTTTACTTCACTGATGGTCAAAACTTCTTGTTTTTTAAAGATTTTTTTAACTTCTTCTTTTTGTTCATTCGAATTGACTAATATTGTAAAGTTTTCAAATTTTTGATTTTTTAATTTATCAATAAAATGTCTATCGAAAGTGCATACAAGTTTTGTGAAATCATCTTCATCTACGCTTTCATTTTTAATAACAAAATTATGAAGTCCAAATTGTTCAATATTTATTTGTCCTAATTCATCTAATAAATCAACTATTTTTTTATTGTTACGATAATTCGCTTTTAATGTTTTAACGTTTAATAAATCTTTCTCATACATTAATCGTTTAAGATAAGCAAAATTAAAATATGAAGGATTAATCATCTGCAAAGCATCGCCAACACAAAACATTTTAATACTTATTTTCTTTAATAAATATAAATTAATTTGAGTAAAATCTTGCACTTCATCAATTATTGATAAACTATATTTAGGAATTTTATTTACCATAAAAAGTAATTTTCTAGAAATAATATTATTGTCAATTGCTGATTTTGATAGATATTTTTCATATTCTTTAGCTAATAGATAAATTATTTCGCATTCCTCTCTTGTAAAACTGTTTTCACGCAAAGAAATGTATTTTTCAAGTGACAAAATATCGTTTGGATTATCTTCATCACACCAACCAAAAATCATACCATAAATTTCTTTATATAAAAGAGCATTTGAAATTTTACTAATTTTTTTCATTCTGTTAAGTAAATTATGATTGCTGATGTTTGGCAAAAAATCTTTTTCAAATGTTTCACTGGTTGTTATTTCTATGTCTTCGTTCGTTATTTTTTTATACAAATCTTCAAGTAATAAATAATCAACTTTGCTGTCTAGATATTCGATAATTGATTTAATTTGAGAAATAATACTTTTTTCATTATTATCCACCAAAGTTAAACCTAATCTTTTTTCAATGGCTTTTTTGTGTTCCTTATCAAGATAAACAATTTTATTGTTTTCATAATCATTAACAAAATCAATTAAACTTTTCTTATAAAGTTCAATTTTGTTTTTTGTATCTAAAAGTAATGCCCTAGAAAATGTTGTGTATAAAATTTTTCCACCATAATTTTTAGATGCAACAAAAATTATTTTGCTTGTGCATATATTTGTTTTACCACTTCCAGCAACACCTTGAACAAGCACATTTTCATTTTCTATATTCACTATTTCTTGCTGTTCTTTATTTAACAAAGGCAAATTGACGTATTTTGCAAAACTTACATAATATAATTTTTTTAGATTATCTTCACTAATATTTTTAGAATCACAAGTGGCAACTATATTAAAACTATTTATGTTTTTTTGATAAGAAATTATTCTGCTATCGTGATTTTTGATTTTTTTTCCATCAAAATTTGATGCAAAAAAAACTATATCAAAAGGCGAAATATTTTTAATATTTTGAAAACCAAATTTAACATAAAAACAAAATTTTTTATCAAAAGTTTGTATCTTAAAAGAATTGCATTTTGTTCTTAAAAACATATTTTTAAAATCATTAAGTTTTGTTTGCAAAGCTTCGCCAATTTTTAGGATAAAATCGTCAATAGAAATAAGTTTTTTTGTTTGCATCAAAAACCTTTCAACCTTAAAAATGCTAGATTGAGATGAAAGATATTGTTTGTTTAAGTTAACAGATAATGTTTGAGATGCAATATTTTCCATTTGCTTTCCTATAAATTATTTAACAGAATTTTTCCATTTAAAACGTCATTTAAATTAAAACTTTCTTCACCAACTTTAAATTGACCTTTATTTAAATTGATAGAAAATTTATTTTTATTTTCTTCAATATTTTTTCTTTGAAGTTTTATTAATTCTTCATTTTGTTTAATATAAAACTTTTCGACTTTTTCTCTTATTAATTTAAGTGCTTCTTCCTTATTTTGATATTGCGAACGATTTTTTTGAACTTTAACAGTTATTTGAGTTGGCAAATGTTTTACCACAACTGCACTTAAAGTTCGATTGATATGTTGACCACCAGCACCACTCGCTTTTGTAGTTTTTATGCTTAAAAGTTTTTCATCAAAAGTTTCTAGTTTGGTTTTTTCTTCAAGTGCAACTATTTTTGCAATTTCATATTCTTCTTTGTTTAATATTTGATATATACCAATATAATTTTTTACATTGGTAAAGACATTTATTCCCGAAGCAATAATTTCAACCTTACTATCAAAACTTTTTATTCCCTTGGTGCATTCTTCACCCAAAACTAATAAAATCATATCCATTAACATTGATAAAATATTAGAAGATTTGGCACTAATTTCAATTTTAACATTTTGAAATAATTTCTCTTCATTTTTAAAGAGTTCATTTCGTAATTCTATTGCACATCTTTTTGCTCCATCAAGTTTATCTTCTTCAATAAAAAATTTAAAATCATTATATAAATTTACAATATTTTTTAAACTTTTTTGAACATTAAGATAATGCATAAATTGTTTATTATCGCTTACAATTTCAACGTATTCTAATAATTTATTGGCTTCATTATATTCAATTACTTTTGCATCAAGCAATTCAATAATTTCAACATCAAGTAATTCCATATTTAATTATAACAAATTTATATCTCATTTGCAAAAAATTAATCAATTTTTTTCTAGATAAGTTTTTTATGTATTTTAAATCGTATATTTATCAAGCATTCAAATTTAATAATTTAGAAAACATAGTTTACTTCTTGTGCTTTACAAAGCCCATTGTTTTCAAACCATCACAAATTATGTTGTATTGGTCTTTCTGTAACGCCATAATGAAATACTAAATTTCTAATTGAAATCAATTTACAGTCAAGATGTTCTAAATATCTAAACAACTTTTTAAGTAGAAAAATTTTTGTGTAAATATATTTAACATTTCCTTCAATGTCTTTATCTTATGTGTCATATAAATTACAAACTAAATATTCTTCGTTGTCATCTAAATTAGCAAATCTCTTTTCATAGTCATAATAAAACCTTTGGCCATGCGACCTTTAAAATATTCTTTGTTCCTTTTTTTGAAGTGTTCAATTTTATCTCGCAATTGCATTTTCTTTAGGTAATTTATATATAACCTTCTTTCATCACAGTATACTTGCTTTGATTATAACACTTTTTTTATAAATAATTGACTTTTTAATTATTTTAGACTAAAATAAAATAATGACACAAACAATTTTAAAAAATTTATTTGTTGAAAGCAAGAATATTAATAAATATCCTTTTAATTTACCTATTTTCAAACACGATTTGAATATAAATTTTTCTAAGCCAGTAACTTTTTTGGTAGGAGAAAATGGCTCGGGTAAAAGTACACTACTTGAAAATCTTGCAAATTGTCTTGATTTTAATGTGTTAGGTGGAAATAAAAATCATATTTTAAATTCTAGTGAAAATCTAGATAATTTAGAGATTTCTAATTATATGAAACTTAGTTTCTTTTATAGGATTTCTAAAGGTTTTTTCTTTAGAGCTGAAAGTTTTTTTGAGTTTGCGCAATATATTGATTATCTAGCAAAAGATGATAGATCAATTTACTTTGGATATGGTGGAAAATCTTTACAAAAAAGATCACATGGGGAATCTTTTATTGAATTGTTTGGAAAATTTAAAGATGGAATTTTTATTTTAGACGAACCAGAAGCAGCTTTATCACCGGAAAGACAATTGACGCTTATGGCTATGATAGAAGAAAAAATTAAAAAATATAATTGTCAATTTATAATTGCCACACATTCGCCGATATTAATAACTTTACCTAGTGCTGAAATCTTCGAAATTGATGAAAATGGTGAAATTTGCAAAAAAAGATATGATCAAACTAAACAATTTGATTGGTATAAACGGTTTATTTCTAATCCTCAAAAATATCTAAATTATTTATTGTAGGATAATTAGAATATGTATTTCAATTTTAATGAAAATGTTGACTTAGTTTATGGAAAGTATCGATCTACGATTATTAATGTTAAAAAAAAATCTATTTGGATGATTAATAATAAATTCTATAGAATTTTAAAACTGTTAAAAGATGGTAATTGTATTGAAAAAATTACCACAAACACTAAAATTATTATTGAAAAATTAAAAATATTAGAATCAAATTTTCTTGGTAAAATTTCTGAACAATATATAAACAATAATAAAAACAAATACGATTTATGGAATATAAATATGGTTTGGTTACCATTAACTAATTCTTGCAACTGTTTGTGCTGTTTTGTTTGCATTAATTATTTTTTTGTGTTACGATGCAAAAGTTGATACGAGTGACAAACAAATTAAAAAACAGTCCATTAGCGACTGTTTTAGTTTGGCAGGCGAAGTAGGATGTTTGCACGAACCCACTGGCTTGTCGTGGGAAAACGAAGTTTTAATGCGCAGCAAACGAGTCTACGAGCGACAAACAAATTAAAAAACAGTCTATTAGCGACTGTTTTAGTTTGGCAGGCGAAGTAGGATGTTTGCACGAACCCACCGACTTGTCGTGGGAAAACGAAGTTTTAATGCGCAGCATACGAGTCTACGAGCGACAAACAAATTAAAAAACAGTCCATTAGCGACTGTTTTAGTTTGGCAGGCGAAGTAGGATGTTTGCACGAACCCACCGACTTGTCGTGGGAAAACGAAGTTTTAATGCGCAGCATACGAGTCTACGAGCGACAAACAAATTAAAAAACAGTCCATTAGCGACTGTTTTAGTTTGGCAGGCGAAGTAGGACTCGAACCCACGACCAACGGTTTTGGAGACCGCGACTCTACCAACTGAGCTATTCGCCTATATATCTATTAAGTTTTACATTGTGCTATTAACGTTCTTTCGTTTGGTAGACCCAAGGTCTTCCTCTTGTTTTAATCTCGTCTTTGTCTTGCCATTCCAAATACTCGTTAAAAGCAAGAACTTCCGTTTCGCTTCTTCTCACTCCCCTGTGAGCGCTCAACTCTAGTTCCAACTGAGCTATTCGCCTATATATCTATTAAGTTTTACATTGTGCTATTAACATTCTTTCGTTTGGTAGACAAAATTTCAAATATTTTATTAATAACAGCATAATTTTAGCATAACTTTATGTGGTTGTCAAGAAAATTATTATAATTTAAAATAAAAGCACAAGAACTCATTTCCGTATTTTTTTAGGAAACGAGTTCACGTTTTTTTGTGCTTTTATATTAATAAGTTATATTTAGTTTGCAATGCTATAATTTTCAATAATCTTATGGAAGATATCTTTGAATGTCGATTTTTCAACTGATTGTTTTGAAATAATATTTACCTCTCCTAAAACTTCACCATCTTTCACAATATAAACTTTACCTACAATTTGCTTTTCTTTTATTGGTGCTTCTAAAGTTTCATAATCAAATTTTAGTTTAATATCGCTTGTTTCCCCCCTTCTTTCAAGAGAATAAAAATCAGTTTCAAAGGCTAAATTAATTTCTTTAGCATTCCCCGATTTAACTTCAAGAGTTTTTGTGATATTTTCATCTTTTGAAATAATTTGTTTGTTTTCAAAATTATTAAAACCATAATTTAATAATGTTGTTGTGATTGAAAATCTTTCTTTAGTTGTTTTTGCGCCAATAACAACAGAAACTAAACGCATATTGTTCTTTTTTGATGATGCACTTAAACAATATCCCGCCTCATCAGTAAAGCCTGTTTTTCCAATATCGCAACCTTTATATTGTCGTATTAAAATATTTGTGTTCACTAACTCTGTTCTTCGTCCACTTTCATGTATAATTTCATCTATCCAAATATTTGAATATTTAAAATATAATTCATGTTTAATTTCTTCGGACAAAAGTTTGGCAATATCTTCTGCACATGAATATTGTTCTTCTTCGCTTGGTAAGCCCGAAGCATTAGCATAATGCGTGTTACTTAATCCTAGTTCATTTGCTCTTTCATTCATCATATTAACAAAGCCTTCTTCGCTTGAAGCAATACATTCTGCAAGAGCGACAGATGAATCGTTTGCTGATGCAATGATAACGCTTTTTAATAACTCTTCAACAGTGTATTCTTTATTTGCATCTAAAAATGCTTGTGAACCTTCTTGGCTTGCTGCGTGCTCACTTATCACAACCTTTTGGTCTAAGGCTAACTCACCTTTTTCTATTTTTTCAATTGTAATTAAACTAGTCATAAGTTTTACCATACTTGCGACTTCCAAATGCTCTTGCTCGTTATGATTTGCTAAAACCTTTTTTGTGTTATAATCAACTAGAATGTAAGATTTAGCATCAAGTGATGAAAGTTGATTTTCAGCATAAACATTAATTTGTTCTTTAGGAAAAAATAAGATTGCTGAAGATAAAATTAATATTAAACAAACTATAATCTTTTTCATAATTCCCCTCTTATGTTTATTTTTTGAAATAAAAGTAAAATTATTCATCAATAGATTATAATAAATGTAGAAGTTAAAAATGGCGTTAAAATCATTTCCAAAATTAAAACAATTAATAGTGCACCGAAAACAACGCCGAATGTTATAAGGCTTTTTTGACAATTAGAAAGATATGAACCATTACATAATGTTAAGTGTCTGCAAAGCATTATTAATGTTAAGAACAATATAAGATAAGCCAAATATAAAATGAGCATTATTAGCGAATATAAAATTCCAAAAAATCCAAAGCATATAATTATAACCAACAAATTAAAAAAAATAAAATAACTTAAGTATAACATAAGTCCAAAACATAAAAAACTTAAATATTTATTAAAATTTAATAAAAATATTATAATAGATAAAATCAGCATCAAAAAAAATCGTTTAATAAAAAACGAAAAAATCGTTATATCGCACTTTAAATATGAATAAAATGCTTTATCAATTAAATTTGAAATTGTTATATATTTATTAGCGTTTACAACAGTTATAATTGCAATGATTATGCCTAATAAAATTATTGACAACATAAAAATTAAAAAAATATTTTGTGAAAATATTTTTGCTTTCAAGTCATCTTTTATTTTTTTAATTTCATTAAACATAATATATTATATTGTTAAATATAATAATTAATACATTTCTTTAATCTTATCAACACACTGATAAATAAATTCTCTAGAAGATGGAGTTTCAGTGAATTCTTGATTGAAAATTTTATTCCAATCTTTTTCTTCATGATTTGCATAAGCACATTTTATCGCATTTCTAATATTTCTATCTATATTCACTAGATTAGTTTTAAAACTTGCAGCAACAATAGGGTAACACTCTTTATTTAAACAATTATGCATTACACTGTTTTCTAAAATTAGCATTATGCTTAATTTAAGATAATCCTTTCCTTTTAATTTTGGAGAAAAACCAATATCAAGTAAAAAATCATTTACTGTAGTTTCTAAATTATCATTTAAAGGAAGTTCGTTTTCAAAATTAACTTCTTTTATTTCATTTATATATTTTTCTAAGACATCAAGTTTGACAACATTTATAACTTTATTGTCACAAATAAAATTATCACTAATAATAACAACCTTGCTTCTGTTCTTAAATATTTCATTAGTAATTAAATAAAATGGAAAATTATTGAGCTTTAAAGAATAACCATCAATTATTATTAAATTCGGCTGTGTTTTTATAAACTTGTGAATTAAATTATAAAAATCGCTTTCGCAAAATAAATTATATTTTGTTCTTTTACAAATCTCCTTAATTCTTAAATATATTTCGTAATTGCTTTTAGTGTAAAATATTGCAGTTTTGTTACAAATGCACATAAATTATTTCTCCCAAAGTTACCTTTAAGTCTATTATATACCATATTTTTGTAAAAAACAAGCGTTTTTTTAAAAAAATAATATTTTTGTAAAAAAATTAGTCAATCATCCAGTCTAAATAAAGCCCAAAACCTTTTGAACTGTCATTTATGAACACATGAGTTACAGCACCCACAATTTTACCATTTTGAACAATAGGACTTCCACTCATACCCTGAACGATACCGCCAGTTTTATCTAAAAGCTCCTTATCAGTAACTTTTATAACCATACTTTTTTCTTTAGAAGAGTTTTGATAATTAGTCTTTACAATTTCAATATCATATTCTTTGACTTCATTACCAGAAACACAACTTAAAATTTTAGCTTTTCCTGGACGCGCTGAAAACCTGCCACCAATTTTATATTCTCTAGTTTTTGCATCTTCAAGTAGTGAACTATTTTCTCCAATTTTACCATATATGCCCGTTTGAATATTTTGAGTTATTTCGCCTTGTATATTTTTTCCTTGTAAGAATAATCCTTTTAACTCGCCTGCTCGCCCCTTTTGTCCTTTATTTACGCCTATAATATTGCAAGCATATAATTTACCACCGGCAATATTATATGCTGATTTAGTTCCACTAACATTAATGGAATGCCCAAGAGCACCAAACTCGCCTTCTTTTGTAATGAAGGTTAGTGTTCCAACACCACTTGCATCATTTTTAACCCATATTCCTAGTTTATATTCACCACTTTGCTCATCTAACGCTGGCATTAAACTTGTTTCATATTCCTTATTATTTCTTAAATATGTTATTTTAACACTATTTCCTTTATTTTCTTCACGATTTATTATTTCACTTATATCATCTATGTTATAAATAACTTCATCATTTAGTTTCATTATAACATCTCCAACTTGTAAATCACTGTTTTCTAATGTGTTGACTAATCCATTTTTTGTTATAATACTATTTGACCCCATTAACATCACACCTTTTGTGTTCAAATATACTCCAACAGCATTACCACCTGCATAAACACTTTCTTCAACAGTCTTAACATAAAACGAGTTAATCGTTATTAAATTTAAAAATTTTACATTGACCTTTAATAAGTTATTATCAGCATAAACGCAATTTTTATCCAATGAAAGGGAATAAAAATCTCCCATTAATTTATTTTCATTAATATAATTTATATCATCTAAACTAGCATAAGAATAGTATGAAATTGATGGATTAAAAAAAGGAATTATACTAAACCAAAAATTTAGCGACAAAACAAAAAATATTAAAAAAACAAACTTTTTGCACTTAAATTTTGCCATTAAAAAACTCCTTTCAGTATGAAAGTAGTTTAATTAATTTTATTAATATTATTCTACAATAAAAATTTGACAATTTTTACTAAAGAGATTTTTTGTAATTTTCGCAAAACTCTACAACTTCTTTTGCGTGCTTTACAACGCTTTCAGTAATTGAACCAACTGACAAAAATCTGCACAACTCATTAATCTTTTCTTCGCTTTTAACCTCTAATATATTTGAAATTGTTTTTCCATTTTTTTCTATTTTTTTAACTAAGATATTTTTGTCAGCCATAGCACAAATTTGGAATAAATGCGAAATTGCAATGATTTGATGATTACGTGAAATTTTAGCAAGTTTTTTACTTGTTGCAATTGAAGCCTCTCCACTAATGCCAGTGTCTAACTCATCAAAAATCATGGCAGACAAGTTATCGTTTTCACTTGTAATTGTTTTAATTGCCAGCATCAAGCGTGATATTTCACCACCAGAAGCCACCAAATTTAATGGGTTTGGTTTTTCCCCCAAGTTTGCAGAAAATAATATTTGAACGTTATCTGCACCCTTGTTTGTTAAAAGATTTTCAAAATTTTGTTCAAAGTTTTCAAAAACGAACTTTATTTGTGCGTGTGGCATAGAAAGTTCTTTTAGTTCATCTAAAATTTTCGTTTCTAAAATCTTTGCGTTTTTTTGACGACTTTGAGAAATCTCGCAACTTAAATTATATAAATATTTCAACAATTCTTTCTTTTCTTTATTTAATTTTTCTAACTCATCAGCAAAATTAATAAGATATTCTTTCTTTTCCTTTGCTTCGTCTAGAAATTTCATAATGTTTTCATATGAATCGCCATATTTTTTATGTAAACTCTTATATTTGTCTAACCTTTCATCAATTTCATTAAGTCTTTCTTCATTAAATTCAATTGTGAAAAGACTTTCCAATTCTTCGAATACATCTTCAAGTTCAATTTCACAAGACGATATTCTGTTAGACAAACTTTCACAAGCGTTATCATATTTTAAAAGATTATCAACTTCATGGTTTAACTTTTTTATTAATGAAGAAATAGAATATGCTCCATTTTTATAATACTCTTTAGCATTATTTAGCGAAACAGCTATTTTTTCAGCATTTTTCATCAATATTTTTTCATTTTCGAGCATTTCTTCTTCATTTTCGCTAATTTTTGCATTTTCTATTTCATCAATTTGATAAGTTAATAGGTCTAACTCTCTTTCTCTTATACTCTCATCTTTGTCAAGTTCGCTTATTTTCTTATTAATTTCTTGAAGTTCACAAAATTTTTCTTTAATATCTTTAAAATCCGTCTTACCAAATTTATCAATTAATTCCAATTGATTATTTTTATTTAAAATTGATAAGTTTTCATTTTGAGAATGAATATCAATTAATTTTGCACCAAGTTTTTTCAAATACATTAAAGGAACAATTTGTCCGTTAATTTTTATTTCATTCTTATTGTCAGTGCTTATTTTGCGAGAAATAATTATTGTTTCATCATATTCTAAATCTAGTTCATTAAAAATTGCTTCAATCTCTTTTCTATTATCAATAAAACAGCCTTCAACTTTTAAAAAGTCTTCGCCACTTTTAATTAAGGTTTTATCACTTTTTGCACCAAGTAACAAATTTATTGCGTCTAAGGTAATGCTCTTACCTGCACCCGTTTCGCCACTTATAATATTTAATTTATCATCAAAATCTAATTCTGCATCATTAATTAATGCAACATTTTTTATCTTTAAAGTTTTAATCATACAATAAAGTATACTATAAAAAAATTAAAATTGCAAGCAATAAAAAAGCATAACAAATGTTATGCCTTAAATTATATTTTTTCTAAATGTGAACCTTCTTTATTGTCAACAACTTTATACCCTTTTGATAATATTAAATCTCTTAATTCATCACTCTTTTTGTAATCTTTGTTTCGTCTTGCCTCGGTTCTTTCATTTAATAGTTTTATCAATTCTTCTGGAACTTCGTCTACTTTATCTTCTTTTGCAGTCAATCCTAATCCCAAAACGCCATCAAACTCTTCAATTAAAGCAAGTTTTGATGCATCTGTCATATCACTCTTTAATGTATCATAAACAACTGTTAACGCCATTGGTGTGTTTAGATTGTTTTCTAATGCATCTTTGAAAGTTTTTCTATAATTTTCCATCTTATCATTTTCTATTTGTCCATCTTCTTTTAATGCTTGAATTTTTTTAATTAACTTTTCATAAGCATTTTTAGCAATATCTAAATTTTCATAAGAGAAAACCAAATTTTTTAGATAATGAGATTGCAGGCAAAAATATTTATATGCCAATGGATTGTAGCCTTTGTTTATCAAATCGTCAATAGTAACAAATTTTCCACTACTTTTGCTCATTTTCCCATCACTCATATTCAAGTGTCTTGGATGGAACCAGTAATTACACCATTTATGACCTAAATAGCTTTCACTTTGAGCAATTTCATTTGTGTGATGAGGAAATTTATTATCAATTCCTCCACAGTGAATGTCTAGATATTCGCCAAGATATTTTAATGATATTGCACTACATTCAATATGCCAACCTGGATATCCAACTCCCCATGGACTATCCCATTTTAATGCTTGTGCTTCAAATTTAGATTTTGTGAACCATAAAACAAAATCTTGTGGATGTTTTTTGTTTACATCTTCTTCAACATCATCTCGAACACCAACCATTAAATCTTCATTTGATTGTTTAACAAGTGTGTAATAGTTTTTAAGTTTTGATGTGTCAAAATATATATTACCATCTGAAAAATAAGCATAGCCTGTGTCAATCAACTTTTGAATCATCTTGATATATTCATCTATCATACTTGTTGCTGGAACAACAATATCAGGCCACTTTAGATTTAATTTTTTAAAATCGTTTTTAAATGCTTCAGTATAAAATTGTGCTATTTCCAAAATGCTTTTATGCTCTCTTAAAGCACCTTTTAGCATTTTATCTTCGCCTTCATCAGCATCAGATTCCAAGTGTCCCACATCTGTTATATTCATTGCTCTTTTAACATCATAGCCTAAATAAAGCAAAGTTTTTTCCAAAATGTCTTCATATATATAAGTTCTTAAATTACCAATGTGCGCAAAATAGTAAACAGTAGGACCACAAGTATACATTTTAACTTTGCCCTTTTCGTTAGGAATAAACTCTTCTCTTCTGTCGCCCAAACTATTGTATAAAATCATAATAACCTCTATAAAATATTATCTATTCTTTTCTTGCTTTTTATGTTCTTTTAGATACGTTTATATTAGCACAAAAAAAGAAATATTGTCAATAAAATTATTCTTTTTGAATAACATTGTTATTTTGAATTAAAAATATTTATAAAACTCTCATCTTCTTGAATAAGAAATGTTTTTAAATAACTATATCTTTGTGCTTGATATGTGTTCCTAATCATTCTTCTCAAATTCACTTTATTACCTACTAAAACAACCATTTTTTTTGCTCTTGTAACACCCGTGTAAAGCAAATTTCTTGTTAAAATTATGCTTGGACCTGCAATAATTGGCATAACAACAACATCAAACTCACTACCTTGACTTTTATGAATCGTTATCGCATAACTCAATGTTAGTTGATTTAAATCTTGTTTTAAGTAAATGGCTTTTCTTCCATCTTCAAATAATACAGTTATTTCATTATCATTAAGATTAATATCTTCAATTTGACCAATATCTCCATTAAAAACACCAACGCCTTCTTCGATTAAGAAATCATTAATTTGTCTTTTCCAAGTTTGTTCATAATTATTTGAAGTTTGCATTACCTTGTCGCCCAACCTGTAAGTGCAGTGTTCAAGTGAAATTTCTGGTTTGTATTCATCTGGTGGATTAATTTTTTCTTGCAATTCTTTGTTTAAGTTATCAACACCACAAACGGCATTTTTCATTGGAGCTAAAACTTGCACTTTTGTTGATTCAATATTTAAAAAATTAGGCAAACGATTAGTAACAAGTTCAATTATAGTTTTTGCAATTTCTTCGCTTTCTTGTTTGCTTTCAAAGAAGAAGTCTTTACTTGAATTATCTAAAACAGGCATTTCACCCGTGTTTATTGCATGAGCATTCGTTATTATTAAACTTTTGCTATCTTGTCTGTAAATTTCAGTCAACATTGTAACATCAACGACATTACTTTTTAAAATATCAGCTAAAACATTTCCTGCTCCAACACTAGGTAGTTGGTCTTTATCGCCAACCAATATAACCTGACTACCCTTTTTGATGGCCTTTAATAGATGATAGAAAATTGTTATATCTACCATTGAAACTTCGTCAACAATAATCGTATCAACATTAAGAGGATTAAGCTCGTTTCGATTGAATAATGATGTTGAATTTTCTTTAAAATTAAGCTCCAAAGCTCTGTGAATTGTGCTCGCATCTTCAAAAGTGCTTTCGCTCAATCTTTTGCTTGCTCTTCCTGTTGGTGCCAAAAGACAAAATTTTTTATTTTGTAGTTTTAATAAATAAATTAAACATTTCACTATTGTTGTTTTACCTGTTCCCGGTCCACCAGTGATGACGGAAAAGCCTGAATTTATTGAATTTATAACAGCCTTAATTTGATTTTCGTGCAATTTAAAATTGTTTTGCCTTTCAAATTCTTTAATTTCAATTTCCGGGTTAATTTTAGGCGTTAAAAATGTGTGTTTTAATGCTATAATTTTGTTTGCAACACTTTTTTCCATTTTGAAATAACGTGTTAGCATTATGTTTTGCTCATCTTCTTCATCTATTAGCGTGATAATATTATCTATAGATAATTCTGACAATATTTTTTCTAAACTTTTATCAATTAAAAACAGTGCAAGTTTTAACAACTTACTCGTTTCAATAAAAAGTTCTTTCTTAGGAAGATAAGTGTTTCCATTTTTATCACTATTTTCTTTCAAAATATGCAAAATTGCTGCACGAATTCTAAATTCGCTTTTTTCACTTAATCCTATTTTTTTAGCAATTCTATCGGCCGACAAAAATCCAACACCATCTATATCTTCAATTAGTTTATAAGGATTTTCAGTAACTATTTTTTCAGTTTTTTCACCATATATATTGTAAATTTTAATTGCCATATTTGTTGAAATATCATAACTTTGCAAAAACATAATTGCATTTTGCATCTTTTTAAGTTCATCAAACGCTTCGTGAATTTGCACTGCTTTTGCTGGACTTATGCCCCTAACCTCAACAAGTCTTTGTGGGTTGTATTCAATTATGTCAAGTGTATCTTCTTTAAATTTTGCAACAATATTCATGCTGGTAACAGGTCCAACGCCTTTAATTAATCCACTTCCTAAATATTTAATAATTCCATCTAAACTTTTTGGTTGCAAAACTTTTACGTCACTAACTTTAAATTGTTCACCGTATTTTTTATCTTTAATTAAGTTTCCCTGCATTTCAACATTTTGACCTTCTATAACTATTGGAAACTTACCAACACAAGTAAGCATTTCGCCATTGTCATCTACAATAGCAACAGTATAACCATTAACCTCATTTCTATAAATAATTTCTTCAATACTTCCCGTTATTCTCATATATTATAAGATAACAATTTTCTATTAAAAAGTCAATCTAATAAAAAACTTTTAACAATAAAAAAGCAAGTGTTTTTCACTTGCTTTATGGCAAATATTCGTCATCGTTTTTTACAGCATTTTCTCCATTCATTATTTCAGATGTGGTAACATTTATCACTCTTCCACAAGATGGTTTAAAGTTTTTATTATCATAAACTATCCAAATAATTTCATTGTCATCACCATTATAACTATCATAGCCATCTGTAAAAACAATTCTATTAACTTCTTTTTTTCTTGTAAAAAATGAGGTCGCATAATCAAAATTTGTCCCATACCCACCAGAAATTTTAAAATTGTCTACATCATTTTTATTGTTTATTTTTTGAAATCCGTAAAAATTATTATCAAAACAAGCAACAGAAAGTTTTGTATTTTTTGCAAGAATTTTAATTTGTCTTAAGAAAGAAATTACTAATTCTCTCGAAACTGATGCAGAAGTATCAATTAAAACTTCTGTAAATCTTTCACTATCATCATCGATGTCTTCAAGTCTTGATGTTGTCGTTCTTCTTTTTGACCATATTGTTTCAAAATTGTCCATTTTGTCTTTTAAAATTTTTTTCCAGTCTAATATACTTTTTTCTGTCCCAATATCAATTTTTACATCATTTTTATTCTTATCATTATATATATGTTTCAATTTTTCAGTTTGTTTTTGTTTAAGTTCTTTGAAAAGTTTTTTCCTTAGTTGTCTGTTTTCTTCAAAAACTTGTTTTTCATTAATACCTATATTTTGAGCATCTAAACCATCATTTTCTCTTAAATTCTTTCCACCACCAGTTTTTCCTGCTTCTTTAGAATTAGAAGAAAATGAGTTATTAGAACTTTGATTTTGGTCAGATGAAATTTTGGCATTGTTGTCTGATTTTTCTTGAGAATCAGCATTTTTTGATTGATTATTTTCTTTTTTGCTTGTTTCTTGTTCATTTTCTTTGGCTTGATTTTTTTTGTTTTGCCAAATCTCATGGTTATCTACTAATTTTTTGCCTTCGGTAATGTTTGAATAGTCTTGATTTTCTTGAGAATAACTTATTTCATCACCAATCGATTGACTTTGAAACTTTTGTTCACTAAATTCTTTTCGATTAGCTTTATTTCTCTCGAGTTGTTGCTTTAATATTTCGTAATATTCTTCGGCTGTATAGTTTATTGATTCTGGTTTATTAATGTAGTCTTCTCGAATCACAAAGCCATCTTTTTCTAAATTAGCATTAATTATTGCATCGGTAGCAATATTCCAAAGTTTTAAATCATCTATATTGTTTTTATTGTTTTCAAAACGATACATGTGTTTGAAAACTATATGTAAAATTTCATGGGCCATTAAAAAGGCTCGGTCGTTTTCGGTTAAACTAGCAAAATAATCTGGGTCGATGTAAATATTTTTTCCATCTGTTGCTGCTGTTTTAACACTTAAATCTTTTGCGCATATAAAATTTGCATTGGCGATTTCTGCACCAAACACCGGATATTTTAACATAATAAATTTTTTTGTTTGTTCTATTAAATCTTCCATTCAAACACCTACATACACATTAAAGCCAATTTTCTAATTTCATCTGATAATTTATTAAAATTATCTTCGTTTTCAATAGTTAAAGCAATAATGATATTTTCTGGTAATTTATAACCGTTAAATTCTCTATCTTTAATCAAGCCAACGAATCTATCTTGCATATCAAAATCTGCTTTATCCATATTATTAATAACAAGATAGCCTATTTCAACTCTTTCACTTAAATTGTTTATTTTTTCTTCAAAAATTAATGTTCCATTATTAAATAAAAACTCATTAGAGATATTTGCTTGAATTGAAACTAATTTCTTTAAATTTTTAAAATTGTCTTCTTTCACAACTACGCATTGCCCTTTTGAGCAGTGTTTTAAAATAAATAAATTAATGTCAATACTTTTTTTCATACTACTCCACCTTTTCAAATTCTCTTTTTTTAGCATTTAGTTCTTCAATTTTTAGATATCTTTCCTCATCTTTTGTCCAAATTAAATCAAATATTTCTAAAAATTCAGGAGAACATTTCTCTCTAATAAAATTTCTAACCTTTTCAACATTTTCAATGTCTACCGATAGAAGCGACATAGTGCATGCGACTTTCTCACTTATTGTTGTTGGTAAATCATTAGTTGTATAAGTATCATCAACAATTTCTTCTACAGTTATTGGTTCATTGTTATAAAAATCTGCAAAGGCAACTGCCCATTCTGGTCTTAACATTCTAAGCAACATATTTTTAAAATTCATTTCAATATCTTCCGAATCGATTGCTCCATTAGAATATTCCTTTTCAAAGTGATATAACCAATTTGAAATATGTTCCCAGTTTCTTGGGTCATTTGTTCTTCCTGCATCTTCATATATTGTTGGGTTATTTTCACCAACGTCTGGTCCTTCAATAAAATACGACAAATTTTCATCTAAACCTTTATTTAAAGTTTTCATTTTTAAGCGATTTTGTTCATATTTTGATAAAATAAACCCTATTACCTTTGGATGTAATTCTCTTGGAATCGCGTATTCAAAAATCCATTCTTGAACATTAGGTTCAACATCAATAATTGCAGAAAAACGTTTTTGAAGTGGAGATGATAGTTCTTCAGCTGATTGTGAAAACATTTTTGGATTTCCTGTTGCAACAACAACCATATTGTCTGGAAATTTAATACCACTTCCACACTCTAAAAATTTATCTAATACTAAACTAAAAACTAATGATTGAATTCTTGAATCTACATTCAATAGTTCATCTAAAAGCAAAACAGCTTTTTTATCACTAATTTTGGCTCTTTCGCTAATTATTGGAGCAAGTTCAAACAATTTTTGTGGGTCATCTCTCATTATCTTCTTTTCTTCTTCTGTTGCCCATGTTTCAAAAATTAATCTTGCATAGATTGGTGGAATTGATTTTCCTTTTGCTACGTCCGTTGACCCCATTATTAATTCTGGTAACATATTTCTAAATAATCTTAGATAAACCAAATTATATCCATATTCTTCGCACAAATCTCTAACTCTTTGTGTTTTACCAATACCACTAGCTCCTCTAATCAAAACTGGTGCTCCAATATCAATTAACATTTTTAACTCATCTGTAACACTCATCTTGCCCATTTTAAAATCAGATTGTAATTTTTTTGGTGCTAGTTTTTGTAAACGTGTTTGCCTTGTTTTAGGCTCTTGTTTGGATTGATTTTCAATGTTTAACAAGATGCCGTCAAATGCTTCATTCAAAAAGCCTTTGTTTTTAAAGTTGTAATTTATGTCAGTTTTGAACTGACTGTTTCCGTTACCTTGATTTAGTTCTTCATCCAAATCATAACTATTCAAAAATGCTCTAATTATGCTGTTTTGCCACATTGAACAATTTTTCATACTAAAGCTTGTATGAAATGGAATTCCAGCAATTATTGTGTCTTTGGCCTTTACATCAATATATTTTGCCTTTCCTGTTCCAATTGGATTTATTTCTTCTGGAAGCTCATTCCAATTTTTAATTTTCCACTCAATAGGCTCAACTTTTACCCACAAAAAAGTTTCATCTTGGGGCGCCTTCGTTCCATCACAATATTCGCTATTATCATTTTTCTTTTTGGTTAAGACTCTAACATATTTTTGTCCTTCGTGTTCAAACTCAGAGTGTGATATCACTGCTCCATTTTGATCCATTCTTCCAGTGTATGTCTTGCCAGTCGAAGCAAGCTTATTTAAAGAATAAAGATTTTCAAGTTCTTTATTCTTCTTCTCTCCAACAAATGTTTTGGGATATTCACCAAATTGAATAATATATTCCTTTTTATTTTTATTATTTACAATATCATAAATTTTAAAAAATTTATTTGAAATTTTTTGCGCAGAAATAACAGATGAAACATTTAAGTGTAAAGAAGGACATAATCCTTCAATGTTTGTGCTTACATTGTAAGCACCAAACTTACCTAAATGATCAATAATATTCACAAAAAATTGAGAGTAATCAGAAAAAGGCGCAGAACGAAGCCATTGATAACAAGATTTTCTATTTGAAACATCATCGCCTGTTTCGATCATACATGCTCCATTCATAACAGCATAGTCGGTTGGATATGCAATTCTTTCAATGTCTGAAAATTTTTCAACTTCATTTTTAGCATCTAAATAAACTAAATCTTGTGTTGAAATGTTTTTTCTCAAATATTCGTCATCTAGTTTAGTTGGTATAATAAATTTTGAAATATCCATAATAGCTCCTTGTTGATAAAAAAATTATAACATATATAAAAAAAATTTTCAATACCCAATATAGATTTTATAATAATTTTATTATGTAGCATGAAATATCGTTATGATTGGAGTGTTTGAGAGCATTTCTGCACATAATTAAAATCTTTTGTTTACGATTAACAAACTGCTATTTTCAAAGTAAATGAAAATTTTAACTTATTTAAATTTTAAACAATACTTTTAAACCTTTCTTTTGCCATACATACTAAACAATTTATAATAGTCAATATGGCATAAACGCCCTTTATAAGCAGTTAATCTTTTGTTAATAAATTATTCATCAACGATATTAAGATGTTGCATAATCAAACAACACTAGTAATTGTTCAAGGAGTCCTTGCGAAATGATACTTAAAAATGATAAAAAGTATGTAGTACTCCAAGTGGCTAAATCAAAAGAAATATTTAGGAGATAGACTTGGAGATACTGATAGATTATTCTGTACAGAAGATGGAAAAGATATATCTCCTGGATTATTCAGAGTATGGCCACAAAAAACACTCGCAAAGGCAGGCTTGCCAAAGGTAACATTACACTCTCTAAGGCACACAAACATAACACTACAACTAGTAGCAGGAGTAGACGTGAAAACAGTATCTGCCCGTGCAGGACACTCAAAAGCATCCACCACAAGCGACTTCTACAGCCACTTCATAAAGAACTCAGACATCCACGCAAGTGAGATATTAAATAAAATATTTGAGTGAAATTTGATAAATGAATGTTTTTTATCACAACCATATACATTTTGAAAAACTATATGTTATAATTAATTAGAGGTGGTTATGGATATTAAATTTAACGGATTTGCAAATAATGTTATTAAGGATGGAGATCAATATTCTTATTTCTTTGATGGAGAGATTTTACATTTAAACCGTATAAAAGAAGTTTCTGGTGTAGAATATTCTTTTATTAATAAACAAATATCGGTATTACAAACGACAAAGCATGATGGTGGTAATGTTGTATTATTTGATTGTATTGAAAGATGCATGGGTTTATCTAATGATGAATTAGAAATAAAACCTTCTTATATATTTGAATCAAAATATCAAAATTATCAATTCGATAAGTTTTCTGGGATTGTTTGTTACGGAAAATGGATAAACAAATTGTTTCCTCCAAGTCAAATTGTAGAATATGATAGTTTGAATTATGAGCATAACAAAGAAACATTTTATCAATGTGCAAGAGATGGTTCAAAGACGATAAAACTAAAAAAGTGGGATGATGTGGATAAAAAATTTAAGTATAAGGTTAATAGCGAAGAAATTGAAATATCCTTTAATATTTCATCTCCAGGAACAATAAGAGAAGAGGATGAAAACCTTGGTGAGATAAAATCCTTATTTGAATTAAAATTATCTAATAGTCATAACATTACTGAAGTTAAAGATTATTACTTAATTATAAGAAAGTTTTTTCAATTTTTAACAAACAGACAAGACATTTTGTTTGATGAGATTCATATTTTACAATCATGTGAGGTAGGAAAATATGAAAGAATAGGATGTTTTTATGATTTAAATAATAAATCCTCAGAAATTCCTAAAAAGATGCATCTTGCTAAACATTACTTTGGTAACATTACTAAATTATTCAAATATATTAGCAATGAAAAGATTAACTTTAATCATATTCCTAAAAACAATTTAGAACATAGATATGTAACACCAGAACAATATGTAAATTGTTGTGGTTCTTTTGAATATAACTATAAAAAAGTATTTAAAGATGAGCCATTAGATGAAAAAACTAATCAAATCATAAATGATTTATCTAAATTTTTAGAATCTCAAAGCAATTATAATAGCAAACAAAGAAAAATCATAAAAAAGATTATAGACGATTTAAACAAGACTTCTCAATCCGTAGAAAAGAAATATAACAAATGTTTAAAGCGATATAAAGATGTCGTTTCACCATTTATCAATGAATTAATAAATCATTATGAAATAGCAAAAACTCCACAATTACTAGGTTCTCATTTCTCTTCTTATAGAAACCATAAAGCCCATGGTGAGTTAACCCCATTTACAAAAGAAGCAGTTTGTGCCTATGTAGTTGCAAATGTGATAATAGAATGTTTAATTTTAGATGCCTGTGGATTTAGCATTGAAGAGATGAAAGAGATTGTTAAAAATAAATATTAAAAAGACGGCTAAATAAAGCCGTCTTTTTTCTTTGTTAATTGGTACAACCGAGATGATTTGAACATCCGACCTATCGCTTAGGAGGCGTTTGTCGGCTCACAAAATACTTCAAATAACTTGTGAAACTTGTAGTCTTATTAAATGTTAGAATAAAATTCATTTAGTATTGTTAAAAATGAAAGTTTTTTCAAATAAAATTAAAAATAAAAAGTTGGCTCACAGTATGGCGTGAGATGTCTAAACCATCTTTATACCCTTTAACTTGTATAAAAAGTAAAACATCAGGTTGAAGTTAAAGGAGATAATGATATGGAAAAGAGCAATTTAATAAAAGATAATCATTTAGTTAAAGTAAAAATAATCGGCAACGATTTAGAACTTTATAACATAAACACTTGTAATTATAAACCAACAATAAAAAAATTGCAAGGTAGAAAACATATAATTTTAAGAACAGGTGAAATTGTAGAAGAAAAGCAATCTCTTATAAGAGGCGAAAATGCTAGGACTTTGTTAGAAAGTAATATACGGCTACGAGATTTAATAAAAGAAAATACGATTGAGTTATGGAAAACGCTTTTAATAACTCTAACCTACCGAGATAAAATACTTGATATAAAGAAAATCAAACTTGATTTCAAACACTTTATAAACTATTTAAGAAAGCATTTTACACAATTTGGCAACATTGAATATATACAAGCCATTGAGCCATTTGACGATTTACAAGGTTATCATTTACACGCAATACTATTTTTCAATGATAGCAAAGCAAAAGTCTTTATGGGCTTTGAAGTGCTTGAAAAAGCGTGGAAAAATGGTTTTGCAAGTATCTGTCAGCCAAAAGATGAAAAATCAATGTATTTATATATTACGCCACATTTAGAAAATGAAGTCAGCGATAAAAATATAGATATGCACCAAAAAGCATTAAATCAAATGCAACTACCAGCAGGCACAAACTTATATAGTTATTCAAAAGGCATAAAAAAGCCACAAATTTGGACTGATAACTATGCAGAAGTCAAAAAGTATTTAGTTGAAAACAAATATGTCTATCAGCGAGAAAACATTTATAAAAATGAAATGTCAACTCTAAAAGGCAACAATCTTTATTATTGTAAAGAGTTTTATAAAAAAGAAATGGATGTTAAACCAACGAGAAAGCCGATTTAAGCAATGTTTTAAGTGGCTATGTAGTATTTAATATAATGTCTTATATTAAACACAAATTGACCTAAAATTGTAGTTGAAAAAAGAAAAATGAAACAGAGGGAATATATGTCAAATTTGACCCAATGTTTCATTTTTTATACAAGTTAAAGGAAAAATATTGAATGTCTTGTCTTTTGGCAAGTTTTAAGGAATAATTTTTATGTCAGTTAATTTTTAAGCAGGTTTATTATAGAGTCTTTTTTGACTTGATTTACATTTTTAAGCAAGTCAATTATCTCTTTATCTTTTTGATAATCATAGATATTGTAGTAAAAGAACTCTAACGGAGTTGAGCCACACGCTTCAATTATTTCAAGTAAGGCAGAAACGGACGGCTCAAAACTATCATTTTTAGACTCAAGGCGAGAGATATAAGCACCATTTTTACCAATACGCAAACTTAAATCTCTGGCAGATAAGCCTGCTTTAATTCTTAACTGACTAATACGCTCAACAACTTCATTTTTATTCATAGGCATACCTCACATTTTTAACTACTAAAATTATAAGGTATTATTGACCTACACTATCTTGATGATACTTGTAAAAATGACATATTGTGAAATTGTAATGCACTTTTAAGTGCAAAATGTTGCTTTTAAGTTCATTTTATGCTATACTCTATTACATGAGAGGTATAGCTATGAAAGTCGTGTTGAGCAGAAAAGGCGTAGATACTGGAAATAGTAAAATGTCAAATTTAGTTATAACAAATAATGGTAAAAGTGAAATTGTGATGATACCAATACCTAGTGAAAAAGATAAGGTATCATACAACGATTTAACATTTTCAAATGATAAGAATGTAGATTTTTATACAAAGGAATACATAAGAGTTCATAATACTAGGTTGAATGAATTAAAAACAAAGTGCCATGCTGACCCAAATCTATCTAACTATTTTAATGATTCAAACTTTTTAGGTTCAATAGGTCAAGTTGGCATATCTTTATCACATTTAGAAAAACATAACATAAAAGTTGGAGATATATTTATATTCTTTGGGCGTTTTTCATATATGGATTTAATAAACAACCAGCCAAAAATGAGAGAAAAAGATAAACATTTATTATTTGGTTATCTGCAAGTTGGCGAAATAATTTATCCTAATAAACTCACACCTAATCAAAGAAAAGAATACGAACATAAATATCCTTGGATTGTCAATCAACCACATTGGAATATGGACAAATATAAAAATCAAAAAAATAACTGCATTTATGTAGCAAGTGAGAAATGCTCTTTTGATAATTCATTATGTGGTTATGGCACATTTAACTATGATGACGCTTTAATTCTAACAAAAGAAAATGAGCCATTATCTCATTGGAGTTTATCGCGCGAAGTATTAAAAGAAGAATTGTCTTATCATAACAAAAACAATGTAAAAGATAACTATTTTCAATCGGCACTTCGTGGGCAAGAATTTGTATTTACATATAATGAAAAAGTAAAAAGTTGGGCTGAAAATTTAATTAAAAAATATGGTAAGAGGGTTTAATAATGGGAAAAATAAAATGTCCTAAATGTAGTAGTAATAATGTTAAAGATTTGGGTGTAGTAAAGAATAATGATTTCATATCAAAAGCAATTGGTGCAATAAATTGGGCTGCAAGTGGTGGCAAAAGCAAACACAATTTTCAATGTATAAATTGTAACAATACATTTATAGCGGAAAAATAATTATTTGAGGTTAATTATGAAAAAGCGAACAGGTTTAGCATTAGCAGGTGGAATACTTGAAATTATAGCAGGAACTTATCTTTTGATATATGCACTTTGGGCTTTATCATTTTATTTACAAATACCAAACGGACTGCAAATATATAATTGGGAAATGCTAATAGTTTTTGGCGTTTTAATCTTTTTTGGTATTATGGCAATTATAGGCAAAACAAAGAAAGATTTAGCCACTTATGGCATATTAAATTTGTTATATGTTGGCATGCTTATTTTTAGAGCAATACAGACGAACGCAACAAATGTTATATGGGTATTTTCATTTGAAATGATTTTACTAGTCATAGCGTCAATGTTTTTCTTTTTTAGCAAAAAAAGTGAATATGAAATAGTTTATGAAGAAAAGTTAAAAGAATATAAAGCAAACGAGCCACAAGAACACATAAAACTTAAAAATATATTTACATGGTTAAGTGCTGTAATTGTTATTTTAATTGGTTTATCAATGTTTTTATGGCGAATAGGTATCATTATAGGTTTAGTGGCTATTATTGGCTTTATTTTAATGATTATACTTATACCTAGAAAAGATAAAAGCGAATATAGTTGGAATGCAAACATTGTATTTAGTAGCATAGCAATTTTTATATGTTTTGTTTGTTCTATATTTGTGCCAGCAGGATTTTATTCAGAAATAAGTGTGAATGTAAATACTTCTATAATAACTTACCCCCTTATGCAAGATACATATATTTACTATAACAACGAAAGCAATCAATATGAAATTTTAATAGCTGAACAATATACTGATTATGACGAACATAGCAATGAAATACAAACAACCATATATTTTGTTGACGGAAAAGAAGCATATGAAGAACTGCCATCAGGTGCAAATAAAGTTTTAGATAAATTAAACTATTATGAGCCATCAACTGAAAGTAGAGTTATCGCATATAGTTTTCACGACAATGAACTAGACAGGGTTAGATTTTACTCAGAACTAGGCATTGTCTATGATACTTTACCACAACCAAAAATTTCTAAAACTCAATCAACTGATAAAACAATCTTTTATATAATAAGCGTCGCAGGTGCTGTCATAGGGTTAATCATAATACTAGGCACTAAAAATGCACAACTAGGCATTGAAATAAACAAACGACTTAAAGAAGAAGAAAGGAAAAAGACATACGAAAAATATCAAAACAAAAATTAAATAAGATATATAATTCTCGCCACTGAAAAGTGGTCTCAAATGGTTGAAATCTTATTTAACAATAAAATCCTAATAAAAAAATAAAATCGGCAAAATCAAGCCGATTTCAATGGCTCACTTAGCAGTGGGCTTTTTTGTTGGGTTGCAATAAAATTCTAAAAAGTCATTTAAAAATTCAAATAATAGTTGTCTTATTAACAATTTTTGGTCGTTCAATGGTTTTATAATTTGTTTTTTGTGTCCTGCATTGTCAACAGAATTTATATTTTCATCATTTATATATTCTTCAAGTTGTTTCTTTTTAAAATATAATTTTCTATATTTATCTATACTATTTTTAAATTCATTCAAAAACTCACTATATTTAGGGTAAGAATAAAGAATTCTATACATTGGCTGAGTATAATCAAAACAATCTTCAAATAGTCTTGCGTCAATATATTTCGGGTATTCGGCTACATTGTTCAATGCTAATTCAATAGTTTGATACTCTTCATTCAAATTTACATTATCTATTTGATATAAAAAACTAAAAAAAGAAATTGGTTGGTCAAGTTTAGAAGGCTCTGCTACTTTAAGTTTTGATAAAGTGTTTATAAATTTTATTACAAAATCAAACTTGAGTTCTACTTTACCTTGTTCAATTTTTTTATAGTTTTCAAGTGACATATTTAATTCTTGTGCCATTTCCCTTTGGGTTAACTTGTATACTTCATTTCTGTAATCTTGAATAACTTCTTGTGGTGTCATTTATGCTCCTTTAGGGAAAAATATTCCCCTTTAACAGTATGGATTTTATCGTTTTACTCTACTATTATACTAAAATTTGACCACAAAATCAATAAATATCATTAAAAGTTCCCCTATACCTAAAATTTTTATATTTTAGTGTAGAATATAGGTGTTTCGAAACCAATATCGTGTAAGTTCACGGTAATACTCGGGGAATTTGTCTTGAACGATTGTCTTTTATGTCGTGAAAGAGTTTAATAGTTCTACTCAAATCTCTGAGACAAAAATAAATCAAGGAGGGTTAGCAAATGGGCTACAGAACAATTAACGAATGTTATAAAATCTTACTAAAAAATGATAATGAAACTTGCATAACTCCATATTTTTTAAGAACACTTTGTAAAAACGGAGTTATAAAAACAATCAATGCAGGTGGCAAATATTTGATAAATATGAAAAGTCTTTTAGACTATTTAGAATTAGATTACAAGGAGATATAAATATGAATAATAATTATAAAATAATACGATTTGAAAGGGACCTTGACATATTCCCTGACTACATAATAGTCAAAGTTATGGCAATAGAAAACAGCACAAACTTGATAAGGCTGTTTATTAGTAAGCCATTTATGATAAAAGAAAAATGGGATAAACAACAAGTGCAGACAAGAGTTGAAATCTTTGTTGATAAGTTTGTCGGTTCAATAGATATAAGGCAAGATTATGACCTTATAGATTTTGACGAGAACTTGAAGTTTACACAATGTCAAAATGGCAGATTTTACAATCGCCATTTAATAGACAATAATGGAAAATTAAAAAAAGGAGTGTGGTTTTGATATGGCAACATATAGTAAAAGAGTGTTACAAGACGGCACAATAAATTATTGTATTCAAACATATATAAGAGATGCAAATGGCAAGAGAATATATAAGTGCACCACTTATAAAAATGAAGATAATTTGTCTGGTAAAAAACTAGACAAAGCACTTCATGCTTTTGGTGAAGCATGGGAAGAAAGAATTAAAACAGGTAAAAACAATAAGTATGAAGATTACACTTTTAATCAAATGGCTGACTTATGGCTTGACACAAGAAAAGACAATATGTCTAAAAACTATTATGTTAGAGCAAGTGAGTGTTTGGTAAAACTTAAAGCATTTTTTGGCAATACAAAATTTTCAGACATAAGAGCCATTCATGTGCAAGACTTTTTTAGAGAGTTGAGTAAATATGAATTTACTACAAAAAAGGCTCGTATTAAACCAAATAAATTAGATTATGTAAATAACATTATACTAAAGTATGGTCTTAGAAAAGCCGACAAAGACGGCGAAACAACAAGAGCAACGCTTTATTATGCACGAAAAGGCGAAGTCATAAATTATGAAAGTGCTGTTATCATTTGTAAAAAATTTGGTTTTAGATTAAATGAAACTTTTGACATAATAGAAGAAACACATAGATATAAAAAAGAAACAATCTTAAAATATCAAAGAGTTTTAAGTGCCATTTTCGCCTATGCAATTAGGTCTGAATTGGTGAAAACAAACTACGCTGCTAAATACTACACAAAAGATAGTATCGGTGGCGAGAAAGCCAAAGAAATACCTATTTTAGATAATAGTGAGTATGACAGACTTATTGAAACTCTAAACAATGATAATGATTTATTTCACACAATCCCCATATATTTACTGGCTACACTTGGTTTAAGAACCTGTGAGGTTTGTGGTTTGCAGTGGCGAGATATAAATTTTGATAAGAAAACCGTCAGCATAAAAAGAGATAGGACTTATGTCAATAAAGAATTTGGTTGTCAAGTTGATGATACAAAAACAAAGTATTCAAAACGAACTTTGACAATGTGTGATTTGTTATTAGATAAGTTAAAAGAGTTTAAATCAATTTATGATGAACTTAAAAATGGCGATAAAGAGTTTGACGCAACAAATGACGGCTTTATATTTTGTGATATAAAAGGTCAACCAGTATTCCCACATCACTTAAACGAAATACTAAAAAAGTATTTGATGATGGCAGATTGTAAAATTGTGTCGTGCCATAAAATAAGGCATAGTTGGATAACACGCCTTATAAGTAATGGTGCACCTGTAAACATTGTTTCAAAGTTAGCAGGTCATGCTGGAATAGATACGACTTTGAAATTATACGCACATTATTACGGCGAATTAGATAACTCACTTGAAATGTTAAATGAGATATTTATAAGTCAAAAATAATAAGAAATTAAAATGTAAAAACATAAAATTAAAAAAATGGTAGGTATCACATAAAGATAACCTACCATTGACTGTTTTCTCTTATACAAGAAAACGATTGTGGTGTTCCCCGCGGTAATCGAAACCACATCTAATCCTTAGGAGGGATTTGTTCTATCCGTTGAACTAGGGGAACATATAAAAAGTTATAAAAATTTGGGTTAAAGATGGTAAAAAGATGTTTTTTTTGAAAAATACTTTTTCGTCTCGCTACAAAATCGCTAGTAAAATCAATAGTTTTGAGAGATTTTTAGGGTGGATTTAAGGGCGCCTTAGGAGGCGATCGCTCTATCCAGCTGAGCTACGGCTGCTTATTTAGTTTTTTATGTATTTGTTTTGTTTGATTTTGTGTTTAATTAGCTTTTTTCTATGAATTGGTGCCTTTTCGATTAGATTTGTCGGAAATTTGCCATATTGTTTGTTTTTTGTGAGTTTTGTTGTTCGCTTTAATTCAACAGTAATTCAAACCATATACGATATTGAAATTAATTGCTAAAATTTTTAAATGTTTTATTTTTGAGTAATTAGTAAGTTAATTTTAATTTAATTTTAGCTTAAATCACAAAATACTTTATTTATTATATCATATTTTTATTATAAAATCAATTTTTTATTTAAGAGTAAAACATTTTATTTTATTATAAGTTAAAAAATATAAAACGCATTTAATGAAATAAATATAAATTTATAAACTTGATAATTCTATTGGCTGATATTTTTTATTTTTATAACTAAATTTAACCTTTCTTAATGATAAATAAATCGATTTTGCTTGCAAAAATTTTATAAAAAAATATAATTAAAATATGAGTAAAATGAGATTGGATAAATTTTTATCAAATGCAAAAATTTGCACTAGAAGTGAATGTGTTAATCTGGTTAAAAAACATTTAATAACGGTTAATGATATATTAGTTAAAAAAAAAGATATATTGATAGATGTCGACAACGATGTTGTTAAAGTTAAAGGTGAAATTGTTAAAAAAGTGAATTTTATATATTTAATGCTTAACAAACCAAGTGGTTATGTTTCGTCAACAAACGACCCTAGAGATAAAACAGTGCTAGACTTGTTAAGTGAAGATTACAGAAAATTTAAACTTTTTCCTTGCGGAAGACTAGATAAAGACACTGTAGGTTTAATTATTCTAACAAATGATGGAAAAGCCACTCATGCTTTACTTTCTCCAAAACATCACGTGAAAAAAGTCTACTATTTTGAGCTTGCAGATGAAATTTCGGAAGAAAAAGCAAAAAGTTTAGAAAAAGGTGTGAAACTTGCAGATGGATATATAACAAAACCTTGCGAGGTTAAAATGGAAGGTAAAACATCTGGTTACATAACTTTAACAGAAGGTAAATACCACGAAATAAAAAGAATGTTTGCCACTTTATCCAACAAAGTAATATATCTTAAAAGAATATCATTTTCTTCAATTATTTTAGATAAAAATCTAAAAGAAGGCGAATATCGAAAACTAACCGATGTTGAAGAATCAGTTTTTAAAAACATTATAAAATAATTTTCTTGATAATTAATGTTACCATAAAATCTAATACATTTTAAGAAAAAGGCATAATTTTTAATATTATTGCCTTTATTTTTGTTTATTTTTTGATTAAAGGTGGTCTATCAAACGAAGATGCAATATCTTTATCGAGTAAATTATTTGCTTTAAAAACTGCTTTTTTACCTAATTTTTCATTTATGTTTAACACTGCTTTGTCAATATCAAAAATTTCACTTTTCTTTTGAAAAATGTTATAACCTTTAATTCTATCAAAATTCGTTAGGCTTATTCCCAATTGCCTAACAGCATCTAAATTAAAAAAATTATAAAAAACCTCAACTGCCTTATTCGTAATAACATTTGCGCTTCTTGTTGGATATTCAAATGATACTTGTTTGGAAAATGTTTGTAATGTTTTATCTTTCGCAAAAACTGTCATAGTGCTAGCATTAATGAGATTATATTTAATCATTCTTTTAACTATGCTTTCACTAATAACATTAAACGCTAAAATAATGTCATCTTTTTTAATCAAATCACGTTTAAATGTTGTGCTATTACTAACTGATTTTGGTTTTATATAATTTTCATATAATTCTACTTCCCTGTTATCATTTCCATTGGCAAATTCGTATAAATCTCTCCCAACTTTTCCTAAAAGGTTTGATAAAAATTCTTTGTTTGCTAATGCTAAATCTTTAATTTTTATTATTCCATATTTTTCAAACTTTTCTTTTAATCTATCCCCTACCCCCACCATTTTATCAATACTCAAATCCCAAATCTTTGATTTATAATCATCTTTTGTAACAACACTGATAGCATCTGGTTTCTTAAATTCACTTGCGATTTTAGCAAAAGTCTTATTATAACTAATTCCTATCGATAAAGTTAAATTTAATTTATCTTTCACTTCACTTTTTATTTTCTCAGCAATTTCAATTGGAGAACCAAATATTTTGCTATTAGTTACATCCAAATAGCATTCGTCAATGGAAAATGGTTCAACCCTATCAGTGTATTTTAAATATATTTCTCTGACTTTTCTGGAGTAATCGTTATATAACCCAAAATTGGTTTCAAAAACAACTAAATTTGGACATTTTTGTTTTGCTTCAAAAACTAAATCTCCAACATCAACTCCATATGATTTTGCTAGATAGTTTTTCGCAATAACAACACCCTTCCTTTCTTCTACACTTCCTGCAATGGCAACTGGTAAATTTTTTAAATTTTCGCTTTGTGCTATCTCGCAACTTGCATAAAAATTATTTAAATCACATAATAAAATATCTCTCATCTAATATATTTTGTGAAAATTATATTTTTATATTACAAAAAAACTCTAACCTTTTATTTAAGATTAGAGTTTTCTTTATTAGTTATTCTTAAATAATAACACTTGCAGTATATCCTGTTTTGGCAGATTTACTTACATAAATTGAAATTTGTATGTCTGCTCCATTGTCTTCATTAATTTCAACCGTTGTGGTGCAATTTGTTACAATTGAATTTTGAATTAATGATGAGAAACGCAATTGATATTTTCCTGTTGGAATATTTTCTAGTCCTACAACTAATTGTTTTTGAGTGGCAACTAGACAATAATTTTTCAAGATGCTTTCATCAATAAATTCAATAACTAAAATCTGCTTATCACTTTCAATATTAGTATCAAACGCAACATTAAATGTTACTTTCGCTCTAAATTCATAAACCTTTTGAAGTCTTGGCAATCCAATTTGTAGGAATGTCCAAACACTTACAAAATTCCATGTTGAGTAAATGGCATTATTACTATCAATCATATCAGAATATGTCAAACCTACGCCTCGAATTGTTTCGATATCACCCAAAATATTTCGTTCGTAATAGATATCTTCACTTGTTCCAGTGGCCAAATTGTATGTTGTTCCACAAACAATTAAATTTTCAAAATTTGTTGCATAGATATTTGAATAGTTATAACCAAATTGAATTTTTCCACTATTTTTTGCAGAAATACCAGCCACAACATATTCTTCACTATATGCAGTGTTAAGTTTTAGCGTTCCTGTGTTATAAATATTTTCAATTTCACCATCGTTTATAGCCGAAATACCAGCTGTTAAAACGGCATTGGAAGTTATTTTTCCTGCATTATATGAACGTAAAATTTTGCCCTTATTAATCGCACAAATTCCACCGACGATATTTTCATCGTCATAATTTAGATTCGTTGTAGTGATTGATATATTTGTTGAACAACCAATAATTGTTCCTTTATTAGTTCCACAAATCGAACCAACTATACTATATCCCATTACGCTTCCGCCAAAGCTAATTGATTGAAGTTTAGCTTTTTCTCCTAAAGTTCTAAACACGCCAACATTAGTTTTGCCTAAAATTTGAATATTGCTTAAAGTTAAATCCTCACCAATAATAATTCCATCGAATTCTGTTTCATCAGTTCCAATTGGCATAAAGTAATGGTCTTTAAAATTGAATTCTGCGTTCTTTTTGCTTAATTTAAAGTATACGTTAGAATAGCTCATTTTCATCACATTAACATTAAATGCCATTGTCAAGAAGTCATTTCTTGATGTAATCACATAAGGATTTTGTTCTGTTCCTTTACCACTAAATTCTTGCAATGTAAAATATTTAGGTTTATATGTTGTTGTATCATCTTCATTAGTTATAATGTCATAATCTAACCAAGTGTCTAATCCACTAAATGTTACCATTATTGTTAAATCACTAGTTAACTTACTAAATACTAATTGATTTTTGCTAGATTTATATGTTGAATTATTATAGGTTATCATTATTTCTTTTACTTGGTAATTATCTTCTGCAAGCAAAGTTAATTCAAAACTATCTTCATAGTTTTTTGTTATTGTGTAAAGTTTACTATAATCTTCATAATCGCTAACAGCTTCTTGCAATTCTTCTGTTGTTTCAAAGCTTCCACCTTGAGTTAAGTAAACATTCACTGCAAATTGTTTTTCTTTAATGGTTATAATTATTTTAGCATTTTGATTAGCTCTATATAGATAATAACCATTAATTAAAATAATTTCTTGTTCTACTTCTTGCCCAAAAACATCTAAAACAACGAAATTTTCAATTTCCAAGTTTTCAGGTAAACCACTTAATTTAAAGTAAACATCGCTGTTAACTTTTGTTGTTAAAACACCACTTTCAAATTCATAATCTTTTAAACTAATTCCATAACTATATTCTCCGTTAAACTCAAATGTTGTAGTAACTTGAATTTCGGCAGTGTTAATAGTTATTGTTTTATCAGAATTACAAAGTATAGTGAATTCAATTGTGTTATCTTCATTAATCGTGTAAGTGATATCAATTCCACCTTGTTTTATACTAGTTAAAGTTGAACCATTTAAATTAAATTTAACAGTTAAATTATAGTTTCTTAAAACTGCAATATTATTTGTATCTTCTGTGTTGTTTATTACTGAAATTTCTGGATTTGTGTTAGAAATTTCAAAATCTGGGAGAAGACTGATTAAACTTACTTCATTTTGATTATATTCAAAACTTATATTTACATAATCAATATCAAATATTGCTGTAACTTTATATTCTGTTTCGCTTTCAGATTCAACATTATAACTGTTAAACTTATAATCTACAACACTTATCGTTTGAGGTAATATGTTATATAACTCACTCATAACGTTGTCAGTATCTGGTAATTGTATTTCGTAACCATATTCTTTCTTAGTAACATTCGTATAAGATAATAATACGCTATCTAAATTGATTTCCGTTTCAAATTTAAATGTAATTAAATGCTTAAATATTGCAGTAATATCTATATCGCTTAAAACTTCAATTTCAGCTGTTACATCAGTTACACCATTGCTATAACCTTCAAACGAGAAGCCATTGTTCGCTTGCGCTTTAATTTTAAAGACGGTTCCACTTAAAACATCAGAGTAAATTTTGCTTGTTAAAACATCTTCGTTTACATCAATACCATTAATTGAAAGAATTGTTATTTTTCCACCATTAATATCATTAACATTAAACATAACGGTATATTGCTTCAATTCTGTAATTACTTTGATTTCGTTATAGTTTTTAGTGATATCAGCAGAATTAAGAACAACTTTTGTTATTGAAGAAATAGCAATATCATTTAATTGAATTTCTGCTAATTTATATTGAGATGTTTCTTCATTAATTATTGCTACACTTACAGCAATTTGCGCTGGAGTTTTAACAATAATCAAGTTATTATTTACAATATAATTACTTAAATTTATTTCTTTGATTTCAACAATGCTGTCATCATAAATAAGTTTATAAACATAATTACCAATATTAATTAAAGCAGGTAAAACAAATTGTTCATTCATAATATTTGCATTATCGATAAACCAAATCTCTGCAGAAATATTTTCATTAGACATAAATGCTTCAACTTGACTATTCAATTCAGCACTAGATAAATCAAATTTTGTTAAGTTAATGCAACTTGAATTGTTAACATTAATTAAATCTAAACCAATAGTGTATAAATTTTTGATTACACCGTTGTTTTCGAATATTAATGTTCCGTTGTTTGCAATAAAGTAAGCATTTGACAAAATTGTTTCATTTAACACCTTATCTATTACATATTTTGCTGTTGTTATATCAATTTGTATGTAGAACTTATCTCCGGAAATGTTTGTGATTATTCTTGTTTCATTATTTGTTAAGTTAATATATACAAGGTTTTCGAAAGCAACATTATTTATTTCTAGGTTGTTAAAAATTTTATCTTTATTTATTACAACCATATTAGAAATTATATAACCATTTCCATTAATTTTTATTGAATTTGTTAAGGCAACATCTAATATGTAACCTTTCATATCAATGTTATCTGTTAAATTAATTGTAATATCTTCATTTAAAGATAGTAAATAATTTAATTCTTCAACGCTTGAAGCTGGATAGATATCTCCATCCTTTGTAACAACGCTAGTGTTTTTAGAAATAAGGTGCTTATCTTGGCAAGCATTAAAGGTTAATGCATTTCCATTAAGTATTAATTTACTTTCTAAAATACTAATGTTATTTGTATTTTCTGTTGTTTGGTCTTTGCAAATTAAATATAAATCATAGTTATCTTCGCTAATTTCAAGGTTAATATCAACAATAAAGTGTAATATTATGTTTTCAATTATACCTGTGTTTTGTAGTGCAACTGCACTTAAAACGAATTTATCGACTTTAATAGCATTATCTAGTGCCGTTAATTTTTCAACAACAGTTAAATTTTTAATTGTTCCATTATTGTTTCCAAATAATGAAAGAGTTCTTTCAACTAAACCGTTACTATTTATTAGATTATTGCTTGAAATGCAATTATCAAGATAAATTACATAACCATTGCCATCAAACACCCCATTAAAGTTCTCTAAATAAATATCTTTATCTTCAATTTTAATGTTTTTAGTTAATTTATAATAAGTTTTTCTTGTTGCATTCTTTTCTATTATTGTGAATAGCTTAAATTCTTCTGCATTTGAAATTTGGTATGGATTTGCTAAAGTTCCAAATCCGTTAAGTGTAGCCACTTCAAGTCTTTCATAATAAGCGTATAAATCTATACTTGTTGTATATGTAAATAAACTGTTCTTATTTAACATATAACCTTGTCTATCTTTTTGCGTGAAGAATCCAACAAAGTTGTATCCATTCACTGCGTCAAGCATGATTAAATTTGAAAGCACTTCGTTATATGTGCAATCTATTGTTTTTACAACGTTAGAATACTCATCTAAATTATGATATATTCTTGCTTGTAATTTTGATGGAGATAATTTTACATATAACTTTAAGTCGCCAGATGAATTTGTCTTTATTTCTTCGATTTTATTTACAAATTTTTCATCTAAATACCAGCCTTCAAACTCGTAGCCTAATTCTTGATAATGTTGAAGTGTTATTGTTTCACTTTCATAAGTATATGTTTTTGGATACTTTGCAGGATTTAGTTGCGATGTAATTTCGTTTATTTCATTAGAAATGTTTGTATAATACTGAATATTATATTCTTTGCATTCAATATTTGCTATTATTATTGCATCATTAATATATTTACTTATAAGTATTGTTGTATCCGTGTTGCAAGAAATTTCTAATGTTGTGTCATTAGTTGAATATTCTTTAAAGTTTGCAAATGAATTTACAACAGTTGAAACTTTGATTATTTGGCCTTCTTTGGCAAATAATGTATAGCCTAAAATATTACCATTAATATCTTTATATTCTTCGTATGAAATATTACTATTATCTGCCAAGTATTTAAAGTTATTATTTATATATCCAAGTTTTGTATTATTAACAATAACTGATAATTTGACAATATGATATTCAAATTTTGCAACAATAGTCTTTTGTGTTAAATCATCAAAGTATATATTAGTTAAATATTTATAATCATCTATTAACACACCATTTTCATCACTAATTTGAAGATCTGTGTTCGTATCAAGTAAAACACTATTGTTTGTTGATAAATAATATCCTTTAAATAAGAAGTTTTCCAATTTTACGATAGGCAAATTACCAATTATGCTATTAAATTGGATTGATTTTGTTAATGTGTTTGTTTCTGTAACTTCAATAAATCCTTCATAATTATCTATTATTCCATCACTAATAACAAGAGTAAAGTCAATGTTATTAAATTCAAATTTTTGAATTAATGTGATATTAGCTTGATATATAAAATCTTCAGTTTTTTGTCCGTATCTGTCGATAACCAATATACCACTATCTTCGTTGTTAATTTGCAATGTATATCCCACAAATGTAGCAAATCTTAAGTCTTTTTGAGTTATCGTTGGAACAGGTATTACAAAATTATCAATATCACTAATAGTTAAACTAGCACTTGAATTAAATGTTTCAGGATTTGTCCAGAAATCTTGAATTCCAACATATGATTGAGGATATACAAACGCACTGTCTACATTGGATTTTATTATAACATCTATTTGATTTAAATATAATGCATAAACATCTAATGTATATGTGCTACCATTTTTGTAATAAGTATCATAATTTCTAACATCAGGCATAGATAATGGCAATTCAAATTTAATTGTGTAACTTTCATCTAAATATAATCCGACGAATTTATTTCCACCATCTGCATAAAGGCTAGCATCAAACGTGTAGTCTTCAACTGTTAATGTTTTAACACTATTTGTTCCTTTAAAGATGTTTATTTTATATGTATTTGCTTCTTTAATAGGAGTAATAGTGCCATTTTTTGTGATTGTAGTTTGATTTTCAGTGTCATCAAAACTATACCCCATAAATGTGTAATCGCCATCTATTGTTAACACAGGTAATGCATCTTTAATGCTTTCAGTTATTGTTCCAGCATAAACTTTAAATTCGATTACTTTTGTTACATCATTTATTTCATATGAAATTATGTATTCACTTCTATTTATTTGTTCAGGCACATTAAAGTCGCCTAATGGTAATGTTAGCGTATAAATATCTGCAGTATATGTAAATTCCACAACTGTATAACTAGTAATTGTAATTTGTGTTTCAGTTGTTTCAACACCATTAACCTTGAATTTATTTGCTAAAGTTCTATTTTGAATAGAAACATCATCAGAAGTTGGCAATGTAATTATTGTTCCATTTTCAACATAAGTGTAATATCCAATGAAATTACTTTCTTCAGTTAGCGTGTTCATTGTTGTGTTTACTAATGTTCCACCATAGGTTATGTATTCAACTTTATATCCAATAACAACATTTAAAATAACATCGGTTGTAAATATATAGTCAGAAGTATAAGTTACACCATTAACTAAATATCTAATAACATTTAATTGAGCATTATTGAATGTTATATCTGGTAAATTCAAGCTAGTAGAATTTATAGGAATAAGGAAAATGATTTTATCATCTCTTGTTTCATATTCTATATTTTCTAAATCATTTAGATTTTCTATTGTGAAATCAGTTCTGTTTAAATTTATTTCAACAGTTATGTTCAAACGATTCATTTTTGCATATAATGTTTTATTACCATAACTTCCTTTTTCAATACTTTCAATTTTTGTTTCGAAAATTTCTTCTAAATACCAACCATCAAAAGTATATAATTTTTCATCATATTCTGTTGGAACAGGTAAATTAAATTCATCTTTTACATCATACGAGTTTGGAGTTAAGTTTTGCTCTTCCCCAAGCATAATGTAAGTTAAATTAAAGTTTATAGCTGTAAAGTTTGCTACAATTATTAAATCGTTTGTAACATTTTCAAGTTTAACTTGTTTTAATTGTTTATTAGTTTCATTAAATAATCCATCAACATCACTTGTCCATTCAAAAGTTGAAACATTTGTGTTATAGTTGGCTTCAATTACAACATTACTTCCCTTAATTACTTTAACTTCATAACCACCAGACACTGCTTCATTTGTTAGAACTTGCTCATCATCTGTCTTAATTTCTAACACATTACCTAATTCTTCATCATTAGACACAACCTTAATTGTTACATAATCATAAGAGTATTTTGCAACAATTTGTTTTTGTGTTACTTCACAATTATATGTATTTAGTAAGTAGTTGAAATAATTAGTCGTTAAAGAAGTGTAACCTTCAAGCATTTGTCCTTCATTGTTTGCAATTTGGACATCATCTTCACTTAATAATACATTAGTATTTAATGAAATGTAATATCCTTCAAACATACAATTAATTAAGTCAAGTTTTGGTAGATTATTTAAAACTCCATTTAAGGAAATTTCACTTTCGCTTACAAATCCATTTTCTGCTTTAACATATCCAACTAATGTTGATGTGTTTGAATATGTGGCAAATATTTTTAATTGATATGTATTATCTTCAAAGTATGGAACTAATGTGTAAGTGTTTTTATTTTCAAAGTTTTCAGTGATTTTTCCATCTTTATCAATAATTAATGTTTTGCTTAAATCATCTTCTTCATAATATCCTTTAAAGGTTTTGAACAACATTTCATTTTTGAATGCTGTTGGCACTAAATATGTTTTTTCATTTGGATTTACAACATCAAATTCTACTTTGCTAAATGTAATATAACCTTCTGCATCTTCTTCATAATTAGTTGAATTTGTAATATTAGTAAATTCTTCAGTGTATGCACTGTTTAAAACGCCTTTAATTGTTATATGTGATTTTAAATCATAGAATGAATATAAAACTAATGTATATTCATTATTGTCTTTTTGAACATATTCATCAAACACTTCATCTAATGCTCTCATCACGCTTGACCACGTGAATTCGATTAATTCAGTGCTTCTTAAACTTAAAACTTTAAATTCTCTGTATGGAACTTCTAAGTTTGGTGTTTCTATTGTTTCACCATATTTTGCTGTTACAGAATATTGTTCTTCGTTTGTTTCAAAATTTAAAATTTTAATTGTATAAGAATTTTCACTAAAGACTGCTTCAGCATTACCACTATTTGCAATTATATCTTCATTGATAACATTACTAAAGTCATAACCTATAAATGTATATTTTTTATTTATTTCTGTTTTTGTAAGTGTTGGCAATGCACTAATAATTGTGTTAACTGATGAACCATAATATACTTTAATTTCAAGACTCGTTTTTTCATCATCAAATTTTGCTTCTTTAATTAGTGTTCCATCTGCCAAGAAAATGAACTCATCTGCACCATTTAAATTAATATTAATTGTTAATAAGGCAGCATCATAATCTAAAACTATTTCGGTTGGCTCTGATATTAAAATATCGCTTCCAATTTCCCTTTCGACACTATTAACTAAAATTTTCACTAGGCTAGAATTTGTTCTTACTACTTGCGCTGTTGTTGGTAAAGTTAACGACGTGTTATAATTTACAAATAAATAATAGTTGTCATTTTCATCTTTTGTTAAATCTAAATAATAATTGTTAAAACTTCCACCATTTGTAACAAAGTTTACCTTATATTCATACTTAACAGTTATTTCAGTGTTTTCTTCAAATTTATATCCTATATTATATTCAACATCATTTATATAATATTTAACTATATAATTATCATTTTCATAAGTTAATCGTGGTAATTCTACATTATCAGCACCCATTTCAACATTAAATGAAATTTGTTTTAATCCACTTGAATCTTTTATAATTGTGAACTTTTCTTCATCTTCAATTTGTGCATTGTAATATTTATTACATTCCTTATCTTGATAATCTATGTTTATAGTTATTGTCTTTCTAGTTGTTTTAGCAAATAGAACTAAATCACCATAACTTCCTTTTTCAATACTTTCAACTTTTGTCGTATAACTATTTTCTAAATACCAGCCATCAAAAGTATAATAAGTTTTTTCATAATCAGGTAACATAAATGTTTCAGTTTGACAGTTATAAGAACTTGGTTCTAACATTAACTGATTTTCATTATCATAATAAGTAATATTAAATTGAATTGGCACAAAAGCAATTGTTATTTCACAATTTGAATATATCTGTGAAGTTTTTATTGTTTTGTCATTTATATTTTCAAATTCAATTCCCAAATTATTTGGCAGACTCACACTGAATTTTTCAACATCATATTCAGTTAAAATATAAATTTCGCTGTATCTAGGCAAATTAACTTTATAACCTATAACATTGTTATTTTCATCTAAAATGTTTGTTTTAGAAATTTCTTCTTGGTTTTTAGATAGAATATTAAGGATTCTTCCGTTTGCATAATTGCTTGTGTTAACCTCTATTTCAATTAAATCTTCTTCAAAGTAAGCAGAAACTTCTCTCATTGAATTCATAGCATCATAATTTATGTAATATACATCTTTTTCGTAAACAAAATAATTACTATTTAAAGTGTTGTATTTACTAATTATTTTGCCATCTTCACTTGCAATTAGTTCTGGAGTAATTTCAGTTGAATTAATAGTGTAACCACTAATGATATATCCTTTAAAGATATTGCTATTATATGCAACAACTGGTAAATCTAATAAAGTCTCACCAAAGGCAACTTGTTTAATAAAGCCTACACCAACATATTCATCATAATTTCCTGCATTCAATGTAATGTTGTCATAATCAGCATTTATTACAAAATCAAATAATATATTTTCGAAGAATGGAACTAATGTATATGTGTTTTTGCTTTCAAAACTTGAAGTAATTTTTCCTGTTTTGTCAATAATTATTGTTTTGCTATCATCCGACTCTTCATAATAACCTTTAAATGCTTTAAATAGCATTTCATTTTTAAACGCTGTAGGCACTAAATATATCATCTCTTGAGGATTAACAACATCAATTTCAATAGTGCTAAATGTAATATAGCCGTTTGCATCAATCTCATAATTTAATGAACTAACAATACCAGTAAATTCTTCCGTATATGCACTATTTAAAACGCCTTTAATTGTTATGTTAGCTTTTAAATTATAGAAAGAATATAACGTTAATGAATATTCATTATTATTTTGCACTATATATTCTTTAATTGTTTCATTTTCAAATAATGAAAAAACTTCGCCATTCCAGGTTATCTCAACAAATTCATCAATAATTAAACTTAAGCCAATAAATTCTCTATAATCAATTTCTAGATTAGGTTCGCTAAATATTTCGCCATATTTCTTTGTTTCAGAATATTGTTCATTACCCTTTTCTGCATTCACTATAACTACTGTGTATTCATTTTCTTCAAATATTACATTAGCATTACCATTTGCAACAAGTTTGCCGTCACTTATAACACTGCTGTCAAATAGATATTCAATAGAAGTATATTTTTTACCATCTTTAAATTTCGTAAGAGTTGGTAAATTGTTAATTACAGAATTTAATGTTGTTGCATAGTCAACTTTTATTTCTAATGTATCCACGCCAAGAATTGCTTCTTTAACAACATAGCCGTCAGCTGTGTAACTAAACTCATCAGCACCATTTAAATTTATTATAATACTAATTAATTGTGTTTCAAATGCGAAATTAATTATTGTTGCATGATTAATTGACAATGTTTCGCCATAATTTGTTGATGTGCCATTAATTGTTATGCCAACAAATTCAGCATTGGTTTTAGTAACCTGTGCTTTAACAGGCAAAGTTAAAGAGTAAGTTATGCCGCTATTAAATGGAACATAAACATAATAATTTCCATCTTCATCTAAAACATAATCATTAATACTATCGATAATAATACTACCATTATAAGCAACAAGAGATTTATTGTAATCAGAATCAAAATTACCACCATTCATGATAAAGGCAACTTTATATTTTAAGTTAATATGAAATTCTAAGTTATTTTTGATATTTTCTATAACATCGCCCACATTATACTCGCTTCCATCATTACTATTAGTGAATGAAGAAACAATATAATTTTCATTTTCAAAGGTTATTTTGGGGAAAGTAAAATTAGAACCTTTATCTATTTTAATAGTTAGATAGTTATTTTCTGCATCAAGTTCATAATCATAGTTTTCTAAACTTTGAATATAAATATCAGAAAGTGTATCATAGTATTCATTAAGATAAATAGTAATTGTTTGTTGTTCAATTAATTGAGAGAAACATGCGTAATAAGGACGTTCATGGTTATTCTTTAACATCTCTTTATATTCATCTCTAAAACTATAACTTCCATTTAAATAAGATATTAAAGGATTCGTCTCAGTTTTGTTTTCATCAAAACCTATAAATTTATACTTATGATATTCACTATTAGATTCTTTTACACCAACAATATGACCTAAATATTCGTTGATGTCTTGTGTATCAATTTGATATAAAGATAATTCTATTGAATAAGGTTCATCTACTCTTACTCCATTAACAAGAAGATATTCTTCAGTATCATCAGGAACAGCTTCAAAGGTATAAACATAAGTTATTAATTCGAAAACTGGTTCCAAAATTATTTCTCTATTATTAGCATATTGGAAATAGTTTTCTATCATATATGCATATTCGCTTAATGGATTTACGCCATTACTTACAAGTATATCTAAATTTTTAATTTTGTATCCAACTAGATTATAGTATTCATTTAATTCTAATAATTTAATTGTTGGATAAGAAATTATTTCAAAAACTGAGAAAGTATGATATGCATATCCATCTTCATCTTCGCTGTATGAATTATAATCACTTATGTAACAAATATCATCTGGTTCATTAACTAAATTATCAATTTTAATAGTAAAAGTTTTTGATTGCCATTTTGCAGTCAACTCTAAATTGTCATCTAAAATGACAGTTTCACTAACTACTCTATCAAAATTATTATTATAATACATCACATCATTGCAATATAATCCAAGTAATTCAAAATAACTACCAGAATTTTCATCTGTTATTAAATTTGATAATTTGCTTGGCAATATGTATTCATAAATACTATTTTGAGTTTGAGCAAGCGAAATGATTATTTGATTATTATCTACATCATATTCAGCATTGTTACTTAAATTATTATAGAAATTTTCGTTAAATTCTATAGCTTCAATTACTTGATTTTTTTCTATATCTACACTGGTTGTTCCATTTGATTTTTCTAGTCCTAAATCTATTGTCATTGCAAAAATATTAGATTCAAGATATGCTCTAAATTCGTAAGGTGTATTTTTAAATCTATTTGCCGTTTTAGTATAACTAAAATCAGTTTGTTTATAGGAATTTTGAATTACGGCACCATCTAGCGTTAATCCATAAGTTTTAGAAAGTCTTGCAACTTTAGGAAGATTAATATCAATTTTATAATCACTATAAAGCCTTATTTCTTTGTTAAAATCTATATTGATGTATTTTGCATAAGCAATATTGTTTGTTGTTGTTCCAGAAACAGTTTTGTAGGAAATTGAATATTGACTTGATAAAATTTCTTCTTCATTAATATATAACACTACTGATTTTTCAATTAATGCTTTTTCTTCATCAGTAAATGTTGAAACACTATCTAAAACATAAGAAAAACTTAATGAAATTGATTTAATATCATAAACAATAATTAGGTTATCTGTTTGTGAAATTCTGCGTGTTTGAACATAACTTTGTGAAAGTTCTGTTGCGTTCAATATGTAAACAATTTCAAAATTATGTGTTATGTCTGTTATATTGTTTTCCTTAAAATATAACGCTACAGATTTTTCTTCTAAAGATGAAACATAATCTACACTATTTATTTTTAAACAATTACTTAATGGAAGATATATTAAAATATTTTTATTATCTTCGACTGGAACATTATAGTTACCAATTGTTTTAGTGATTCCTTCAATAACTGGACATTCTTCTTCTTTTTCAACTTTAACATTAATTAAATGTAAATTTAATCCATTTTTAATTATGTAATGTGCTGTTCCAGATAATAAATTGTATGCAACATCAAAATTAGCTGTTGTTAGCGAGAATTCATAAGATGTATCTGTTCCATCAATAAGTTTTAATAATGTGTCATAATTGTTTGAACTAATATAACCAATTGTTGATAAATATTCTTCATTAAAATCATCGTTTGAAGAAATTTTTGGTGTCAATTTATTATTTTCAAATACGATATTTGAAATCATAATATATTTTGAATAATTAGTTGTGTTAAATTCAGTATAACCTGCGACATAAGCGTAAGTTAAACTATCAATATCATCAATAGCAATATCTTCATTTGTCAATCTTACAACTATGCTATCAATAGTAATATTTTTTTCAGTTGATTGATACATTATTGTTCCAACAACTTGTGAAATGAACGATTTATTTTGTAGTTCAGTAATTTGATTTGGATTTTTAATTGTTAATTTGCCATCAATAACAGTATTTGAAATTATACTTGAACTGCTAACAGAAGCAAGCTTTCCGGCAACCATACCAAAACTAATTGGTGCGTTGTTTTCAATAATTACATCAGCATTGATAGTAACAAAATCTATTTCACCAAAGTTTTCTGAAGAAATAACACCAGCGTAGATTGTTTTATCAATAACACCTTCTTGGACTAAATTAACATTATATATTGCATTTAAAATATTTACATTATTAACTTTTCCAAAATTTTGTCCTATAATTGCAAAATTACTTGAATTATTTTCAAGATTGAATATAACATTATCAAAATTCAAATCATAAATTTCGCCATTGTTTTTATTGATAAAAGATTTTGCATCATCGTTGTTAGATAAATTAGATATTGTTAAGCCATTAATTGCATAACCATTACCGTATAGTTTTCCTTTAAACTCTTTGATATATAGGTTATAACCAGTGATATTAATATTACCATTTAAAACAACATCATCTGCGATAATTCCATTATTAATTTTAATTAATGAATACAAATCGTTTTCATTATTTATTTTATAACCATTAATGATTGTGTCATTATAATGAATATTTTCTTTTGTTAGCTGAACATCAGTTAGTTTTGTTACGGAAATTGTAACAGAATGGTGTTGCATAACATTGAAGTTAATATTGTTTAAATTTCCAATTCCCTCACTATAATCACTTAATGTTGAAATAGTGTTTGCAAAAGTATATAAATTTTCGCTGTCTTTGGCAATATTATTAACTCTAACGCCAAGTGATACGATTGGAATTATTGTTACATTTTGTCCGTATAAAACTTTAATTAAATTATATCCATTTTCAGTTGTCAAATAATCACTAAAACTCTCGTATGTGTTTTGTCCAATTTTTGCAACTTTAGTATTTTTAATTTCGAAACTGTTAAATTGTGTAATTTTACCCACTTTAACATAATATTTTTGAATATTAGAATCTTCATTGGCTGGTGTTGTTGTTGAAACAGTGTAATAATTTCTTGAATAATAACATCTTAAGTAAATATTATGTGAGAATAAGAAAGTTACATTTGCCCCTGGATAATAATCGCTTTGAGTAACCAATTGTGTTGTTCCACTTAACATATTATAGATTTCAAAATATTCAAGAGTAAAACCTGTTGTGTGTCCGTTTGGATTATATGTATCCAATAATGTAAGCGTTTCACCATATTTTACTTCTTGATAAAAACCATCTGTATAATAATTACCATTTTCTAGTTCTAATGAATAATAAACTCTAAAATTAACTGGCACTAATTTTGGATAAATATTAAGTTCGTATTTAACAATTTTATTACCTAATTCATCAGTAATTTCAACTTCATTATAATCGTAATATCTTAAATCTGGGAACGCACTTGTTCCATTTGTTGGAACTCCAAAATCATTAGAATTGAAAATTTTTATATTTGTTTGTTCGTCGTCCAAGTAGTAATACCAATTATCTTCTTTATTAATAAATGTATCATAACCACTAATTTGCAATTTGTCTGTATCAAGAAGTGAAATATCAATTTTTTCTTGGTCACCATAATATCTGTCGAAATAAGGTTCAATTGTTTGATATCCTAAAACTTCTTGTTCAGCTCCAAACTCTAACGAAGAAGGCGCCATAAAGTTTACACGATAACCTATTTGGCGTGCACAGTTAAATTCAATTTCCTTATCATTTTCTTTGTCAAGTAATTGAATAATAATGTTGTAACTATAATCGTTGTTACTGTAATCTATTTTAAATGAGTGAACAGGAATTTCTGTTTCCTGGCTCTCGTTTCCTAATGAATAGAATGCTTTCGTTGTTGCAATTTCCACGAATGGACTACTATTTTTTAAGTTTAAGTTGTAATTATTAGATAAATACAAATAGAAATTATGTATTTCATAACCTTGTGATTTAATTTTATCTTCATCACTAAGATTCTTCCATGATAAATCATTTTCTGTTTTTGTTATATAAGTTGAATTATATTCTACTGTCTCTTCTAAATCACTTAATTCTTGTTCTCCAAAATAATATTTTATTGATATTGTTTTAGGAGTAAAATATAGGTTCACTTTAATATCATTAGAAAATAACATTTTATTCAAATTCGCAGTATTAGTTTTAGAAACAGAATAATCAATTGTGCCATTTTCATTAATATATTGATATTCAACAAAGTCATAACCTAATAATGAATTAAAATTATAAATTGTGTTATCAATAATTATTTGTAAATTTTCTAATACAGAATCATAAGTGTAATCATCAAAAATAAAATAAGATTTAACTATTTCTCTGCTTGTAATATCAAATGTTGAACTATCTTTAACAATGCTACCATTGTTATTTACGCATTCAGTAAAGATATATTCATCGCTTATTGAGTATGTAATATTAGTTATTCCAACATTAACTAAATAAGGTAATCCATTGTTTATCTCACTATTTTGTGTCCATACTGTGTTGTATGGATATGTCTTATTTAAAAATCCTTCTTGAATAACTTTCCACTCATCAGATGCATTATTATTGTAAGATTTAACAATATTGTTTACAGTGCCAGAAAAATGCGCATTACAGTCTGAACTTGCAAAGTTTTTAGCACTATTATCAACAATAACATAAATGTTTTGTCCATAATACAAACCATTTGAAGAAGAATTTACATCATATAATTTTCCATTTGTGTAATAACTTGTAGCAAAATTATACCCATTCAATCCTTGATTGTCATCATTAACTTCTTTTAAATATGCAAAAACATTTACAAATCTAATATTTGTTGTGTTAGTTTCAGTTGTGCTAATAATTGAAAAATTTATTAAATTGTTTGTTTGAATTTCAACTTTTAATGCACATTCGCTAATTTCTGTGTATTGTGCCAATCCCACAACTCCACCAACAAATGTTTTTTGACAATCATAATTAACACTATTTAATTCCAATTTTCCCTTTACTGATATTTTTGAAATATATGTTCCTGTTAAATTACCAGCAACAAATCCTACAAAATTTTTGTTTGATGAATAATTATCACTATCGACTTTTAATATAATGTCAAATAAATTAAAATTAGAAATTAAATTTAAATGATTACCGCTAACATAACCAAATAATCCAACACAAACATTTGAGTTAGAATAATCTGTTTTTATTACTTTTCCTAAATTTTGGTATTTCCAATAACACTCACCTAACTCTTCACTATATAAATACTTATCTTCTTTGCTTCCATCATTCGCCGTCTTTATATATGAAGTTAAACTTTCAACATATTTTTTTGCCTCTATCGTTAAATTAGAAATTGTGTATGATTGTCCATTAAAATTTCCATAAAATACACTACCCTCTCTTCCTATTGGCGCAAAATTTGCGTAACCGCTCATATCAATGTTATTTTTCAATATATAAGATGCTTTTGCATAGGTCGTGCTATTGTTCACCATATAACTCATTTTGATTAAATCTTCTGGTGAGTTTACTTCATAACAATTAGTATTGCTATCAAAATTTAACACTTTATCATTATCAAAGTCTACATTTAAACCTTTAATATTTTGTTCATTGTAGGTAACAAAATTTGGATATAGGTCAATTTCAAAAGAATCACCTTTTTCAATTAAAACTTTTAATTTTGAATTTCCTAAAATATTTGCAGAAAAATTATCATAATCTGTATATGTGGTAGTTTCTGATGCACCAATATAAACCCCTTCCACATTTGATATAATTGAATAAGTATAAGACCAGTCAACAAAAGTCGCAGAATTCTTTAATTCATCATTTGCAACATCACTATATGTTTTTATATTTATGCCGTTAATGTCTGGAGTGTAAAGCTTTATAGTTGTCTTAATATTTTCATAATTCACTGCATAAGTGTTCAAAGATGAATCTTTGATTATTACGCTTCCTTCAATATATTCATATTCTTCACTACCCACTTCAATCATATTATTAAAATCGTAGAATTCGGTAGTGGAAATACTGCCGTCGCTGTTATGGTATCTAACAATTAATCCTTTTTCTTTAAGGTATGTAGTGTATAAGTAAGAGTTGTCTAATGCATCTTTAAGTGTTAATTGCAAGACAACTGAAGAATCATCAGAAGATAGAATTGTAGTCCCATTATTCAACTTATCATTATTTGATAAAACTAATCCATTTAATGGAGAATAAACAGTTTTAGATGTTGAAGAATCAACAAGATAAGGGAATAGATGCTTCTCATTTAATTCTGCAATTCTTTCATTTTGTGGTAACTCATGTAACAAGGTTTGCTCTTCACCTTCTAAATCACCCAATAATATATTAAATTTTATTGGCGAAGAAGAATAGTTTGGAAGAGTATAATCACCATTATCACTTGTTACATTTGCATAATAACGATTACCATCATTTTCGCCATCAATATAGTTTAAAGTCATCTCTTTAAACACAGTTACATAGTATGTATAGCCTATTTCTAATTTATCGACACTATTGTCCTTTGTAATCTTATTTGTTGAATCAATGTAGTTTTGATCTAGTTTAAATTCAGTTTCATAGAAACTTTTATTATCATTCCCATTATACTCATTTGTTATATCTTTATAAACCATTGAATCACTAACGAAACAATTAACAGTCGCTTCAATTGATACTAAATCATTAAACAAGACACCTTCAATTTTATCTATGTTCCCAACAATTAGGTAGCAATACTTGTAAACATCACCCCATCCATCAAGATCGCTTGCGTCAGTTGAAATACAATAAAGTTCTAAATACTTATCTCCATTTGTATATTTGTAGTGATTTTCGTTGAATTCATCTTGACTCCAACTATCCCCTAGTGATAATTTAGTCGGTGAATACATTATGTATTCATTGAAAAGAGGATAAGCAATTTGACCAACTTTATAGTGGAAAATATCTCTATTTTCTATTTCCGTTCCGATTTTAATGTCAACTCTCTTTTTATCTTTATCAAGGGAATAAAGAGCGACATTATACATATTTCCAGAAATTATTGTGTTATCATAGTAATATCCACTATTATAGCAACAAGTTACACTGGTTTGATTATCTGTTTTGTTTGTTTGATTATTCCACCAAGTATAGGAAATAAGAGCGTATCTTTTAATGCCGGCTAAATTTATGCCTTGTCCAGGACAGCTATCTGATGTGCTATCATATCTAATATTCTTATCACTATTCTGATCATTAGAAGAATAATCTACATTAACGGCACTATAGGAATAAACTTTATAGTCACTTAACAAAAATGGATAACAATTCTCTCTTATCATTATATGCTCTTCATAAGTGTTATAAGTAATAGATGAATAACCTGTTCCTTTTCCAAATTCAAGACCAATTTTTTTCGCACCAATTTTTTCCGCATTTTGTATTGAAGAGTTTAACATAAAAACTGGGATGATAACATAATTATTAATATCAACATTTTTTGTATCTTCGACGAAATCATTATCTTCAGAAGAATATTTGTAAATTATTTCAGTTAATTCGCCGTTATTTAAATATGCCTTTTCGGTTAACCTTAATAAAGCTTCAACAGTTGTCATAGAATATGTTGGTAAATTCCAAAGCGCACTTCTACTATCATCAGTTGGATAAGCAACATAACTATCAACTAAAGTATCACTATCATCAACAGCAGAAACTCCACCTTCTTTTACCGTATCAGAAAATGAAATATTGGCAACAATACAATAGCAATATTTATATCTTATGTATGGAGACTCAACATTAGCAGTTTTAAGTTTAATGTAATCCGTATCACCAAATAAAGTTAGTCTTCCTGTGTATAATTTTAATCCACCTTGGTCATCATTTAATGATATATTATCTGTGCAAACAGCGACTTTTGTAATTTGAGTTTGAATTCCTGTTGCATCAATCATAAAATAGAATTGACCAGTCATACCCCCAACGTAAATGTTAATATTGCATTGATCAGCCTTACTGCTCGCTAACATTGTTTTATGAATTTTATATCCAACCGACAAACTTGCTTCAGCCCTGATATTACTTAAGCTCAATTTAGGCGATGAAATATATACAACTCCTACTACTCCACCACAAAACATTCTTCGCTCTCCATCTTCACAATAAGGAGCCAAGTCATCTTGTCGAGCAGCATCATCAATATTACTAGTTAATTTATCAAAAGCATTTTCAATTACCATTTTTCCTGAAACAAAACAATGAGAAATTTGTCCAGTAGTAAACCCAACTAGTCCACCCATGTAAAAATCTTTATAAACAGGATTATATAAATTAAACTGAACATCAACTTCACAGTTTTTGATATCACCTGTCATATGTCCAACCACGCCACCTAAGTAAAAGTCAGCACCATTATATCCCATGCAAATGCTACCGCCGTCTTCTTGATGGTCATTAGCATTATAAACAAATCTACCTATGTTAATGTTATTAATTTCACCTTGATACTTTCCAGCAATTCCACCAACGTAACAACCACATCTAAAATACTTATACCAATCTTCGTTGTATGCAGAAACAGATTTTTGCTCTTCAATGCCCAACGATTCAATTGAACAATCTTTTATATAGCTTTCATCACCTTCGCCTCTGCCAACTAGTCCACCAATATAAATACTATTGGCATTCCAACTACCAAGATTTATTGTAGACAAAAAATTTAATAAAGTATCTTGATTTTGGAATTTTTGAACTTTTACGTTTTCAATTTTTGTGTTTTCAGCATAACCAATTAATGTGCCATAATTATACTCTGTGACATCATTATTTCCAATTATATTACCCAAAAGGCCACCTGAAACATCACTTGTGTTTCCAATAGAAAAGGAAAGGTGGCAGTAATCACCACTAAATGCATAAATCTTGTTAAAATCATCTATATAATTTCCAGAACTTTTTGTTTCAGTATAATTATATATCTTTTCAAGTTTAACATTTAAATCTTGTATTTTAGCACCACTAGTATATCCAAATAATCCAAAATTTTGACCAAGTATTAATGAATCATATACATCAACACTGGCTCCACCATAATTAAAATCATAACTATACATACAGTAAAATGGAATTAGTTTGCAAGAAATAGTGTGCTTTTGTCCATCAAAGGTTCCATTAAAAGAAGAATCTTCTGACCAACCAATAGGATAGCCTCTATAAGAAATATCAACTTCTAGTTTAACCTTTATTTGTGGTGATGTTGCCAAAACAGTCTCTGTTGCCAAAACAGTCTCTATAGTCTTATTTGTGTTCACGGCATCAGCAAAGGCAAGTAGTTGTTCTTCATTATAAATATGAATATATCCATCAGCTGATATAGTTAAATTTGTGTCTCCTTCAACTTTATCCATATTTTGCATAAAGCCCAAAAATGGAATTATTGCAAAACTAAAAATTAGTAATATAACTCCAATAGTAATGCTTTTATAAAAATTTTTGAATGGATTTTTAACTTTGTTAACCATAGCTTGCATACTCCTATTTTTACCTAAAAAAACTTATTTATATATTATTATATATAATTTCTCTTTTTTTTCCAAATAAATAGCTAAAAAAAATGAGCGTGACGCTCATTTTATATTGTTTTTGTTTTATCAGCATCTGGTAACTTAAAATTAAAATTACCATCTCTCATTTCAATAAAGCCATCTAGGATATTGGCTCTTTCAAAAGTAACTGTTTTTATTTGAATATCACTTTTTGTTTTTTCACCGTTTAGATATCTTAGAACATCTTTACCTAATGTATTATACCACGCAAAATCATAAAAACTATCAACCGAACTTGAAAGTTCAAACACTCTATAATATGCCTTAACATGATTAGAATCATAATTGTCACTTGTCATAACAAGACCATCACCATTTTCAATAATATCATAATTTTCACTTTTTGTTTCGCAATAACTAATTCCACCAATTCTTATTGTATAATCTACTCTTCCAGTTTCTTCATCTATATTATAAATTAAATCTTCTAAGCTGTCTATTACTTCTGTTGGCAAAAATCCTATTTGTCTAATGATGTCCTCATCTTCAATATCTAATGCAAATAAATCATTAATCTTATCTTGATTCTCTTTTGTATCTTCAATTTTTCCAGCATACGAACTGGACTCTACTAGATTTACTCTTTCGTTTACTAATGCCATAGTTTCAAAAATTTCATTAAGACAAGAAATGTATGAAAGCATATCTCCACTTTCTTCGGCGTTAACCAAAGAGTTGTAATATTTTACTTGCGTTTCATAGGTGTCAACATAACTTCTTTTTTGAACCGATGATGAAAAAGGATTAAAAGAATCCCCACTATAATATACAAACACATTAGTAACATCAGCATCCTCTTTAGGATCCTGAATTCTAATCATATCAACATTGGCCTTTATAAAGGTTGAGTGATTATCAAATATTTTATCCTTTATTGTTTTGTCTGCTTCCTTATAAACTTTTTCAATTTGTCGATTATATTTATAAGTTTCTATTTTGTCAGAATTTTTAGCAAGGAAAAGGCCACCAACGGCCGCACTTGCAATCATAGCGCCTAGTGCTGACCATAAAAGCACTTTGTTTTTTGTTTTTTTAGGTTTTTGAGATTTTGCAAAATTAGAAATATTATCTCTCGACAACTTTCTACTTTCTTCTTGCGCCCTAATTTCCTTATCTAATTTCTCGTAAGGAATTCCATCATTTTTTTCTAATGTTTTTAAGTCTTTTGATTTTTTCAAATTATTGTTTAAATCAGTTTCAATTTCATTGCTTGGAATTTCAATGGTATAATCATCATAAATCTTGATTTCTTCTTCCATACCCACACTCCTTAAACTTTAAGTTAAATCAATTGTATCACAATATAAGACATTTTTCAACCCCTTTTTAAAAATATTTTAACAATCAAAAAATCTTGAAATTTAATAAATATTTTGTATTATTAGCTAATTGCCTTATTTGGTTACTCAAAGATAAGATTACAAAATTTGCTTGAAGTTTTTATTTAATGTGGATTGAATTTTCTTTGAAAAAAAATACACAAAACTTGCTAAAATCTTATATTTTCAATTTTTATTGACCGATTTTTAATATTTGTGGTATAATAAAAAGTATGGAAAAAACAATTTGTGCAATTTCAACGCCAATTGGAGTTGGTGGAATAAGTATTATTAGAGTTAGTGGTAAGGAAAGTTTAAAAATAGTTAATAATTTGTTGGAAAATCCTATTTTAAACCCACAGCCAAGAAAATTAATATTAAAAAAAATTAAGACAAAAACTTTTACAGACAATGCCATGATTGTATATTTTAAAGCACCTTTTTCATTTACGGGAGAAGATGTTGTTGAAGTACACTGCCATGGTGGAGTTTTTATTACAAATGAAATTTTGAATGAACTTTTACATTTTGGTGCAACTCTTGCAGAAAATGGAGAATTTACAAAACGAGCATTTATGAATGGAAAATTAACATTAGATAAAGCTGAAGGCATTATTGATATGATTAACAGCGAAAGTGAGATGGAAGCAAAATCTGCATCTAATTTAATGAATGGCAAATTGACAACTTTGGTTCATAATATGCAAGATGTCTTAACCGATATTTTAGCAGAACTAGAAGTAAGTTTGGATTATCCAGAACAAGATATTGAATATGCAAAAACTCAAAAATTTACCCAAAAAATAGAAACTTTAAGAAATGAAATTATTACCATAAAAAATACTACTTCCACAGGAATGCTAATCAAAAATGGTATAAATGTTGCTATTTTGGGCGCTCCAAATGTTGGAAAAAGCAGTTTGATGAATGCAATGCTTGGCTTCAAGCGTGCAATTGTTACCGACATTGCTGGAACAACAAGAGATAGTATCGAAGAAAGTTTTGTTGTAAATGGCATTAAAATTAACTTAATTGACACTGCTGGAATTAGAGAGAGTGACAATGTTGTTGAAAAAATTGGTATTGATATTGCAAAGGAAAAATTAAACACTTGTGATTTAATATTGTTTGTCGTTGACCTTTCAAGAGAAATAACAGAGGAAGAAAAAACTTTGCTTGATTCAGTAAAAAATAAAAAAGTTTTACTTGTAAAAAATAAATCTGACAATAAAAAATATGACTATGATTTACCTTTTAATTTTGTTGAAACAAACACTGTTAATTACAAAAACATTGACAAATTAAAGGAAGAAATTTATAATAGCATAATCAATAAAAATATTATCGGTAGTGGTTTAATCATAACAAATATACGACATAAAAACGCATTGGAAAACGCAGAAAAAAGTTTAAATGATGCACTTAAAACTTTAAATGTTACCAATAGTTTTGAATTACTTTCAATTGATTTAAACAATGCATACTCATATTTGGGAGAAATAACTGGCGAAAGTAATAAGGAAAACATTATTGATAGAATTTTTGCAAAATTTTGTTTAGGAAAATAATTATGAAAAAATATGACGCAATTGTAATAGGTGCTGGTCACGCAGGAGTTGAAGCAGCTTTAAGTTTAGCACGAACAAATCAAAAAACATTGCTTTTAACATTAAGTTTAGATGCAATTGGTTTTTTAGCATGCAATCCAAGCATCGGTGGAACAGCAAAAGGACAATTAGTTAGTGAGATTGATGCACTTGGTGGAGAAATGGGCATTAATGCCGATAAAGCAACAATTCAAATAAGAATGTTAAATCGTGGTAAAGGTATTGCCGTTCAAAGTTTAAGAGCACAAACAGATAAAAATAAATATCATATATTTATGAAACAAACGCTTGAAAATACTGAAAATCTAGACATAAAACAAGCAGAGGCAAGTGAAATTTTAGTTGAAAATAATAAAGTTTATGGCTTAAAAACAACAATGGGAGAAGAGTTTTCATGTAAAGCAGTTATCGTATGCAGTGGGGTTTATCTTAAAAGCAAAATTTTTATTGGAAATTACACCGAAAACATTGGTCCTAATGGATTTAAAGCAAGTAATAATTTAACGCAAAACTTGCTTGATTTGGGCATTGAAATTAGAAGATTTAAAACAGGAACACCTATGCGCGTTCATTCTGACAGCATAGATTATTCAGCATTAGAAATTCAAAAAGGTGAAGATTACATACAAAATTTTTCCTTTTTAAACGAAGGTAAACATCCAAACAATGAGAAAGATTGTTATTTAGCATACACAAATCAGTCAACACACGATATTATTAGAAATAATTTAACCAAATTTCCAATGTATTCTGGTGAAATTATTGGCGTTGGACCTAGATACTGCCCTTCTATTGAAACAAAGGTTATGCGTTTTAGTGATAAAGAAAGACATCAACTTTTTATTGAACCCGAAGCATTAAATACAAAAGAAATGTATATTCAAGGTTTTTCAACAAGTGCACCAGTTGAAATTCAAGAAGAAATGCTACATAGCTTAAAAGGTTTTGAAAATGCAAAAATCATGCGTGATGCATACGCAATTGAATATGATTGCATAAACAGTTTGGAATTATTACCAACACTAGAACATAAAAAAATATCTGGACTATATTTTGCCGGTCAAGTTAATGGAACAAGTGGATACGAAGAAGCAGGCGCACAAGGTTTGTTAGCGGGAATTAACGCAAGTTTAAAATTAAGAAGTTTAGAACCTTTGATTTTAAAAAGAAGTGAAGCATACATTGGCGTATTAATTGACGATTTAGTTACAAAAGGAACTAATGAGCCATACAGAATGATGACTTCTCGTGCTGAATATAGATTGATTTTAAGACAAGATAATGCCGATTTAAGATTAACTGAAATAGGACGAAAAGTTGGCCTAGTTACAGATGAAAGATATGAAAAATATTTAAACAAAAAAACACAAATAGAAAATTTAATTAAAGAACTTAATATTGCTTTAAAACCTGAAGTATTAAATCCATATCTTTTAAGTATTAATGAAAACCCAATTGAATTTTCAACATCAATCTATAACTTAATTAAAAGAAATAATGTCGATTTAAAAAGCATAATTAATTACTTTGATATTTTTAAAAACTATCCTCAAAGTGTTGTTGATGAAGTTAACACAATGATAAAATATGAAGGATATATTAAAAAACAAAATGAGCAAATTGAAAGTATGAAAAAACAAGAAGATTTAAAATTATCAACTTCTTTCGACTATGAAAAAATACAAGGGTTGCGTTTAGAAGCAAGACAAAAATTAAATGAAATTAAGCCATTAAACATTGGACAAGCAAGTAGAATTTCAGGAATAAGTCCTGCCGACATTAATGTTTTAATAGTTTATTTCAAAGCAAATCCACAAAAAGCTTTATAAAATTATGAATTTTTATTAAAAAAATCAATAAATTCTTTTAAAAAATAAATAATTAATGATGGTATATTGGTTTTTATGGTATGTTTTTATTTGTGAAAATAAAACAATTTAATATTCAATTTAAAACAATTAAAGCAAAATTAGTTCGAATATTAGAAATTAAACAGACAACATTAAAGTTTTATTCTTAACTTTATGTTTACTAAAATTTAAATAAAAAACTCTAACAAAATTAATTGTTAGAGTTTTATTTTTTAATTAGTTTTCTTATTTTTTATAAGATAAATATAAACTAATTAATGCTGACAATCCTATTAATACTGCCCCTAAAATAGCGCCAATACCAATAATCAATGTCCCGTTGAAAATAGCAAGTTTAGTTATTAATGCAATAAACACGGTTGCTACAACACCTGAAGTTCCAGCAACTAAATTTAGTAGTTTATTATTAAATATAGGTAAAACACCACAAAGGAATGATAATATTAAACTAATAAATAAAACTGTGGAAAATTCAAAATAAGTAACCATAATACCTAATCCAACATCTTTTTGGTAGCCAAAAATTGCTTTTATGCCATTATATGTTGTTGTATTATCACCTACCTTATATACAACTGCAGGTAATAATAGCAATAAAACAATACCAACAATAACTAACAAAATAGGTAAAAATTGTAATAATGCATTTTTCTTTGTCTTTTTAGCCATTTCAACTCCTCCTTTTTTATTTTTTAATCATAAACTAATTATATTATTTAAAAATTTTTTTGTCAAATTTTTATATTCATAATTTTAAATAGATATTATTTTTTTAAAACTTGTAACAAAAATAAAGCAAACAAAAATATCTTTTAAATTACAGTTTTTAAAAGATATTTTAATTTATATATTAAAATTTTAATTTTTTTGCAACTAATTAATTCATAAATTATATAATTTTGTTTTTCATTAATGCATCATTTAATCATAAGAATAAAATATTATTATTCAATGTATTCAAATTCGTATGAACCAATACGAACTGTGTCGCCTTCTTGAAGGCCTTTTTCTAATAACTTATCAATAATTCCGTTTTGTCTTAATCTTCTTTGGAAATAAGCAAAACTTTCAGGGTCACTTAAAATAATTCCCCTACTCATTCTGTCAATCAATCCACCACTAACAATAAATGTTCCAGTATCATCACGATTTATTTCAACTGAAGTGTAATCTCTAACATCAAGTTCAAAGATTTCTTCTTGTATTTTTTCTTTTTCAGGTAAGTTTTTTATTTCTTCAATAATTGTGTTTAATAATTCATCAACGCCTTGTCTTGTTGCTGCAGAAAATTCAATTATTTTATATTGTTTTCCATATTTTTTCTCGAATTCATCAACTACGCTTCTATCTTCAAATATTAAATCCATTTTATTTAAAACAATAATTTGTGGACTTTTTGCAACTTCTTCGTTATATTTTTTTAGTTCGTTATTTATGATTTCAAAATCTTCTATTGGATTTCTACCATCTACGCTCGCAATATCAATAATGTGTAATAAAATTTTTGTTCTTTCTATATGTTTTAAAAATTCTAATCCTAGTCCCTTCCCTTCGCTTGCGCCCTCAATTATTCCAGGTATATCTGCAATAACAAAACTGTTATCATAATATTTAACGACGCCTAAATTTGGAGAGAGAGTTGTAAAATGATAAGCCGCAATTTTAGGCTTGGCACTGGTCAAAACGCTTAATATTTTGCTCTTTCCAACACTTGGAAAACCAATCAACCCAACATCAGCAATTGTTTTTAATTCCAAATCAACTGCATATTCTTTTGTTTTTTCTCCCGTTTCGCTAAAAGTTGGAGTTTGTCTTCTTGAATTAGCAAATTTGCTATTACCACGACCACCGCTACCCCCTCTAAGCAAAATTTTCTTCTCGCCATGCTTTGTCATATCTGCAATTACTTTGCCAGTTGTTGCATCTTTAAAAATTGTGCCACAAGGAACTTTTAAGATTAAGTCAGCGCCACTCTTACCATAACTATTGCTTTTGCCACCATTTTCACCATCGCCAGCTTTGAAATGTTTAGTAAAATAAAAATCTACTAGGTTATTTAATCCTTCATCAGCAACGGCAATAACATCTCCACCTTTTCCACCATCACCGCCATCTGGACCACCATGCATTGTTATTGTGTCATGATAAAAATTAACTTTCCCATCGCCACCATTACCTGCTTTTATATAAATTCGTGTCTTGTCTACAAACATATTATCTCCTAAATTATTATATTTTTATTTTTTATTATAAGTGCAAAATTCTTTCAATGGACAATTTTCACATAAAGGTTTTTGACTTTTGCAAACATATCTACCGAATGTTACAAAATACAAATGAGTTTTTCCCCACAATTCTTCATCAAACAAGTTTTTTAATTCTATTTCAGTTTTGTCTGCTGTCCTTGCACTTGACAAGTTTAATCTGTGACTCACTCTAAAAACGTGAGTATCAACTGCAAGACCTGCCTTTTTAAACCCCTCACTTAAAACAACATTTGCCGTTTTTCTCCCAACCCCAGCGAGTTTTGTTAGTTCTTCCAGTGTTGGAGGAATTTTTCCGTTATATTTTTCAACTAAATCCTTGCATAAAGCAATAATATTTTTGGCTTTATTATGATAAAAACCACAAGAATAAATTTTTTGTTCTAATTTTTCTTGACCTAAGTTTATAAAGTCTTGGGGTGTTTTACATTCTTTAAAAAGCTCTTTTGTTACAGCATTTACTCTTTTATCTGTGCATTGAGCTGATAAAATAACACTTATGAGTAATTGAAATATATTCTCATAAACCAATTCACATTTTGGTTCGCCATAAATATTACTTAAAATTTTATATATATCAGAACATTTTTTGTCCATACATATATTATTACACAAATATTTAAAAAAAGCAAATATTTTATCTTCCATAAAAACAAAAACTCTCGCTATTAAGCGAGAGTTTAATAATTAATTTATTATGCAAAATTTTCTTTTAGATATTCATATAAAGCACTTTGATTTGCTTTAACCTTATAGCTATAGTAAATATATGAACTTGAAGTGTTTATGTTTTTAACATAAATATTAATATCTTCTAAAGAATCTAATGAGTTTACTTTAACATATAGAGTTTTATATTGAATATTTGTTTCAGTTGTTCCACTAGCAAAAGTGTAAGTATATGTTTTTCCATTTAATTTTAAGGTTTGGTTTTCATAGTAATGGAATGCAATTACAACTCCACTTGTAGTTACTGAACTTTCAGATATGCTATTTCTTTCGATTGTTACTTTATTTCCTAAAGTTCCTTGGAAAATCGCACTCATAATTTTTTGTTTATAACTTTCATTATATAATTTCATTACTTTGCCATAAACTTCTTTGTTAGCGCTAATTTCATCATCTTTAAAATAACTTTGGCTTTCTGCGCCATTATTCATAATTATTTCAATATAATCTGGATTTTTTAAGTTTAAATTATAGTCTTTATCTACACAAGAAAAGACAATTATTGTTCCTGCTATTATTGCTATTAAGCATAATGCTACGATTGATAGTATTTTTTTCATAATTTCTCCTACGAATTAGTTTACAAAATTTTATTGTTTTAGTCAATAAATTTTTAATCTTTTTTACCATTATCATCTGGTTTTGTGTTACTTTTTTCTTTATTTTGAATCTCATCAGAAGCTTTTTCTTTATTATCAACGATATAGCCACTATTTTTTAATGCTTCCAATGTGCGTTTTTTAATTTCTTCGGCACGTGCTTTTTCTAATTCTTCTTTTTCTTTCCTTTCTTTTTCTTGTTGTATTCTTTTTTCTTCTTCTTTTTCTTCCATTGCTTTAATTATGCTATCAACATCTTCTCCGTTCATAATAGCATCTAATTCTTCTTTGTAAGCAACATTCTTCTTCAAAAGCAAATTAGATAATGCTACAACTTTATCCCAATTCTCTTTTAATATCTTTTCACAACGAGCATAGTTATAATTTAATATTTTTAAAATTTCTTCATCAATTTTATTTGCAGTATTATCAGAATATAAAACTTGTGTTTGATAATCTCTTCCAATAAACACTTCGCTAGAACTTCCAAGGTTAATAAAACCAAGGGAAGCACTCATACCAAATTGTGTTACCATTTTTCTAGCAATTTTGGTCGCTTGTTCAATATCGTTACTTGCACCAGTTGTGATATCTTTAAATTTAATAGCTTCAGCAACTCTGCCACCCATAAAACTTGCAATCATATCATTCAATTTGTTTAATGTTGCATAGTTATCGTCTGTTTCGGGTCTTGATAGTGTGTATCCACCGGCCATTCCACGTGGTATTATTGAAACTTCTTGAACTTCATCGCAAAATTCCAACATTTTATGCAAAATTGCGTGACCACTTTCGTGATATGCTGTAATTTCTCTATCCCTTTCAGTAACAAGTCTGCTTTTCTTTTGTGGTCCCATCATAACCTTATTAACTGCTTCTTGAATATCTATCATATTAATTTTTAAACGATTATCTCTTCCAGCAAATATTGCTGCTTCATTAAGCAAGTTTTCCAAATCAGCACCACTAAAACCTGTTGTTAATTTTGCAATATTTTCTAAATCTACATCATCAGTAAATTTCTTATTTCTAGCGTGGACTTCTAGTATTTTTTGTCTACCTTTAACGTCAGGCATACTAATATAAATTTGTCTATCAAATCTTCCCGGTCTTAAAAGTGCTGGATCCAAAACATCTGGTCTGTTTGTTGCAGCCATAACAATTATACCTTCATTACCTTCAAATCCATCCATTTGAACAAGTAACTGATTTAATGTTTGTTCTCTTTCATCATTTCCACCACCAAGTCCTGCACCCCTTTGACGGCCGACTGCATCAATTTCATCTATAAAAATAATACAAGGTGCATTTTTCTTTGCTTGGTCAAATAAATCTCTTACCCTGCTGGCGCCAACACCAACAAACATTTCAACAAAGTCAGAGCCCGAAATACTAAAGAAAGGAGCGTTACATTCACCTGCTACAGCTTTAGCAAGTAATGTTTTACCCGTCCCTGGAGGGCCTACCAGCAACACTCCTTTGGGAATTCTCGCACCAAGTTCCGTGTATTTCCTTGGATTTTTTAAGAAATCTACAATTTCTTTTAATTCTTCTTTTTCTTCTTCGCTTCCTGCTACATCATTAAATTTTACTTTACTTCTTTCACCTGTTCTGGCATTACTTTTACCAAATGCCATATTTTTATTACCCGTATCTAAAATTGCTTTAATAACAAAAAAGCCCAATCCAAGCATTAATATTCCAGACAAGTATGGCAATATTTGACTAAAGAAACTTTCACCTTCTAAATCATAATCTGCACTTATAGGTGTTTCTGCAGTGCTATTATATTCATCAATAAATTCTACTAACTTTTGAGAATTTATAAATGTGCAATAAAAATCACCAGTTTTCCCCTTTTTAAATTTTGCCTCGCTAATTTCACTATCAACTACACGAATATAAATAACATTACCGATTGTTTTAATGTTTGCAACCTCTTTTGCAACAACTTTATCTTGAAATTCTGTATAGTCTATTTTTTTAGCCCCACTCGGACTATTGTTTAATGTTATAAAAAGAAATACTAACAAAATTAATATTAGTATTAGATATAAACTTGAAAATCCTCTCTTCTTGTTTTCCATATTTTCCCTCGCTAAACAAGTATATCATAAAACTACAAAAAGTCAAAATGAATGTTGTTGTTTTATTAAATAAAAATGCTATATTTACAAAAATATTGTATTAACAATTTACCAATTTTTATACTAATAATATAACACTAATTTTTATAAAATTATATTGAAAAGATTAAATTATTCTCATAATGAGAAACAAATAAATTATTGTTTTACTAAAACTTTTCTTTATTTTTGATTAATTTTATATAAAAAACGTAGCAAAATCAATTAATTTGTTTTAATTTTAAATTAAATATTAGTTTTTATGGTATATAAATCTTCAAAAAAGCACTATCAAATTGATAATGCTTATTTTTTTATTATATTAATATGTTAGAAAATTTATGATTTAATGGTCTATTCAAAAAATTCAATTATAAAACTTGTTGCATCTCACTCTGGGCACTTATCAATACTCCTTTCATATTTCGTTCCACAATAATCACAATTTTTGTTTGTTACCTTTTTAATCAATTATTCACTATTAATTTTTTTAACAACATTTAATTTATGTTTTTATGCTTTTTTATAACCAAATAAATAAAAGTAGTATCTAATTCAAATAAACTTATAATAGAAAATATTTCACCCATTAATACGTAAACCAGTTGAAGTATGTGTTACACCACCACTATGGCTTGAAGTATGACTTCTGGTAGAAACAGTTTTTGAAATATGACTTCCCGTCCTTCTGACACATCTGTGTCAATTAGGCATAATCTACCTTCTCATTTTACAAACATAGTTTTATTACAATTAACTTGTGGAACAAAATATTTTTTAAAATTTTGAATTAAACTTCTTATTTTCCACAGCAGTTTTTATATTTCTTACCCGAGCCACATGGACAAGGTTCATTACGTCCAACTGTCTTTTCTTTGTGAGCTATTTTTGCTTTTTTAGCTTTTTCACTTTGTTCAACCGCAATTTGAAGTTTTGCTAAAATCTTTTTAGAATCTTCAGGAGATAAAATCAATTTCATTTCTCTTTTTAACAAATATTTAGCAGTATTTTCACGAATGCTTGCAGTCATATTATTAAACATATCTGTGCTTTCGTTTTTATATGCAGTTAATGGGTCTTGCCTTGTAGAAATTTCCCTACGCAAGTTACTCATATTGTCAATATGTTCAACCCAAGACTTATCGACATAACGAAGAAGTGCGTTTCTTTCGATGTTACCAAAGTCAATACCTAAATTTTCTTGAGTGGCCTTAACTTTGCTTTCATAATTTTTATGAACTGCCTCTAAAACTTTTTGAACAATTTCATCAACTTCTAATTCATCACACATATCTTGAGTTATAAAATTTGTGTCAGGCATAAACACTTCTTCTTGTTCTAAAATTTTATTAAGTTTATTTACATCCCATTTTTCACTTGGAATATCATCACTAATAACTTCGTTCACCAATGATGTTACATAATCATCAATCATGTCAACAACTTCTTCATGAACACTTTCTCCGTTAATAACTCTATTTCTTTCAGTGTAAATAATCTTTCTTTGTTCATTTAAAACATCATCATAACTAATTAAATTTCTACGGATTGCAAAATAATCACCTTCAACTTTCTTTTGTGCTCTTTCAATCATTTTAGAAGTTGATTTCATAGAAAATAATAATTCATCTTTATTAATGTTAAAACGTTCTACTAGCGCTTTCATTCTATCGCCACCAAAAATTCTAACTAGATTATCTTCAAGTGATACATAGAATGTGCTTTCACCTTTATCGCCCTGACGTCCACTTCTACCACGAAGTTGGTTATCTATACGACGACTTTCATGACGTTCTGTTCCTAAAACGAACAATCCACCAGCCTCTATAACTTTTTCTTTCTCTGCATCAGTTTCTAGCTTAAATTTTTCATAGTAGTCTCTATAAACTTTTTTAGCATTATTGATTTCTTCGTCATCAGTGTCAACAAATGATGTGCTAGCGTTAATTAATTCTTCACTAAAACCTTCATTTTTCATTTTTTGTTTAGCTAAAAATTCAGGATTACCACCAAGCAAAATATCTGTTCCACGGCCAGCCATATTTGTTGCAATGGTAACAGCACCAAGTCTTCCTGCTTGAGCAATAATTTCACTTTCTTTTAAGTGATTTTTTGCATTTAAAACATTGTGTTTAATGCCATATTGAACAAGCAATTTGCTAATTAATTCACTTTTATCAACTGTTGTTGTTCCAATTAAAACTGGTTGACCTTTCTCATGTCTTGCTTGAACTTCTTTAGCAATTGCTTTGAATTTTGATTCAGTATCAACAAAAACTTGGTCATTATTATCTATTCTTTGAATAGGTTTATTCGTTGGAATTGTAACAACGTCTAAATCATATATTTTATTAAATTCAGTTTCTTCTGTTTTTGCCGTTCCTGTCATACCTGACAATTTTTTGTATAATCTAAAGTAGTTTTGATAAGTTATTGTTGCAACAGTTAAGTTGTCTTCATTGATTTCAACTCCTTCTTTAGCTTCAATAGCTTGATGCAAACCATCGCTATATCTTCTTCCTTTTAAAACACGTCCAGTAAATTCATCAACGATTAAAATTTTTCCATCATCAACAATATATTGACTATCTAATTCAAATAAATAATTGGCTTTTAATGCATTTGAAATATAGTGGTTTAATTCCATGTTTTCGGCACTAGATAGGTTATCTATTTTAAAATATTTTTCAGCTTTATCAATACCTTTTTCAGTAAGTCTTATAATTTTCTTTTCTTCATCAACATCGAAATCCTCATCTCTTTTTAAAGACCTAACAAATTTCTGGCAAGTGTAGTAAATTTCGCCACCTTTAATCCCTTGCCCACCACTAATGATTAATGGAGTTCTTGCTTCATCAATTAAAATGCTATCAACTTCGTCGACAATGGCAAAGTTAAGACCTCTTTGACAGAAATCTTCCTTTCTTTGCAACATATTATCTCTTAAATAGTCAAATCCCATTTCACTGTTAGTTCCATAAGTTATATCAGCGCTGTATGCTTTTCTCTTATCGGCTTGACTCATTCCAGAAAGAGTTATTCCAACTGTTAATCCTAAAAAGTTGAAAATTTTTCCCATCCACTCACTATCACGGCTTGCTAAATATTCATTAACCGTTATGATATGAACTCCATCTCCTGTTAAGGCATTTAAATATGCTGGCAAAGTTTCGACCAAAGTTTTACCTTCACCCGTTCTCATTTCAGCAATACGTCCTTGATGTAAAGCAATTCCACCCAAAATTTGAACATAGAAATGTTTCATTTTCAAAACTCTGTAACTTGCTTCTCTTACAGTTGCATAGGCTTCTGGTAAAATATGATTTAAACTTTCACCATTTTTAATTCTTTCTTTAAATTCATTTGTTTTGTTTTTTAATTCATCATCAGTAAGGCGTGAATATTCTTCTTCAAGAGCAACAACCTTATCTGCAATGACTTTTAATCCTTTTATGCTTCGTGCGTTATCACTAGCAAATAAATATGAAAATAGTCCCATAGTATAATAATCTCCTAATATTAACTATACTAAATATTAAAAAAAAAGTAAAGCAAATTGAAGACAAATTGCTTTATTTTTCGTTAATTTGATGTTTATTTTACACTCTTTGCGTATAATCATAAATTTTTGTTGTATCAATTATGGGTAAAAGTTGTTTTCGATATTTCAACATACTTCCGCCGTCTAAAACATGCCTTTTCAAAAACAAACAATCTTGCTCCCACATTTCTTGTTTATCTAAGCCAACACAAAGAAAAATGTTATATCCTGCATTCTTTAAAATATTTAATTTATACTCATTCAAAGTATACTTTCCACAAGGAAAACTATAGATATTAGTTTCACCAATAACACTTAAAATTTCTTTAGTGTATTTATCGGTATCTTTTTTTAATTCTTCGCTACTCACACAAGCAACTTGAATATGATTGAATGTATGACTAGCAAATCGATAATTTAACTCTTTCAGTTTCGCAACTAACGGCCTAATTTTTTCAATTTCACTTTTTGAGTTTGGATTATCACTATTAATTCTATAACCTAAAATACCATTATAGCCTGTAGGACAAATTATTCCCCTAGCATTATTAAAAGAAAAATCTTTATGATTTTTAATAAAGTTTTCTAGAATGGGAATTGCTTCCTTATTATATTCAATTTGGATTTCATTATTTTTAGTATAACTTGCGACTTCACCATTGTTATCCAAAATTAATTTGTCACTCATACCCTTATTTCTTGTATCAAAACTCATATCATCAAAAGATAACAAAAATGGTTTTTTGCCTTTTGGTAAATACAAATCTTTTTTATACACTTTACCATCAATTGATTTATAACAATCATAAATATCAACTAGAACATAGTTATTTGAATACATTTCTTCTAAAAAACGTTCAAATTCTGTGTATGTTACACAATCACGATAAAAATTATAACGATATTTGTTTTGACTGTTAAACGCTATTTCTGGTCGATTAATTATTTGATGAGTAAAAAAATGTTCAATGTTTCCTTCAAATTTATAAAAATTAAAGTCACTTATCGGTAACTCTTCTGCAAAAACACCATTTGAAACAATTGGAAAACATATAGCAATTAATGAAATTAATATTAAGATGAACTTTTTCATAATTTTATTGTTTTAAATATTACAAATTTTATACAGAACCGTAAGAACATAAAAAAAGCAGTTTATTTAACTGCCTTTAAAATTTTTTTATTTTCTACTATTTTTTATATCTTCTAAAATAAATTTCATTGCCTCTTCACAATTATCAACCACCTTAACAATGCTTTCAAACAAACCTTTAATAATAAAGCCAGTTTTTTCCATAACTTCTAATTGTTTAAAGAAATTATCATAAAAGCCATTAATATTAACTAAAATTAATTTTGCATTATGTTCTTTTCCTCTTGATGTTTCAACAAAATTTGTAATTTCATCAAGCGTTCCAAATCCACCAGGAATAACAATTATATATTTACAAATTCTTGTAATTAACATTAATCTTTCATTGATTGTATCTACCAAATGTAATTTTTTGTAAACCATATCAACTATATCGCTTTGATAAGCTAGTGGAATAATTAATTCTACGTCATCGCTTTTAGCCAAAAATTCGCCATAAGTTGCCCCCATCATTCCTTTATCACAACCACCTTGAACGTATGTAAATTTATTATCTGCTAACAATCTCCCCAATTTTTTTGCTTCTTCAATATAAAGTTCGTTTGATGGTTTATACGCACCCGCTGCTACAAATACTTTCATAATTTCTCCTTTTTGTCTGTAATGTATTATATTATGAAAAATATTTGACAATTGTTATTTGTTAAAAATTATCGTAATATTTTTCTAAACTTAATTATACATACTTTTTTTATAAATTTCAATCATTTTCTTCTTTTCATCAATAATTTATTTTTTTCTTTTAAATCTATAATATGCCTATCAAACATTGCTTTATAACATATTTTTTATTAAATAATCATCTCATTTAGGTGTAATTTATGTTACTACTATTAATTCAAATTAAAAAGCAACTCTTAGGCAAACACAAAAGAAGCTTCAAAAGACGCAGTTTTCCATTTTAATCATCCTTTAAAGACTATAAATAAAAATTAATTTTCATTTGTTTGTTATTTAAAACATCAAAAATTGAAATTCGTTTTATATATATAATATTATTTCATTCTCAATTTATCAATAATGAATAAAAAATTAAAATTTCGACAATGTTTTCAAAACATTTTTATTTTCATCGGATTTATAATATAATATTATTATGGAAAAAAGTATTAAACAAAAAGATAAGAAAGAAATAATAACAAATAGTCAAAAAAAACAAAAGGCTAAAGTTGTTAATGCTGAAGAAATCAAAAATAAAATTAGTGAAGACAACATTGAAAAAGTAAAAAATAAAACTAGTGTTGAAAATAGTGTTGAAAATATAGAAATTATAGATAACGACACACAGAATCAAGACGAAACAATAATCAATCTTGATAAAAAAGCACTTAAAAAAATTAAGAAACTTAAAAAGAATAAAAAATATAGTTTAAATAATGCGCCGCGATATGAGGTTGACCTTAAAAAGGGCCTTAGCACTTCACAAGTTAATGAAAGAATAAGAAATGGCTATGTGAATTATTATGAAACAAACACGACCAAAAGTTATGGAAATATTTTTTTCACAAACATTTGCACATTTTTCAATTTACTTTGTTTTGTGATTGCCTTTGCTTTAATATATGTTGGTTCATTTTCAAATCTTTCATTCATGATAATTTTGATTTGCAATGTTGCAATTGGAATTAGTCAAGAAATTAAAGCAAAGAAAACTGTTGAAAAAATAACATTAGTTACAAGTCCAGTTGCCAAAGTTGTTAGAAATGGAACAGTAATGGAAATTAAAACTAATGAGGTTGTTTTAGATGATTTGTTAATTTTTGAATTTGGCAATCAAATTTGCACAGACTCAATAGTTGTTAAAGGCGAAATAGAAGTTAATGAAAGTTTACTGACTGGCGAAAGTGTTTCTATAAAAAAGAAAAAGGGCGATTTAATTCTTGCTGGTAGTTATGTTACAAGTGGAAGTTGTTACGCAATTAGCGAAAAGGTTGCAGAAGAAAACTACACTAGCAAATTAACACTTAAAGCAAAGAAATATAAAAAACCTGAAAGCGAACTTTTAAATAGTTTAAGAATAATAATTAAAATAATCGGCATCGTCATTATTCCATTAGCAATTTTAATTTTTAAAAACAATCAAGATGTTTTAGGAAATAATTTTCCCGCAATAATTACAAAAACGGCCGGCTCAATCATTGGAATGATTCCAGCAGGACTTTTCTTCCTTACAAGTTTAGCACTTGCAGTTGGCGTTATTAAACTTGCCAGAAAGAAAACACTTGTTCAAGATTTATATGGAATTGAAATGTTAAGTAGAACAAATGTCCTATGTTTAGATAAAACTGGAACAATCACAGATGGAACAATGGCAGTAAAACTTATTAAAATGCTAGTTAAGGAAGAAAACTTAAACAATATAATGAGTTCATATCTTTCAAGTATGAAAACACAAAACCAGACTTTTGTTGCTTTAAAAAACTATTTTGGTGAAGAAAAAGTTTACAAAGAAAAAAACATTCTAGAATTTAATTCTGCAAAAAAATACAGTGGTGTTGAATTTGAAAACGGAAAAACATATTACTTAGGTGCTCCAGAATTTTTGTTTAAAGGAAAAGATAAAAAAATAAACTCACTTGTTTCTGACTATGCAAAACAAGGTTACAGAGTTTTGATATTAATTGAAAGCAATGAAAAATTAAATAAAAACTCAGTGCCTAAAGATGCATCTCCAATTTGTCTGCTTGCTATTGAAGAACGAATTAGAAAAGAAGCAAAAGAAACCCTTGCTTGGTTTAACAATAATGGAGTTAAAATAAAAATTATTAGTGGAGATAACCCCGTTACAGTAAGTGAAATTAGTAAAAAGGTTGGCGTCGTTGGGGCTGAAAAATATATCAGTCTTGAAGGTATGACTAAACAACAAGTTGTAGAATGTGCCAGCGAATATAATATTTTTGGGAGAGTTAGTCCAGAACAAAAACAAATTTTAGTTAAAGCCTTAAAAAATCAAGGAAATAAAGTTGCAATGACAGGCGATGGCGTTAATGATATTTTAGCGCTAAAAGAAGCAGATTGTTCAATTTCTGTTAGCAGTGGTAGTGAGGCAGCAAGAAATGTTAGCCACTTAGTGCTGTTAGATAATAATTTCTTAAATTTACCAGCCGTTGTTCAAGAAGGAAGAAGAGTTGTTAATAACATTGTTAATTCAGCAAGTTTATATCTTATGAAAACTATATTTACTTTCCTACTTACAATTTGCAGTTTATTATTAAACATTAACTATCCTTTTATGCCAAATCAAGTTTTATTATTAGAGTTTTTCATAATTGGTTTGCCTTCGTGCTTCCTTGCACTACAACCAAATTCAAAACGAATAGAAGGAAGTTTTATAAGCAAAGTTGCAGTTAAAAGTATAGCGTATGGTTTAATTCTGTTCGCCACATTCTTAAGTTGTTATTTGTTTGATACTAAACTTCAATTAGGAATTAATTACGAAACAATGGCATCAATTGCAGTAACATTTGTTGGATTTATAATTCTATTAAAAATTTGTCGTCCACTTAATTTATATCGTGGAATACTTTGTTTTGTATCCATCTTTGGAATTTTCTTGGCATTAAACGTTTTACCTATGGCATTCTTCCAATACGTTCCACTAGATTTAACTTCAAAAATTTATATAATAACAAACGTATTTGCAAGTTTTATAATATTATTTTTTCCACTGATATTGACAAATAAAAAAGGATAAGTTATACTCGTTATATGAAGCAAGTAGAAAAATCATTAATTCAAAAATACTTAAAAGAATATAAGGATAAAATTTTTAGTAACAATTTTAAGTTATATGGATATTATCCTCTAAACAGAAAAGATACATTAAAATGTGGAATTTATAATAAAAACATTCCATATCTAAAGAATGTTGTTTTTCAAAATGCTCTTAAAAATTTGGGTTATGATATTAACGAAAATTTTGGCGTTGGCGACCAAACAAAAATTGAACATTTACCAAAACACGTCCCAACAAGAGATAAGCAACAAAGTTATCCTTTCCCATTGAATAATGATTTTAGACAACAATTATTGTATTCCGTAAAATTTAAGATGCATCAAGAAGAATGCATTGGAACAATGAATAATTTAAGCACTCCTATTAACTATCGTTCAGTTGCAGAATACTATGTTACTGAAATAAAGCATCGCGGAAGAAAACAGCCCGTTGTTTTAAAAGTGACAACTGACTATATTAATCCTAAGGGCAATGACTTGCTTTCACCTTACGATTTTAGTAATGTTAATATTCAAGCATTATTAGGTAAAAAATGTAAGAAAATTATGAGTTTAGCAAGACTTGACTATAATAAAAGTTCACTTTGCCATCCTCATCAAAACTTTTTAGACAAAGATGAGAATCCTTTAAAATTTGGAACTGCAAACTGGAAAAAAAATCAAATAGTTGGAACACATCTTCATATTCAAAGTGAAAAATTTGAATTGTTAAATCCTTTTAGTCTTGGTTCTGGAACGGCAGTTAAAATTAATGACGACGATAAGAACTTTTTACAACTAAGAAAAGAATTACTAAAAAAATTCAATTTTGTTGATATAAAAACAGATATTGATAATAATTTAACAATCGAAGAGATTTATCGCAATATAAAAGCAAAATTTAATGTTGAGGGTAATAAAAATGTTAGAACAAATTAGTGAAAATATTAGCAACTTCTTTCTGGCAGAAAAAATTAATGAAAACAGTGTTAGAATTCAATCGCCATTTTACATTATTAACACTCCTCTTGAATACAACATTATCGTAACGCAAAAAGATGAAGAATTGATTATTCACGATGGTGGAACACTTGTTCACGATATAAACGAACAAAAACTTTACATTGACCAAAATAATCTTGTGAAACTTCTTGAACGCTATCCTAATTTAAGTTACACAGATAATATAATAAGGCTAAAAACCAATATGGATGATTTAGTTTGTGACATTGCAAAATTTATACAAATTTTAACGATAATTATTAATTAAAACTGAATTATTAATTATAAAATAATAACTGTAAAAATGCCGTTTGGCATTTTTTGTTTGAATTTTTATAAAATTTTATTTGATTTTTGTCTATACTTATATTATAATGATTAAGGAACTAAGGGGTAATTATGGAAAATTTTGACGATAACAGAATAATTTATGATGATGATATTGAAGTAAAATTTGACGAAAATAAAAAAATTGAAGAAGAAAAAGTGGAAATTAATTCATTTAGTAATAAAAATGTTTCAACTAACAGTTTTTTTTCGGTTGCATTCTCTAAAAAGTTTGTTTCGTTAACTTTATCTAGTTGTGCAATTATTTTAACTTTATTTATGAAGTTTTTAATTATTTGCGGAGCACAAAGCAAAGCTTTTTTAGGATTATGGTTTTTTATTTGTGCAACCCTTTCAACAATATCATTGATATTCAATTTGGTTCATTTCGCAAAAGTTAAGAAGTTTGAATTTAATGTTTCTTCCATAATTAACATCATATCATTGTTGTTTTTGTTTTTAATATAATATGAAAATTTTTAAAATAATAGAAAATTTGTTGTTTCCAAAATCAATTAAATGCATCATTTGTAACAGAGAAATCTTTACAGATGATGGTTTTTGTATATGCGAAAAGTGTCTTCCCTCACTTCCATTTTGCAGTAACAAAATTTGCAAAATTTGTGGAAGAAACATTAAAGGGGATGGCAATTTATGTTTGGCCTGCAAGGATAGCAAATTTAAGTATTTTTCTTGTGCTCGTTCAGTTTTCAACTATGAAGGAAGCATTAAAAATTTAATACATAACTTAAAGTATAATAATAAAAAATATTTATCAACAAGTTTAAGTAAATTGCTATATAACTACTACACACATTGTGATGACTTTAAAGACATAGATATAATCTTACCCGTTCCTCTTCATAAAAAGAAATTAAAACAACGTGGTTATAATCAAAGCGAATTATTACTTGAAAGTTTTTATCAAACAAAACTTGTAAATTTAAACGTTATTGAAAGAATAATTGATACACCTTCGCAAACAACTAAAAATTTTAAAGAAAGAATGGAAAATTTGGAAAATGTTTTTATTTGCAACAATAAAAACCTTATTAAAAATAAAGTTGTTCTAGTGATTGATGATGTATTCACTACTGGCGCAACTTGTAATTCAATAGCAAAAACATTAATAAAGAGTGGTGCTAAAAAGGTTAAATGCTTAACGCTTGCAAACACTGTTCTTGAAAACAAAAAACAACAATCAAAATTAATTAGAAAATGAAATTTTGCAAAAAATCATTAATTTCATATATGTTTTATGAGAATAATGTGAAATATCATTCAAAAATATAATAATCTTTTATTTCTTTGTTTTTTTAATCAATGATTTTAATCTTTAGATTTATTTATTGAGTAAAGATGTTTTTTGTTTAAATGTGAGAAACTTTGTGTCAATTAAGAATAATCAAAATAAATTTTGCAAAACATTTTATTTATGATATAATCAAAATATGGAAGAAATACATCTTAAAATTGATGATTTAGATATGTTAGGTAGAGGAATTGCTCATTGTGATGGCAAAGCCTTTTTTGTTAATAATGCATTAATTAATGAAACAGTTATTGCAAAACCATTATTTACAAAAAATAACATAGTTTTTTGTGATAATATTGAAATTTTAAAAGAAAGTGAAGATAGAGTTACACCGCCATGTCCATATTATAATTTGTGTGGTGGTTGTGATTTGCAACACTTAAAATATTCTAAAACACTAGAATTTAAAAAAAATCAATTAATAACAACTTTTAAAAAAGTGGCAAAAATTGATATATCTGATCTAAACATTGAATTAATCGAATGCAAAAATCAATATCACTACCGAAATAAAGTTGCACTTAAGATTGATTACAAAAATAATGATTTTATTATTGGTTTAACAAAAAAATCTTCACACAAAATAGTTGACATTGATGATTGCTTAATCTGCGATGAAAAAATAAAAATAATAATTACACTTGTTAGAGAATTTCTGTCTAAAAATAAAACTAAAATTATTGAAAACGACACTTGTCTAATCTCACACTTGGTTGTTAGAATAATTGAAAACAAAACACTATTAACTTTTGTAAGCATTAAAGATTTAAAAATAAATTTTGATGAATTATTTGCCAATTTAAAAAATCACTTTAATATAGTTGGAATTAATGTTAATTTAAATAAGTCTAAAAAAGAAATATTATCTCATAAATTTATTCATAAGATTGGTGCTAAAAAATTAGAAATAAATATAAACAATATCTCGTTTGAAATAACTAATGGTAGTTTTATGCAAGTAAATTTGGATATTCAAGATAAAATTTACAAAACTGTTTGCGAAAACATTACAAAAGACACGATTAATGCTTTCAGTGGTGCTGGATTGCTTACAGTATTAATTTCTAAAAATAATGTGAACAAAGTTTATGGATTAGAAATAAACAAAGAAGCGCACAAACTAGCTGAACAATTAAAAGAAAAAAATAATATCCAAAATATGATTAACTTATGTGGCAATGCAAATCAATTAATTGAAACATTAAATCTTGCCAACTTTGATTTAGTTATAGACCCCCCAAGAAATGGTATTGATAAAAATTTTGTCAAAACTATTTTGAATAATTTACCGGACAAAATCATATATGTTTCTTGTAATCCAACAACTTTAGCAAATAACATTAAATCACTATCAAATAAATATGTAATTTCTAAAATATTTGCCTATGATATGTTTTGTCAAACAAAAAATTTAGAAACGTTAGTTATATTAGAAAAAGTTAAATAATAATAAAATTATATAATGCATAAATTAATACTAGATAATATTTCAAGGGAGAACAAATGAGTTATTATAACAAATCATGCGAAAGCACTTTAAACGAATTAAACACAAACGCATTAGGATTATCAAAAATAGAAGTTGATAAACGTCAACTTTTGCATGGAGAAAATGCACTTCCAAAACAAAAAAAACAGAGTCGTTTAATGAAATTCTTATCTCAATTTAAAGATATTATGGTTATCATTCTTTTGATTGCGGCAATTATTTCTGTTGTTGTTGCTATCGTTGATAAGAATTATAGCGACTTATTTGAAGGTGGAGTGATTTTCTTTATCGTGATTTTAAATGCAATAATTGGAACAATACAAGAAAGCAAGGCAGAAGATGCACTAGAAAGCTTGAAAAAAAGTACAGAGCCATATTGTAAGGTATTACGAGATGGAAAAGTTAAAAAAATTAAAACTACATCTTTAACAATTGGAGATATTGTAATTTTAGAAGCTGGTGACATTGTTCCTGCCGATTTAAGATTAATTGAAACTCATAATTTAAAATGTGATGAAAGTGCTTTAACTGGAGAATCTGTATCCACTTCAAAAGAAGCAAATTGTGTCTTGAAAGATAATACTCCACTTGCTGATAGAATAAATTGTGCATACTCATCAACGGTTGTAAGTTTTGGTCGTGGTAAGGGCGTTGTTACAGAAATTGGTATAAATACAGAAATAGGTAAAATTGCAAAATATTTAAACACCACAAACAAAGATTTAACTCCCCTTGAAAAATCAATTAAAAAAGTTGGAAAAATTATTACTATTGCCGTTTTGATAATTGCTGTTGTTATTTTTTTAGTTGAAATTTTCCTTGCTGATACCATAGATATTTTAAATGCATTTTTAGTTTCCGTAACTCTAGCCGTGGCTGCAATTCCAGAAAGTCTACCTGCAGTTATTACAATAATTATGGCAATTGGTTTACAAAACTTGGCTAAACGTGGAGCAATAGTTAAACGACTAAAAGCTGTTGAAACACTTGGAAGTTGTGAAGTTATTTGTAGTGATAAAACAGGAACATTAACTCAAAATAAAATGGAAATTGTTAAATTTTCAAGTGATTTAAAAATATATCAATCTTTAAAAGATGACCAAGATGCTAAAATTTTGGTTAATGGAATGATTTTATGTAATGATAGTTTTATTGGCGAAAATGAAAAAGTCGTTGGCGACCCAACTGAAGTTGCCCTACTAGAATTTGCTATAAAAAATAAACTTGACATTAAAAAAATACGAAAAGATAACAAAAGAATTTACGAATTACCTTTCGATAGTGACAGAAAATTAATGAGCACGGTTAATATTTATGATAACAATTCTATTTGTTACACAAAAGGTGCTTATGATAATCTAATTAAGAAATGTAAGTATATTTTAATAAATGGTAAAGTTGAAAAACTAAATAATAGTCACATAACAAAACTAACAGAAATTAATGAAGAAATGAGTTCAAAAGCACTACGCGTTCTGGCATTTGCATACAAAACTGTTAGCAATGATTTTAGTGATTTAGAAGAAGATTTAATTTTCTCTGGTCTTGTTGGAATGATTGACCCTCCACGACCAGAAGTAAAAACTGCAATAGAAAAATGTAAAACAGCAGGCTTAAAACCAATTATGATTACAGGTGACCATCCCGACACTGCATATGCAATTGCAAAAGAATTGAACATAGCAACAAATAAAAAACAAGTTATTACAGGTGAAAAACTTGATAAGATTAATGAAGAACAATTTATTAACTTAATTCAAGATTTTACTGTTTTTGCAAGAGTTAGTCCTGAACATAAAGTAAGAATAGTTAAAACTTTCAAAAAACTAGGTAAAATTGTTGCAATGACTGGCGATGGTGTTAATGATGCCCCAAGTTTAAAATTTGCAGATATTGGCGTGGGAATGGGAATTACTGGAACAGATGTTACTAAAAACGTCGCCGATATGATTGTAACTGATGATAATTTTGCAACTATTATTGTAGCCATTGAAGAAGGAAGAAAAGTATATTCTAATATTCAAAAAACAATACAATTTTTGTTAAGCACAAATATTGTTGAAGTTGTTACAATGTTTTTAGCGATAATTTTATTCCCTAACTACAATTTCCTTGTGCCTGCACAAATATTGTTTATAAATTTAGTAACAGATAGTCTACCCGCTTTCAGTTTAGGCGTTGAAAAAACAGAAAATGATGTTATGAAAAAAAACCCTAGAAAAAGTAATGATACAGTTTTTTCAAATGGAGTTGGAATAAGCATAATTTATCAATCTATTCTTCAAATTTTAATTGTAATGTTTGTTTATATTTATGGATTAAAAACAACAAGCAATGAAGTTGCTTCTTGTATGACTTTTATGGTTATTTCCTTTATGCAATTATTCCACTCAATAAACTGCAAAACAAACAAAAGCATTTTCGATATAAATATCTTTAATAACAAAACATTTAATCTTTGTTTTGTATCAACACTATTATTAAACATTGCAGTATTCACTCTTCCAGTATTTAGAAATGTGTTTAATGTTACGCCTTTAAATTTGCAACAGTGGATTTTAATAATCGTTTGCTCAATTCTAATTATTCCTTTGGTTGAAATTTGCAAGTTAATAATAAATAATATTGCAAAAACAAAAAATAATCCAAAGAAAAGCAATAAGAAATGAACATAATAAATAAAATTTAGAACTAAAAAAAGACATAATATATTACAAAATATTATGTCTTTTAATTTGTTAATCTCTTTTAATGTCTACAATTAAACATCTATGTGGTTCATTACCTTCTGAATGAGTTGTTACTCCATCAAAGTTTGCAAGTTCTTCATGAATAACGTGTCTTTCGTATGAACTCATAGGTTCAAACTTATGTCTTCGCTTTGTTTTAACTACTTTTTTTGCAATTCTTTGTGCTAATGAACGTAAACTTTCTTCTCTTCTATTTCTGTAATTTTCAACATCAATTAATATTTTCTTTTCTTTATTTCTTAATTCCATAAAGTTGTTAATTAAAAGTTGATAAGCATTTAACCCTTCACCTCTAAAACCAATTAATGAAGAAACTCTTTCATCTCCCATAACTTTAACTTCATAAGCTTCATCGTTTTCTAAAATCATAACTTTTGCATCTAAATTTAAATTTTTAAAAATATTAGCAAAAATATCTTGTATTTTTGTAAACACTTCTTCACTTGTTAAATAAACTTTTTCTGGCTTAATATTTTCATTAATTTCTTCATTTTCTTTACAACCACATTCGCAAATATCTTCGCATTCACATTCTTCTTCACAACAGCAATGAATTTCATCTTCACAGCAACAACATGATTGTTCGTCTTCACAACAACAAGAATGTTCAAATTCATCACATTCTTCTCTGTGTTGACTTTCGTTATCTTCTTCTTTTGCAATTTCGTCAATTTCATCTTTAACAATTTGTTTTAGGTCATTCATTTCTTCATCATCTTCAACACTTATTTCAATTTTTGCTTTTGAAAATAAGCCACCTTCACTAATGATTTTAATATCAACGTCATCACGATTTTTATTTAATTCTTTTAAACCAGCTTCAATAGCTTTTTCAATATTCTTTCCTAAAAATTCATAAGTCTTCATTTGTTTATTCCCCTTTACCAACTAAGTTTTCTTTTTCTCTTTTCTTTTTAACTACAAAATCAGTTATTAGATTAATAATAATTGTTGCAGCACTGTTTGTTACAAGATATAATGCAAACGCCGAATTGTATTGCATTGCAAAGAATAACATAACAACTGGTAAAACCACCATTAAAATCTTATTACCAGATTGTGGATTAACGCTTTGTGTGTTATCACCTTTATTCTTTTTGTTTTCAACATTATTTGTGCTTTTTTCTGTTTGAGAAACAGAATTATTCTTTTGAGAAATCCACAGACTTAAAAATGTTACACCACAAGCCAATATTGCTAAAATATAATAGCCATTCCAGCCATCATATTTAACATTAATTTTTTCTGTAACTTCGTTAAATTGGCTTGTAAAAGCGTCTTTGGCTGTGCTAGATGTTGTGAATTCCTCGCCGAAAATGTTTGTGTATGGCGTTGTTTCATTATAATCATCAAAACTTAATTTTGCTAGACTGATATAATCTTTTGCGTCAGGGAAAACAGAAGTTTTAGTATCTGAACGATAAACATTCTTTATCCACAAAAATCCTTCTTTAATTTCAGTATATTTTTCAACTACACTTGATTGAGCAGTTATTTTAGCATTTGCTTTTAATTCTTCAATTTCTTCAGGTGTATATTGACTTTCAAGTTTTTCATAAATTGTTTTAATTGTATCGTCACTAGAAACTATTATTTCAGTTGCTTCATTTGAAATAGAGTTGATGTAAGCAGTTTGATATGTAGTTTCTAGATTTTGATATTCTGTTTTTATATTGTAAGCAGAAATTGCATTTAATGAACTAAACAGTGTAATAAAAACAACTAAAGTAACTACCATTGTTAAAAGCATTGGCAAACACATTCCAGCAGGATTAACGCCTTCTCTTTTGTATAATTCCATAATTTTTTGATTAGACTTTTCTGTGTTTTTGCCATACTTCTTTTCTATGTTTGAAATTTGTGGCTGAATTTTTGCCATTTGAATAGAATTTTTTTGCGTCGAAATTCTTTGATATATTTCTATTGGTGATAAAATTATCTTTAACGCTAATGTAATTATAATAATAACTAAGCCATAGCCAATATTAAAGCTGGATAGCCAGTTAATTATGCTTCCCCACACGCCACCAACAGCTAGGATTAAATTACCCATTTTAACTCTCCTTTAATATTATCTTTAACTGGGTCAAGCCCATGTGATTTAGAAAAATGACTGCATTTTAAAAGTCGTTTTATTGTATAAAAAACTCCAACACAAACACCAAATCTTTTAATCGCAATAACACAATAAGTTGAACAACTTGGTGTAAATTTGCAAGATTTAGGAAGCATTGGAGAAATTAAAATCTTATACAAATAAACTAACAATAAACAAAATAATGAAATTGGATATGTTATTATTTTAATAATTTTGCTATTCATTCAAAAGTTTTGCCATAGATAGCAATTTATAAACTTCTTGTTTTATTTCTAAAAATGAAAGTTCAACAATTTTAGGTTTTGGAACAAAAACAATATAATAAGAATTACGTATTTTGTCACTATAACTTAATACACATTCTTTTAGTCTTCTTTTCGTCTTATTCCTAACAACTGCCTTCCCAACTTTTTTAGAAACAGAATATCCAACTTTAAAATTTTTTGCTTTCACAGGTAGATATATAATTGATAAAAATTCATCGCTCAAATGTCTGCCGTTTTTAAATAGATAATTAAACTGCTTTCTTTTCTTTAAGCGATTTTCTGATTGTATCATATTATATAGAAACTGTTAAACTATGTCTACCACGACGACGACGTCTTGATAAAACTTTTCTACCATTCGCAGTTTGCATTCTTTTTCTAAAACCATGTACTTTAACTTTTCTTCTTTTTTTAGGTTGATAAGTTCTTTTCATATTGTAACTCCTTTTTTAAATGAATAATGAAAGAAAAGCTTCTTTCATTAAATTTATTAATTTTTAGATGAAATTCATCTTTTGCATCAAATTATGCAATCAAATAATTTTCGCAATCCACTAACAATTATAAAAATATAACAACAATTTGTCAACACTTTTTTAGATTTTTATAGATTTTTGATATTAGAATTACTTAATATCATTCTATTCCTTTTTTAAATCGATTTAATTCATCTTAATAAAACAAATTTAAGCTATGAGGAGTGCAAGTCGTTGTAACACACCATAGTTATTTATTTTTTACCATCATTTACAATTTGAGCATAATATGATTACTGCACCAAAATTTAAGCCTTTAGATAACAAAAGATAAAATATTGTTTTGTTTGCATTAGTTATATTTTTATCTTTAGGTTATCTTAACTTTGCTTGAGATAAATTATAGGTCGCTTTAAAACTAAAAAATCTAAAATGACAAATTTATTATTACATCAATTTTAAAACTTTTAAATATTTTTTATCATTAACAAGTCATTAAAAAACTTCGCAATTGCGAAGCTTTTTTATAATCAATTACTCTTTATAAATTGTTTTTAAATTCATTATCACGTCGTAAAAATATTTTTTATTAAACTATTTTATAAATTTAATTCATTGTTACATTCTTTAATTAAATTCTTAATTTTATCACAATTCTTATTTAAAATTTCACTATTAATTTTGCCATTATCATCTATCAAGTCATCAATATTTAAGGTTAATTTGACAATCTTTTTAAAAATATTTTCAGCAACCATTTCATTATCTTTTAAGTTTTTAATTCTTTCATTGTAGTTCTTAACGTTTTTAGGTAATGATAGATAAACAATATTTTTAAATTTAGAAACTTTATTTTTTAATTTATCATTATCTATTTGTGAAACTTCATTAAAAGCCATGTTATATAATTCACCTTGCTTTTCTTTAAAGTCTTGTAAATATTGTGATAATTCATTTGTTAATGCCGTTGCCATTTCAGAGCTTAAACTTATAACGCATTTTCCAGTTGATTTATTTAAAATGTCTTGCAAAACTAATGCTTCATATTGTTTTTGATAACACAACGCAATTTCAGGTGAGAATTTATGTCTTAAATATTTTGCTACAACTTCATTATATCCATAATAAACTAGGTTTTTTATTTCAGGAAATTTTTCTCGCATTTTTTTAACATTAAGCAAATATTCTCTCTCTTCTTGAGAAATTTTAGGATTTGTAAGTCTTGCTTTAATTTCAAAAAATTGTGGTAAAAATTCAAGTTCATAACAAGGGATAAAAATATAATTCTTTTCGTCTGCGAGTTTTCTGGCAATTATATTCCTACTTATTTCATCTTGACCTATTAACACAATAGAATTTTCAAAGTCTATCATAATCTTCTCCAAATTTGAAAAATTATAACACTAACCCATTTTTTAGTCAAGATGGTTTGAAAAGATTTATTGCATAATTTTATGGGTTAAGTTGACAATATTTATAAAAGTTTAATATTAAAAAAATAGGAGAAAAAATGAAAAATATCAGTTTGGATGGAAAACTCTTTTCAAAAGAAATTTTTGAAGATTTAAAAATTAAATTTGAAAAAAAATCAATAACTCAAAAGTTGGCAATTGTTTTAGTTGGAAACAATCCTGAATCTATCACATACTGCAATTTAAAAGAAAAAAAATGTAAAGAAATAAATTTACCTTGTAAAATTTTTCACTTTAATGAAGATATTTCACAAGAAAATCTTGAAATCGAAATAAATAAAATCGCAAACGATTCAACATTTGTGGGAATGATGATACAACACCCCATACCTAAACATTTAAATGAACAAAATTGTTTTAACTTAATTCCAGTAGAAAAAGATGTTGATGGACTTTCAAACAATAGTTTGGGACTTTTAGCACAAGGAAAAGAATTATTTTTGCCTGCAACAGTTTTAGGTATAATAAAATTATTAGAAAAATATAACATAGATGTTGTTAGTAAAAAAATTTTAATTATTGGTAAAAGTCAAATTATTGGAAAACCACTTGCGCTTAAATTATTGAATATGGGAGCGACTGTTACAGTCGCTCATTCTAAAACAAAAAATTTAAATAAAATGATTAAAAATTATGAAATAGTTTGTGTTGCTATTGGTAAACCAGAATTTTTTAAAGCAAAATATTTTAGGAAAGGTCAAATAATAATTGATGCTGGATATAATAAAGGAAACATTGGTGATGTTGACCAATCTGCATACAAAAAAGCATCATTTTTCGCTCCCGTTCCTGGTGGCGTAGGGCCTATGACAGTTGCAAGTTTATTATATCAAACAAGCATTGCCATTGATAAAATTAATAAAAATAATTACAAATAGTTAAAATTAACCATATATTATTTGGTAAACGCTTATCTAAAAATATAAATCATAAATTAAAATTATTAATTTTTTAGCGAATAATTAATAACAAAGGTCCTTGAAAGTAAATCAAGAACCTTTATTTAATTTGTTTAAATAATTATTAATCAAAGTCAATATTTATTTTTACTACTTGTTAACAATTTTTCTATCTTGAACAGCTTTTAAAAGGGTTGCTTGGTCAACATATTCTAATTCTGTTCCCAAACTAATTCCTTGAGCAAGTCTTGAAACCTTAATATCGAATGGGGCTAATAATTTTGTTAAATACATACTTGTTGCTTCACCTTCAACATCAGCATTAAGTGCTAATATAATTTCACTCACATTACCCTCATTAATCCTATTAAGCAAAGTTGTTATGTTTAAATCGTTTGGTGATATATTTTTCATTGGACTTAATGTTCCACCTAAAACATGATATAAGCAGTTAAAATTTTTAATTTTTTCAAAATTTAAAATATCTTTTGCTTCTTTAACAACGCATATAATATCACTTTTTCGTGTTTCACAGATATCACATATTTCATTCGTAGTAAAATTTCCACAAATCTTACATATTTTAATATTATTTTTGACTTGTAATATGTTTTTTACTAAGTTTCCAACATCTTCTTTGTTCATATTAATAATGCTATAAGCAAAGCGTTCTGCCGACCTCATTCCAACAGTTGGCAATTTTGTAAAACTATTTACAAGTTTATCAAAGTCATTACTAATCATAAATATTCCTTAAAATGGCAAATTTCCCGTTTCGCCCATAGTGTTTTTCTTAATTTCATCAATTTTGTTAGATGCTTCATTAAAAGCAGCAATAATCATATCTTCTAACATTTCAGTATCTTCAGGGTCGACTATTTCTCTATTTATTTTAAGAGATAACATTTCTTTTTTACCATTAATTTCAACACTAACCATTCCACCGCCTGAAACACCAGTTGCTGTGCTATTTTCAACTTCTTCTTGCTTTTTGGCTAAATCTTCTTGCATTTTTTGTGCTTGTTTAAGTAATTGTTGCATTTGCATTCCGCCTTGCATTCCTCCAAATCCACCTCTAAAACCATTCATATTTTTTACTCCTTTATTTCTATATTATTAAATTTTTCTTTTAAAATATCTTCAATTGTTTTTTCTTCTTTTTGAGAATTAAAGATATATTTAATTTTTAAATTATCTTCTTTAATTATATCATTAATCAAATCTAAATTAGAAGCCTTTTCAAGTATTTCTTTGAAATTTTCACTATCAAAATATACACAAAGTTCTCTTTCGACAATTTCCACTTTTTCTAAATTTTGATAACAAGAAAACAATAATCTATAATTTTCAGTTCGTAATTTTCTTAAAATTTTTCCAACAATTATTTGTGAGTTATCAACTTCAGTCTTTGGACTCGTGAAAATATCGTCAATTATTTTTGTTTTATAATCACACACTTCTTCACTAATCATATTTGTTTTTATGGTATTTTTATCTTTTTCTATCTTTTTAATGTTATTTTCAGTGCTTTTTATATTATTTTCTTCATTGTCAGTAAAATAAGAATCTTCGTTAGAGTTATTATTACTTAAAAATTCTTCTTCTAGATTTTTAGTTTTTTTTTCTACAAGTTCAGTTTTTTTTTCATCAAGCAAACCAAGTAAAGTGATTTCCAACAAAGTTCGAGGATTAATTGAAAACTTTAACTGTGTTTCAATTGATGATAGTTTTGTCATTGCGTTTAATAAAAATTCTTTGTTGACTTTTTCTGCTTGTAAAGATAAAGTTTGAAATATATCATTAGGCAACATTAAAAATTTTTGTGCTGACACCACTGTTTTAATTGTCAATAATGTTTTTAAATGATTAATTAATTCTTTAGAAAGTATTGTAAAATTCTTGCCTGATTGTGCAAAATTGTTTAATTCAATTAGTAAACCTTCTCCATCATTACTTATTAACGCATTAGATAATCTCACTAAAGCTTCGGTGCTAGAACTTCCAAGAGCTTCTAGGCAGCTTGCATAAGTTACATTATTATTTGAATAACTTGCACATAAATCAGCAATAGATAAAGTATCTCTAACACTGCCTTCACCCCTGCTTGCAATTAGATGCACTGCCTCCTCTTCAAATTTAATTCCTTTATCATTAAAAATTTTTCTTAATTGATTTTTTAAATCTTCAATACTAACAAGTCTAAAATCAAATCTCATACATCTTGAAAGAATTGTTTGGGGAAGTTTGTGGACTTCGGTTGTGCACAAAATAAATATTGCGTGTTTTGGTGGTTCTTCCAAAGTTTTTAACAATGCGTTGTATGCACTGTCGGTCAACATGTGGACTTCATCAATAATATAAACTTTATATTTACCAACAACAGGTGGGTATTTAATTTTATCCCTTAAATCACGAATTTCATCAACTCTATTATTCGACGCTGCATCAATTTCTAAAATATCAAGATTAGATGAATTAGCAAGTTCTCTACAAGCACGACAGTTCAAACATGGCGAACCATCAATGTTGTTCTCACAGTTAATTGCCTTTGCAAAAATTTTTGCTGTGCTAGTTTTCCCCGTTCCACGAGTTCCACAAAATAAATATGCGTGTGACAAGCTATCATTTTTTATTTGGTTTTTCAATGTTTGAACGATATGATCTTGTCCAATAACTTCATCAAATGTTTTAGGGCGATATTCTCTATATAGTGCAATATTTGACATATTTTCTCCTTTATTTAATTAAAAATTTTAATTTTGTGCGTATTCTAGTTAGTGCATTATCTACACTTTTTTTCGTTAAGTTCAACTCATTTGAGATTTCTTCATACGATTTGTTTTGCAAAAATTTTGATAAAATGTTTAATTCTTTTATGCTTAAAACTTCTTTAATTTTCCCTTGAAGAGATTTATAATCTTCTTCAATTATATACTGTTCTTCTGGTGAAAGTTTTATTGTATTCGCATTTATTTCACTTATATTCAAATCATCCATTAAGTCATCTTTACTATATTTATAGGCTTTTTTTATTGCAGAAATTATTTGTCTATTAATGCAAATACTTGCATAAGTTTTAAATTGAACATTTTTGTTTACATCAAAACTTGAATATGCATTAAACAATCCTATCATACCTTCTTGAATTACATCATTCAATTCGGCACCAATAATAAAATATTTACGCGAAATTTTTGTAACAAGTTTTTTATATTCACTCATAAGTTTTTCCAAACTTGCACTATCGCCTGCTTTAGCCTTTAAAATTAATTCTTTCTCATCCATATTATACTCTTTGCCTTACAACTTCATAAATTCCAATTGCACCTGCCACACTTGCATTTAAAGAATTAATCTTATCAGTCATAGGTAGCGACACAATTTCATCACAAAGTTTTTTTGTTAAACTGCTAATTCCTTTTCCTTCGCTTCCAACTACTAATGCTGTGTGATAGGCTAAATCTACATCATATATTTTCTTTTCACCGGCTTCAAGTCCAAAAACAAAGATGTTTTCACTTTTAATCTTCTTTATTGCATCATTAATGTTAACAACTTCACAAATTTTAATGTGATTTATTGCACCACAACTAACTTTATACACAGTGTCCGTTATGCTTGCGCTATGATTTTTAGGAATAATAATTCCATCTACCCCAGCACAAACACTTGTTCTTATTAAACTACCAAGGTTTTGTGGGTCTTCAATATTATCTAACACAACAATAAAAGCTTCTGTATTCTTTTCTTTATGCACATTTAAAATTTCTTCTAATGAACTAAATTTAAAATCTTCAACGTCAATAACTATACCTTGATGATTTTTAAAATTAGTTATTCTATTTAAATATTCTTTATCCACCAACTCAACATTTTTATATAAATTTAAAATTTGATTTTTAAATTTTTCATCGACACTTGATTGTAATAAAACTTTTTTTATTTTTTGTTTAGATTTTAAAATCTCTAAACAAGTATTCTTACCATATACTCTCATTTTTTAATCTCACTTTCAACAATTTCATAACTTTTATTTAAAATAAACTTTAACCTGTCATTTTTTTTACTTAATGCTAAATATCCAAGCAAACTTTCGAAGGCTGTCGCACTTTTATATTCACTAATACTCGAATTTTTTGCTATATTATTTGTTTTAGAATTTTTAGCTCTTTTAACAATGCTTAATTCATCTTCATTTAATAAACTTAAAATTCCATCTAAAGCCAATTTTTGACTGCTTGCTTTAACAAATTTGGTTTGACTTGAGTGCAACTGTTTAACTTTAAAATTAGCAGCATTTACAAGCTTTGTGCGAACAAAAAAACTATGAATACTATCACCTAAAAAAGCAAGTGATAATAAACTATAATTTTTAATTTCTCCTTCGCTTAATTTTATATCAATTAATATTTCGTCAATCAAATCTTCCACAATTATATTTTAACATATTTTAAACAAAAAGTGAAATAAATATCTAATAAATCATATATTTCTTTTAACAATATTTTAAATCTGTAATAAAACTTTTCGTTTTTTCAAATAAGTTAAAAATGCTTGCTAAATCATAGTAAATTATTTATAATAAAAATGTTTTTTGTAATAAATAAGTTAAAAATGTCTAAAAAAGTAACTTAAAATGCACATTACTTTGCTGGAAAAGTTAAATCAAAAAAATTTAACAAATTTAACAGTATCATTTTAATTTGGAGGAAGAATGAAAAAATTATCTACTGGAGAAATTATATCAATTTCATCAATTTTAGTAAGTATTTTAATGGTTGCATTAAAAGGCGAAACAAATAAGTTAATTCAGATTATAATCATTTCTCTATTTTGTGTTGTTTTGGTTGGATATCTTGCTTACATAATAATAAGAAAAATGCGTTTAAATCAAGGAATTTCAAGTGCAGCAATAATCGCCAAAGCTAAAAAATTTACAAATCAACTATTAAAACTTTGTAATAAAAATTCAAAAGAATTAAAAAAATTTGATTACTTACAAAAACAAAGAAAATTAGAAAAAAGTAATTATAAATTTATTAAAAAATTAAAACGTAAAGCTTTTGCTTCAAACGGCGCAACACAAAAGCAAAAAGAACAAATAGAAAAAGAAATTAAAGAACATATTAAGGCAAAATCTGAAAACTATGGCGATATTGAAGCAATTAAAGCATATAATAATGTCTATAATCTTATGGAAGAAACAAGCCTAGTGAAAAATTATGAAATTGCTCAAAAATTAATCCAAAGAATTTTTGAAATGAACAGAATTTTGCTTCAACTAGAACAACACAATACAAGAATAAAGTTGGGAAAATATGTTGCTTATCACACAAACGACTTTGTTGAAGAAGTTAAGGCATATATGGATTTAATAGGTTGGTCTTACATTCTTATTGGAGAAAACAAAAAAGGATTCAGCGCAATCTTTACAGCAATAAATTTAATTGAAGCAAAAATAGGCACGGATGGGAAAATTCCAGACAAAATGAGTGAACAAGAATATTACGATCTTCTATTTTTAAAAATTAGAGCATACCGTCATTTAGGAACAACCTATTATACATATAAGGACATAAATTCTTTAGAATATTGCAATAAAGCTTTAGAGCTTTTATCTCCCGAACTTAAAAAGGGCCTTAATAATGATTCTGCATTTGAAAATATGAAATGTGGCGTTTATAATAACCTATATCTAGCACAATTATATGAAAACATTAAAAACGCAAAAAACAAGGGAAAATTTAGAATTGAAGAGCTAAAGCACACTCTTGAACTTATAGAAAAAGATTTGGATGAAATTCAACAAATTCCTGAAGAGAAAAGAGATAAACACAGAATTGTAAAACTTTTATCTTTAAAATGTCAAGTTAATAAAGCTTTATCTGTTAGCGAAGAAAGTGAAAAAATAGATTTATTAGAAACTGAAAAAGACTTAAAATTCATAGAGGACGTGTTAAATAAAAATATATATTTTGATGACGCTATGGAAGTATACGCAAATCAAAAAGTTCAACTTATATTTGAAGAAGTAAAAGATATTTTATTAAAAAATAATTAAAGAGAATTAATTTAGTAATTCTCTTTTTTATATAGATTAAATATAAAAATAAGTTCTAATTTTAAATCCAACAAATTAAATTAATTTCTCCATAAAAATAAATACAAAATTCAAATAAATATATAATTAAATAATCGTTTAAAAAACTAATATTTAAATAAATTATGAAAAAAATAAAAAAAACACTTGCAAAATAAAAAGAAATCATATATAATAGCAGTGTTTTCCACAAGGAATCAAATTTGGAGAGTTGGCAGAGTGGTCGAATGCGGCGGTCTTGAAAACCGTTATAGTGAGAGCTATCTGGGGTTCGAATCCCTAACTCTCCGCCACCACGAGGCTGTTGGATAGAAATGTCCATTTCAGCCTCTTTTTCTTTTAAATTTGCGTTTTTCTCATCAAAAAGGGAGTCCGAATAATCGGCACCCCCATTTTTGTTGTTATCATTATTTTCAGTTGAATCTTTTTTCTCAAATTTTTCTAAAATTCTTTTGGCGTAAAGTTCATCATTATTTATTGCAAGTTCTTTATCAGGACCTTTGTTTCCGCACATAATTACAATAACTTTATCATTAAATAAAATTATCTTTTTGATAAATCTATTGAAAAATTCGTTACGTTCAAACACATCATCATACTCTTTGTTTGCAAAGAGTGTTAGAAAATTTTTCACTTCTTCAAATTTTAGTGGCCTATCAATTTTAGTTTTCTCTTCAGCAATTTTCAACTGAATATCTGCCCTGTCGTTTTCCAGTTTGTAAAGAGTTTCACGAATAGCAACTGAAACCACGCCCTGCTCCATATTTTTAACAAGACTATTTATTTTATTGTTTATTTGCTTTAATTCTTTTTCTAGACATTTAAGCACGACATTGTTAGAAAGTTCTTCATTGAATTTATCTACGACCATGTGTGCAATCTCGTCAATTTTTGTAGGTGTTAAAATATATTGTTTAGTTTTGTCAATTATAAGTTGTTCAAGTTCTTGCTTGCGGTAGTTTCTAAGTTCGCACGCTTTGCCCTCAACCTTTTTAGTGTGGCACTTATAATATTTGTATCTAGTTCCAAGGTGGCTAGAACCTGCCTCTGCAATCACGTTTTCACCACAATAACCGCAGAAGATTTTGCCGGTTAAAAAGTATGGATCGTATTGGTCCTTTTTATAGTTTCTGCGGAAATTTACCATCATACCATTCACCACTTGCCATAACTTTTCTTCAATTATTGGCGGAATAACATCAGTAAATATCTCATCTCCAAACTTTTCAATGCCGATATATCTTGGGTTGTGCAACATTTTGGCAATCAAGTTTCCAGTCCACATTTTTCCAGTGTTTGTCCTTGAGCCTTTCGCGTTTAAGTGATTCGCAATCTCAGTCGCTTTCTCGACTTTTGAATATTCTTCAAAAGCCTGACGAACATACTCTGCGTGTTCTTCATCTATTAGCCACTTATGGTTTTCAACTTTGTATCCGTAAGTAACTTGCCCACCTGTGTAATTGCCTTTCTTCAAACTTTCACGAACACCACGCTTAACCTTTTGACTGAGCTCAGCAGAATAATATTCAGCCATACCTTCAAGCACACTTTCCATCAAAATTCCACTGGCATCATCTGAAATATTTTCTCTTGCCGACAACACTCGAACACCGTTCTTTTTCAACTTCATTTTATAGTTTGCACTGTCATACCTATTTCTTGCGAATCTGTCTAGCTGATAAACCAGCACATACTCAAATTCTTTCTTTTTGCTGTCTTCAATCATTTTTTGGAATGCCGGACGCCTGTCTGTCGTTCCCGAAAGTGCACGGTCAATATACTCGTGAACAACCACATAATCATTTCTCTCAGCATACTCGTGACAAACACGGAGTTGCCCTTCAATGGATTGCTCTGTTTGCCTGTCGCTTGAGTATCTAGCATAAATCACAATTTTCTTCATGGCTTCTCCTAAAATAAAATTTTCTCTCTTTTGAATCTTTTATAACACAAACACATACCACAAACTTTTTCATAAGTCCAGCACAAACCCGAAAGTTTTTCAAACTTTTTCTCGCCACGCAAACACACTCCTTGGGGTAAAGTTTTTTAAATCTACACCTTGCTTCAAACCAAATAATAATTCCTCTACCAATTTGTTTATCGCCTCATCATAAACCTCTTGATCAATCTCTATCTCAGGTTCATTTAATACCTCTTTTGACTGTAAATCAATTATCAAAACATTCTTTAAATTTTCGTCATTCATAATTATTCTCCCATTGCAATTAGAGGGGCAATGAGATAAATAATATCTAAATCAAAAATTTGATTTTCCGCTTTTTAAAGCGCTTTAAGCACAAGTGGGTTTCCCACTTCGTGCCGAAAGATGGGGTGCAACAATTAGTTACACTGAAAAAGCCCGGTGCATCAAAATAATGCCGAATTTCTTAGCAAAAACGGGCACTTTTTCGTATTTTGCTGCACCCCTTATCCTGCTTCCTTTATTTATTTCCTTTGATGGCCACCAAAAATACTTTAATCCTCGCTTTTAGTGGTCTCTGTGTTCTCATCTTTTTCTTTCTTCCATAAGGCTATTTTGTGGTGACATTCCTCTTGCAGATTTTCTTTTTTACTCTTGCAATAATTCAGGCAAAAAGTCATAGTCTCCTTCGTCTAATTGCTCTTTAGTAAAGTCTCCACATTTTTCATAAAGCATCTTGTAAACTCTGCAAAGCATATCTTGATTTGTTTGTCCACTAGCATAAGTTTCTTCAATAAAATGCTCACTAAATTTCAAAAAAATATTAAGCCTTTTTGTTATATTTTTTATGCTTTCAAAAACGGTTTGCGTATCATTGTAAAATGCCCATCGATTCTTCTCCTCTTTCTCAGCCAAATCAAGGCCAAGTTTGATTAGATCAACAAATATTTTATTTTTACTAAGAGTCAATGCCTTGTTTCTTTCATAAAATGAATTTAACCTTTTTAGTAAGCCTTCATCGTAAATTCTTATCATATTTTCTTTCGCAATTTCTTGTGTCTGTTTTCCTTTCATAAACGCCTCCAAATTTAGAAAATTTCCCTCAATTGATAACTTCTTCGCATTACTCTTTCACGACCGAAACAGCCCTAATTCTCGGCCTCAAACTGCACATCACCTCCTTTTAATTTTTTATTTTTTCAACGGCTCAATCTTTACATTTCACACCTCCTTTAAAATTATTTTAAGATAATCAAGTGTTCAGCATTTGAACTCTTGAAAAACTTTTTATAACTAAATTTTAAATTCCCCGATTGCTCAACGGGTGATCACTCGAGAAATTTTTTCAATTAAAATTTAGTAGTGCCATTCGAACAACGAGCATCCAATCGCTAAATTTTTTATAAATTTATTTTATTAGTCCCGTGTGGACAATGGGTGTCCATACGAGAAAAATATTTTAATTTTTTTTGATTGAATTTTTTATTGCAAAAATAAATTCTCCCTCTATATAAGGCCCCTTTGTTGCACAGAATTCCATCTATATTAGGCGATTCTAAAGTCATTTTTTATAAATTGACCACTTAATTAAACACAGTATTTCAATAAAAAAAAGCCTATAAACTTTGAATTTATAGACCTTTTACAATAATTTATAAATTAATTTTTTATTTTATAAACCTCTATTTAGTTATTTTGTTGAACAAAAAAGACCACACCTTGAAGTGTGACCAATTCCTTTTTCCTATTTCTTTTATCTCAAAAAGAGAGGCAATGAGTATTTTATTATAATGCCTTAGATATTTTATCAACCCATGCTTTCAACTTTTTCTCATATACCGAGAAATTGTCTTTCCACCATTCTTTACAAACATAATATTTATTTTGTAATTTAAATGTGGTGTAATATCTCGCTTTACCTGCAGGCCTAATTTTGTTTATATCTTGTTCAAGTAAGGGATAGTTAATATCAAAAGCAATCTTACAATACTCTTTATTCTGTAATTGAGAAATCATTTCTTTAGACAATAAATTGTTTGAAATTAAATTATCTAATAGTCTTTTTACATAATCCTGAATGCTTTCGTTTTCATTTTTGTATAAATCATTGTTTACATTTTTTGTAATATTATTTGAATATAATTGTTCTGTAGGTTTATCCTCATTTATTTCCGGTTTTTCTAAATTACCACCTTTTACGCGCAAAATATCAGTTTCCCTTATAAGCCCTCTGTCGTATTTTGAGTGGCACTTACTACATAAAAAATGAAAGTTTTTATCTATAGGCTGATGCGCTTTTATAAACTCTTTTTCAAAATCGTCTAAATCAACTAAATATTCATCATCCCCTTTCTTAAAAAGCTCATCTAAGAGTAAATCGATAAGTTTGACTCTTTCAAAACCTTGAAGATGTGCAGCCTGTAATTCTGCTTTATTTTTACAATATTCACATATTCCATTGCGAGATTTTCTGTTTGGGTTTGTAATCTCATGAACTTTATTTCTACAGTACCCGCCAAAATATTTCTTAAATTCTAATTTATTTCCTATAAAAGTCCCCATACGTTTATCTCCTGTTATTTAAAATATATTATATAATAAATTAAATTTTTTTAAAATCTTTTGAAAACACTTGCAAAATGTTTTTATAAGAGTTAAAACACAATCGACTTAAGGAGGTTTTATGGATATTATAGAAATTATTTTCAATGCTTACTCAGGCAAAAAAATTAACAAACATTCAAAAATTTATAAAAAATCATATGAAATTGTTGATATTGAAGAAAAGCTGTTATCCTCTTTTGATGAAACTCAAAAGAAATTATATTTTAAATTTGACACATTAACTTCAGATTTACATTTTATGCAAGAAATAGAATTAATCAAATTTTATCTTCAATTTTATAATAATTTATTTAGCAATAAAATCTAATGTTTGTCATCCTTAATCTCATATTTTTTTAATTTCCTTTTTACATAATTCATATCAAAAAGGAATAAATATTCATTATTCTTTTTTATATTATTAGATTTTGTACCACTAACATTCATTGATAATGATTTTACACTAATATATTCATCTGCAATGTTTAGGCTTTTTGATATGGCTTTTTGATTATAGAATAATCCTAAAACCATTAATGGATATTTAACAACTAATTTACCCCATACTGAGTTAGGATCACTTACTCGCTTTGATTTTTTTGCTATAATTTCTGCTAATTGATTTAAATAAAATGCTTTTTCTTTATTTCCATTGGCTTTAATAAACTTGAAATAAATATCCAATATTCCTTCATTACTAAATGTGATATAAGTGGCAATAAATAGAAAAATATAAGAGTTTTCCATTTTTTTTGAAATATATTTTAACTCACTATATTTAATAACTTTATAATTATCTTGTGATTTTTTTACCAATATGTTTGAAAAAACTAGTAAATTTAATATTTCTCTTAAGTAATTAATGGAAACACTAGAATTCGATTTTAAAGAAAATATCTGTTCCACATAGTATATACACTCATCTTTATATAATTTAATATTAAAATCTTTATTTTTATCTAAATGGCTTAATATAAATTTACTTACAAAATAAACTGTATCAAATTTATAACTTTTATCGGATAAAAACGCCCCTCGTTCGGGAGAAAGATTGGCATTTGAAAACAATTTTATAAATTTATTTGTCTTCATTCTTTCTTACCCCTATATAATAAATTGAGTTTTTATCGATATTAATTGTAAATTTAGAATTGTTTTTTACTATAGCATAATATCTCCTAAATGAGTCACTTGAATATAAGGATAAATCCACCAACTCCTTGTCATTACTGTCTTTTAAAGTAAGTATTGCTAATGAGCCATTTACAATAGTATTTTTTGGCAAGTAAGCAGCTCGTGTATTATATGTAAAATTAGTCATAATGATTTGATCAGTATTTAAATATTTTTTTACGTTATAAACATCTATATCATCAATAAAACTATCATACTTGTCTATATTTATTATAGCACCAACGTCATTTAAATTTTTAGATTTTAAGACTCTTATCTTTCCTGAGGATTGCATATCATTTTTTCTTAACTGCCTATCTCTAAAATAATCAAAAACATCTAACTTTAATGTCTTAATATATTCATCAAACCATTCATTTCTATAGATTATCCACATTTTATCGTGCTGAATATAATTTTGCGCATGCGTAGTAATTCTATTTTCTCTTAAATCTTTCACAATTAAACATTTTCTATATCCCCTTTTGAAATGAATAGAAATGATTTCAATAAAAACTTCTTTGAAAAAACATGCTCCATAGTCAACTATTGATATTATACCTATATGCTTATATTTCTCTCTCAAGTTATTAAATTCAGGAGTCATCAAAAAGTATTTAGGTATAATAACAACCATTTCGTTTGACATATCTGCCATTTTATCCATAAAAAATCCAAATGTGTTACAAAGAGATTTATCTTCAGTTCTAACCCTATACTTTTCTATCTCATTTCCTTTTAATTTTATATATGGGGGATTAGCGACTATTAAATCATAATGGTCTCTTAAATTTTCACAAAGAAGAAAATCCGAATTAATAAAATTAAATTTTATTTGATTGGTATTATAATGTATTAAATTTATTATTTCCTGTAATTTATTTAGAGTATCTTTATTAATATCTACAAGATCAATCTCTACATTATTTGATTCACCAATGAGAGCAATGAGTTGGGGTAAATAGGCACCCATCCCTACAGACGGCTCCAAAATTTTTATATTATTTTTCCCAACTAAATTAATAAATCTCAAAGATTCAAAAACTACATTCTGTGGAGTGTAAAAAGCCCCTGTCTCATTTGCGTTTTCTATGCTATGCTCAAATATGTATGACTGAATATAAAAATTATTTTGTATATCTATGCTATTATGTTTATTTAATAAATATTTTTCAAAATCAAGCATTGTTTTAATATTACAAGCTATTTGATACATTATATTTGTTGGTACAGCTTCACCTATAGCCCTTCTAATTTTTAGTTCATGCTTTTTTAAAAACTTTCTTTTTTCAGCTAAAGATAATTCATTAACATTCTCATCCGGAACCCATTTAAAATTATCTGGTATACTCATAACTCGCATCAATTCGCGTATGCTTAATACTCTATCTTGACTAGGATGAATCGTATTTTGACTTGCCAATTGATCATTACGTGTAGTTATACAAGATGCTGGCTGATCCCAAAGCATACGTCTATATTTATTTCCCATTGATCCACCGCTAATTAATGTTTTTACTCCATCTTTTATTGTATATGGTTTCAAATTATCAGGATTATTATAGGCTGTTTCTCCTTCATTTAAGCAAGAAATCCATTCTCTCATATACAAATCATAAGTTCTAAACTGATGATAAATATCATTTTCACATATCTCGCCAAAATTAAGTTCTGGTAAATCACCTATTGTTTCTCTTAAAGTTATAATGGGGCTACTAATTGGAAAAATATTTAATGGAGAGATATTTTGTAATTGTTTTAAAGTACCTATTACTAAAGTTCTTGGTCGACTAGAGGGCACACCATAATTCTTAAAATTAATAACTCTGGAATATATATTATATTCAGCAGATAAATTATTTCGGATAGCATCAGAAATTTTCATTGCATTATTGTACTTATCTATGCAATATGTATCAAGAAAGTTTTGTACATTTTCAAATACAAAAATATTCGGTTGAATATTTTTAACCATTTCAATAGCTTCTAAAACAAGCGAATTTCTTTTTGTTTCATCGTTTTTCTTTAAATTTACTGTGGACATCCCTTGACATGGAGGTGTAGCTATTACGACATCAACTTTATTTAGTGATTCAGTTTTTTTCCAAAAATCTATTTCTTTATATAACTTATCTTTTATTTCAGGTTTTGTTATATCTCCAAGTATATATCCGCTCTCATATTTACATTTGTTATTATATACTTGTACATCCAATCTCTCCTTTAATAACTCATTCGTAGCAATACAATCAAAATCATTCATTTTGAAACCATAACAACCCACACCAGCACTACTGAAAAGTGAAATATATGTATATTTATTTGTTTTTGCCATAATTATTTACCTTATTCCCTTTTGATTTTTTTAAAATTATATCTCCGCTATGCACATCAACAAATGCATCAAAAAAAGTTACCCCCGGAATAAACCCTAGTTGGTCAATTTCTTTAGGCAACCGTATTCTATGATCTTTCTGAAGAACACACTCTTTCAACTTAAGTTTTTTCATATTTTGCCTCATATATTTTAGTCTAATTTTAGTCTAAACAAATTATATAAAAAAAAGAAAAAACTGTCAACCAGTTTTTTCAAAAAATTATAATTTGAATTTATTTTGCTTACCTAAGCAATACTTTTTTATTTTCTCTAATATCTTATTCCTTAACTCATCTTGTGTAAATGAGTCTAGTAAATAAGCTCCACCCAAAAAACTTACACAATTTGCACCATATCTGATTATATCCATACCTAATGTGCCGTTTTCTTCATAGAATTGCTTTAACGCTTTTAACAGAGCCAGTCTTATTTTTTTCGAATTACTATAGCTCCTATATACTAACTCATTAAATGTATTAACATCCTTAAAGCAAAATTCTGTAATTTCAAACGGATCTTCTAAAGTTTCATCATAAGTATATTTAGTAAACCAATACAATCTAGATAACCCATTAAAAAATAAACTCCTTTTCTTATTTTGACTAAAAATCCAATGATTTTTATAGTTTGACTCTTTACTTAATGGCCATCTATATTTCATATAATCAAAATATTTTCCAAATGTTAGACCCATCCAAAATTGTTCATTACAAGTTTCAGAATCGGCAAACTTTGAAAACATACCAAAAATTATTTTTGCATTTTCAAAATCAGTTTCTATAGGTTTTTCACTATTCATCATTAAATCTTTTAAGTCAGTCTCTAATGGGGTCTCTTCATAAACATCACTTCTAAAATATTCTTTTAACCAATCAATTGAATTAGATTCGTTAATTTTTTGTATTATATCAGATTGATTATCGATAAGCTGAAGAGTCGAAATAACATCTTCCTTTAATTTGTTTATTTTAGCCATTACTCTTCACCTCCACCAGAAAATTTAATTATGTCTCCAAGATTTAAAATACCTCTATTTATCGTATTTGCTATTAGTTTCTGCGCTGTTTCAAAATTTGGTAACTCTAATATGTTTTCCTCATCAATTATAATACCTAAATTCTCTGCGGCTTTTACAATGGATCTATACCATTTTTTCTCTTCAATTTCATATAAATTGTTGTTTTGAACTCGTTTTTTCATCTCATCAATAGCTTGCATTAAGGCAGGAACCAAAATCATAGAATGTAGAACCGCATGATTTGCACGTGTTCTCATCATTGTTTTAAATTCAATAAATTCATTTTTAGGTAATACTATGTTAATTTTGTCTCTTGATAAATCTATTTTTATATCTTTTTCATTTTCATTTTTAGACTCTATCAATCCAAAAATAGATTGCATATTGCCTAAATTATCTTGTACTTTGTTTATTTCAAGCTCATAACTATCACCTATAGCAAGAATATTTCCTTTTTCAATGTCAAATCTAGTTCCTGCATAATCCTCATTAAATTTATCATTTGTATATTCTCTTAAATTGTTGTTTGCAATTATAAAAGTACATATGTTGACAAACCCTTCAACATCATTTGCATCCAATTTTAATATTAATTCTTTTCCCACACGATATAAATCTCTAAAACTAGTTAAATGACACTCAATATGAACAGCAAAATATGCATTCCCTTCATCAATTAATTTTTGTATTCCAGCATTAATTAAAACCGGCGTAAATTTAAGTTCTACAGAATCTAGGTTATTTTTATGTTCCACTAAAATATTGAAACTACTATCAATGTAATCTTCTTGTCCAAAGCAAGATTCTAACAAAGGATAAGGATATAATTTAGCTCTTATATGCATATAATTTTACCTCCATTGTTGAATATTCATCTATATCTAAGTTTAATGTAATAGCTATTTTTTCATCTTTTATAAATTTAAATGAACCTATTCTATTTTTATCGATCCTCAAATTTTCATCAAACTTATACCCTAAAATATTTATTGGCATTTTGTCGTCATTTTCAGCAACTCTATTTATTTCGATATAGCCTTCTTCACTGTCAATTGTAGGATAAAAAATTAACTTATATTGATTTGAATCTTTCAAATAAAAGATCCTTATTTGTTTAGATTTTACATTCCTATTTTGGTTTATTGTAGAATCGCCGTCATTCTCCTTTCCAACCTCTTTTTCGTCTTTTTCCCCATGATGGTTATGATGCTTTCCATTTTTAATTCTTGCATTATATCCTTTGCCATCTTCCTCAATTTTGCCCTGAGTCTCAACTTGTCCTGACATGTTATCTCCAGGTTCTTTTGTATCCATATGAGAATTTGATTCAACCTTAGTTTTTTGTCTGATTTTTATCTCTGTAATTTTGCTAAATCCGATATTTTTTATTTTTCTTTGTTTCCCCGCATCTTCATCTATGTCTGGAATATACTCACTAGCTCCAGCAACATCAATTTCATCATCATCACCTTCAAGTGCTTGTCGCTTTAAATGATTAGAAATCAAATCAAAAATTAAATTCAAAAGCATTTGCGATTGTTTTTTATTGTTTCGCTCAATAGACCATTTATTATGTGATGCATTTTCTAATTTACGCAAATAATCATTAAGTTCCTTCCCTTGAATAACACATATTCCAGTAAATCTAAATAATGGACACAATCCTTCCTTATCAAAAATTTTCATTCCGGAGCTACGCACCATTGAAATTTTGTTAATTCCTTTCGCATCATCTTCTCTAATTTGAATTGCGACTTTTAAATTTCCCATTGACATATTGCCAAATGAAACCGGAAGTTCAGTCCATGAGAGGTTTTTATCTGCAAGCAGTTCCATATTTAACAGAGTTGTCTTATTCAAATAAGAACTTAACTCTCTCTTCAAAGCATCATCAACTATTGATTTTTTATTAATTTCTTTCCCGTTTATTTTTATACATAATTTTTCTTCCCATATAGCCATTAAAAATCCATCAATAATTTCAGCTTCAATCATATACAAAATATCGGTTTTGTCATAGTCATTACCAAAACCAGCAACATATACGTCTGTGCCTGCTTCATTTCTATTAAATTTTGGATCTAAGTTAAGCAATTCTTCAAAATAATCAATCCTATGAGGCCCTTCGATGCCATAATATCCTGTACCTTGGGAAATATTATCAGTACCATCATCATATTGCCCAATGATATGAGAAGTTAATCTAGAAACACCCTTACTTCTCTTTTTTTTATTTTTATCATAAGAACTATAAAAGACTGTTCTTAGAGCAGAACAAGCAAATGGGGCATGCTTTCCAATACCAAAAGAACCCGATTTTTCTTCAGTTTTATTTGACTCTCCTGATTCTTCTACCAACTTTCCCCAATTGTTCTCATCCAAACCACTAGTTGAAAAATCACTAATTCTTAAAAACTCTATTTCATTTTTGTTAAAACATTGTATAGCTTTATCAAAAAAGTCCTTTGCATCCTTGTTGTCTTTTTTAAACTCTCTGCATTGGTTAAGAATATTAGCAAACTCTTCACAACATGGAAATTTATTTCTAGACAAACTAAAAGTATTAAACTCTACTATTACAGGATATTTTTCTGCAGCGTCTAAAGAATTTTGACATATTTCTCTAGCCAAAGACCTTATTGGATTATCTTTGAATTGCTCAATACCTGTGTTATTTAATCCTTGTCTTTCCCCTCCATTCGTAGATGGAAATATCCACTTTCCTTTCATTATACATTTCTCCTTATAGTAATTTAAATTTATCTCCACCAATAACATCGTATTGTTTTTTTGCCATCTCAATTTCCGTTTCTAGTGCTTTAAAGATTTTATCTACATCTTTATCAGTGTAATCATAAACAGCTTTATTCGATAAATTTCCTATTAATCTTATCATTTCAAGCGCCTTATTTGTCCTTGTTTCAGCAAGTCTAATAAATTTATCCCTTTTACTTTCGACCATAAAACTCCTCCTAAAACTAGCCTAATTATAACACATTAAAAAATAAAGTCAATATATTTTATAAATATTTTTAAAATATTTATAAAATATTAAAAAATAGGTTGTTTAATCCAACCTATTTTCTCTCATATAATTAAGTAAACCATTTCCATGTATTCCAATCCCATTTAAGTAATCAATTAATTCTACATATGATGATATATTTAACTTCTTTTCCGTAAAAATCACTTTAGACTCCACTTTCCCATGCGAAGATCTAAATTGTCTACTACTAGTAAAAACATTAACTTTATCTGAGTATTTTTTAATTAAACTATAAATAATCCATTGATTCCATTCGTAACCTTCTGGAAACATATAATATGTATTAATTGAGGCAGCACTAAATATACCATTTTTAGAAACAACTCTTTCTATGATATCTATTGCTTGTATAGCATCGCTCTCATCTTTAAAAAATTTATCTGTCCTTATCAATGTTTTTTCATCCTTAAATATAAATTCTTCATTTAATGAGTTTACCATATCTAGGATACTAGAGATACCTATCCCTTGTGAGTTTGCAAAATATTTTATTTTATCTATTGTAATCTCATCATATAATGAAACAAAACTTTTGATTCTTTCATATTCATCGGGAATTTCAATACCTTTTCTTGCAAAATATGGTCTCTTCCATTCGTAATCAAATTCAAACAATTCTTCAATTACACTAAAAAGCATATATTGATATTTGATTCCACATTTATCTATAAAGCTGTTGTATTTTATAGATAAGACTGTAAACAGTTCATTTGTATGATGTATTTTATTATCAGATACCAGATTATTAATTATGTTTCTAACAAATTCTATATCTTCAGCTGTTATATCTAAATTATCTATATGGATGTATTTACCAAAATAATTCAAAATACCTTTTTCAGTTAAATAGTTTTGTAGCGTGGCATCACTAACACCTGGAAATACCTCTCTAATTTGATTCTTTGATAACGGCTCATTTGCAGATTTAATAAAATTAATAACTTCTTCTTTTATACTATATGAAGATCTATCTTTATAAATATAATCACGTTTAAAATATAAATTATTCCCGTAATACTCTTTTAAAATACCGTGCAAATAATATCTATTTTTTACCCCAATTCCTTTAAGCAAATCTTCAAATCTTAAATATAATCCACCCGTAGCAAAAACTTCTCTATCACTTTTCATGATAAAATCATATATTGGTTCAATTAGTTCGCGACTTTTTAAAAACATACTTTTCAATCCATATATACCTCTGCCTATAGGTATACAAATAGAAGCCACCCTCACACCAACCGCTCTAATATTATAATTCAAATCTTCGCTTGAAAAAATATTTCCACATAGTCTAATAAATTCTTGCATTTGATTTTCATCATAAATATCTATTCCATTTGGATAATTTTTTTGTAGCACTATTTCATACTTATCTGAATTAGTAATTCTATTTTTTGAATATGCTCCATATTTATTAGAAAAATCAATCTTAAATAATATCTCAATATCTTGTTTTTCTATATGAACATCATTCAATTTTAATTTATTTTGAATTTTTTCTATGTAAACATTAATTTCATTAAACAAAATTATATCTGGTAACTTTGAAATTATTTCCTTATAATTTTCAACCCAATCATTTCCAATTATAAATAAATCATAATCTTTATAATAATGTAAGTTTGAAAATTCACCTTCTTTGAGAATAAATATAAATAAATTTGACAATTCATTTAGTGAATTTTTAAAATTATTACTAAATGCATAATTTGATTTTTTAAAAAATGATTTTAAGTAAATCTCAAACTTACCAAAATAATATGCATTTTGAAATTTTGAAATTGTTTGTTTTTCTAATTGACGAACTCGTTCACGTGTTAATGCATAATCTCTACCAGAATCAAGAAGAGTCTGACCTAATGCCCTGTTATTTAAAATTGTTAAGTCTCTCATCCATTCCTTGTTAGGAGTCCCATCTTTTTTAGGTTTCTTTATTATTTCTAATAAGTTATTGTAAATCAACTGTTTAAATGGAAATTTGAAACTTTCTAAAGATTTAACTAAATATAAAATATCCAGATCTTCAAAATTGCTATTATCAACATATAATTTACAAAGATCTCCTAACTTAAAAATTCCTTTATTTCTTAATGCATATGCAATTGTATTATTAAAAACGTCTTCTATTAAAATATTATAATTATCTTCACTTATTTCATCTATCTTTCCTTTAAGTAACTCAATCTGTATCTGCAAATTATCTCGTATTACTTCTTTTTGCTTACATATTAACTCAATAACTGTTAATTCTCCGCAATGCAAAAATCCTCTAATTTCTTTTTCTTTAAGTTGAGCAAATTGCTTTAACGACAAAATTTTATTATTAATTAGTACATTCTTGGCTCTAAGTGATAAGTTTAGATTTTTAATCTCATCTCTGTTACCGTTTTCGAAATTATCTATTCCGCACACAGCAAGAATATCATATTTTTCAATTAATTCTTGTTGTTTCATCAAAATTTCATAAATAGATAATCTTCCAAGGTTTTTAGTTTTTAAACATATTTCTTCAGTTAATTTCATGAATGCTTTAATAGTTCTATAACCATGTCTCATTAAACAATTAAAAGTTCTCGTAGACAAATTTAAAATTTCTATGCTATCATCCGCAGATATGCTATTCTTACTTTCATTTACAATTTTCCATGTAAAATAAACTGGACACTCTCTTTTTGGTTCATGCCTCACATATTTTAATTTACCCATGTATTTATAATCATCTAACTTATTTTCTCTTAAAAACAAATATATTGAATTATTTTCAGAATGAATCAACTCCTGAATAACTTTATCAGAAATTCTTTGACTTGGTTGAGATTGCCATTCAAATGTTCCATTAGAATGAATAGTCTCATCAAATTTATGACCTGATTGTTCTCTTCCGTATGTAACAAATAAAACATAATCAGCGAGATCTGGTTGTATTCTTACTATACCTTGTAATCCCCACGTACCATTTCCCTGAGTAAAATTTGTATCGGGAGATAAGATATCATGTACGTCCTTCCTAGAATACAACTCACCTTCAATAAAATTTTTATCCATAGCAACTACCTTCACAATCTTTTGAACTATCATAGGTATTCTACCCAATCAAACATATCAATAAAATTGTATTTCATATACTTTTTTAATTATAGCATAAAATACATGTTTCATTTATTTTAAACTTGTATAATCTTAAAATACTCTAACCATGCTTTGTATTTGTCTTGACAAGACAGACAGGTATCAGTTAAATATCCTTTTTCGTTTTTCCATTCTTTTAAACCACGATAATAAAATAATTTATGCTCTTCATCAATAATGAATGGAATTATGTTGTTAGCAAGGCACTCTTTAAACATAATTAGACGCCCTACTCTGCCGTTGCCATCTTGGAAAGGATGGATTGTTTCAAAGTCTCTATGAAATTCAATTATGTCATTAATAGTTTTAGTCTGTTTTGCATTGTAGTTATCTAAAAGTTTTTTAATCTCTTCTGCAACCTTTTCTGGTGGGCAGGTTTCGTTGCCACCAACTTCGTTAGGGCGAGATTTGTATTCACCAACATTAAACCAATCTTTTCTGCTATCACTCGTTCCTGATTTTAAAGTGTAATGCAATTCCTTGATAAACTTTTCTGTTAAAGGCTTTTTTGCATTATCAATAACCATATCCACACATTTAAAGTGATTGTTGGTCTCTACAATATCGTCAACTTTCACGCCTTTTGTTTCGCCAAGAGTATTGGTTTCAAAAATCATACGAGTTTGGTCTTCTGTAAGTGTGCTTCCCTCAATATGATTTGAATTATAAGTAAGTGCAATTTGAGTTTTATGATAAATTCCACCTTTAAGCTTCATATCTTTTTCTTCTTTCAATATATTAAGAAGTGGATTATCACTAAACTCTTTTCGCTCTGCCCTTTCTGGTTTTTCAGCATCTTCAGGAATTATCCATGTCTTGCCTTTCAGTTCTGCCCCCTTTACCCTACCTTGTTGGCAATAGTTGCGAACAGACCTTTCACTAATATTCCACTTTTTAGCAATTTCTCTGGCTGTTAAAAATCCCATTAACATAACACCTCATTTTAATCTATTTTAATTATAACCAATATCGGCAATTAAGTCAACAGATTCACAAATAAAAAATTGCCGATAACGGCAATTTGAACATTTTTTATATTTATTTTAATTTTTTATTTTGTAACAAGACTTATCGGAAGTAATAATTTTGCTATCACAAAATTATTCGTGTCGTTTTTACGACACCGCTTGATAACTCAAACACTTCCTCGTCTTTTTAGCCTTAAATAAAATTAATTTTGTGATAACTGCATCATTAAAATTCCATATGTGGTCCATAAATTCATCTAACTGTTTCTTATCTTTTATTTCAACAAATTTATTCATTCCTATCCTCTTATTTATATTCAAATTCCAGTTCAGTTTTTCGCTCATATATTTCGCCATCAAGTGGGTCTAGCATGCTTTTGGGCGTGCTTTTGCGGGCATAACAATAATTGCAACCATGGCGACAAGTATCATATCTTCCAATATCAATGGCCGGCATGCAACCACAGTATTTTCGCTGACCATCAATTTTATTGTTTTTGCGTTTGACAGCAATATTTTGCTTTTTAAACCTTTCAGTTAAAAGTTGTTCAAATATTTCACCGTCGATGCACTTGCTTGGCACAATTCCATATTTTTGATAATCTCCACTTTCTGCACATGCTTCAATTTGAATGCCATTTGCTTTGGCAATTTGTGAAAATGAAGCAAGTATTTCATGTTTTTGCGAAAGATTTGGAGCCCAAACTGTTTTTGCACAGCCTTTGTAGCTTTCTATAACAAAACTAATTTTACAGTGCTTAGTATAGCCTTTAAGTTCTTTGCAAAGTTTAGCAAATTCCCTTCTATGCCACTCCACATCAATATCATTTGAAAGTAAAATCGGATCATATCTCCAAATTACAGGGCAGTAAGCAGACAATTTTTTAAAACTTTCTATTCGTTCTTCTAAATTTGGCAAGCCCGCTTCAATATGATTTGGATAAGCATTTAAGGTGTAAAGAAAATAGTATTTAATTTCTAGTTTATCTAAAACCTTCAATTTTTCAATCATTGACTCTGGGTTCTTTGTCCAAAACACAATACCTTCCAAATTTCCTTTCATTTCAATTTTCTTTTCGCCCAAAAGATTGGTTTGCAGGCTTTTTATTTTCATAGGTTCTAACTTTATTTTTGCTATTTTGTTTGGATTTATTGGATTTGGCACAAGCACAAAACCATCTTTTAACCTATCAAAAAACCAATCTGAATAAAAGGCAGGGATATCTGTTCTTCTCGATACACTTAAAATCATTTAATTATCTTTCTCCACGAATAATAATACCATCACCGCTTAAAATTTCAAAACGTTTAAATTTAAATTTTCCATTTAGTTTTCTTAAAAGTTTGTTTATAAAATCTTGTTCTTATTTCGGCATATGGTAATTGCTGTTGATAGTGTAATCACAAATACCAACTTTACAAATTTAATATTGTGTGCTATTTTTATTATATCTTAAGAATTTTATTTGCTTAAACTCTACTCTACATAAAATCCATAAGCAAACAAGTGACGGTATGTTATTACCTCGTGGGTTGGGATGTAGTCTATGAATTCTATGTGATTGGAAAGTTTTTGAACAATAGTTGTCTTGTTTTTGCAGTTGTTTTTGCATTTTTTGTTAGCAATCCCAACCTTTTGATTTTTTGCATCTACCACCTTGTTTTTAAACTCGATCTCTTCATTCTCAACCATAACCCCTTCCTTTCTCGTCAAAGGTTCGAATTGAGGTGCTCTACCGCCGCCAAGAGAGAGTCATACGAAACATTTAGAAATAAGTGTTTCATATTTCTTTTTACATGATTGTTTTGGAATGGTTATACCTTTTGAAGTATCAAAGATAGATAATCCATCTCATCTAAATTATTTACATCAAAAAAGAGATGAGTTTGGCAACTTTTGTAAATAACTAAAATTATTAAAGTGTAATTTCCCATTTTTTATTTTTAATAATTTCACAATTGTTCCTTAATAAAATTTGAAAACTTGAAAAATATTTGCAACATTTTAGAGCGTGCTCCAAATGATTTATTTGAAGAATACTAAATTTGTAAATCATTTTTCAAATATATTATTTTGTTTTAATAAATATTCACTCCAGTTAGATAATTTGACAAAAAAAAGAATTCCTATTTAAAATAACTTTAATGAAGATAAAGGAGCGAAAGCATGATTAATCAAAACAAAGAAAATGTTAGTGATAAAAAATTTATTACTGAAAAAACAGATATCAAAATTAGTAAAGACAGAAATACTGTTGTTTTTACCAATAAATACGAAAATGGTAAAACGAAAAAAATAACATTACACTTAAGAGATAAAAAGAATTAAAAAAGGATTATATCTATGGATAAAAAAAATATAATAAATGATGAAACTAAAGTGAATGTTTCTGAAGATGGAAATATTATAACATTTACGAATGTCGGTGATGACGGCAGTACATATATAAATACTTTTTACCAAAGAAATAAGGAGGAAATTGAAGAACCCGAAGAAGATTCTTCTAATAAATAAATTATGCCTAAAGATAAAATAATAAAAGAAGTTGAGTCATGATTGGAAGAGAATATGCCTGATAAAGAAATAGAATATGCCGAGTTTGAATCAAAGCATGCAAGTGGTCAAGAAAACTATGCAATTTATGTTGCAGATGAAGATATTGTAATTCAAGAAAATAATTACAAAGATGAAGATAAATCTAAACACTACGAATCTGAATGCACGGCACATTAAAGGAGGTAATTATGGAGAAAAAATATTAACAGAAGAAGAATATATTGTGCAAGACATAGAATATTTTAAAAATGCCATCAAGAAGATGATAAAAATGCTTGATGGTTCAAAAAAAGAAGTAGATGGTTCAAACCATGTGGCTAAGCACCCAAATGGAATGATTAATATGGCAATCTACGATGCTAAAACTAATACGATAACTCAATATAACAATGTTTCTAAAAATAACACAAAAGGCACTTCAAGTATCAAATATAGTTTAGATTAAGTGGGTTTTTTCAATAGCATTGTTTTTGATTCCATGTAAGGATAAAACGATAAAATTGAATATTTGCATATTTTATAAAAATACGATCGAATTTGCAATATTTTTATGAAAAATAAAAGGAACTATACTAATAAAGTATAATTCCTTTTTGCTATTAAAAGCTTTGTATTATTATTGCAATTTTTATTTTTTACGTCTTTTTATAACAACTATTTTAATAGCTCATCAATGGAGATGTCAAAAAGTTAGCAATATTTATTATATTGCTTGCAGTTGATTCATACTTACCATTTTCCCAAAACGAAATCATAGCCTTTAGGCCTCTCGGTTTGTCAGCAAGGTCTGGTTTAGAATACTTGTAATTAAGTCTTAGCACTTTTAACGAAATTAATTAATAATTATCTTGTTTTATTTCAAAGAAACTTTTTGCAAAGCCACAAACTTCACAGTAATTTGGGGCAACACGTCCAATAACAACGTGTCCACAATTCTTACATTCCCAAATTTTAATTTCACTTTTTTCAAAAACCTTTGAAGTTTCAACATTTTTAAGTAATGCACGGTATCTTTCTTCATGCAATTTTTCAATTTCAGCAACTTTTCTAAATTTATTTGCTAGTTCAGGAAAGCCTTCTTTTTCTGCAGTTTTTGCAAATCCATCATACATGTCAGTCCACTCATAATTTTCTCCCTCTGCTGCGTGAAGTAAATTCTCTGCAGTATTTCCAAGTTCCCCAAGTTCATTAAACCATAATTTTGCATGTTCTCTTTCATTTTCTGCAGTTTTAATAAACAAATCGGCAATTTGTTCAAATCCTTCGCTTCTAGCAATATTTGCAAAGAATGTATATTTATTTCGTGCTTGACTTTCTCCAGCAAAAGCAGTTTGCAAATTTTTTTCAGTTTCCGTGCCCTTATATTTATTTGTAGATTGCTCTTTCAATTCAACTTCTCTTGTTCCAACAATTTCAAGTGAATCGCCTTTTTGATGACAAAATGGGCAAATTGCTTCTTTGCCTTGTTCAATTTCAAAAATTTTTCCACAAATCTTACATTTATATTTAACAAATATTTTTTTCATTTTTTCTTCTCCTTTTTTGTTTTGACCTAAATCCTTACTTCTATCTATGTAATTAGTGTGTAGCAACTTAACAGCGAGTTCACTGTGAGGAGCAATTAAATAGTCTTTATATAGTTTCAAAATTTCAGGATTTTCATGTGAGGTTCTCAACGACATAGAATTATCTTTTGCATATAAAGAAGCAATTCTTGCTTTTTGTGCCTCTTCATCCTCTGCAAAATGTTTTGGTTGACCACCTCCACCTATGCAACCACCTGGGCAAGTCATGATTTCTATAAAATCATAATTTTCGCCATTCTTAACTTTATCGATAATAATTCTAGCATTTGAAAGACCATAAACAACGGCAACTTTAACTTTTATGCCATCAATGTCTATTTCTGCTTCTTTTATACCATCATATCCTCTAACAGGTTCAAGATTTAACAACAATTCACTTGGCTGTTTTTTTGTTATGTAACTATATGCTGTTCTAACAGCTGCTTCCATCACACCACCAGTGTTTCCAAAAATAATTCCAGCACCACTTGCCATGCCCATGAATTTATCAAATTCAGCATCTTCTAAATCATCAAGAGAAATTCCTTTTTCTTTTGCCCATTTGCTTAGCTCAACCGTTGTGATGCAATAATCCATATCTCTCATATCTTTTGAATTATTAACTTTGGCAGAAATATTCATTTCATTTCTTCTGATTTCAAACTTTTTAGCAACACAAGGCGTTAGCGCAACATTTACTATATTTTCTGGATTAATTCCCATAAGTTTTGCAAAATAAGTTTTAATTATTGGACCTTGCATGCCAATTGGACTTTTGCAAGTTGAAACATTTGGCAGAATTTCAGGATAGAAAGTTTCAGCAAATTTTATCCACGCAGGACAGCAACTTGTAAATTGTGGCAAAGGCTTATCTTTTTTTGTTATACGATTGATAAGTTCAGTCGCTTCTTCACAAATTGTTAAATCGGCTGAAAAGTTAGTGTCAAGCACAAACTTAAAACCTAATTTTTTTAACAAAGCAACCATTTTTCCTTGCACAAAACTTCCAAACGGAAGGCCAAACGCTTCTCCAAGTCCAACTCTAACCGATGGCGATGTTGAAACAATAACGACTTTATTAGGGTCTAATATGGCTTTTTCTACTTGTTTATATTCTTCTTTGCCACTCAAACTGTCAGCTGGACAAACTTTAACACATTGTCCACAATTAACACAAACCGATTTATCACAAGTTTGAGTTAAATCATAGTGATTGTTAACGCTAACAAATTCATCACAAATTTTAGCACATTGCCCACATTTAATACATTTGCTTTCATCTCTTTTAACAGAGGGGTTGTCCTCATCTATTGCAACTCTTATTTTTTGACTTAAATGTTTCATATTTTCTCCTTAAAACTTAATTTTAATTGACAATAAAGTTAAATATTTACATTAATATTTATGTTTATTTTTATGATATAATACTTAATTTTAATTCAATTATTAATTTGGTTTTTCATTAACATTATAACAAAAACAAAAATAAAAACAAACAAGTTTTAGCTCAAATTTCGACAAAATTTTAGTTTTTTAACTATAAAAATTATGAATTGAAAAACGTAAATAACATTATTATTTATGTGTTTTTACGACTCATGATTGACTAAAGTTAAAATAAAAAACCTTAGCTTTTTGCTAGAAAAAAGAAAAAACGTTTATGTTAACGCTACTAACCAGAAAAACAAAAGTTAATAAATCCACCATTAACATAAGGAAATTTTGCAAGTTCTTCATCTAAATATTTCTCTTTATTCTGAATTTTGGTATCTAACACTTTGAATAAGGCAATTAAAGCACACCTCGTATCTTTAATTGCAAACCTTTGAAGATGGTTGTGAAATGCAAGTTTTTCGGCGAACAATATCTTCCACGTATAAACAAAATATAAGTCTTACGCAAAGTTCATTAAGACTTTTTAATTCTTCATCTTTTTCTTTATATTGTTTTAATATGGCATCATAAAGAACACCAACGATTTCACCTGCTTTAATAGAAATTTCCATTTTTTTTTTAATGTTCTCATTTTTGCTATTTACAATAAATTGCAAACGATAATAATCTTTTACTAGGTTTTTTAAGTAAAATTATCTAGATTTCTACAATTTTTATGATATAATTTTGAAAGGAGCAGTTATGGATAAAAAGTTAACCGAAAATGAATTATTTAAGTTAAACCCTTTTAAGGAAAGATATTTCAATTCTAATTATAGAGCTTGCGTTGGGAATAATTCTGGAGTCTCTCCAAATTTCAGAGATTGTATAATCATTGATGGGTATAAAGCATCAGTTGAAAAATTATATCAAGATATGATTGAAAAAACTATTTGGATAGATATTGGTGTTTATCCTTTTATTTTTTGTTGTAGGCATTCAATTGAGTTGTCTTTAAAAGTTATAATTAAAAATTTGATAATAATTTATAAAAGAAAAAACAATATAAAAACTAGAAATGATTATATTTGTAAACTAGAAAGAGTTTGCAAACAACATAACATATATTCATTATATAACGAGTTAATTAACTTCAAAGATTTTAAAAATGAATTGCAAGAAGCTTTTGATAATTTTGGACATTTTGAAGATTGTATTAAAGATTATTTCTTTGACGTAGATGGAGATAGTTTTAGATATACATATAAAAGAAACTTGGAAAACATAAATCTCTCAGAAATAATAATTATTGATATTGGAGTTTTATATTGGAAATATAAAAAGCTTATGTCTTTTCTTGATTATATGATTAATCAATTTAGTAGACAGTTAAATATTAACTATTTACAAACTTATACTCAACATTTAGGTAGACAAAAAATTGAAGAGTTGTCTTTAGATTTAAAAGATTTAAATAAATGGTCAAAAACAGAAACGATTAAAAATAAAAATACTCTGTGTTTAAAATATGGAATTAGTTCTACTGAATTTGATAAAGCGTTAAAAATAATTAAATCTCACTATTCTTTTGCTGTAAATATTGGTCTTGAAAACAAATTTAAAAATCTTACAGAAGATTTTTTTCGCAAGATTGGAGAAGTCTACAATATGTTTATCAAAAAAGAAGCTGCAAAATTAAAAAATTCCAATATCGCTATCGATATTACAGAAATTGATAAATATTCACCACTTAGTGAAGAATATAATAATTTTTGCGATAAGATAACAAAGAGTTTATCTGCAGATGAAAAGAAAATAATTCTTACATTTTACGAAGTTGCCTCACGCCCCATGGATGGTGACTATATCTGTGAAGATATCGACTACTTATTTACAACTTGGGAAGATAACCTAGATAATGACTATGTTTCAGAAAAAATTGACTATTTAATAAGTAGTAAAAAACTACGCGAAGCACTTCTGATGTGTGGACAAACTACATATTTAAAATGGTTTGATAAATATATCCAATATGATTAATCTATAAAAATGAAAATTGATAATTTTAAAACTTTATTTAAAACAATTAGTTTAACTTGAGAAGTGGTCGTTCTAATAATCGAAAGTCATACGAAACATTTAGGAAATAAGGGTTTCGTATTTCTTTTTACAAGACTGTTTTGTAATCGTTATTCCTAAAACAGAAATCATCTCGTCTAATTTGCTTACATCAAAAAAGAGATAAATGCCTAAAATTTTAAAGCTAGCAAAATAAACAAAAAATTATTCCACTTTTTTAGTAAATTTTCTTTTTACAACAGTTTCGAAATTTCTATACTAGAGAACGTTTTACGAACATATCTTCATTTAATAGTATATCAAAGAATTGCATCATTTCTTCTTTTGTATAAGGATTTGAAGACTCTAACCAATCAATACCTATAATTGTTATTCCACCTGTAAAGAAATTTACAATTATATCTATTGGAAGTAAATATTCTTGTTTATATTTATTTCTACTAATTAAATATCTAATGCTTCTTTTTATTGTAGTTGATACTAAAGACGACATTTTTTCTGAACTATTTTTATAGATTAAAACAAATTTTTGCCTATTTTTTGTTATAAAGTCAATAACACACTCAACAAGTGCCATAAACATTTCTTTTTGAGAGGAAAATGTTTCTTTTTCAATACTTCTTTCAAATAATTCTTCTTGCAAATCATCAAGAGCATAGTTTAATAAATCATTTTTATCGTTAAAATGATTGTAGAATGTTGCTCTATGAACCATTGCCTTTTCACAAATATCATTGACAGACAATTTTTCAAAAGATTTAGTTTGCATTAAATCCATTAAAGACATACACAATAGTTTTCTCGTTCTTTTAATTCTTAAATCTTCTTTTTCTTGTTCCATAAAACCACCTTTTTTAGACATTTATAAATCAAATGTCGTATATTTAACAAATAGCAATTTTTGTAAAATTGGAATTGTTGCTTCTTTTATAAATATATCATAAAATTAGACAGATGTCAAAAAAATACACATCTGTCCAATTTTTTAATTAAAGGAGGAACTATGGAAGAGATAATAGTTGACAATTTAACAAAAGACTATGGGTTTGGCCGTGGTGTTTTTAATGTTTCCTTTAAAATTAACAAAGGTGAGGTTTATGGATTTCTAGGTCCAAATGGAGCTGGAAAATCCACGACAATTAGACATTTAATGGGTTTTAGTAAGCCCGATAAAGGTAAAACACAAATATTAGGTCGAGATAGTTTTGAAAATTACTATTATTTTATGGAAAAAGTTGGCTATTTGCCAGGCGAAATTGCACTCCCTGCAGGACTTACTGGTTATGAATTTATCGATATGATGAAAAATCTCAAAAGAGTTAAAGATGACACTTGGCTTAATCATTTAATCAAACTATTTGAACTAGACCCGTCTGGCGATACAAAGAGAATGAGTTTAGGCGTAAAAAGAAAACTTGCTGTTGTTACTGCTTTTATGAACGACCCCGATATTTTAGTTCTTGATGAGCCAACAAGTGGATTGGATTTAAAAATGCAACAAACATTCATTGAATTTATCAAAAATGAAAAGAAGCGAGGAAAAACAATCTTGCTTTCAAGTCATATTTTTAGTGAAGTTGATGCCACTTGCGATAGAATTGCGATTATCAAAGACGGAAAAATTGTGTCTGAATTTATTACAGGAGATTTAAAGCATAAACAAGATAAAATTTATAGAGTTGAATTTTGTGCAAAAGAAGAAAAATTAAATTTTATAAAAGAAAGCAAATTAAACGACAAATTTTCAATTCAAGATGGAAAAAACTCACAACTACTAATTTTTGTTAATGACAAAAATATAAATTATTTGCTCGGCATTCTTTCAAAATATCAAATTATATCTCTTGAACACTTAAAAGAAACACTAGAAGATTACTTTATGAAATACTACAAAGAAGATAAGGATTTTGGAGGTGCACTATAATGGAAGATATTATTGTTATTCAAAATCTTACAAAAGACTATGGCGATGGCAAAGGGATTTTTGATTTAAATTTTACTATAAAAAAAGGTGAAGTTTTAGGATTTGTAGGCGCAAATGGCGCAGGAAAAACAACTACAATTAGACATATTATGGGATTTTTAAAGCCCGACACAGGCAAAGTTACGATAAATGGTCTTGACGCATACTTCAATAGTGAAAAAACAAAAAAATATATTGGTTATATTCCGGGAGAAATTGCATTTCCAGATTTAAAAACAGGAACAGAGTTTTTAAAATCACAAGCAGAATTTTTGAATTTGACAAACATGGATTATGCAAATCATTTAATAGATGCTTTACAACTAGACCCTACTGCCAATCTAAAAAGAATGAGTAAAGGCATGAAACAAAAAACAGCCGTTGTTGCTGCTTTTATGAATAATCCAGACATATTATTGTTAGATGAGCCAACCACAGGTCTTGACCCACTAATGCGACTTGCTTTTTTAGATGTAATTGAAGAAGAAAAAAAGAAAGGTAAAACAATTTTAATTAGTTCACATCTTTACGAGGAACTTGAAAAAGTTTGCGACAGAGTGGCACTTATAGACAATGGGTGTATCGTTAATATAACCGATATGAACGATATAAAAAATAGACAAATTGTTGATTTTAAAATTGAGTTTAACAAGAAAAGTGATTTTGAAGATTTTAAAAAATTAACTTATAACATTATAAGAATTCAAGAAAAATACAATCAAGTTACTGTAAGTATCGAAAAAACAAAAATTCAAGAACTATTAAAAGATTTAACAATGTTTGATATCAAATTTATAGCTGAAGTCAAATATACACTTGAAAAACATTTTACAAACTTAATAAAGGAGAATAAAAATGATAAGTAAACCATTATTTAAACAATCTTGCAAAGCAAATGCTACTATTTGGAGTTTTGTAACGGCAATTACGTGTGCTATGCTTGCTATAATTATTCTTGTGCTTGGAAATCTTAATGTAAGTAGTATCAGAAATTCTATGGTTGATATGTTTATTGAAGACTCAATAGAAAGCACAATAGAAAAGCAGTCAATGACATATTTTAATATGACCGAAAATGCTCTTATGAATTATGATGATAAAACGGATCAATTAAATTATTTACTTAACGAGCAAATGACAAATGAACAAAAAACAGCCCTTGCAGGAACTTACGATACTCTTAAATCACAAGGAATGTCACATGAAGAAGCCAGCATTACTATTTTATCTAGTCTAACTGATGAACAGACAAAAGCTGTTACGAAAACATTTTTAGATTATTATTCAAAACAAGGTGCAGATTATTCGGAGCCTAAAATTAGCGAATTTATATTATTTGAAATTCAAGATTCTGTCTATAAAGAAATTATTGAAAATGAAGGACAAGAAACTGCTGACAATGCTAAACAATTTATTTCACAGGCTATAAGTGATTATACAGTTCAAAAACAACAAACAAACATAGAAGCTACTAAATTTGCAAGCACATATATTCCAGCTATTTTAAAAGATATTTTTATTGAACAATCATTTGATTATCAAGACAAAACCCTTTCTATTAGCGATTACTTTACTGCTGATGAAATTGCAGAAAAATCTTCATCTGCCATTACACTATTCTGTGCTCAAAGCGAAATTAAAAGAGCACAACTAGAAGAACAATATCAAGGTCAAGAAAATAGTTCAATATTGATAGCACAAGAACTTGCAGAATTTAGATTAAATTATATAGAACAAACTTCGGGTGGGCTTTTGGAAGAATTGCCAGAAAAAGTATCTAGCGCATTAAGGGAACTTGGAGAATTAAATATTTATAGTTTAGTTATTGGTGAAATTTTCTATCGAATTGCTGGACTTTTACTTCCAATAATATTTGTTATTATGTGTTCAAATAACCTTATTGCTTCACAAGTAGATAGTGGTTCTATGGCTTATATTTTATCTACTCCAACCAAAAGAAAAACTGTAACTTTAACTCAAATTGTTTATTTAGTTTCTTCAATTTTTGTTATGTGCTGTTTAACGGCCCTAACTAGCGTTGTTTGTTTGGCATTAGTTAAATCAACAGAAATAACATTAACATATTCCCAAATTTTACTATTTAATCTTGGTTCATTCATAACCTTATTTGCCATTTCTGGAATTTGCTTTTTATCTTCTTGTTGGTTTAATAGAAGCAAACAAGCAATGTCTGTTGGTGGAGGACTTTCAATGTTCTTTTTAGTGGCAACTATACTTGGATTATTTGGTTCAAAGGTAATGCCATCAGCAATAAGAATTGAAGCTATGAACTACTTTAATTATGTATCTATCATTACTTTATTTGATACTATGTCAATTATAGATGGTACATATACATTCATTTGGAAATTAGCAATCTTGTTAGTTATTGGCATTATAACTTATGCGATAGGAGTAGTCAAATTTAATAAAAAAGATTTACCACTTTAAATATTAAAAAGTTAAAAAATAATTTAATATCTAAATAAGACCAGGTTTTTAACCTGGTCCTTTTTGTGTATTATAACAATTCCAAAGTCTATATTTTCTTCTTTTTGTTGATTTATACAATTTGTGCAAACTGACTGTTATATAATTCAGCATAAAAGCCGTTTTGTGCAAGCAATTCCTTATGACTACCTTGTTCGATTATGTCGCCGTCTTTTAAAACAAGAATTACATCTGCATTTTTAATAGTTGACAATCTGTGAGCAATAACAAATGATGTTCTACCCTTTGTAAGATTATCCATTGCTTTTTGAATAACCATTTCAGTTCTCGTATCTACACTCGAAGTCGCCTCGTCTAAAATTAGTAATGGACTATCTTTTATCATTGCTCTAGCAATTGTTAATTGTTGCTTTTGTCCTTCCGAAAGTCCCAAACTGCTATCCAATTTAGTATCGTATCCATATTTTAAAGTTTTAATAAAGTGTTTAAGTCCAACAGCACTGCAAACTTCATCTAATTTTTCTTGCGAAACATCTTTGTTGTTATAAACTAAATTTTCTTTTATTGTTCCATCAAACAACCATGTATCTTGTAAAATCATATCAAACAAATCGTGAATATTTTCTCTAGTCATAGATTTAATTGGTATATTATCTATAAATATATCACCAAAATATGCTATTCCCAAAACACAATTTTGTGGATTATCCGTTTCATTTCCTGTTAACACATCAATTTTATAATCCGTTTCTTCATCATTGATTATGATTACAAAATCTTGATTAAATTTTAATTCTTTACCTTTAGGCAAATTATCTATATTTGATAAAACATAATTTGTTTTTTCATTATTAATGTAAAGTTCATTATCATTATTTATTATAAGTTTTATTGATTTTCCATTATCAAAAATTTTATAATCTGTGATTTCTCCATTAACAACTAGTCTTGGTTGTCTTAATTCATAAAATCTCATAAGTAAATTAACAATTGTTGTTTTACCTGCACCAGTTGGCCCAACAATTGCAACTTTCTGACCAGCCTTTAAATTTGCAGTAAAGTTCTTAATGATAGTTTTATCTTTATCATAAGCAAATCTAACATTTCTAAATTCAACATTACCAACAACTTCTTTTCCTTCTAGTTTCGCCTTTTTTGTGCTTTCATTAATAAGTTCCTCTTGGTCTAACAATTCAAACACTCTTTTAGATGCAGCAGCAGTTTGTTGAAGAGAACTCATTGATTGAGCAATGGTTGTTAAAGGTTGTGAGAATAACCTTGCGTAAATTGTGAAGGATATTATAGTTCCAAATGAAATTGCTGAACTTCCATTTAATATTAATGCAACACCAACAATAAAAATTGACGCATAAGAGAAATTTCCCGCAAAGGCCATTAAAGGTTGCATTAACCCCGTTAAAGCTTGAGATTTCCAGTTATTTATAAATAATTTTTTATTTATAACATTAAAAATACCTTTTGTTTTTTCTTCAGCAGTGTATGACTTTACAACATTGTGGTTAGAATAAACTTCTTCAATGTGTCCGTTCATTTCACCTAAATTTTGTTGTCTTCTGTTGAAGTATTTTTGAGATTTAGATAAAATTAAAAACATTAGCAAAAAGCCAATAATTGAAGTAGTGATTGTAACTAGTGCCAAAATCCAATTTACGGAAAACATCATAATTAAAACGCCAACGAACAACGTGATTGCATTGACTAAATTAGAAATTACAGAACTAAAAGTTTGTGAAATTGTATCCACATCGTTTGTTACCCTACTTAAAATGTCTCCACGTGTTGTTGTATCAAAGTATTTTAATGGTAATTTGTTTATTTTTTTATCAATATCATTTCTTAATCTGTTGGCAGTTTTTTGAGTAACACCTGCCATTAAAAATTGTTGAATATAATTTGCAACTGCACCAAATGCATATAAAGAAAGCAAAAGTATGGCGATTTGTAAAAATTTATTCATATCAATGCCACTAATAGAAGTTATGCCACTAGTGATAATATTCATCAAATCACTAATTTTATCAGGTCCTATTATTGTTGCAACTGCAGAAAAAACTGCTAATATGAGAGCAATTATTATAGAAGGATAATAGGGTTTACAAAACAACAACAGCTTTTTAACAGATTTCATATCTGTTTTTTCGCCTTTTACTGAGTTAACCATAGCTCTAGGTCCCGGTCCAAACATACCCATATTATAATTCCTCCTTTGATAATTGTGATAATGCAATATCTTTATAGATTTTACAGTTTTTTAATAATTCTAAATGAGTTCCTTCGCCAACTATTTCCCCATCATCTAAAACTATAATTTTGTCTGCATCTTTAATAGATCCAATTCTCTGTGCAACTATAATAACAGTTTTATCGCTTAAATTCTTTTTAATTGATTTTCTTATTAGCATATCAGTTTTGTAATCTAGAGCTGAAAAAGTATCATCAAAAATCATAATATCAGCATCTTTATATAAAGCTCTAGCAATTGAAAGTCTTTGTTTTTGTCCACCAGAAAAATTTGTTCCTCCTTGAGCAACTTCACTGTCTAGTCCTTTATCTAAATCAAAAATAAAATTCGATTGCGAAATTTCTATTACTTCATTAATTTTATCATAATCAATAACATCACTGCCGTATGTTATATTTTCTTTAACTGAACCTTTAAACAACACCGCCTTTTGTGAAGCAATAGAAATTGTATCTCTCAATTCCTTTTCGTTATACTCTTTAACATTTTTACCATTAACAAGAACTTCCCCATTTGTTGCATCATAAAATCTTGGTATTAAATTAATAAGAGTTGTTTTAGCGCTTCCGGTCGCACCAATAATTGCCAGGGTTTGCCCCTTCTCAACTTTAAAGGAAATATTTTTTAAAGCCATTTCATCTTCACGACTATCAGAATAAGCAAATGACACATTTCTAAATTCAACTTCACCCCTTTTTTCGTCGTCAATTTTAGAGTTTCCACTTTTTATTGATGGGGCAGTTTTTAAAACTTCTGCTATTCTGTTTCCAGATACCACAGTTCTTGGAAGAATTATGAAAATCATAATTAACATCATAAATGCCATAATAACTTGCAAGGCATATTGTGTGAATGCTGTCATATTACCAATAACTGCAATTCTTTCTTCGATTGCTACCAAGCCAGTTAGTGCTATGTCGTTAATTAATAACGCGCCTATCCAATAAATAGCAAGAGTTAAACCATTCATAACTAATGTCATTATTGGTGACATAAAGCCCATTGCTCTAGAAGTGAATAAATTATTTTTTGTAATATCATTGTTAACTTTTTCAAATTTTTGTTCTTGATAATTTTCTGCATTAAAAGCTCTAACTACTCTAACGCCAGAAACATTTTCTCTAACAACATTATTTAAATCATCAGTAAGTTTTTGTATTTTTTTAAATCTAGGAAAACAAACACTAATTAAAATTGAAACACAAATAACAATAATAACCACGCTAATTAAAACTGCTGTTGTCCATTTTATATTTGTCGTCGAAATTTTGCAAATTGCCCAAACTGCCATTATAGGTGCTTTAAAAAGCAATTGAACGCCCATGGCCATAAAGTTTTGAACTTGCATAACATCATTAGTTGTTCTTGTAATTAAACTTGGAACAGAAAATTTTTTCATTTCAGCATCAGAAAAATTTGTAATTTGATTAAATAATTTTTCTCTTAATGTCATTGAAAATGAACTTGCCACATTAGAAATTAATATAGAACAAATAACAGCAGCAAGTAAACTTCCAGCTGCACATGCGAGCATTAACCCACCGTTTTTCCAAACTTCACTAATAGTTGCACTTTCACTTTGAACAAGCGTGGTTAATTGTGCTGTATAATCTGGCATTTTTAATTCTAACCAAACTTGAACAACAATAAGTCCAACACTAATTAATATTAAAAATATATCTTTAACTTTTAAATTTTTAAATAAACTAAACATCTTTTCCCCTTTTTGTCTATTATATAACATTGCTTAAAAATATGAAGTAATATTATTTTTTATTATTATTCTTCTAAAATATTTTTTATTTTTGAAGAAATTTCTATAAATTTATTTACTTCATCAAGACCAATTTCTTCAATAATTTTCATAATATTTTTTAAAATTTTTTCTTGATGTGAATTGATTTCTTCTATACCCTTTGCTGTTAGGCTTAAAACTTCTATTCTACCATCTGTCTTCGATAAAGTTTTTTCAATATAACCTTTGATTAATAATTTTTGAATTAAAACTGCAACTCTAGCCCTTGATATACACATTTTTTCTGCAATAGAAGAAGCATAAACACCAGCTTTATTCTCACTTAAATATATTAACACAAATCTCATACCTGCTTCAGTGTCATCTAATTTATTAAAAAATTTATTTGGTCGATTATTCTTAATTTTTTCCAATATTTCCATTGCTTGATTTTTTGTAATCATAATATACCTCAAAAATTTTATCATATATAAAATACATACTTTTTCCCACTTTGTCAACTAGGTTAACAAATTTTTTAAAAGATTTTGTCGAAATCTAAAAATCTGCCTAATTATTTTATTAAATAATCCAAAATTTTATGATAACTTCACATTATTTATGAAATAATGATATCATCTTGTAAAATCACAATGAAGTTTAAATAATAAGCGACGCTATTAAAAAATTTTACAACGATTGATATATGAACTTTAAGTTTTTTAATTCACTGGGGCACCACTCTTATCAAAAAATATAAAAAATTACCTATACAACCCATAGATACATAAAAAAGCACAAAAAAAGACCCACCTTTGATTCTTCAAAAGTCGGTCTTAAACTGTCCTATTAGGTATAAATAGGTAAAGAGAATTAAAATATTTTAGCCCTACATATAATCAGCATTAATTACATTTTGCCAAATATCTTTTAATAACACCCCATTTATATTTGCCTTATTTTTGAAATCTTCTCTTGTGGTATATTCTTGTTGTATTGATTATGAACACAAAACAATGTTTCTGTTGGCTCTCAAAAAAACTTCATATTCTACATTGTTATAGCTAAAAATCATTTCGCTATACATAAAAAGACCATCTAAGAAATCATCAAGATTCGGTTCAAGTTTTTTGCCTTGTTTGTATAAAATTTTTGCCTTATTTAATGATATTAAATTAGGATAAATTACTCTGCTTCGCTGTTTTGTGCTCATTTTATCAATAAGCCAGCCACAATTTTCACATTCGCCGTGTCCATATTTATCTTTAAATGTATTTGTTTCACAAACCGGACATTTTGTTTTAAATTTTCTTCTATGTGGACTATCTTTTCCACAAGTTGGGCATTGTCCATTATGTTCATCAATCGTTATTCGAGTTCCACAATCGCAAACATAAGAAATCATTGAAAATTCCTTTTGAGGCATGGTGCAAAAATTATCAATAATATTATTGACTTGTTCTAATGTTGCAATTCTAATTTTAATATAAACAAAATTTTCTTTAGGACTAATCGCATAATTTTTAATTTCCTCCAAATTATTTAAATCAACAATTTCTTTGCAATAATGCTCTCCATAAATTTCAAATCTAAAAGGTTTGAGTGCTTCAAAATCAAACGTTTCAAACTCTTCTTTTTTTAGAGTAAATTTACAAATCCAATATAGCTAGAATCAACTGCAATATCCATTCCAATTTTAGTTTGTATTCCGACGAGTTTGCAGATTACAGTAGGAATGGGATATTGAATAAGTTCCGGTTTATTGTCTATTTTTATATGATGTTCGTTTATAAAAGATAGAACATGTTCTATACAATACTTGCGAAGGGTCCATTGCACCTGCTTTATATGTTCTATAGCGGGTTTATATAAATTATTAAATTCTGCAATTTTATTTTTCATCATTGGCTCCAAATAATTGGTTGTTTATTAATTTTTTTACATAAAACTAGGGTTTTCGACCTCATTCCAGATATCTTTTACGAGTTTTCCATTAATTTGTGCTTTTTGTCCAAATTCTTCTATATCTCTGTATATTTCATATTTATCTGTATTTATTCCCCAAAACTCTACACCAACATTTTCTACGCCCATTAAGCCATATGTTATACCTTGATAAGTAAATTCCATTTCACCATAAAAATTATATCCAGCAATAAAGTCGTTAAAGTCTGGCATTAATGGTTTGCCTTCTTTATATAACTCCCTTGCCTTATTCAGAGAGACTAAGTTTGGACACATTACTCTATCGGGAAATTCTTCATGTAATTTGCTATGATCCCAACCACAATTCAAGCATTTATCACCGTTGCCAACAGAATCTACAAAAATCAAATTGCCACAAACTTGACACATAGATTTTATATTATTTTCATTTCTTTTATACATAATTTCAACCTCCTAAGTCTTAACAATAATCAATATTTATTTCTCTATTTTCATCATAGTCTTGTCTTGGTTTTTTTTGATTCCAATCCCATGGATGATCATGTGGAAATTTATGTGGCTTTTTAGGATTATCATCTTTATGTTTCCAATCCCTATTCAAAACAGCTCTACCATCTGGACCATACCATCTTTGTTGTATAAGCTCACCCTGTTCATCATATAAGTCAATTCTTGTGTTTGGATCGCCTTTTGCTTTTAAGTCTCCTATTTTACCGACTTTACTTTTAATTCCGCCGCTAGGCTTGCACATTCCCATTATAACTCCTCCAGTGGTAAAAGTTCAAATGTTTTAGAAAAAGTTTTACCTCCATTTCCAAATAAAGTGAAAGTTAGTTCTTTTCCATTTAAGTTTTCAACCTTTAGTGTTGTTTTAAATTTGCCTATGACATTATATTTGGTTTTGATTTTTTGTTTATCTAAATACCATTCTATTTTGTTTATATCATCACATAAAATTTCTATTATTCCTTGATAGTTGTCGACATCTATTGATATTACACTAGGTGGATTAATCCAATATTTAGGTGGTGAAGATTGATAGCATTGAAAAAGTTTTTTCTTGTCTTCAAAAGATGTGAAATTCCAAACAACATCTTGATAGGGATTTTTAATAAACGGAATATTTCGTTCTTTTATTGTAGGATTTTTTAGTCCAAATTGAGATAGGTCTGCAACTATTTTCCATCTATAAATTTTATTTCTTTCTTCAAAATCCATTTGCGCTTTTATTAAATGAGAAGCATAATCTAATTCGCTACACTTGTTTACATTTATAAAATGCCTTTTAGCATCTTCTTCATAACCCAATCTTTGGGAATTTCTTATATGTTTCACTCCGTGACATTTACTACACAATGCAATAATATCAAGTAATGTTTGAGTTTTTGTTTCTGTATTAAAATCCCAAACTTCGTGAGCATCTAAATCATCTGTTGCAAATCCACAAATTTGACATCTATGATTTGCTCTTTCATAGCATGCATTTCTAACATTATCCCAGTCTTTTTTAGGCAATGTTTTACTAAAGTCATTATTCCAAGCACCTTTTGGTAGTAATTCTATTGTAAGTTTTAAATCTTTCATTATTGCCTCCTAAATTTCAGGGTATAGTTCGCCTGCTAGATATTTTTTTATAAATTCAGCAATCCCCATCTTCTTCATTAGTTCTTCTTTATTAAAAGGGTCTATTGCTTTTATATTACCATTCATTTCTGGGAACGGAGTTCCGTAACAAATAATTGCAGAAGGTTCTATGATTTCTAACATCTTATTGTATCCTAGCATAAAGCCATCTTTGTTATCTTCTCTTGTGTAAGTTGAAACTGCTACAACTGAGCCTTTTTCAATGCCATCAAAGCAAAACTCCAAACATGGGATTGAACCCCATGATAACGTAGGTATTACTTTCATTCCTTGTTTTTGCCAAAAAGCACCACACCATCTATTTTTAAATGTGCTATATATTTGAAGTGCTCTTGGCATATCCCAATACAAACTAAATTCTGGCGATAAAATTGCATAATATTGTGACAATTTTTCCATTGCCAATTCTGGTTTTTCATATACATTTTCAAACAACCAATCGTAAGTAAAAAAATGTATTGTTTTATGTTTGTTATCTTCATCTTGCAACTTTGTTTTTGTGTAACACCATAAATCAATTTTATCCAAATCTATTTCTTGTTTTTTTATAAGTGGCATACCATATTTCCCAACTGTTTTAAATTCGTTCCTAACTAATTTTAATTTTTTTAATAATTTTTCATTGTCATATTCAGTTTTTTCTTGTGTTAAATTATTATCTACTTCATAATTTTCTTTCATAAAATCTCCTTGTATAAAAAAATCATAGGTTAAAATTAATTCAACTTATGATTTTTATAATTTATTTCATAATATTTTTTATATTAAATATCTTCTTTTTTTCTAATTTCATCATTAATGGCTTGAAAATATTTTTTGTAATATTCTTGTGATTTTTCTATTGCATAAAATCTGTTGTCTTTAAGATTTGCCAATATTTCTTTTTTATTTTCCTCCCAGAATTTCTTATGTTGATTATAACTCATAATATTAGCACCAACTACATAATCAGGTTCATCCTACTGTATGTCGTCATCTTCCCATCCACAAAACATGCATATGTCGTGAATAAAATTGATATCTCCCATTCCACACACCTTGCATTTGTATGGTGGTCTTGTATTTTCTTCAATATTTTTTACATTTTCTTTCATCATACACTCTTATTTTATCTTTTGTGTTATTTCGCCCGATTCTTCTTTTCTTAAAATTTCTTCGTTTTGTTTTTGAAAATTATTTTTGTAATACTCTATTGATAGTTTTATTACTTCTAAAGAATTATTTGCTAATTGCAATTCTTTTTTACAATCTTTACAAAACTTTTTATATTGGTTAAAAGACATCTCATTAGCTCCACCAATGTAATCTTCATTCTCTTCCTGTAACGGATCAGATTCCCAGCCGCAGTAATTACAAATATAATAATCGCCTTCAATGTTTCCAATTTCGCAAACTTTACATTTTCTCATAACATTAATCTCCTTCATTTATATTTTCCCAATAAAATTTCCATTTTTCATAATCTTTCATAAAATTTTTCTCTTTAATTTTATAGAAAGTAACAATTTTACCATCTTTATTGATTACAACGAAATGTCTATTTTCTCTATTAAATTTACATGTACAGCCGTCACTTCGCTTATAACTTAAAATTGTTTCACTATCTTCACTCATTGCTAAATCTTTTGCAGCTTGTGAATATCCTATAAAATCATTTTCAAACCCCATCTGCCAACCATGTCTCCCAAAATGCTCCACCTCATTGTAAGGACTTGTCCAGTATTCAGCATAACTACTAGGACCTTTCTCCATGTATTATATCATACCTCCTTATAAAATGCAAAAGGTTGGAGAAACAAAACATTTCTTCAACCTTTTAATCACATTTTATCATACGATTTTTAACAAATTCAACATTCACTGCCGTTTTTATTACATATCAAAACCTTTTCTTGTTAATATATACATATACATATCGTGATAACCTGTGAGCTTTATATATTCTTTTAAAACACCTTATTGATTTAATTCACACTTTTCAATTACTTTCTTTGAGACATATTTGTTACAACAATGTCTGCAAAGCGAAATAAAAAAAATAGATAATTAAGTGTTTATCTAGCACAATATTATCTATTTTTTCTTTTTAGCACGCATGAATAATGCGAATAAATGAGCATTTTCTTATAATTTTAAATGCAATTAATTAAAATAAATATAATAATTGATAAAAAATTCTGAATTTAACATTTTAAATAATTAACGATAAATATCTTATAACAAAAGTTTATATTCTTTTCCAGTAATAAGAAAGATAAGTTGATGTCAAAAATGTTGCTGCTGTCTTTTCGTTTGATAAATCTGCACTTGAAAGAGATGTTGGACTGTTTAAGATATAATTCTCTGCCACTACCCAACTTTCTGGATTTTCAAAAGTTACACTTTCCAAACTGTTGCAATCTCTAAATGCGTCTTCCATAATAATTTGTGTATTGCTATGAATTTTACAAGAGGTTATTTCAGTTGAACTTGCTTTTACTAATACCAAATATGGATTTTTAGCATTTCCTAAATAGTTTGCATTTTCATAAGTATTATATTTTAAATTGCTACAGCCATAGAAGGTATTAGAGTCAATGCCTACTATGGTATCTGGAAGTGTTATACTTTCCAAACTGCTACAATTAATGAATGCAGCATATCCAATCTGCCTTACACTGCTTGGGATTGTTAAACTTTTTAATTTACTACAATTTTTGAATGCAAATTGATCAATAATTGTAACACCATCTGGAATTGTTATACTTTCCAAACTGCTACAACCTTCGAATGCTTTAAAACCTATATATGTTACGCCATTTGGAATTGTTACTTTTGTTAGACTGCTACAACCATAAAATGACTGTGAATCAATTCTTGTAATACCATTTGGAATTGTAATTTCAGTTAAACTATTACACTCATAGAATGCTTTATATCCAATACTTATGACACTATCTGGAATTGTTATATTTTGTAAATTATTGCAACCTTCAAAGGCAGAATTCTCAATAGTCTTAACACTATTTGGAATTGTTATATTTATCAAATTAGTGCAACAAAAGAATGTTTCTTCGTTAATACTTGTTACACCTTCTGGAATTGAAAAACTAGTCAAACTATTACAATTATAGAATGCACGTGCTCCAATACTTATAATACTATTTGGAATTGAAATACTTTCTAGACTTCGACAACAATAAAATGCATATTCATCAATAAATTTTGTATTATTGTTTACTGCACAAGAAGTAATTGAGGTTGAACTTACTCCTGCTAATAATAAGTAGGGATTTTCAGTATTTCCTAAATAGTTTACATTTTCATAAGTATTATATTTAAAATTACTACAACCATAGAATACATCTGCACCAATGCTTATTAAACTACTAGGAATTGATATGCTTTCCAAACTGCTACACCAATAGAATGCCCTATTTCCAATACTTGTTACACCTTCTGGGATTGAAATACTTTTCAAACTTCTACAATCACAGAATGCATCGTTTCCTATACTTACAACACTATTAGGAATTGATATGCTTTCCAAACTGCTACACCAATAGAATACCGCATTCCCAATACTTGTTAATTTGCTTGCACTTTCAAATGCAACACTTTTCAAATTGCTACACTCATAAAATGCATTTTCCCCAATACTTACAACATTCTTTGGAATTGATATACTTTCTAATGTGTTACAGCCATAAAACGCAGAATCCCCAATACTTGTTACGCTATTAGGAATTAATATGCTTTCCAAACTACTACAATCTTCGAATGCATAATCTCCAATACTTGTTAGATTGTCTTCACTTTCAAATGTAACACTTTTCAAACTGCTACATTCACAAAACGCCGCTATTCCAATTTTTTTAACACTATCAGGTATTGATATACTTTCCAAACTGCTACAATTACAGAATGTAGCAATACCAATGCTTGTTACGCCATTAGGAATTGATATGCTTTCCAAACTGCTACAATAACAAAATGCACCTTCTCCAATGCATATAACACTATCTGGAATTGATATACTTTCCAAACTACTACAATCATAGAATGCATAATCTCCAATAATTTTTGTATTACTTTCTATTGAAAAAGAGGTTATTGTAGTATCAACTTCTATTAATACCAAATACGAATTTTCACTATTCCCTAAATATTTTGCATATTCATTTTCATTATATTGTAAATTGTCGCAACCATAGAATGCAGAATTTCCAATATATTTTATACTGCTAGGGATTGATACCCTTTTCAAACTGCTACAATCCTCAAACGCAGAATGTCCAATACTTGTTACGCTATTAGGAATTGATATACTTTCCAAACTGTTACAGCCATAAAACGCACAATCTCCAATGCTTATTAAATTACTTGTGTTTTCAAATGTAACATTTTTCAAACTGCTACAATCCTCAAACGCAGAATCCCCAATGCTTGTTACGCTATTAGGAATTGATATACTTTCCAAACTGCCATAACCATAAAACGCACAATCTCCAATAATTTTTGTATTGCTAGGAATTATAAAAAAGGTTGTTGATTGTGAAGATGTCTCTACTAATGCAAGATGTTGATTTTCACTATTCCCCAAGTATTTTGCATCATTATAAATATTATACTGTAAGTTGCTACAACCATAGAATGCACCATCTCCAATACTTGTTACATTATCTTGGAGTGAAATATTTGTTAAATTACTACAATTTAAAAATGCTCCAGGAAGAATATCCCCGCCTGTTATTGTTACTGATGTTAATTTGCTTGGTATATGGTATGTGATTTCGGTATAATTATATTTATTTGGATCAAAATAGACTTGTTCTGTTTGCACTGATTCAGCAAAACTTTCTGTTCCAAATAAATACCCAAATGGATATTGATTTGCGTCACTTGATGTTATATCAGCACTATTCCCCACAAATGGTATTGTTAAACTTTCAAGTGATGAACAACCAGATAATGCTCCCTCTTTTACACTTGTTACACTTTTTGGAATTTTTATTGTTTCAAGATTTTTACCATCATCTGTAATTCCTGTCAACAAACCATCTTCGTCAATTAATAAATATGTATGCTCCCATTTTGCAGTTAATGTTAAATCTTGATTTACTGTGTTTTCAGCAAAAGACCATTCTTTATCTTCATAAAACCAACCAAGAAATATAAAATCTTCTTGTGTAGGATTTTCTGGCTGTGATAGAAGTTCGTCTTTTTTTACTTGAACTGATGCAACCTCACTTCCACCTTTACTATTAAATGTTACTGTGTAATAAGTATCAACCTTGTTATTATTACAAGCAACAAAAAATATTGAAAATGGTAAAAAAATGAGAATGAATAAAACTGCTTTAATATAATTTTTCATTATCATTTTCTCCTTTTTTATTATATTCTTGTTCGATAATTAATGTCCAACCGAAAAAATACATTAGTATTATAGTATATTTGAAATAATTTTGCAAGTTTCAAATATTTATCAACCTACATATTATCATACAATCTAGGTTTTCCGCAACTAAATTTGTAAAGTTCAATCATTATGACATTATCATAATTTGTTTGAGCAAGTTTTTTGCACATTTTTTCATAATCAATTTTTTAATCAAATGGCAACCTATGCAAATCACGAGTATAGCCATATCCATATTCTCAATCCATTAAATTATCGTGCAAATGGACAGCAAATAAGCTATCAAATTATATAAGTGATGATGTCCTGCATCATAGCAAAAACCCACAAACTTATCTTTAATATTATCAAGCAGATAATAAACATGTTTTATGCTATAACTATTAACATTTTCTATTGCCTTTTTACTTTTTTTAGCAAACTTTAAAATCCTCCAAAATTCTTTAATCCTTGCTCATTAAGATTTAATGCAAAATCAGTAGGATTTCCTAAGCTAGCGTGCATTACCGCAATAGAAATATTATATTTAATCTCTAACTGATTTATGACATCTTAAATATAACTTCCAGCTGCTTCGCCTGTTGCCCAAAGGCCATTTGCATATTTATGTTAATATGGAAATAAGAAATATACATTCCCAAATTGTGAATGGTTTTAATGGTTTAATCAATGTTTTTTGCCTTAAAAGATAGCATAATGTTCTTAAATCCAGCATTTGCTATATTATTTATGATTTCAATGTCACTACTTCCACTTTCATTATTTGTGCTAATACCAATTTAAGCACAATTTTAAACCTCTATATTTTCTCTTTCAATCTTTTTAGTAAGTTCTAGTGTTGGTAAGCAAGAGGTTTTCGGCGGTTCAACCATGCTCGTCAGCTCCAGACATTAAAACTCTTGAAATTTAGGCACTTTCAGCCAATTTCAGGGGTTTTATTTTTTATCAATCTTTTATGAGTTTTTATCAATTTTTATGGAGCTATTGCTAAAATAGCGCCATAGGAAAATATTGGACAAGATTTTCATAATCAAAAAATTAGAAATCTCCACTTTGGCGAGTTTTTGCTAGTAAAATCGAGCATAATTGCTCCAAACTGCTCCAAGATTTTTTTTATTACAAAAGCTGAGAAACTGTTGGCTGTTTTTATTATAGACAGTCAAGGTAGTTAATACGAACAACTATAGGCGGTTTTCCTTTTAGCAATTTAGATTAAAATCAAGCAAAATAGCTGTAAAGTGCAAATAATTGCCCCAGAATATAGATAAATTAAAATGTTATTCGCTTATTTTTTCATTTCAATAACGACCTTAAATCCATTGTCGGTAAATATGAAAAGTTCTCCACCGAGCATTTCGGCGTTTAATCGCATTCCTTTTATTCCTGTGCTTTCAGTGATTGTTTGGTTTGTGAATTTTCCATTATCGGATATTTCAATTTTTTTATCTGAGATTTTTACAAAAAGTTTTGTTGCATTTGCGTGTCTTATTGCATTTGTTGCGCATTCCCTGATGATTTTAATAACCGCCTTTGCCTTTTGCATTTCTCTTGGCATTTCGCCAGAAATAATAATATTAAAACCAATCATTTCAAAGGCTGTTACAATGGAATTTTGCATATTTTTTGTTTCAAAAATTTCATCATTGTCAATTTCGCCAATCATTGTTTTTAACATATTTTTAATATTGTTTAGGTTAAAAGTTTTTTCATCAATAGCATCCAAAACATGGTGCAAAATAAACAATCTTTGACCAATTATGTCGTGTAACTTACTTTTTAATATTAAAACTTCTTTTTGCCTTTCTATTTCGTCAAGATTTTCAATCATTTTCAAGATTTCAGATTGTTTCACTTTCAGTTCGGCTTGTTTATTTTCAATTTCAAGGGTGGTTAAATATTCTTTTGTGATATCAAAAGCATAAATTTGAATTTTGGATTGTTTTATTATTGAAAATGAATACACTTTTTCATCTAAAAACACCAATATATTTTGCTCATCAACAATTTTTGAACTTTTTCTCAATTTTATGTTTTGCCATATTTCAAATGAACTTTTATTTTTGTTTATTTCCAGTTTTTCAAGCAAGTTTTTCATTGCCAAGTTTTCATAAACAACATTAAACTTGCTTTCAAACATTACAGCAGTTTTAAGCCCATCTAATGCTTCTTTTAGAGAATAATAGTTTATTGTATTTTTTAATTTTGAAAATGAGTTTAGCAAAAACATTAACGACTTTGCAAATAAATAAACCACACTAATAACAATAAACACCACAGAGAGTGTTGCATTTACATATTTCCAAAATGGCAAAAGCATAATCAAAAATGGAAAATCTAGTGCTACTTTCCAATCCTTTTTTGCAAGCATAAGCGATATTTCCAATCCAAGAACCAAAGCACTATAATAAGCCAAAATTTCGCAACTTGGAGTGTTTAGGAAATTAAAAAATATGAAAGCCCAAATTACACAAAGAGCGATGTTTAACACTCTGCAAACAATAAAAAGGTCAAATTCAAGTTTGCGGTTTGAAAACATCTCATAAAGCATAGAAATCGTCATAAAAATAGTGCTAACAAACAGCAAAACAACCACGAGCGATTGCGTTTCGTTGTTTAAGATTGACAAATAATTCATACACAAGCCTCCTTAAAACAAACGATTGTGCTATCTTCTTCCAAAGTGAAAATATATTCCATTTTATATTCTTTTGGCAAATTTAGTTCTGGTTTTTCTAATCTTATTCCGTCAAAAGTAATTTCAAATTCCCAAACATCTCGCTTTTTTATGGTTAGCCAAATATCAAGATTTTCTTTTTTGATTTTTGTTAGTAGTTCGTTGTAAATGTCATAAAACTTGTTCGCTGCGCTGATTGGAACAGGTTTTTCATCAAGTCCTATGCCGGCGTTTATTTTTAGCCATTTTAGGTCATTAAAACTTTCATTAAACAAAAGTCTTAATTCATCTTTTGATATTTCATTTTTTTGTTCAGCAAAAAGTATTAAACTTGTCTTTCGTTTTAAATACCCAACAACTATTTTAATTTCATTCAAAATTTCTTTAGTTTGGTTTTTGTTTTCTTTGGTTATCTTGGTTGGTAAGTTGTTTAATAATTGTTCAAGCACAAATCTTTTATTTTTAATTTGCTTTTCAACTTTATTATAAAGCATTGTATGAAACTCTATTTGTTTTTCTTTTTGCAAAATTTCCTTATTTTTTTTTAAAATTTTGTTAGAATATTCCAGTTTTTCAATTTCTTTTTTCAAATTATTTTGCAAACTTTTAAGTTTTCCCACATCTTTTAGCACAAGGAGTGTTCCTGAATTTAGTTTTTGTTTTTGTAAAAGCATATTTTTGCTTGCTTTTTGCTCTTCATATCTTGTGTTCTGATATTCAATATCCGCTTTCTCATTAACAATGGCAAGTGGTACGTTGCACGTTTCAAAAAATTCAAAGTATGCCCCGCTGTTTTTGACAAGTCCACATTTGAGCAAGACATACACAAGCAATGTCCCCAAAACTGTGTAGACAAGTGTCATATCAGAAAGATATGGAACGAAAATATCTGTCGCCACATACAAGATGCTATAAACAAGAACAAGAAGAATGACAATGCTTGGTAATATTTTTTGTTTTATTGTTGTTTTTTTGAGCGAAAAAACATAAAACAGCACGATTGTTGTTAAAATTTCAAGAAATATAAAGGCATAAATGACAAAATAACCAATATTATATTTATAATCTCCCACATGATTTCCTGCCACGTCATCTTGGAAAATAAACACAAATTGATGAAAATCATTTGTCAAAACAAGTAGGAATAGTAAAAAGGAAATTGAAAGAGAAATAATTGCCATAACATTTTTATATGTTTTGTTTTTAATGTAAATCTGATTGTTTGTGATAAACCACATTGTTGGAATAAATAGCAAAGGAATATATAATAAATACCAAGTGTAATCGTTCTCATCATTGAAGCCCGACACTTTATCAAAAATTTTTATCCCCAGCCAGATCGCAAACAAGCAAAACAAAATGATAAAATATATTTTAGTTTTTTTGTCTATGATTTTAATAATGCTGTTAAACATAACAACCGCCAAGAATATCGCAACCAAACAATAAATTAAGACGTCAGCTTTTCGGTTGCTTTCGCTTGCATCAGTTTTTCCAAAGACAAGCGCAAAAATAATGCAGAGCAAAACGCCAAGCATAATCCCACCAACAATTAAATTCCTTTTGCAAAATATTTTATTCATATATTTATTATAGCATATTTATTTCTATTTTGTAGTTCTTTTAAGTATATATTAAAAAAAAGAGCCGTCTTTTAAAAAGAACAGCTCTTTTTTGTTAAAATACAAGTGCATTTATCTGCTTGCCATCTTTTTCAAATGTCACAAAGCCGAAACTGCCCGCGCCACTCGTCGCTTTTAAGGTGTAGATAAAGCCTGGGTTTTCCTCCGTTCCGATTAGGGCGTTTGTTACAGTTGTTCCAATTTTTGTGTTTAGTTCTTCCGCACTGCCGATTTTTAAGACAAAGTCCAGCGTATGGAAGAAATCCGAGGTATCTTCAGCCGAAAGGTTATTCAGCTTAAGATATTTTGGAGTGACAGTGTAGGCAAGCCCTTCGCCTTTTTCAATGCGAACAACGGAAGTTACATACAACGCATCTGGCACAATGCTTTTAAGCAAGTTGAAAGGAAAACCTTTCATATCGTTTTTGAATGGAGTACGGTCAAGTTTCACAGTCACATTCAGGTCGGCATTGCCCGTTTCCGCATCGATTTCGGTAAAGGCAATCTGCAAAATGCTTACAGAGATTTCTTTATCAGCTATTGTCAGCATCCCGCCAGTCAACTGATAAAAAACAATTTCGGCAAGCGCACCCGTCTGCTGTTCGGAAAGGGAAACGATATTTGCAGTAGCACCAGACAATGCAAGCACTGTAAAATCGACCGTATAACCCTCATAGCCTTTACCTTCTTCATAAAGAATAACACTACCCAGCTGACTATCGGTTTGCGATTTCAAAGCAGTAAAATCTTCGCTTTGATAAGCCAAAGGAAAGGATTCCTTTTCTTTTACAGGTTGGCTCAAAGTTTTTAACTGTCCTACAGTGCGAAACAAATCTACTCCTAAATTTACCCTAGCGGCGATATAAACACCTATCAATGACACCGCAACGATTCCTAAAATAACTACAACACTGATAACTAGTTTCTTGATTGCACTCATTTTTCCTCCTATTTTACTTCTTTTTGAATATAGCAATAAGGTCTGCAACCTTCTTTTTCTTTATTACAAACCAGAATATTGCAAAGCCACCAAGCCCAACAAGTGCAACGGAGCCAACAACAATGCACGCAATCGCACCGCCTGAAAGTTCTGTTTTTTCTGATTGCTCAATAACATCATAAACTGCGGTGAGTATAACGTTTTCTGTTGCACTAAACGAATATGTTTCATCTTCGCTTACAATAGTCTGTCCGCCGTCAAGGCTCCAACCCTTGAACGTTTTTCCTGTGGAAGCTTCGTCCGCAACAACTGTAACAATGCCGTTTCTGTCAATCGTTACACTTGCTTCGCCGTTTATATTTCCGCCAACTACCGTTATAGTAATCTGCTCTACAAGAGCATCAACTGGCGCGATTTCTTTATATCTGCAAACAGAGCATTCGCGCTCTTTTTCGCCTGCAACTCCCACTTGAGGTTGAATGGTAACCGACCATTCTCCGAAAGTGTGTGTAGCAACATTTAGTTTTTCGCTACAACCTGAACACTTATGCCAATGATTCTCTTCATCCGAAAGCCATTCTTCCCCAGCTGTATGGGTGATATGACCTAGCGCAGGAGTGATGACATATCCGCATATCGTGCATTTGACAGCTTCGGTTTCTGTTGCCTCCTCACGGTCAGATGTGTGAGGTGCGACGTCCACTTTCTCGCCACAAGAACAAATGTGATAATGCTTTGTCGAATCGGTCAACCATTCCACACTGCTGGTTGTATGGAATTCGTAAACTGATGTAATTGTTACATTTTCGCAAGGCACGGTAAATTCAGTTTGTTTAGCAGTTTTATCCACAAACGTTCCTGCGCCCGATACCGACCATTCTTTGAAATGGTAACCACTTTCTGCCGTTTCTGCCGTTAAATTTATTGTTTCTCCCGCAATAACCTTGTATTGCGTTACCATTCCCTTTTGACTGACAATTATAAGCGATATAATAGTAACAGTTTTAGTTACGTATTTTGTGTTGTCTTGTTTAGATATTGCCTTTATGGTGATTGTGGACGCACTCTCGTTTGTTGCAATGGTTAGCACACCATCGCTTGAAATGCTAGTGCCTGCTAAGCCGCCTTCCACGCTCCAAGTAACCGTGTTGTCAAACGCACCTGTACCACTCACAGTTGCTGTAAGCGAATAATTTTCGCCTCTTTGCACATTGACTTCGGAAAACAAAATCTGCACATCGGTAACTGTTACTGGGATTGTTGTATCTGCCGCTGTAAACGTTACTCTACGCTGTCTTGCTCCACCGACAGTAACTGCCGCCGACAATCCGGTTGCATTTCCGTTGAGTGTAAACGTGGACCAATACTTGTCATCCATTTCATGGTAAACGTAAGAACCAACAGCTGTAAACTCGATTTCAATCGCATACTCGTGTTCTGCGACAAACTTACTATCTTTTGGATATTGTCCGCCGTCGGTGTTCAAAGCCTCGTTTGTTAAATCAAACACGCGCCATAGCGCAACCGTGTATTTTGACGTATCAAGCGATGTAAAGACAAGATCGTTTGCTGTCAACTGATCAGTGATTGCTGCTGGCTCCATTGTTGCTTGACTTACTCTTATGTATTTGCCTGCTGGAATAACCGTGCCGTCTTCCGATTTAGCACCACACACCGAGCAGTATTTGTCGCCAGTGTATCCATCCGTATCAAACGTGGCTTCAGCTGCATTCTTCAACTCTCCATTGGTATCGTGCGAAGCTTCGTTTCCATGAACTGCACATCCCGTATCTTTACAAGGATTCCAGTGTTTTGTCGTGTCGTATTCCCATGTGGAAGTGTCAAAGTCATGCTCTGTAACAACAAACTTGACGATAGCGGATGCAACAACATCTGTTGTTCCGAACTGAGTGTATTCCGCTGTGCCAGTGAACTTTATCGTGGCAGTGTAAATGCCCACAGACAAACCACTGTTGGGTTTTACGCTCCAACTCGAAGTATTTTCAGCGCCCGCTACGATGGAACCGGGGTTAGAATAAAAACCTAACGTGAAAGAACTTGCGTTTTCACCTTCGAGAGTAATGGAATTAAGGTTGCAGTTGATTTTCCCCGTACCCGTATTGGCAACGCGGATTGGAACTTGCGTAACAGAAGAATATCCCACTCTCACCGTGCCAAAATCCATGTTATCTACGGTTGCACTGTAAGTAGGTGTGGCAACCGCGCCGATATTTACGGTGATAGTCTTTGAATATCCGCCTTTATCTGTCACTTTTACAGTGATTTCCGTGGCTTCGCTTACGCCTCTGTTGTTTGGAGTGACATATATTTTATTCTTGTCGGTTTCGGTCGTAATAATACCGACGCCGCTTGTATTCCCGTCTGCCGCACTTGCGATAGAGAAGGTGTATTCTCCGCTACCACCACTTGCCGAAAATGCGATAGAAGAAAGGGCAACGTCACCGCCGTAAACAGAATCTGCAACATCGAACTCCGCCTTGTCTTCAAAGGTCAAAGGCGTTGCGAGCTTTGCGTAAGAATAGTTTTTGAAACTTACGCCATTGGTGCACTTATCCCAAACATGGACAATACAGTCGTCGTTTTCAAAATACTGTTCGTCCGACAAGACTTTAGTCCACTTTTCTATCTTTGCGTTGTCATTTGCCACAAGGGAAAATGCGGTAAGCGTCGAGCCGTTTCTTCCGGGACATACGGAAGTTATGTTTGCATTCGTTCCTATCAAGCAACCGCTATATGTTGCTGAAGATACGTTCACGTCTCTCCAAGTATCGTAAGTAGAACCCGACCCCGTATACTCCATCTTGATATCAACCGTGCTATTGAAAGCGACGTTGCCTTTGGCAAAAATACCGTAGGTCTGATAATCTTTGTCGCATTTTAAGTCGATATTCAATGTTGCATTCTCGTTTACGGTCACGTTGCCCGAACTGGTGGCGTCCGTATTCATGTAAATTGCATCAACCGAACCATTTTTATCAGCCACTTCGCCGTAAACTTTAACGGTTACCGTGCAACTCTCGTCAAACACCAAATTGCCGTTGTTTTTCAAACCGCTTTCACCGTCCATGTAAATACCGCGCATATACACTTGGCTTGTTGCGGTAGCTTGATAGTCTATGGTGAGCGAACCGCTACCCTTGAACGTCAGCGTGGAAACGTTGTATGTGCTGAATGCCTTGCTTCCGTATGGCGCAGTGACGGTGATTTTGTTGTCGCCGACAAGCACTATATCCACATTGCCGTTGTTGACTCCTCCGATTGAGATTTCTTCACCGTCATAACCGTTGAGCGTGAGCGTGCCGTTATAACTCGCGTCGGTCTCCCACGTCCAACCCGTGCCGGATTTGTCAATCGAACCGCACGTGACTTGCAGATACGGACTTGACGAATCCGCATAAACAACTAATGCGGTCGACTTTATCGCCACCATAGTTGCAATGCCGAAAAGCATACAGACAAACAGAAGCAAGCAACCGATTATGTTATTCCTTGATTTTGTATTCATTTTTCACCTCATAAAGATGTTTTTTGTTACACTCGCCCTTTGCGAACTTATTTACATTTCTTTTGCCTTGAAAAGTAATATACGCAAACGTCGAAAACAGCGTTTGCGTATACTTTACATTTTGTCATTTTTATCAAGTCTATTTTCAAATCGTTTCATTCTATTAGACAAGGCTTGCGCTTACCGTCACACCCGTTTGTTTTGTTGCGGTATAGATGACGATATAATATGTTCCTGCTGCAGGTGCGCTGTAATAGGTGTCGCTGTCACCTTCTTGTTTTTCAACAGGGTTGCCGTTTGCATCAAGGAATTGCCAGGTCAGACCGGTTGCGGGAGATGCACCAAGTTGCAAATCTGTACCATAGTAACCTCCCTCCAGCATTTCATCCGTCAGAGTAAGTTTGAAATAGTTATATGCGTCGTTCCATAATGCTACATTTGTTTTTGAGAAAGTTCCTTCACTATATTCAAGAGTTTGGTATGAGTTTGAGGGATAGTGTGTAACTATCATCTCATATTCTCCTGGAGTAACAAAAGGCATTTCAAGATATTTGACACCATTTTCTAACAATTTTCTGACGATTTCTGGAGTGTCGCTCGAGGTTTCCACCGCCCCAAATTGACCAGCTGCACGAGTGTACATACCAGTTTTAATAAGTTGTTTGTTTGCATCATAAATCTTGGCTTGTGCATGGGTTGTATCTGTTTGTTGCAAACCGCCACCGACTTTATTCATATTTATCCAGTAGTAGCCGTTTGCGAAACCACAATTCTTCACTTCATAGCGGAAGTAATAGGCACCCGCCTCGGTCACGGTAAATCTGACTTTCGTCTGCTCTTCGGCATCCGATTCCGTGTAGTTTACGTCGATATACTCCATTGAGAAGGATTCCGTTCTTGTTTTTTTGCAAACGGAGCAGGTGTAGGTTTTTTCACCATCTTCTAGAAATGTCGCCTCTTTTGTAACAACACCATCACCCCAACTGTGCTCTGCTTTATCAAGTATTTCTTTACATTTTGAATTTTCACAAACGTGCCAGTGATATGTTGCATCATTTGACCATTCTGTTATTGCTGTGTGTTTATGTCCACAAGCCGAAAGCATAAACATTGCTGGGACAACTAAACATACTGCCAAAACTAATGTTAATAAAGATTTTTTCGTTGTCATTTTTTATTCTCCTTTTTTTTACATGATTATTATAACATATAGTTTGCAAAATTGTTGGGGACTTAAGTCCAAACTTTTGTATTAAAAAAAGGACAAAAGTCCTATGATATAATGTAAATTTTATGATATAATATAAAAAAATAATTTGGAGCGAAAATGGATAAAATTAGAGTTTTGCTTGTTGAAGACCAAGATTTGCTTTTAGACGGAATGTCATTGTCACTGGAAGCGAGTGGTGAAATTGAGATTGTGGGAAAGTTTAAAGACATTGCCGATTATTTTACATTTGAAAATAGAAATAATATTGATGTAATTCTCACCGATGTTTGCTGTGCTAATAATCACAATAGTATAGATTTTGTTAAGGAAATAAAAGAAGATAATCCTAGCATCAAAATTGTTATGATGACATCGGTTATGGAAATGAGCTTTATCGATAGGGCTAAAAATGCCAGTGCTGATAGTTTTGTTTATAAAACAATTCCAACAAAAGAACTGGTAACTATTATTCACAATGTAATGAATGGATATGGAACTTTTCCTATAAGCAAAAAAGAAGAAATATCTTTTTTGAAAGATTTAACAGACAAAGAACTCAACATTATAAGGTTATATTGCCAAGGCAATAACAGAAAAGAGATTGCACAAAAATTATCTTTTTCTGAATCCACAATAAAAAACATAATCACACTAATTTTAGAAAAAACAGGCTTTGCTTCAATGTCTAAATTCGCAATTTGGCTTATGCAAAACGGATTTATTGTATAATTTTCAAGTTATATTTTCTATGCAAATTAGATATTGTCTTTTTCATCTTTAATATTTTTAAAATTCTGGGTGCTTGTTTTATTTCAATTTTTTTGTTTCTTTTCCTTTAATCGTTCTACTCTTTGATGTATCATTTCTTCCAATTACTCCATCTCTAGTTCTTCTAGAGTTTTTTCAGTTATTAGTAAAAAATAACATTTATTGATTAAACACAAAAAAGTTGCAATATTTTATAAAATATGTTAATATATGTAGTTAATATATGTATCTATAAAAAGGAGGCAAGTATGCCTAAGATTTTTGGATGGCAACATATAACTTATTTAATTATCTTTGTTTTAGTTGCAATTCTTACAATAATATTAGCAAAAAAATACTTAAAGACTGAAAAACAGCAGACTATCCTTATTAAAGTCATTGCTGTTATGTTGTTTATGAGTGTGATTGCGTGCAGAATTGGAATTTCGATTCATAATGGCTGGAAATATTTTTTACCTAACACACTTTGCAGTCTTACTAGTTTGCTTTTCTCAATTATTGTAATTTTTGGAAAACCCAACATGAAAATTTATCACTGTTTATGGTATATGGCACTCGTGGGTGGCATCATTACATTAATTTATCCTGACTTTATTGGTCAAAATGAATCTTTCTTTTATTTAGATACTTTCACGTCTTTCTTGCATCATTCATTTTGCATACTTTTATGCGTAGTAATGCTCTATTTTAATTGGTTCAAACCTGAAATTAAAAAAAGTTATTATTTCCCGATGGTATTTTGCTTGTATATAGTTTGGGGATTGTTTGATATTAAAATTTTAAAAGTACATGACTCAATGTCTATAAATTTTCCTTTGCTAAGTGGAACATGTTTAAACTGCTGGTTTATTCTGGCTATCGGCACAATATTGGTTGTCGTTTTTAATTTGATTATTGAATTGATTAGGTCTATAAAAAAGAAAAGATTAAAAAATAAATAAAATTAAATAATTTTGAGGCTCTCAAAAAAATTATACATTTTTTAGTAGATTCAATTAAAATTCTTTAATGCTATTTTTTTCCATATTTATTTTCTAATAAGTTTTTTCTTTAATTCCTATACTTATCATTTCACTTCAAAGTATAACATAAAATTTATAAATTTGTGGTTTTTTAACTCAATACTTATATGACACTTTATACACAATTTACATCTTAAAATCTTTTCTTGTTAGTGCATACATATACATATCGTGGTAACCATCTGAGAGCTTTATATATTCTTTCAAAACACCTTCTTGATTTAATCCACACTTTTCCATAACCCTTTTTGAAGCAATATTTGCTCTAGCACAGCCCCTTCAAAGCGATTAATTTTCATTTTATTAAATGCAAATTCTTTAACACCATTAAGAGCTTCAGTCATATACCCTCTATTAGTAAACCTATTTATTATCTATAGCATAATTAAACATCACACTATCATTTTATAAATTAACATTTAGATTAATCGCACCAATCATTTGATTTGTATCTTTTAAGATTATCAACCAGTTATAATAATCTTTATTTTTATACTTTTCTTCTATCCCTACTAATGACTCTTTCTGCTCCTGCAAAGAAATAGCCTTTTTATTTGTATAATACAAAAACTCCTTTTGGTTTCTAAATCCATCATATATTTCTTCAGAATCTTGTTCAGTAAGATGTCTAAGTATAAGTCTTTCAGTTTTAATTAACAAAGTACCGATATGTTTCATTATTTTCGTCTCATTTTGAAAATTATGTCATAATTTTTAAACTTGTATATGATTTTAATTTGTCGTTAATAGCATTTTTGATAGTTTTAATTTTTATTTTACATTAAACTTTTTGAAATATTTATACTCTCTTCAATTTTTGTGTTAAAACTTAATAGTTCCATTATCTTTTGCATTTGTCCATCACATGTGATAAGGTAATCTATGTCTTTTGCCAAAGTAAAATCTCTTATTATTAAATAATCCATAAAATTATTTGTTTTTAAATTTGCTTCATCATACAATAAATTTTTTAACATATATTTAAACCATTCTTTTTCTATACTGTCAGATTGAACAAATATTGCACACACAATATCATTAAAAAAACATTCAGCATCTTCTTTTGTGGGAAATCTTGGTTTAAAAATAAGTTTATACATGTTTGGTAATATGGGTTCTTTTTGATTATGCGATCCTTCCATCACAAAACGCATACAACAATTCATAAAATCTTCTTTTTTAAATTCTTTTAAAAGTAATTCAAAATATACTTCAGTTTCCATAAAATCTTTATTTGATTTTTTACGTCGTTCTTCGAAGTTCAAAATTGTAAACTGAAAAGAACTTAATAAGCAAGCATATAAATTTTTTAGATTTTTTTCAAAAAATAAGTTACTAGAAAGATTCTTCTCCATAACTAATCTAACATGGTTATCAATTATTGGTAGTAACTTACCAATAAATGCACTTAATTTTTGATAGTATCCTTCTTCTGGGTTTTCTTTAAATAAAAAGGCAATAAAATAGTTGATAGTGGACAAAAAACTAAACAATCTAGAATAAACAGGGATTATTGCCTTTGATAGTTTATTCCTTACAATAACTCTGTTTGCTTGGGTGTTGTGAGATAAATTCAAACTATCTTCAAAAGTTGATCTCATTGTGTCATTGCAACAAATCTTAATATTCTTTTTTTGTAGCATATTTAAAATGTTACCAAGTTGGTCTAATGTGATATGTGTATTATTATATATCTCAAAAATAGAATATAAATTTACTAAACATTCGCTATTGTTACACAATTCTTTAATTTTGTTTAAATCGTATTTATTTTTCTCTATGCCTGAAAGTAAATATATTATATTGGTATCTAATAGTATTTTTTTATCCATTGTTTACCTTCTGTTTAAGTTTTCCTTATTTTTATTTATCCTAATTTGTTTTTAACTTTTTACTCTTTTTAATATTTTTTCTAAAGCCGGTATTCTTATGTGTCCATCGTTTGGAAATTAAACATACGTTCTTCTTTAAACCATAATTTTAGTGGTAAATTATGTTTAACTATTACTTTTTAGATAATTTTCATATTTTTTCAACATTCTTGTCATAGCTTTATCTTCTTTATTTATTAAATTTTTTGCCTCTTTTATTGAAACCCATTTTATTTCCGTAGACTCGTTTGACATTTCAAATTTTTTATCTTTTACATAAAACAAAAAATTGATATCAAAATGTAAATGTTCGGGTTCATTCTTTTTTGCACTATAACTAATTCTTTGTACATCTATATCAAAAATTCTATTTGAGATTAATAAACAATCTAAAATACCTGCTTCTTCACCAATTTCTCTACGAGCAACATTAATGCAATTACTTTCGCCATCACTGTGTCCACCGAATTGAAACCACCAGCCTGTTTTTTTATGGTGATTAAGCAATACACTTCCTTTGCCGTCTACCACAAGTCCTCCAGCAGTAATGTGACCTTCTTTATTCGACCTATCATAACAATTTGAATTATTACTCAAAAAATTAATTACTCGCTTCACATTTTCTTCTTCGGTTTCGTCAAATGGTTTATAATTTTTAAGTTCTGTTAATAAATTAAATTCGTGATAAATTACTTCTTTGCCTTTTGACAAGGCATAATTTATTTCATTTCTTGTAGAGTTTCCAATGTATCCACCAATATTTACAACATAAATTGCGTCTGATAGGTCTATCCTTTTTAAGTGCTCTTTTTCTATCAAATCAAATGTCTCTTTAGAAACATTGTTTACATTCGTATCATAAAGGCATTGTAAAACACACCATCCATTGTCTATCGCAAGATTGCCAGCAATTTTTTCCTTTTCTTGTATTGTCCCTTTTTTGCATTTTGTTTTAAATTGATTTTCTAATTCTTGAATTAAATCCATAGTTTTTCCTTTCTTTTTTAAGGCTGAATGTCTACAACGCCATTGTAATTACAAATAAATTTCGTTTTGCAGTTATCTTCAATAACTTGATATGACTCTGGCCCACACTTCTCTATATATTTTGATTTATTGATAAAGTTTAACACAAAATATATTCTTCTGCTTCTGCTAATAGTAATAACAGTGTCCAAACTAGGTAACCTTAAATTGTGTGAGTATTCTGGCTCGTTGAAGAACACAAAAACATCATTTTGTGGGATACCATCGCTTCTTGTTTCAACAAGTTTTTTCAAAACATAGGCAAAGCCTTCTTGCACACAAGTAACACATGGCTTTTCGTTGAAGTTTTTAAAATCTTCATCTTGATTTAACTCAGTCAAAAAGTGATAATTGTGCTTATAATTATCCTCTGTTCCGTTTAAAATTTTTATTAAATTTTTTGGCACACAATTTAAAAATAGTAACGATGGCTTATTTTTTACTTCGGAACAAATTTCCATAAATTTTTGTATGTAATCTTCAAAATTCATTGAATGGTTCAAGGTTTCATCATAATTTTTGAAGTCCTTATCAAGTTCAAAAATAGTATGATTTAATTTATTTGTAAAATAAAGTTCTCCATTTTCTTCTACAAAAAATTGCCTCTAAGGTCTAAGCCTTTCAATTCTTCTTTTTTAACTTTAACTATATTTGATTCCATAGTATACTCCTTATTTGCTTTGCGTTTTATAGGCTTTAAAATTTTGATAGTAAAAACCCCATTTTTCTAAAATTGCACTACAAATTAATTGGTAAAAATCATTTGTATTATTTTCTTTGTCTAATTTCCTAACAAATTTTCTTATAGTTGATCTATCTTGATTTGGAGTATTTATAACATTTTCGATAGATTTCAAATTATTTATAAACTCATCAAAAGAATTTGCAACTTTCTCTAAACTTTCCCAATCGTCATGCATCATAGAATAAATAGGAAAGCCCTCCGTGCCAGCATCAGCAATAATAGGATCTCCAAGATCTTCGTCAAATCCTATTACATAGAAATTTTCGCCCACTAAAGTATTCCAATCGTCAATTGGCTCATTTTTAAGCGGATTAAATCTATATCCTTCTTGAGCCTGATTGAAATCATCAGCGTCAACAATTTCAATTTGTTCTCTTTCTATTATTTTGAAAACTCTATAATCGTTTGCTTTTAGTTTTTTTATTAATTTTTCCATAAATTCCTCCTAGACTAATCCTATTATAGCATATAAATTGTAAATTTGTTTTCTTAAACTATTTGCCTCAATAATATTTTTTGCAAAAATTTTATTTGGATACAATTCCGATCGTGAGACACTCTGTGCTTTTGGCTTAAACTTTGTTGCATATTCAGTAATTACTTTTAATGCATAGTTTAAAAAGTTTTCACATTTTATATTTTCATATAAACTATCAACATATTCACAAACTGAATTTACGATTTTAGGATAGTTTTCACTTGCTTTAAAAATTAGGTCTGGAGCAAGTGTTATCATATTTGGGCCATATTTTTTTATGTATTTAACCAAAACATCAATGCTTTCAAACTCTTTACTATTTATTTTTAATACGAACCTCTTTTGTCTTGTTGTTGATACTGTAATGGGCTGGTCTAACATTATTGAAGATACTTGTTCCCAAAAGAAAATATCTTTTTGAATTAACAAATTTCAATTTTTATTTTAGCAAATCTTTGTATTGCAAGAATAAGTTTCCATTTTATAATTGTTTTATTTTTTCTACTATCTTTTCATAGAAGGGTATCATGTAAGTTTCATCAGATTTGGCTATAAGTTCATCAAATATTAGCCAACCAATATTGCTATTTTCATCTTCTATAATATGTATAGCATTGTTTCATCGGCTTCAAGTAGATATGTAATATTAAGATGTTGATGTGCTGACACATATTTACCTTTTCTCACGTGGCTTTTAACAGGCAATATCTCAACAGATATTGGCATTTCACTCACAACTTTAAATCTTTCTAGTGAAGTTCCTTCTTTCGTTTCTTTTTGTGGGACATAAAGCATATCGTCATCGCCATAAGCATGTCCGCCAACCAAACTTCAAAATTTATAGATATTATGATAAATACAAAGAACTTTTGTGTGCTCTTTGTTTATTACAAATGCAGAAGATGTCAAGTGGCAAAATTGGTTTCCTTTTGTAAGAATATCTTCAAAAATTTCTTCTGCTTTTACAATCAAAGCAATATCTTCCTTTTCTTGTTCATTGTATGAAACATATTTTTTAACATTTCAATAGTTTTACTCATATAAATTTCTCTCGCAAATATTATAACATAAATTTTCTATATTTGTTTATATATTTTAAAATATTTTGAAGTAATACAAATTTTACTAAATAGACGATTAAAGTATTAAATTATTTAGATATTTTAAAACCAATCAAACTACTCAAAATACTACATTTGCTATCAAGTGCTGTCAAATTCAAAAGGCAAAAGACAGAAAATATTTTTTATCTCTTAAAATGCTTTTATTTATCTATGGCTTTAAAATTTAGAGCTCACACTCTTGATATCCAGGGCTCGTTCTTGGTAAGACAAGGAAAGCACTACTTTGACCACTTTTAAAACTTAATATTTCTCCATTTTTGGAGCTATGCTGATGTAGCTCAGCAGGTAGAGCACTGCCTTGGTAAGGCTTAGTTGGCACTCTCAAAAAGTCACAAAAACAACTAAAAATATAGCACATGCTGTTATGGCTCAGTAGGTAGAGCACCACCTTGGTAAGACAAGGAAATAGCATTTTTGAACAATTTTACAACTTAATATTTACTCCATTTTGGAGCTATGCTGATGTAGCTCAGCAGGTAGAGCACTGCCTTGGTAAGGCAGAGGTCACGGGTTCAAGTCCCGTCATCAGCTCCAATCATTAACCTTTGAAAAACCTTTATATTTAGGGCAATTCAAAGGTTTTTTATTTTTCAAAATTTTGAGTAAATTTTTGCTCAAAAAATATTTGCTGTCAATTTTTGGAGCAATTGCTGTCAAAAAAGAGACAAAAAAATAGACCGATAGTCAGAATTTGAACTATCGGTCTAAATTGTTCTAATACTATACTAAACTGATATATTTGCTGTCAATTGCTGTCAAACTATAATTTTTGAATTTATATCAATTTCAATCACATCTTCAATTAAAACATTTTTCTCTTCGGTATAAAATTCGTATTCTACTTGTTCACTATTTTCAAAGTCTATCCTGTTAAATATATTGTCTATTAATATGCTTAATCCATATTCTACAATTTGTGTCGGATATAGTTTTAAAACGATTAAATATGGTTTGCTTAAATTATTAAGTTTATCTCCTAATGGTGAGTTTTCAATACAAAAATACTGTATTTCGCCACCATAGTTGTCATAAAAATTAAATAAACCACTATCAATACTATAAGAAATATTTACATTTCCTAGGGTTACCCATAATTGATTTTCTCGCATATTGTCTTGTTTTAATAGCAGGTGATGTTCTTTTAAGAATTCAGATTCCTTTTCATCAATATAACCATCGTTTAACAAATTTTGTATTCTATCAAGAAGATTATATTTCGAAGATGTTTTTAATCCGTATTTACAAATTCTATCCTTTTCTTTATCGGTATATCTTGATGCGTGAAAACAAATAAGTGGTTTGTTTTCTTTTAATAAAATATTATGAAATTTCTTTTTTAAATCACAGAAAGCATCATAATATTCATTTTTTAAATCAAAGATCTCATAAATTCTATTTTCTCGTTTATATTGCTCTTTTAATTCATAAATCTCTTTCTCTTTTTTTCTATATTCTTCAATAATCTCATAATTATCTTTTATCAGCTTTTTTAAAGAATTTGTCCACGTATCAAAACAATTAATAATAATTTCATCTTTATTCTTGTATTTTCTTACTTCTAAATCCATATAAATATTATAACACAAAATATGTCAATAGTATATATCTACATCTCAAAATCTTTTTCTTTTCTCTTTTTCTTTCGTTCAAGTTCTCTAATCATTCTGTCTATTTCTTCGTCAGTTAGTTCAGGTTCTTCTGGATTTTCAATTTCTTTCTCTTTTTGTTGTTCTTGAATTCTAGTGTTTAGTCGGTCGGTTGCTTCTCTTACATAATCATTATTAACAGAGTTGTAGACCGTGATTGTTGTTTTAACATCTCGGTGTCCCAATAATTGTTGAATAACCTTGGGATTTTCGTTTAATTCAAATAGCATATTTGAAAATGTATGTCGTAGTCCGTGAAAGTGAATATTGAATTTATTAAGATTATTTCTTCGTTTAAATCTATCAAAGATTTTACGAGTTCCTGAATAAGTCCTATAACTACCATCATCGTTGGCAAATACAAAAGATGTTGGAGATGTTAATATAGCTGTTACATCGGCATTGGTTTGCTGTCTTTCATTTTGTTTGTCTTTCCATTGTTTTAGGGTTTCTATAACTATATCCGTTACAGGTATCTCTCTAACACTACAAGTTGTTTTCGTGTCACCAATAACTGTTACTCGGTCTTTAATATTACCTTGTTCGTCAAACTTTGGAACTTGGGTTATTGCTCGTTCAACCCTTATTGTTTTGTTGTTAAAATCTATGTTTTTCCACTTTAATGCAAGAGCTTCGCCAATGCGAAGTCCTGCAAACATAAGAGTAATACAAAGTGGTTTTATAAAGTTGGCTTCATCTTTATTTAATGCTTCTAAAAACTTATCTCTAATCTCTGGTGGCAAAGCTTTGTATTTCTCATCGTTATCTTCTTCGTATATATTTCTTTTGCCTTTAACTTTTACTTTAAGAGTTGGATTAACGACAATCCATTTATTGTCTATTGCATACTCAAAAAATTGATTTAATAGGTGTTTGCATTTCTTAATAGTATCTGTGCTATAGCCTTGGTCAAGTAAAGTATTAACTAATTTTTGTATAGCATAGTTATCTATCTCATAAACTTTCATTTTGCCGATTAGTGGGGCAATATGCAGTTTAAAGTTTCTAATATTACCTTCAAAAGTTCGTGGACTTACAGAACTCTTTTTAAAGGTCATAAGATATTCAAACATCAAAGTTTCCAAGTTATTATTTTCAACTAATTCATAAGAATTGCTTTTTAATCTGCCACTAATTTCAGATAACTTTTTAACAACTTCTGCTTGTGTTTTTCCATATATTGTTTTGCGAATTATCTTTCCATTTTCATCATAGCCAAGTGTTAAAGCTCCGCCCCAACGACCATCACTTCTTTGAAAAATACTGCCTTCATTATTTGCTCTGCGAGTTTTACTTACTGCTTTCTTTTTAGCCATTTTGCACCTCGCTTGTATTGTTGTTTAGAGTGAGCCATGTAACAAAATTTAGCACACTCACAACTTGTCTTTTGCCAACTTTCGTTGTAGGGAAATTTTTACTTCTCATCAAATTTCTAACGTTATCTCTTCCAAGACCTGTGATTTTAATAAGGTCTTCACAATCAAGAAAATCTTTATTGTATTTAGTTGTTAAGCGGTCAACTTCCGACTGTATTAAGTTGTTAATATTTAGTTGTTGGTTGTTATTAAAATTCATTTAGTTCTCCTCGTAAAATTAAATATTTTTTGTTCAGTTCTATAAAGGTATTTTCTATATCTAAATTTTTGAGAAAGAACGACTAATAAGTCCTAACTTCTTTCTGCTTTTCAATAAATCTCTTTTGTAAATCTTCTTGCTTTTCGCAGAAATAATCGGTGTTCGGGTATCCCGACAGCCGAAAGAATGAGTAGAAATCACTAAAATTTAAGCGAGTCTCTAAAAAGTCCTATTTTATAGGGCTTTTACACACATAAATCTTTTATTGTTTCTACCTTATGCTCTATACTAAATATCTACCAAAAACACTATTCTACATCTCAAAATCACTAGATAAATAGCCTTCATCTATGAGTGTTTTAATTCGCATTTCTTCAAGTTTTCTCATATAGTCTTGAAAGCACTTAATTGCTTCGTATTCACACTTTGAATTTAGATACATACAATGTTCAAGTTCTTTCCAAAGTTTGTCTTTTTGCATTCGTTTTTGGACTACATATTTTGCGTTAAGTTTTAATCTTTCAATCTCTTGACCTTTCAAACTTTTTGCACTTTCAATCACCAAATTTCCAAGTCTGCGATACAAATCTTTTGTATACTTTTCACTCAAATTTTGTTGTGGTTTTGGGGCACCATTTCGCTTGCAATAACTATCTACAAGTTTTTGTTTTTCACTAACAAGGTCATCAAAATCATTTTTGTAAATGCTAATATCAACATTGTGGGAGATGATATAGTTTGAAATGTTATCAATATTTGGTTTGAGTTTTTGCATATTATCGCAGTCGTAAAATGTGTGTCCTTGCTCTGGAAATTGGTTTGCTAGGTCTAGTAGCATTTGCTTTAATTTAAGCCCAGAAACATCGCTTAATCGCTCTTTAACACTCTTTGTTAGTCTTAACCTTATTTCTTTCTCACGAGCCTTAAAACCGGTTGCAGAGAGTTCAATATTGGCTTTCAAAAAATCCATTGCATTATTTGAAATATAACCACGAGAAAAATGTTTTTCTTTATTCTTCATTCTTTGTGGTTCTTTCTCAAAAAACAACAAATGAATATGCCTATTATCTGTGTTCTCGTGCAGTCCAGCAAACCATTCAATGTTGTCGGGGTTTAGTCCAGCTCGTTTAAAATATTTAGGTAGTTCGCTTTTTACAAGGGAATATGCCTGCTCATAACAGCCACACCATTTTTTACCAAAGTTCTCTTCAAAGGAAATAATGCCAGACCAAATAACAGATTTGGTTTCTCTTAAATTCTTTCTAAAATCTGCAATTTGTTCTTTGTTCATAAGTCCATTTTGGTTAAAGATTCCACTAGATTTTGTGCTGTTATTTGAATACTCCACAAAGTCCAATTTTTCTAAATCTTTAATACCTGTGGCGACATATTTTAGATAATCGTCATACTTGTTAGATGAGTAGTAATTTCGCTTGTCTTGATTGGTTTTATCTTTGTAGTTCGGCAAAAAGAACTCTTGCTTATAAACCACATTTGGAACTTTATCTGACATCTATGAGCTCCCTTAAAATTCTATCTCGTTCGCCTTCAATGCCATTTTCATCTAGTGGGTCATACTTCCAACCTTGCGAGTAAACATTTAGGTTTATTGGGCTTTGTTTGTTAAGTAGTTTAGTGATTAGGTTTAGCAGTGCTTGATTTACTCTCACATTTGCATTAGTGTCCACAAAGTCCATTTTTTGATTTGCAGATATGGTTGTAAGTTTGTCGTTTATTTCTTGCAAACTTTTTCTAATCTCGCTGAAATTTATGCTTTGGTTTAGTGCGTTATCTCCAAGCATTTTATCTGCACCTAGCAAAGCAAAATATTTCATAGCATCGTTTAGGCTATCAAACTTGTCCTTAAACCTTTCAAGTGCTCGCTTAAAAATCTCATGCTCATCTTGATTGTAAACTCTTATCATATATTGAGTTTTCAAATCTTTTGTTTTAATTCTAGCCATTTTAGCCTCCTAATTATTTTCTAGTCTTTCTACATCTCTTTCTATATCTAATTAAAGGGGCAATGATTTTTTTGTTTGCTTTTACATTCTAAAAATCCTCCTTTTTGTTAAATTTGCTTGCACGAGAAGAACTACCTAACTAACAATAGGCGATATTTCGTTTTATCTCTTTCTACTAAAACTCTAACAAGAAAAAACCAAATCAAACTTGCGACTTCTCAATCGAATTTCTTTCTTTATCAAATTTTCTTTCTTTATCTAACAAAACAAGAAAAATATATATTTTTATATTATTATATATACAAGAGTGAGCATAGGTGAACTTGCTTATTTTTTCTTTGTTAGATATAAAATAGTGTTTTTCAAGTTTATTGGTTAGGAATGCAAGGTTGGTATCATTTTTCTTTGTTAGAAATTATTATCTTTCTACAAAAACAAAAATACAATGCGAGAACAAAACATTGTATTTTCCCTACACTATATAGCGATTTATTGCACTTTTTGCACCAGATTTTTTGCATTTTTGCTTGTTTTTGAGTAGTGTTAGCACAACAAAACAAAAAAATTTATCAAAAAATGCCCGTAAATACAGGCATTCGCAATTTTCGACAAAAAAAGTTTTGTAAAAATGGTCAAAAAGTAGTTGTCTAGGTTGTAGTTTTCACCCCAAAATATTCTTTCTCACATGGTGCAAACCTTTATTTGTCTTAAAGTCCCTTATTCGCTTTGGTGCAATGGATAGTTTAATCCATCTAAAACCCTTATTGCAAGGCAAACATTCATCTAATTTGTATAGCACAAAGTAGCACTTGATTTTTTTAAACTTTGGTTTTGTATGCAAGTAGTCATCAATTTTATAATATCTGTGTTTTGATGAGTGTTCAAAGATTATTCCTTGATATTTGTCTTGCAAGTTCTTTGAAAACACTTTTTCTGTTATCTCTATTGAAAACCCTTCAATGTTGTTTTTTGAATACACTTCTTTGTGTGGTAGGGTAAAAGTAAAATCTTTGATATTTCTAACTTTGTATTTCACTTTGCTTTCGTCATAGTCAGTTCTTGCAATAACATACCATTCATTATTCTTTTGTGCGAGATATATAACTTGCAAATATGAATTCTTTACAAGCACATTGCTTTCATATTGTTTGATTGTTATGTATGAATTTTTTGTTTGTTTTCCTTTTATTGTTTTGTTTGTCTGCCTTTCAACATATCCGCCATCAATCAAAAACTTAACATCATTTTGTATTGTTCGTTCTGTCACTCCAAACTTGATTGCAAGATTTTCTACTGCAATTTTTTTACCTTCCAAATACTTAAAGTAGTTCCACAATTTCTCTCGGCGAATTGATTTCCTGAAAACTTTTCTAACGTCATCTTTTTCATATCCACCATCATATTTACCATCAATTTCATATTCGTCATAGTGAGTAGAGTCGTAATAAAGTTTAACACCACGCTTGCCTTTGATGTATGTTCTTTCAAGTTTTTTAATCTTTCTATCTTTACCTTTTGGATTGATATATTCCAGTCCAGAGAAACATTTTGTTTTTAATATACTCATAATTAAATTATATCATAAAACTGTTCGTTTTGCACTTGTAAATTAGAAAATTCGTTTTTGTAGCTAAATAAAAGTAGTGCTAGCGTTTAGCACTACTTTTAATAAAATATTGTGATTATAACTCTACAATATTATTGCCGTCATAACAATATAATTTTCCATTTCCTTTTGATTGGCTAGGATAATCATTTGTATATGAAATTGCTGTTTGAATAAAGTATATTTTATTATTCACTGCAATCAATCCATCTGCACAGTTTTCACTTAACTTTGTTGAAGTGCCTGTTGATATGTTTAACTTATAAAAACCTTTTGTTGATGATTTTGTTGAAGAATAATATAAATAGCCATTACAGTAAACCATATTGTTTATATCGACATTTTGAGCAAGCACTTGAGAATCGCTTGTTGATAAATTATAAGCATAAAGTTTGTTATCATCAATATTTCCATAATACAAAATACTATTATTTTGTGTTATAACTTTTGCTCTCAAATTTAAGTTTTCAACTTGACTTGTTGATAAATCATATCTATAAGCATATTTGTTGCCCAATGAAGGATTTATAGTAAAGTATAGGAAATTATCAGCTTTTTCAAAGCTTGCTACCCATAGGTTTTTGTCATTGTAAATTGTTTCAACATTACTGCCATCTAAATCCATTCTCACAATATCATTGTTATATGCTGAACCAACTTTAATGTAATATATTTTATCATTATCAAATATCAAATTATCACAACGAGATTTTGAAATCTTTGTTGTTTCATTTGTTTGTAAGTCCATTCTCCATAAAGCATAATTTACTGAAATATATGTGCTGTAATACATATAACCATTATAAAAATAAACATTTGATACACTATCAGCCAAAACTTTATATCTTGCTTTTGTTGTCAAATTATATTTATACAAACATCCATTATCAAGTGGATTTGTATAGTAAATTTCACCATTATATTCAGCAAGTTTTGCATAACCTGTTGGAGTAATTGTTTCTTCTGGTAATTCAAAATTAGCCATAATATCAGTTTCAGTGTTGGTATTTAAGTTATAAGAATAAATGTGTTTATCATTTAACTTATAATAATATAAGTAGTTGCCACTTGATGCCAATGATGAGAAACCATTATCTTCTGCTGAAATAATTTTGTATCCCGGCAAACTGTTATCACTATCTCTTAATACACTAATTCTATATATTCCATCACCAAATAATTCACTTGTTATTTTGTCTTTGTTGATATAGTAAATATAACTTCCAATTTTAGTTAAATATTTTCCATTATCAGTTGTAAGTTTTATGCAATCGCCACTCGAAATAACATATTTTCTAATTGCACTTGCAACAGGTAATCCCAATTCAGTTTTTGTTGAGTTAAAATAAATAATTCCGTTATCAATTAAAATATCACTTACTTTTTCATCATATAACAAAGTGCCTGTTTCTTGATTGTTTGAGTTTACTGATATAGAGTAAAGTTTTCTGCCATCACTAACGTTTGAATAATAAATATTGTTATCGTAATATGTCAAATATTCAGCTTTATCTTGAACTAAACGAATTGCATCTTCACTGCCATCAAGTTTAATTTTATAAATACCATTTTGGTCTGTATTTAAAACTAAATTATTTATAGCATAGTAAAGATATGTTCCATCACAAGCCAAGTATTCACCATTAACATCTAACAATACACTTGCTGTAGTTCCATTAAAACTCTTGATAACTTTTGAGAATAAACTTGAACTATAGTAATAAACTTGATTTCCATTTATAGTAAAATATTCAGCTTTATCGTTATTAACTTTTTTGACATTTGTTCCATCATAAACATAAAGTTTGTTATTGTCCAAATTGTTTTGGAAATATAGTTTGTTATTAAACACAACAGAATATAACAATTCTTCTGTAGAAGTTATTTTTAATGTGGCTGTATCTTCATAAGTGTTGTAATTTGCATTTGTAATAACTAACTTGACAGTATATGTTCCAACTTCTGATACTCCATCAACTTCAACATCATTGTATGTAACTTTAACAGTTGAATTTGCTGGTATATTTCCTACACATTCTAATGAATGTTTTTGAGTATCATATTCATAATTTCTACTTTCAAAAGTTATTCCAGCCATATCTGCTTTGTTAATTGTCCAATTAAGATTTGCAAGAGTTGGCTCGTTGTGATTTATCGTATCATAATTAAACTTAACACTGGCAGTATAATTTCCTGCATTTGTCTTTGCATTATTTTGATATTGTTTTACTGTTACACCTTGTGGAAGTCCTAAAACTTCAACAGATTGTTCACTTCCATTATAAACGAACTCACTTTCGTAATTCCAATGAACAGTTGACATATCATAGTTTAACTTATTGATAGTTAGTTTTGCAGTTAATTCAAGTGTTTTATATCCTTCAAGTGTTAAAGTTGCTTTTGCATTATAAACTCCAGCATTTGTTCCTTTATTGTTTTCATAAACAACATTTACACCTTGTGGCAATTCGCCATCCAAAACAATTTCGTGTTCCTGTCCATCATAATCAATTGTTTGATTTGCAAAAGTTATGTTCTCAAATGTTTTTAGGTTATCATTGTCACCACAGGCCGATAATATAAAAGCAAATGGCAAAACAAATACAATCAATGCTAAAACTTTTAATATTTTCATTCTTTTCATATAAATCTCCTAATTATTAAATATCTTCTGTTAGTTCTGGATTGCTATAACTTTTCATTAAAGCAAAAGGATATGCAATTGCACTTAATGGCATACAAATCACTAATGCAAGCAAGACAGCTGCAAGTCCTAATGCGAAACCAAGAATCCAAAACAAGATTTTCATTCCAATAAGCCAAGCAAAACCACCTAAGTCAAATGAGAATATAAGTCCCGGAAATTTTACAAATCCCCACGAAGCTATTGATATAAATGTATCTCCGATAAAGTTATTCTTTAAGAACATACAAGAAGCAAATGTATATGTAAGTATTGGCAAAATTATAACAAGTGCTATCATTCCGCCATCAACTTTTTGTGTGGCTGCATATATTATGCCGGATATCAAAATAATAGCCGCAATAATTGAAGAGTATATGTAAGATTTCTTTCTTTGAGATATACCATAATCAATCGCATCTTTCTTTTGCTTTGCTTTAATCTTTTTGTCACAATCAGTGCAAATATAATGCGTTGTTGACGGACTTCTTCCATGATGTCGTGTTTGTGTGACAATTTCTTCACTTTCGTAAATTGGTCGTTTACAATTTTCACAAATAGTTAAAACAGGTTTGCCTTGTTCAACAACAATTTTTTCTTGCACTTCAGTTATAACTTCTGGCTTTGGTTTTTTATCTGGTCCACAAATTATTTCATCGGTTGTCACTTCAAATATACTTGCCATTTCACTTATTGTATCAATTGACGGTTCAACATCACCTTTTTCCCATCTTGATACTGCTTGAGATGTTACGTGCAACAAATCAGCAAGTTCTTTTTGTGTTAGCCCTTTTTGCATTCTTAATGCTTTTATGTTTTTAGATATCATTTTACCCCTCCTTTCAACAATTCAATTCTATCACAAAATCAACAGTTTGTTTCAAAAATCGGCTCAACAGTTTGTTGTATTCTTATAAATTTTGTTTCATTTTACTATATATATTTCTTAGTATAGCATAAATATCAAATATCTCATACTGTTTGTAAAACATTTATTATTTCTTTCTTTTTCCTTTTTGCATATTCAAGTGCTTTTTTTGCACCGGAATATTCGACAGTTTCGTCAACACAAAAAACACAATAATCACTATGGTCAATAATTTCACAATTTCGGTAATAAATTCTTGAATACCAATAGTCAAAATTTAAGTCTAAATATGTAATTTCTTCATAATCTTCATCTTTTAACCATTTTGGTCTTTTAGATAATCTTTGATGTCGTGGGTCTGACAAACAAAATATCCTATAAATTTCAAGGTGTTTGGTTTTTAACTCAGTTATTATTGAGTGGCATAAATCATCAAATTCGCCAAATCCACCAAAATAAAAATACTTAACATTTTCTTGTGTTATAAGCATTTCAAAAGTAGATTTTAAATAGTTTTCAAGTTCTTTTGTAATTTTAATTTTGCTATGTCCAAAAACAGAACATGATTTTTCATAAATTGACGATGTATTCACAACTCTAATTATAGATAGAATTTTAATAATTGTCAACACATTCACAACTTGTGTATACATTCACAACATTATTTTTGACTAATTGCTAAAATTATCGTGAATACATTAACAAGATTTAGGAGAAAATTAAGTTATGAAATTACACGAAGCAGTTGGTAAAAGAATTTTAGAATATTGCAATGAAAGAGATATAACACCAAACAAACTTTGCACAATGTCAGGCATTATTCAATCGACAGTAAATAGTATATTTTCTGGAAGAAGTCAAAATCCAAAACTCGCAACAATCCAATATTTATGTGATGGGTTAGGCATAACTTTAAAAGACTTCTTTGATAGTCCATTATTTGAAAATTTAGATGATTAACCACAAAAAAATAGCATTAGACTTAGTTCCTAGTGCTATTTTTGTTTTATTCTTTAATTTTCCAGCAAATCTTCGATATTACAACCCAAAACTCTTGCTAGTTTGTAAAGGGTTTCAACTTGTGCTTTGTTTATATCGTTTCTTCGTTGTTCATACATTTGAATAGAGCGAAGTTCAACTTCTGCAAGGCTTGCAAGTTTGCTTTGAGATAAGCCTCGTGCTTGTCTTATTTTTTTTAGGTTGGTGATTTCAGACTTTTTGAAATATGTGTTTGCCACATCAAAAAACTTTGTTACATCTGCTTCGTGCAAGGTTGGATATAGTCTTAAAACTTCTTCAATAGGCAATGAATTATTTATCTTATAGAAAGAATATCCTTTTTTATGTTGAAATTGAGCCAAAACCCAGCCAGCCCAATAGTATTTATCTTTGTTTATATCTTCTTTGTTTGGAATGGATTTTTTGCCATTATAAATCTCATTCAAATAATCTAATGCAGAGCAGGTCAGATATTTTGGATTTCCTTTTTCAATTTGTTTTGCAACATTGGAATTGACAAATGTATTCCAAAAAATTGTAGGATTTATTCCAATATCTACAGCATGCTCAAACATTACACCCAAATTTTCGGATAAATTTGGTAAATATAAATTGTTATATGATTGAATCGCCATCTTTTAACCCCTTTCTCATAATATCCACTACAAATATATCATTGGTTAGTGTCGCAGATTTTCTAGTGCCTTTCAAATAATCTTCTCGTGCCTTTTCATCTCTCGCTTTTCTTTTTGTAAAGTATTCCAATCTGTCTGCAGTTTCAAAACCTTCAAAATGAAGTTTACTAAATGCAAGTTCGCTAACTATTACAACTTGCTTTCCAAGTTGACCTAATTCCATAGCTTGACTTAATTTTCTAACTGGAATTGTGTTGTTTACAAAATCTCTTGCAAAACTAAAATATGAGTCGTCTGCTCTATAACCTATAACTATATCGTAATTATTTACATCAATGTAAAAGTTTTTGAGCAAATACTCTTTCGCTTGAATAGATATATCATTACTCAAATCAAAAGTTCTAAATTTTAAAAGTATTGCAATCCAGTTCAGTATTGAATATCTTTTATCTGTTAAATCTAGAATTTTAAGCCCAGACAAATCAATAGAATACTTATTTGCAAATCCATTATTTTCGTTATTACTGCAAGACCACTCTTTTGCCAGTTCCAAACTTTCTGTGCAATAAAATCCAAAACCATAATCGTTTTCAGCCTTTCCACCGTGGTAATATGGCTTTTCAATAATATCTTTTGAACCATGATAAATAACTAACTTTGACATACACTTCTCCTTTTAATCTATGCTATTATATCATTATAATGATACATTGTCAACCAATTATGACATTTTTATATCATTACAATGATATATCTATATTTCAACTAATTACGATTATTAAATTTATATCATTACAATGATACATTATGAATTATTGTCTTTAATAATCATATTAAAACCACTTTATCAAACTTACAAAGTTTTAGGCAGTTCAAGAGCAACCAGGTCTAGTAAAAACATCACATTTGCTGTCAATTGCTGTCATTTTTATCAATCAAAAGACAGCAAATATTTTTTTATATCGCTAAAAGCCTTTATTTACCTAATGTTTTTACTCATAGAGCACACACTCTATTTTACTAGAACCCGACCTTGGTAAGATAAAACCAACACTAAAATTTATCAATAAAAAACTTAATATGCTACTGTGGCTCAGCGGTAGAGCACTGCCTTGGTAAGGCAGGGGTCACGGGTCCGATTCCCGTCACCAGCTCCATTCAAGAAATCCTTGAAAACCCTAGTAAATTGGGCACTTTCAAGGATTTTTCTTTTGCAAAAAATTTTGCTTAATTTTAGACTAAAAATACAATAGGTGTAGTAAAATGCTCCAAAAAGTGTAGTAAATTTGCATAAAAAAAGACCAAGAGTTCAATTTTTAAACTCTCGGTCTAATTCGCTCTAAATCTCCCTAAAACTAGTGTAATAGGTGTAAACTAGTGTAGTAAATTATTTAATAACTTTCAAATCATCAATTTTAACAGAAATGCAATCTCCATAAAACTCGCCATTTTTATCTATACCAGAAAAATCCACTTCAATATAATTTTGGACTGCATTATTATCCATGACACATCCTCTGTCACCTTTGTGAATGCCAAATTTAGTATATCTTTCTTCTTCAACCAACAATTCAACCATATCGTATTCGTTTATTGCTATTGGCTCTATGACATTTTTTGCCTTTAATTTTAAGGTCTCTAATTTAGACAACAATTCTTTTTCAAACTCTGTTGGAACTTTTTCTTTGTCCAAATCTAAATCAATAGTTTTTATATTAACAATTGCATAATCTCCGACATTGTGTGGATTAAAAAATAGGACATCTGCATTATCGAAATTTACATCAACTACAATCCCATGCATATCTTTATTTAAATTGTGCGATTTATATGGCCTATCGTTTTTAAGTCTTACTAAATCTAATTTTTTCATTTTATCCACCCTCCAAATGGTGTAGTATTTTTTATTTTTCCTTCGGGATATAGCATCCAACCGCTATAAAAGGTTATTCCGCTTAAAGTGGTTGGAATTGCCAACCTTAAGCCTCTTCTATCCAAATTTTTACGGATATAATTTCCTAAAAGATATTGTTTTAATGCTTGTTTACAATATTCATTTTGTAGATACTCAGAATCGTTGATATCAAAACCCAAATCATAAAATATTTTATTTTTGCCTTTAGAATCTTTTACATTTTTAAAAACATACTCCGTAAATTTCTTTATATCACATTCGGCTATTGCACTATATATAACATTTGAATATGTAATATCTTTTTTGCGACAATCACAGTTATCATGCAATGGCTGCTCTGGCATATTTCTTGTAACAAGATAGCAACCATCTAATGAAGTGCAATTCATACAATGTCCAAATAGTGCCATTATATTTCTTAATAATTCTCTAAACCATTCTGGTTTATTTGGAATTAGGAAATGGTCCCATTCAATCCACTGGTTAAAAAGAAATTCTCCATTTTCTCCTATGTGAATTAAATCATCAAAAACACCCATATTATATCATACCTCCTTATAGAATGCAAAAGGTTGAAGAACATTTGCATTCCTTCAACCTTCTACTTGAATTATATCATACGCTTTTCATCAAATTCAACATTCACTGCCATTTTTATTACATCTCAAAATCTCTTTCTCTTCGTCTCCTTTTTCGTTCTTCTTGTTCTCGGAGCATTTCAGCAACTTTTCGGTCAAATTCTTCATCAGAAAGTTGTTTTTGTTCTTCTTGCTCTTCTTTTTTCTCTTTTTCTTCTATTTCTCGCTTCATCTCATCTTCAACAATCTTTTCGTTAAGTTTATCTGTTGCTTGTTGAACATAATCACTATTAACACTATTGTAAATACCTATTGTAGTAAATACGAATTATAGACAGTCTTGCTTTTGGCAATATTTTTTAAAATCTATTCCTTTCACATCATCTATGAGCTTTCCAAAAGAATATATAAAAAAAATTAATACAACTTGACAATGAAAAAAGTATTTGTGAAAAATAATCTTTAATTACTATAAAAGACTATTTTTTATTACTAGTTCCATATTTAAAATTTATCAAATATTTTGCATTGCTCTTCTTTAGTATAAGATAACTTCGTGTTTATGATTTCAGTTTTTTCATTAGTAGGATTATCAATTTTACAAAAACATATTTAAGTTTTATCTTCTGTTTTAAGTTTAAAAAAATACAAACTCGCTAATTTTGAGTTTGTATAATTCGTTGGCGGAGTGCTTGGTTTTCGAATACGTACTCTAATTTATATAAATACACTTATTTCTCTAGAAATTGTTTCTGTTTTACACTTGCTTTTATAGACTTTTGTGTACTCTAATGTTTTTATTAAATCAAAGCTTTTGTATTCAGAGTTATAAGGACACTCTAAATATATTTCTACACTTTGATTATCAATTAAGATTTTCTTAACCAAATAATAAACAAAATTAATTCCATCAAGAGTTAATGCTTTTTGAAAAAACTTTTTCATATATGCTTTTGTTCGCCTTGTATTCTCTTTATTGCTTTCTAAATAAATTATTGCTTTTAGTTCGCTTATTCTGTTTTCAAGTAGTCTTATTCTTTCATTTGTTGTTTCATTATATACCCCATCTTCAACAGCTGTTAATAAATTTTTCAAAGACATTTCGCATCTTCGTTTTTCATCTTCACTAGATTTTAATAAATAGATATTCTTTTTTTGTTTGTTTTTATTTAATATTACATTTGAAATGTTTTCAATATTGTCATCATTTGAAATAAAATCTTTTATAAAAGAAGTTAAATAATCCTCTATTATTTCCTTTCTATATGCTGTGGATTTACAAGTATGATATCTTCTTCTTTGAGAACATTTGTAATATCTATGAATTTTACCGTACCTCGATGTCCCACTATCTGCAAAGTAAACACTTCCACAATTTTTACAATATATTCTTGCCTTATAATGATATGGTTCTAAAACACTTTTGCCATATCTATTCAAATGCAAAATTGTTTTTACTTTTTCGTAAATACTTTTATCAATAATTGGAGGATAAATATCACAATAATACTCATTATTGCAAAAATACATTCCTGTATAATATTCTTGCCTTAAAATATGATAAACATGTTTTTCATTAAACTTTTGATTGTTTTTGTAACAAACTTTTTTCTTGTTTAATTTTTTTGATATATCTTTGCCAATAGTTCCTAACGAATATTCCTTAAAGATAAATTTAACAATTCTGGCTTCATCTTCATTTATTTCAAGCTTATGATTGATGTTATTATAACCATAAGGACGAATTCCACCTTGATAATTACCTTTTAATCTAGTTTCCCTCATTCCTCGTTTAACTTTTTGAGATAATTCAGCAGAATAATATTGGTTCAATCCTTCTAGTAAACTTTCTAGTATTATCCCCTCGGGTGTATCTGGAATATTTTCCATAGCAGAAATTACACTTATTCCTTTGTCTTTTAAACTTTTCTTATGGATTACAGACTCGTACTTATTCCTTGAAAATCTATCAAACTTATAAACTAGAATATAATCCCATTCCTTATTGTTGCTATCCTTTAACATTCTTTTAAACTCAGGGCGATTATCAGTAGTTCCAGAAATTGCTCTATCTATGTAGTTGTCAATGATTTTTATATCATGCTTTTCTGCATATTCGTTACATACACGAAGTTGCCCTTCAATACTTTGCTCTGTTTGATTGTCGCAAGAATACCTTGCATAAATTACTGCTTTTTTCATTTGTTATTTCTCCTTATTCTATAATTTTAAGCGTAAGCCACAAATAATTATACTATAAAGAGATTTGTATTAAATATTTCAAACAATTTTTAACATTTTATGATACAATATATGCTATATAAGGAGCTTTTATATGAAAAATTATATTGACCATGATGTTGAAGTAAAATATTATGATGCTTTATTTGAGCGTTCTAAAAATTGGCAATGGTTTGTAAACACTATTGAACAAGACTTTTATTTTGATGAACAAGAAATAACTTCCTGGAAGGATTATAATCAAAAATATCAAGATATAAGTGAAATATATGAATATTTTATCAAAATTCATCAGAGCAATATAACCAAATTACAATTTAAGAAAACATGGTTAAAAAAAATAAATCTAATAGCTCTGCTTTATAATCAAAAGATTAATATTAAAACTATTTGGAGTAAACTAGACGATACTTTTTTTAAATTATTTGCCTTGAATGTTTATATAACAGTACTACTAAATAAAACAAATAATCAAAAATATTTTTATTCAGCTTACATTTTTACGCGAAATAATATTTTTGATCTGTTTGATTTGTCAGAAGTTGTGTTTGCTGAATCGGATATAATAAATTATTTAAACGATATAAAATTATCAGATATTGCCACAATCAAAAGAACCTTTTTAAATAACATACATCAGCATACTATTCCATATAGGAAAACTTTATTTAAAAAATATTCCAAGATTATTTTGTCTTCGAATTCTTTTAAATTTCGCAATATAAGAATTAATCAACAAATCTCATGGCAAGAACAATTTTTTTATGACATGTTAAGTATTGAGATAAAAGATAAAGAATTAGTCCCTATTTTAAACATACAAGGTCGTTGTTATCCAGATTTTACGAATTGGTCTCCTAGATTATTAAACAATATGAAATTATATTTTAATAATGAAACAGCTAATTTTATCATTGAGACCATAGATTATATTTTGCATAAAAATACACCATCTGAAGATACAATTTCCACTCATTTTAGTCTTGAGATAAAGCATTTAAAAAAATTAAAAAGTAATGCTTCATTTTATGATTTAGAAGACTCATCTTTTCAAATAATAAGTTATTTATTAGAAGATAATCTTTTATCACAAAATGTGAAAAATAGTTACATGAAAGATTTTTCTTTGGCAATCCATAAATTTATGAGACCTCAAACATTATCAAAGTTAAAAGAATGCTTCATGCCGATTTCTGATTTGCAAAATAAAAAAATAAAAAAGTATAATCAATATCAAGCAGCTTTGGTAAAAAATATAAAAAACATAAATGATTTTAGAAATTACTGTGAAAATAAATATGTAGCAAAAGTAATAAAAGACACGCACATAATTCAACTTCATAAATTATTTTTAGATATCATAAGAAAGAATGATGGACTATCTTTGCCAATAGCATTTTATCATTATATGATATTGTTAATACGAGCAAAGCAAAGTCCCAATTTAAAAAATATTAATTTAGAGCGAATTATGATTGATTTAAAAGATATGTGGAAAAATTCTTATTATAAAAAAAGTATCAAATCAATGCAGGAGTTTAGTCACTCACAAATAATAAAAAATGAGGAAATTGAAAAATACAATTACTTATTTATAAATTCTCCAATTACTATTGCTAAAAATTGTTTTCCTAATGACCAAAATTCTTTGCTTGATATAATGTCCCATATATCAGAAAATGTATTTTCTGTTCACTGCACACAATATATTATTTCACAAAATTATCCAATTATAGATTCTTATGGAGATTCTTCAGAAATAGATAAATGCTTTTTGAATAAAATAGAAGATTTAATACAAAATAAAGGATATAAATTTCTCAATGTTTTTGATAAATATACTTACGCTAAAGAGTTATTCAAACAATATAATGGATATACTTTATTTAATTTTAGTCTCTTCAATGAGTGGAGAGCATTGTACGACAACATAAGAAAATCTATTAAAGAATATCAGTTTTTAGACATAAATGAAGACAAAGTTTTGTTGGGACATGTAACTCAGTTATTCCCGATAATTGAAAACAAAATTAGGAAACTCGGTACATTTTTTGGTATAGCCCCATTTAAAGAAGATGAAAAAGAATTTATACAGTCTAAGGAACCAAGCAGTATTTTAATTAGATTACTACAACAATACTATAATGGCACACACAATTTTGTAGGTGTTAGTGATTTATTATTTACATATTATGCACTATATAATAACAATTCATTAAATATAAGAAATGAATGTGTACATGGCAATTCCTATCAAACTGGTGACGACTTATTATTCGCTTTTAAAGTAACACTTGTTTGTCTTAAAATGATTTTAAATAGAATTGAAAAAATCGAAAATCAAATATCATCTTCTGCTTAGAATTTAATATTATAATAAAATATAAAAATATTTAATTATGAGACAGGTTAATATCAAATATTACAACGCTTTACATAGTATTTTATCATTCTCCTTATCTAATTTTGCTTTTGTTGTGTCTATCGTATCATAGTTCTCGTAGGAGTAAACGGAAGAAAATATCGCTTAAACAACTAAATATATCTTATTAACTTTTTCACAGGACTAGGTTTTTAACCTGGTCTTTTTTTGCGTAACGAAAATTTTTATATAAATTCTTAATTAAATTGAAAGTTTTTTACTTAATATTTTTCTGTTATTTAATCTATTTCAAAGTCAATATTTTCTTCTTTTCCGTTGACTCCTACATAATAATTTTGAAATGAAATGTATTTTACCCAAACCATGCTACTTGGCCACTGCCAAAAGGCAAATTTGATAAGGAGGTTATATAGTATGAAAACAGAAGAAAAAGAAATCAAAAACTACTACTTAAAAGAGTTCTCTTTGTTTGATGGTGAATATGATGTTACATTTAACATTTTAGATGTGAACACTGACAAAATGGCCATCACTGTTGCAGTTACGAAAGCTGGAAAGATATTTGTAACTGAATACGACTTAAAAAGAGACAGAGAACAAGATTTGTATTTTCAATATGGAATAGAAAATACAAAAGTTAATGTAAAAGATTTTGAAACTATTGAAGATTAAAAGGAGAAAAAACAATGAATAACATTTTAGAAGAAATTAAAAATGATTTACAAAAGTACAAACACGAAGATTTGAAACAATGTCCATATTGTGGCGAAGTATTTGAATGGGACGATGTAAATTACAATCTAGAAGAAAGTGCTTACATATGCCCTATTTGCAGAGAAACATTTGATGAAAAAGAACTACAAAGTGTGTCATTTATTGAATACATTGAAGAAGTATTTTCAGTTTACAAAGGAGTAAATGAAAATGGGAAATATTAGCATTGTAATTGGGTCTTGGGGTTCATATAACGAATGTAACGAAAGGTCTTTAGGAAGTAAATGGTTAGACTTAGGAGAATTTGACTCTTGGGAAGAAATTGAAGAAGAATTAACCAAACAAGGATTTGAATTAAATGGACTTGATGAAGAACTGTTTATTCAAGATATAGATGGAATTTCTACAAATGGACTTAATTGTGATTACACTCACCCAAAAGATTTATTTGCATTATTAAAAGAAGCAGATGTTATTAGTGATGACTACAAGTATGAATTGATGAATGAATTTCTGTCTGTTAGAAATTGGAGTGATTTTAATGAATTAGTAAATAATAATGGCTCAAATTGGGATGATGATATTCATTTTTACAAAAATTATGATTGGTCAGATTACGGAAGAATGATTTATGAAGATTATGGATATACAATACCTGAAAGTATTGAAAATTTTATAGATTTTGAAGCGTATGGGCAATATATGGGTTCAGGTTATGCAGAAGAAACAGACAATGGAATTATAGAAATTATTTGTTAAGGAGAAAAAATATGAATACAACAAAAGAACAAAGAAAAGAAATAGCAATAAAATATATGAAAGAATTAGATATTTATAAACCTTACATTAAAGGTTTTGAAACAGATAATGAAGTTTGTTATTTTGAAAGATTTGCAGGTTTTTGGGCTTGGCAAGATGAAGATTTAATAGCAAAAGTAAAAGAAATTGAAGAAAAATATAATTGTACAGTTTATGCAATAACTCACGAATT
>JBJFDL010000003.1:0-224756 GCA_051889995.1 Christensenellales bacterium
AGGAGTTTGGCACCTCGATGTCGGCTCGTCACATCCTGGGGCTGTAGTAGGTCCCAAGGGTTCGGCTGTTCGCCGATTAAAGTGGCACGCGAGCTGGGTTCAGAACGTCGTGAGACAGTTCGGTCCCTATCCATCGTGGGCGTAGGATATTTGAGTGGGGCTGCCCCTAGTACGAGAGGACCGGGGTGGACATACCAATGGTGCACCAGTTGTCACGCCAGTGGCATAGCTGGGTAGCGATGTATGGAAGAGATAAACGCTGAAAGCATCTAAGCGTGAAACTCGCCACAAGATTAGATATCCCATAGCATAAGCTAGTAAGACCCCTTGTAGACAACAAGGTTGATAGGTTGGGTGTGGAAGCGCAGTAATGCGTGTAGCTGACCAATACTAATAGGTCGAGGGCTTGATCACATTAGAAAGTGAAAGTAATAAAACACAATCAGATTTTAAGTTCTATTTTCAATATGTAGTTGTGAGTGTGCTAGAAACACTTAACCATTGTTGGTGATTTAAGCGTAGAGGTCCCACCTGTTCCCATTCCGAACACAGAAGTTAAGCTCTATAGCGGTGAAAATACTTGACTGGCGACGGTCCGGGAAGATAACTCATTGCCAACTTCAAATTGAAAAATCTCCATATTTTATGGAGATTTTTTTTGTTGATTTTTTTTATATTTCACACTTAATTTTAACTTAAAATTTTGTAATTTAAAACTTAAAAGATAAAAACCACATTAAAAGATAGAAATAATTTCTATTTTTTAATTTATGCCGTAAATTACGCTTTATAAGTAAAAATACAATCTTAAAAGAAAGAATAACAATAATTTTGTTTTTTTTAGTAATCAAAGAATAATTTCGATTTTTTTTATATTTTTCTCTAACAATAAATTAATAATTCATATAACACATCAAAAATTACGTAGTTACATACTTTGTTAACATTTTCGCCTTTATCTTGCATATTTATTTAATATGCATATAATATCTGCTTAAGCAAGGCGAGAATATTTATATCAAGAGTTTAAACGTTCAAACTTAAACCATAAACTACATAACTAAATTTCACATTTAATTAACAATTGCTGTTGATTGGAAATTTACATTTTTTGGTAAAATTATAAAAAGGTTTAAAAAATGCATAAAATTGTTTGCATTATTTAAAATAATATGATATATAAGTAAATAGATATATTAAGGAGGAATAAAAAATGAAAAAGCTTTCTAAAATTCTTTATGTGATTGTGGCAATTTTTATAACTATGCCTGCAATTTGCTTACTTAGTGCGTGTGAGCCAAATAGCAAAAAGGTTGCTTCTTATAATGAACTTTTAAGTGCTCTAGACTCAAACGCCAAAGTAATAGTTTTGACACAAGACATAGATGTTGAAGAAACAATAATAGTAAACAGAGAGGTTACACTTAATTTAAATGGTAAAAAACTCTATAATACTAAAGAAGTTTGGAACACATCAGAAGGTATAAGCAATTGGAGTATTATATCAGTTAGAAAAAATGGTGATTTAACAGTCAAAGGTAATGGGGAAATTCTCGCATTGAAAGATGATTGTTACGCATTTGATGTTCGTGATGGATCACAACTTACTATTGAAAACGGTAAGTTTGTTGGTAATATCCATAGTGTATATGTTTTTGCTGGTAAAGCAAATATAAATGGTGGCGAATATTCTATTCAACAAACATACTCTGTTGCTGGCAAGGAATATGAATTTGTTATGAATTTGTATGATGCTAATCGTGAAAATGGCACTGCAAAAATGAATATTAAGGGTGGAACATTCTATAAGTTTAACCCTGCAAATTGTAAAGCAGAAGGGGAAGGAACAAACTTTGTTGCTGAAGGATATAAATCTCAACTTGTAGAAGGTCAAACTGATGTTTACGAAGTTGTTGCAGACAATAAATAATAATTTATTCAATTAAATTTCTTTTAGACAATAGACAAATAACAATTTAAAAGTTATTTGTCTTTTTTTATGTAAATTTTGTATTATCTTTAAAGTTTTTATATTTTTAAAATTATTATAAATCTGCAATAGAAGTCACTCTTTCACATCTTTTTATATTGTCAATTGATAATTTTTTTAAATTCTTGCACACTAAAACGTGCAGGTTTCTTTTTTTTCTTGCGAGTTGAAAAATACATAGAGCATTTTCTTTTTCTTCATTAAATTACATATAAAAAAAGTGGAAGAATAAATTTCTCTTCCACAGTTTTGATAATATTTAATTGCAAAGGAACTTTTTAATGTTTAAATATGCATAAATCACTCTCGATTTTTCCATTTTACTAAACAGAGGAACTCAGTCTTTAAAATCTCAAAGCGATTTTAAAGCAATTTTGAAGACATTTTTAATATTAGTTTTTTCTGTTATATTTCTTTCAAACTCATTTTGATAATAATTTTTGAACATTTGTGCAAAATTTATTTCATTTTTTTGCGGTAAACATAATTAAATTAAATTTGAAAGGAATTTTAGCTTTATCTTGCTCTTTTTAAGAGTTAATCGAATTTATATTATTGGCAATTTTAATAAATATCAAAATTATAATAATTTAAAAAATAGAATAAAAATAAAAATTTTAAAAAAATTTATAATTTTGTTTGACATGATTTTTTCATAGTGGTATAGTGTTATTAGTTAAGGAAGGAAATGATAAAATTTTCCACTTAATTATTAAATCTTTTGCTAATTAAAACACACAAAATCTGTTTAAAATTTACATAAAAATAATTTAAAAAAAAATTTAAAAAATTTTTGAAAATTGTCGAAAATTGTTTGACTTAAATTTCCAAAAGGTTTATATTAATAATGTATAGAGAAATTGCTATACCTTGAACAAACTTAATTTAATAAAATACATAATTTTGTTTATATATTTCTTATATTTTTATCTAAATCAAACAAAAGAGAAAATAAAAATTTAAGAAAAGGAAAAGAAAAGTCTTTTCCAAGATACTAAGGTGTTAATATGCCACGGCATAATAACATAAATAAAACAATTTTTAAATTTAAAAAGGAGAAAAACAAAATGAAAAACAAAAAAAGTTTAGTTGCTTTAGTTGTTATGGCTTTCATGCTAGTAGCATCTATCACAATGGCAGCTACAGGTGCATGGTTCACTGATCAAGCAACAGCTATCAGCGGAACACAATTAGATTTCGGTAAAATCGTATTATCAGGTGAAACTGGTACTGTAACAGCAGCTACTGTAAAAACAGAAACTACTGACCTATTAATGCCAGGTGACACTCTAACAATCAATTTCAGTGCAACAAATGATGAACAAGCTGCATACTGGATTGCTGATGTTACTGTTACACTTACAAATACAACTGCAGATGATACTGCCTTCGCAGCTTTAGATGGTACTTATGGTGCTGATAGTAAAGTTACTACAGCTCAAACTGTTGCTGCAGCTGAAAGCATTTCAGGAACTATCGAATTAGAACTTACTGGTGCTACATATGGTAATGATTACCAAGGTGCAACTGTTACAGTTACAGTTACTTTAAAAGCAGTTCAACAAGAAAACTTAACAGCTGATGAAGCTTATGCTTTATTAATTGCTTAATAAGTTAATTTAAAAAGGAACATTAAATGTTCCTTTTTTTTACGCATTTTTAAACATATATAATTGATTGTCTTTTACAACAAAGTAAACATCATTATTTGTTTCATAATAAAAATCGTATGTGCCTATCACTTTTTCGCTTAAAACTTCAAGTGTTTGCTCTGTCTCATCATTTTCATTTGTCGTGGTGTTAATTTGGACGATTTTTTTAATCATATTATCACCAACTTTCATATAAACATTAATTATATCATCGCTATTTTTATCATAATAAGCAGTAACATTATAACCATGTCCAAGGTTAATTGATGCAGCAGTTTCACTTAAAGTTGTTAATAATAGGTTTGTTCCATCTTTCAGCGTTGCAACAATACCATAATTTGTTAAAGCGTTAATGTCGCGATACCAGTTTTTTACCGAAAATACGTCTGCAATACTACCACGCACGAGTGCCAAGTTAAATGTGTAATTTTCATCCTTAGAACTTGTGTGAACAGCACTTGTAAGCGCCTTTGTGTTATAACTGTAAATTGCAGTAGAAAAGAACCTACAAAAAAATGGTGTTCCAGTAGAGTTATAGAATTCATTTGCATCAAGTAGTAGAGATTTTCTTGCCACAGTTGAAGTTATTTCTAATAAATCGTGATAATTACTGTGTAAAAGACCATCTAAATCTAGTCTAACTGAAGTGTCGTAAATAGGAAATACAACATCATAAGAACGGTAACGACTTCGCATTAAATAATAATCATAAACATTTTCATAGTGTAAAGTATATTGTTTATTTAAATCTGCGGGATTAAGAGTGTCATTTTTAAGTTTTAAATAGTAACCATTGTAATTATCCAATTTACTTATATAACAATCTTCGCCTTTACTATAAACTTTAAATTTTCTTGGTCTATTAATTATCTTTGCATTTTTGCCAAATATTTCAATTTTATAACTATTTACTGTTGCAGCATCATCTGATACATTAATGACTATTTCATTACCCTCACTTAATTTAGGTATGCCAGTTAATCTTTGAGAAAGAATATGATTTCCAGAGTTCAATAACAAACGAAACTCTTCACTTGTGGTATTTTCATTACAATTTGCCCCTACTAATCTTATGCCTATATTCTGATTATCTTCGGTTAAATCAACATTCAAAATTAAATTTAAATCGAATGTCTCATCATCTGTATAAACGGATGCAGAATAAACAACTCCATAAAAATTTTTGTTACTTGCATTAACAATAAATGGTGCATTACATTCATAACTATCATAATTATTGTATGTAATACTACTATCATAACCTGTAAACTCTTCATCGAGTTTAAAAGGGTCTTCTTCAAAAGGCAAGGTAATATCTTGGGTGTTTAATGAGTTTAATATTGTAGCATCATTCTCATTCAATGTTTCTATATTGTTTTGTAGTGAGTCGACTTTATTTTGCATTTCAGTTAATATTTCCAAAATGTCCGTAGTATCTGTTTTCACTTCGCTTTCAGTTTGTAAAATGTTTGTGTTGCTTGTGTTAATATTTTGAGCGACTTCATTAATTGTGTCAACTTTAGTTATAATGCTATTAATATTCTCATTAGCCGTAGCGTTTGCCGAAATGATTTCATTAGCACTTTCTATTAAAGTTTCTGTATCGGTTTTTATTGTGTTAGTAACTGATTTAACAGACATAATTTTTGTGTTAGTATCTGATAAATCCACGCTACCGTCCGTAGTGTTCGTAGCATTTTCATAAATTTTTCTATGAATTTCATCAACTTTATTGTTAATATTGTTAATTAATTGTGTGTTGTCCATAAATTATCCTTTTTCAAAGTTTTTTTAAAAATGATACACCCTAAATTTTATATTGTAAATATTTTAGTGCCATATTTTTTTATGTTTAATTTGTTGTAAAACTTAGTAATGTGCTAGAAAAAAAATTAAACGAGTTCTTTAAAAAATACATTAAAAAGTATAAATAAAAAATTAAAAACATATATATAGTTATGTTTTCTTTTATTAGTGAATTTTTAAATGATGTTGATGTTAAAAGCGAAAAGACATCCAACAATTTTAAATTTGTATCATTCAATGGAGAAGTTTTTTATTTGCAAAATTTTAAAGATATAATTTCTTTTAATGATGAGTATGTAGTTGTTAAGTTAAATAGTGGAGAATTAGAGATTTGTGGGCAAAAACTTAAGATAAACGAAATCAGTCAAAAGTTTATTTGCATTTCTGGAAAGATTAATAAAGTAGAGGTTAGAAATGTTTAAAAAATACTTTCAAAATAAAATAGAGCTTTCAATTTTTGGCGTAAATCTTAAAAGATTAATTAAAAATTTTTATAAAAGCAAAATTGACATTTTCAACTTAAAGCAAGTGAGTTTTAAAAATCTAATATTAACAATTAATTATAAAAACTTTAAACAGGCAAAAAAACTTCTTAAAGACTATGAATACAAAATTACTAATCGTTATGGTGCAAATTATCTTGTTAATTTTGCCACAAAAAGATTAGGACTTGTTGTGGGAGTAGTCTTATTTTTTATTGCCATATTTCTAAATGGTAATTATTTGTCAAAGATCTACATTTATGGAACAAGCAAAATTGATAACAATGAAATAATAAATTATTTAACAACTTTAGGAATCAAACAAAATAGTTTTTTTTGTAGTGTAGACGTCGAATTATTAGAAAAGAGTTTAGAAAACCATTTTAGTGATATTAGTTTAGTTAGTATGATTAAAAAAGGAACAAATATAATAATCAACATTAAGGAAAAAATCACAATAGATGAAGTGATGGTTTCTGGTGATATTACAAGCCAATTCGACGGACAAATTCTTGAAATAAACCTTATTCAAGGAAGGCCACTTTTTGAGGAAGGAGATATTGTTAAAAAAGGAGATATCTTAGTTAAAGGAGAAACAATTATTAATGGTAAGATTGTAGAATGCAGAGCCATTGCTAATATAAAAATGAATGTATGGTATCAATCTAGTTATAATTTTATAGAAAATGAAATTATAAAGAAGCGAACGGGTCGAGTAAAAGAAAATTCAAATTTAACAATTTTTAATAAATGTTTTACCATAAAAAATAATACTATTAACTTTAAAAGTTACGAAAAAGAATATGTTTCACACTATCTTTTTGACAAAAACATACTTCCAATTAAGATAAATAAAGAAAAATTTTATGAAATTGAAGAAATTTTAGTAAAAAATGAGTTTTTAAATGAAAAAGATGATATAATATACTTAACAAAAGAAAATGCCTTGAAACAAGTTCCGAAAGATTGTGAAGTTACTGATATTAAAACAGAAATTGTTGACACTGAAAATGGCAAAATAGTAACGACTTATCTTTTAACTGTTCAAGAGTTTTAGGAGAGTATAATGGTAAATATTATAGGCGAAGAAATTCAATCAAAATTAAAGAAAAAGTTGAAAAAGATATACAAATTAGCATTGAAAATGAATGGACAAAACCCAAGCATATTAGAAACGACCCTAGAGTTTGTATATTCAACACAAATGCAAGAATTAAATAAGAGAATGAGAAATGTTGATGAAGTAACAGACGTGTTAAGTTTTCCTAACTTAACTAATATTTTTAACGTTAAAATTAAAAGAAAAGATTTTCCTTTTGATGTAAATCCAGAAAATAATAAAGTAATTCTTGGTGACATAGTAATTAATCTAGACAGAGCCGTTTCTCAAGCCCTTGAATATGGACACAGTCAAGAAAGAGAGATATGTTTTTTGTTTGTTCATGGAATCTTGCACTTGCTTGAATATGACCACATGAATGACATAGATAAAAATTTAATGCGTGCACAAGAAGAGAAAATTTTAACAAAGTTTAAACTTACTAGGGGGTAAAAATGTTTAAATCGGGATTTATATCAATCATTGGAAAGGCAAATGTTGGAAAGAGCACACTACTAAATTCGCTAGTAAATCAAAAAGTTAGTATAACAAGCCCTAAACCACAAACAACACGAAACAAAATTAATGGCATTGTAACAACTAAAGACTATCAACTTGTTTTTACTGATACGCCTGGAATTCATAAATCTAAAAATAAATTAGATAGTTATATGGATGAAAGTATTAAAGCGAGTTTAGAGGGAATAGATGTAATTTTATACATGCTTGATGCTTTAAAGCCTTTTGACAAAGAAGACTTAGAAATGATTGAAAAGTATGCACAAAACACACCAGTAATAGTTGTAGTTTCAAAAATTGATAAAACGAGCTTTGAAAAATTATATCCAAAACTTCAAACGTTAAATTCTCTTAAAAACGTTAAAGATATAATTCCAATTTCAAGTTTCAGGCGTAAAAACTTAGACATATTACTAGAAAGCATATTAAAATATATAAGCGAAGGTGAAAAATTTTATGGAGATGATGAAGTAACAGATGTTTCATTAAAATTTTTATGCAGTGAAATTATACGAGAAAAAGCGTTATTATTTTTACAACAAGAAGTTCCGCATGGCCTTGCTGTTGTAATTGATACTTTTAATGAAGGAGAAAATTTACTTAAAATATCTGCCAGCATATTTTGTGAAAAACCAGCACATAAAATGATAATCATAGGCAAAAATGGCGAAATGCTTAAAAAAATAGGCTCTTCGTCAAGACAAGAAATTGAACGACTATCACAAAGTAAAGTCTTTCTTGAGTTATGGGTCAAAGTAAAAGAAAATTGGCGAAGCAGTGATGTTATGATAAACAATCTTGGCTATAACAAAAAAGATATATAAAACTTAAAAACAAATTTTAAAAGCAAAAATTTCAAGTGTTTTTCAAAAATTTGACAAAAATATACAATTTATGTTGTATATTTTTTTTATTTTTGTTATTTTTTAGCAAATTTAAAAAAAATTAAAATTGATTAAAATTTTCCTTGCTTTTTTATTAAAACTTGTTATATACTTTTTATATATAAAAAGCACAACACAATTTTATGCAATAATAAAGTAGTTTTAGCATATACTATAAATAAGGAGGGAATATGAAATATACAAATGAATTTTCAAAACTTTGTAGGGAATTATTCTTTCGCACAGGGCTAATTGGCTATTATGTTATGGCAATAAATGTAGAAAAATGTTTGCAAGAAGATGAAACTTTAGAAAGATAATTATGGAAGAAGTTAAAATTAAAGCAATAGTGGTAAAATCTGCCGACTACAGAGAAAAAGACAAGATAGTAACATTATATTCTTTGGAACTTGGATTAATCTCAGTAATTATAAAAAATTGTCGTCAAAGTGCCTATAAGCTAAAATTTGCTTACAGCACTTTTTCTTTTGCTGAATTTGAAATTTTTAAAAAAGATGATGTGCTTTTTATGAAAACTGCAACATTAATAGATAATTTCTATCCACTGTGTGAAGATTATGATAAATTTGTAATAGCAAGCGAAATTATTGAAATTTTAAACAAAACATCTTCACCGTTATCTCCTAATCAAATACTTTTTATTAACACATTAAAAACGCTAAACAATTTAACTTATAATGATGTAAATCCTAAAATCATATTATTAAAATATCTGCTTGGAGTAGTAAAAAATGGTGGTTTTCGCTTAAACTTTAAAGTGTGTAATAGTTGTGGGTTTGAATACATAAATAAAATTTTTTTAAATTTGGGAAGTGGCGAATTTGAATGTGGCTCTTGCCAAAGTCCCTACTCGATTTTTGTCGAAATAAAAACATTTAATTTGCTTAAAAAAATAAATAACACAGACGTTGATAATTTAGGCACACTTTGCGAAGATAAAGAGGTTATTCTTGACGCTATAAAGCTCATGGAATTAAATTTAGAAAACCGATTTAGTATTAAACTTAATAGCAAGAATTTTTAGAGAAATAGCATAAAATATTTGCTATTTTTTTTTAAAATAAATATACTAACACTAGGGAGAAATTTATGGATAAAAAGTATGTTTATTTGTTTCATGAAGGAGATGCAAACAAAAGAGAATTGTTAGGTGGAAAAGGAGCTAACCTTGCTGAAATGACAAATCTTGGCCTACCAGTCCCAGAAGGTTTCACAATTTGCACAGACGCTTGTAATAGTTATTATGAAAACAACGAAAGTTTAACAGATGAAATAATCAAACAAATTGATGATGCGCTAGGCTATCTTGAAAAAACAACAGGACGTTCACTTGGTGGTGATAATCCACTTTTTGTGTCTGTAAGAAGTGGGGCAAGAGTTTCTATGCCAGGGATGATGGACACAATTTTAAATTTAGGACTTAATGATAAAACAGTAGAAATTTTAGCAAAACAAAGCAATAATTTGCGATTTGCTTATGACAGCTACAGAAGATTTATCCAAATGTTTTCAAATGTTGCAATGGGTATAAAACTTCGTGACTTTGAAGAAATAATAGATAAGAGAAAAGAAGAGAAACATATTACTAAAGATTTAGACTTAACTACAGAAGATTTCAAATATTTTGTTAATGAATTTAAAAAACTATATTTAAAAAATAAGAGAGTTGAATTTCCACAAGACACAAAAGTTCAACTTTTGGAAGCTGTTAAAGCAGTGTTTAGAACATGGAATAATCAAAGAGCAATTGTTTATAGAAGAATGAATGATATTCCATCTAATTGGGGAACAGCAGTTAACGTTCAAAGAATGGTGTTTGGCAATATGGGTGAAACAAGTGGCACAGGTGTTGCGTTCAGCAGAAATCCATCGACTGGCGAAAATGTTTTGTATGGTGAATATTTAATGAATGCACAAGGTGAAGATATTGTTGCAGGAATTAGAACGCCAAATCCAATCAAAAAACTTGAAGAACAAATGCCAGAAGTTTATAACCAATATGTAGAGATTGTTAAAAAACTAGAGAGACATTATAAAGATATGCAAGATATGGAATTTACTATTGAAAATGGTAAGTTGTATATGCTACAAACAAGAAATGGAAAAAGAACTGCAAAAGCTGCTATTAAAATTGCAGTTGATTTAGTTAATGAAGGACTTAATACAGAAGAAGAGGCACTATCAAAAATTGAAGTAAGAACTTTAGACCAACTTCTTCATAAACAATTTGATGCAAATGCAATTAAGAAAGCCACTCCAATTGCAACAGGTTTACCTGCAAGTCCAGGCGCTGGAAGTGGTAAAATTGCATTCACAAGTGAAAGAGCTGTTGAAATGGCGAAAGATGGCGAAAAAGTGATTTTAGTCCGTTTAGAAACTTCTGCCGAAGACATAGAGGGTATGCACAACAGTCAAGGCATTATAACCTGTCGTGGTGGTATGACTTCTCATGCTGCCGTTGTTGCGAGAGGTTTAGGAACGCCTTGTGTTGCCGGCGTGAGTAACATTATAATTAACGAAGAAAACACTCAAGTTGAAATGAATGGAAAAATTTACGTGGAAGGAGACATTCTTTCTATCGATGGTTCAACAGGAAAAATTTATGAAAACAAACTTGAAGTTACAGACCCTGTTTTAGATGAAGATTTTAAAACAGTTATGTCATGGGCTAAAAAAGTTAAAACATTAGGTGTTAGAGCAAATGCTGACACACCAAAAGATGCAAGAACGGCTTTTAATTTTGGAGCAGAGGGCATTGGATTAGTTCGAACTGAACATATGTTCTTTGATGCGGACAGAATATTACCAATGCGAGAAATGATTGTTGCCTCAAGCGAAGAAGAAAGAGAAAAAGCGCTTAATAAACTTCTTCCAATGCAAAGAGAAGACTTTGTTGGTCTATTTAGAGAAATGCATGGTAATCCTGTTACCATTCGTTATCTAGACCCACCACTACACGAATTTTTACCTAAAACTGAAAAAGATGAACGCGATTTAGCAAATGCCATTAACATAAGTTTAGAAGAACTTCGTGAAATTGAAGAAAGTCTTAAAGAATTTAACCCTATGATGGGACATCGTGGTTGTCGTTTGGCAATAACTTATCCGGAAATTGCTAAAATGCAAACTCGTGCTGTAATTGAAGCTGGTATAATTGTTTCTAAACAAGGTTTAAAAGTTAATCCAGAAATTATGATACCACTTGTTAATGATGTTAAAGAACTTGAATTTGTCAAAGAAATTGTTGATAAAACAGCACAAGAAGTTATGAGAGAGCAAAACTATAAAATTGATTATACTGTTGGAACAATGATTGAAATTCCAAGAGCGGCATTGCTTGCTGATGAAATAGCGAGTGTTGCGGATTTCTTTAGTTTTGGAACAAATGACTTAACACAAATGACATTTGGTTTTAGTCGTGATGATGCAGGAAAATTCTTAAATGATTATTACGATAAAAAAGTGTTAGAGCAAGACCCATTTGCAAGAATAGATGAAAAAGGTGTTGGAAGCCTTGTTAAGATGGGAGTTGATAAGGGAAGAAGTGTAAAGCCAAAACTTAAAACAGGAATTTGTGGTGAACATGGTGGAGAACCAAGCAGTATAGATTTTTGTCACAGAATTGGTTTAAGTTATGTTTCTTGTTCACCTTACAGAATTCCAATCGCAATATTATCAGCTGCACAATCTGCAATTAAAAATCGTAAATAATATTTATATATATGTAACAAATTAAAATTTTTTGAAATCAGTTAAGTCTAGGAAAATCTGCTTTATTAAATTTTAGTTTAAATGAAGGAGAAAAAACAATAGATAAAGAAATTTAGAAAAACTCATAAGTGAAAATTTTAAAAAAATTGCGTAAATTGAATAAAAATATATTAAAAATTTTTAAGATGTTTTAAGCAAAATATGTTTTTTCTAAAAAAGGAGAGATTATGTCAAATAAGATTTTAAATTTTATAAAAAAAGCTGATGATTTGCATGATAAATATAACAATAAAAATAGTTATGATTATATCAATAAAACACCAACTGAAGAAGAATTGGAAGATAATAAAAATGGTAAAAAGGCTGTTATTTTATCCACAATTGCATTAGTGCTTTGTGCTGTTATTGCATTTATTTCAGTATTATTGTTTGATTCAATAGGTGCAACAAGTTTAATTTCATTGTTCTTATTATTAATTCCTGCAGTTCTTCAAAGAAAATCAATAAAACATATCAAAAAACAATTGAACATTAATGGAAAAGGTTTTGGTAAACTTTGTTATTGTAAGTATATTGTTTCAATATTAATGGTTGCAATAATTTTGACTGCAATTGTTTTATTTATTCAGTTATCGATTTAGATACATTAATGTTATGTTTAAATTAGTAGTTAGCAAAATTTTAACAGACGGCTTACAATTTTTCTTTGAAAGCTATTTGCAATTTTTGCTTCTAGAATTTGTTTTACATCTTAAATTAAATTTAGTTATTATAAATTCGTATTAATTACTTTAACATAAAAATGTTTGTTAGAATAAAAATTAAGATAGGCATATATCTTAATTTTTTTGTGCATTCATATTTTATAAAAAAGATTTAATTGTTTTATATAAAAAAGAATTAAAAAAATCAATAAAAATTTTTAAAAAAAACTTGAAAATATGAAATAAAATGTTATAATATAGGAGAAAAAGGGGAAAAATATTATGAAAGAATTTTTAAATTATATTGTTACTGATTGCTTTTGGGTATTAATTATTATTGGTGTTTGTATTTTAGTAACTATAGCATTATTAATTTTAGTTCACGATGATAATAAAAAATCTAAAGATGGCAATCAAAAGCTTTCTGACAAAGCTGAAGAAAAAGATGTGAAAGAAGAAAAGGTAGAAGAAAATACTGAACCAGTAACCGAAGAAACAACAGAAGAAAAAAGCGAACTAGTAAAAGAAGAAAAAAATATAAAAGAAACAAAGAAAGCAACTAAAAAAGCAAAAAAAGTTGAAGAAACTACCGAAGAAAAGTTAGAAGAAAAAACTGAAACCAAAAAAGAAGTTGCAGAAGAAGAGAAAGATGTTAGTGAAGTAAAAAACACTAAAAAAACATCAACAACTAAAAAAGCAGATTTAAAACCAGCAGTAAAAGAAACTATTTCAAAACGAGTTGAAAAAGAAGAGAAAAAAGAAGTTGCAAATGCAAAATATCGTTTAATATACGATAAAGAAAATGCTAGTTGGGTAATAAGAAAAGATGGTGCTGGCAGAACAATTAGAAGAGTAAAAACAAAACAAGAAGCACTTGATATTCTAAAAAATATGGAAGAAAAAAATGAAGAGATGAAGGTTGTTGTTCATAAGAAAAATGGTAAATTCCAAAAACACTAAAATAAAAAGGAAACCTTAGTCTAGTCAATTTGAAACTTGCGAAATAATTATAAAGATTAGAGCAGGAATGTTCTAATCTTTTTTAAGCTACTTTATGCCGTGAAAGGTGCTTGACAAGAGAAGAAATGAAAACACAATATCAAAAGGCAGAGAAACAAAAAATAAAATACATATGCACAATTATCGTTTCTCTGTCTTAACCAGCAAAAATAAACTAATTTCAGAGACTCTTGTCAAGTACACCATGGAATAAATTAGCCATTATATAAAACAACAAAAAGCGAAAATGTATTACGCTATGCCAACATTTTCGCTTTTTGAGTTCATTTATTAGTTATTTGAGTGTGCTTGTCTTCGGTGGAGCGAAGCGACACCGACTTGTATATGACAAGCACACATTTAAGTGCCAACTTTAAATTTAATACATGTTTATTTAAAAATTTTCACAAATTTTGATACAGAATCAAATTTCTTATGATATAATATGAATGTTAAATTAAAAATCACAAGGGGGACATTATGATTCAGAAACATTTATCATATAAAGATATGACTGATTTGGGTTGTTTCTACACACCACAAAAGTTTGTTGATAAACTTATAGATATGATAAAATCAAATATTGATAATTATAAGGAATACATATTTCTTGATTCTTCTTGTGGTTATGGCTCATTTTTAAAATCTTTACATCCACTTAAAACTATTGGTTGCGATATAGATAAAAAAGCAATTGAACAGGCTAAAAATATTTATCCAGATAGTAAATACTATACTCTAAATACTTTAAGTAATTTTACAAGAAACTCAATACAACTAAATAAAAATGATAAATTGATAATTATTGGCAATCCTCCATATAATGATACAACTTCAAAGATTAAGAATGATATAAAAAAGCCAGAACCTTGTGTAATTGATAATGATATAAAAACTCGAGATTTAGGAATTTCTTTTCTCCTTTCTTATAATAAACTAAAACCAGATTATGTCGCCATATTACATCCTTTATCTTACATAATAAAAAAGGCAAATTATGAGTTGCTTAAATCTTTTTATAACAATTATAGTTTATTAGATCATTGTGTCATTAACAGTCAGGAGTTTAGCATGACCTCGAAAACTAGGGGCTTTCCAATTATTCTTGCCTTGTATAAAAAGGACGCAAATGGTTTTAAATATAATGATGCTTTGAATATGAACTTTATGACAATAGATAATCAATTTTTTAATCTTAAACATGACTATATTAAAAATTATGTATCAAAGTATCCTTCAAAAAACAAAAAATATAATAATGACGATATTTTGTTCTTTACAATGAGAGATATTAATGCTTTAAATAGAAGTAGAACATTTATTAAAGAATTATCAGATAACGCAATTATTATTGATAAGAAAAAATTTGCTTATTATTGTTATGTTGATATTTTTAAGGACCATATCAACGAATTGCCATACTATTATGGAAACTGTGATGTTTTTATAAACAACAGTGATTTTCTTCTGATAAAGGATGTTTTTATTACAAAAAGCATAGAAAAGCACCCTTGGTTAAAATCTAAAATTGTATATAATGAAAATACAAATTTTAGTTTAATTGATAATTATTTTAAAAAGTTATTTAATGCATAAAGGAGAAAAGAAAATATGTTTATCAAAGAAATAAATAAAGAAGAAATAAAGGTCGCAATTCCTCTTACAAAAGGAACAGAAAAAACTAGAATCAAAAGAAGGTCTATGCTTAATGAATATGGTATTCCTGTATCAACAAAAGTTGAACCTTTTTCACAAAATTGTTATGTCGAATGGCAAATCGGCTATGATGTTATTAAAGCTGATACGGAAAAACTACAAAAAACAACATTAAAAGATTTTAGTTTTATAGGTGCAAACGGAAAGGAAAAAACATTATATGAATTGTCTGAATACATAAAATATTTTTTTGATTGGGGGATTATTTCAAAAAAGAATTTAGATGATGTTAAGGAGTATTTATTGAATCTTTCAGAAGAAAGTTATTTAGATACAAACCCAGATTTGTCAATTAAAAGAACACACCCTATTTATAAAGAAATAAATGGCTTTAATTTTATGTGGACTAAGGTTGAATACCCATTGTTAGTTTATAAATTTGGAAAATTTGAAATAGTTGCTGAAATTAAAATAACAGAAAAACAACACGCTATTGGAACACAACCTATGTTGTTTTTGTGTTTTCCTATAACAGAACTAGAAAATAGTGAAAATCTTTTAGGTAGAACCGCAGAAACCAAAGAAACTGCAAATTTTGTTATAAATAAGAAGAATATTAATGTTTTTTTAGAAATGTTAAAATTATTTGGAACATTAAGCAAAAGCCATAATAAAGACATTATTAGTATTATTGATATTATTATTGAATAAAAAATGCTATCATTGTTGATAGCATTTTATTTTGTTGGTTTAAAAAGTTCTTAACCTTAGTTTCCTTTTTTTATTAAAAAATAGCACATTATTTTGTGCTATCATCATCTTGACTTGAATTTTCTTTTTCGCTAAGATTTTCATAAATGCTCTCATAAATTAATGGGGCATTCTTTTTCCAAATTTTACAAGCATTGATTGCTTGATTTCTAGTTGGGAATTTCATTTTAATATCAATAGCATTTGCATCTCTAATATCTTTTATTTTTAAATTTGCAACATAACTATCTTCTTTCACTTTTACAAAATTACAAACATATTCTTGTGAACGTTTCAGTTCCATTCTGTTATCTCTACAAAAATCAAAGATTTGATTTCTTAAATCTTCTTGAATTTGAGAATAAAAATGTTCCAGACAATTTCTTCCAAGTTCTGTAATTGCATATCTTTCTTCACCATCTGCATCTTTTGTTTTTGAAATAAAATTCATTTCAATAAGTTGAGGTAAAATATCAACAATTTCCATATAATTTAGCCAATTGTTTCGATTCCAACAAATATCTATGATTGATTGTTCAGTTAATGCAATTTCAATTTTGTCAAACATATAAAGTAAAATCAATTTGCTTACCATTGTGTCTGACCTAAAATTCATATTGCAAAGCATAGAATCTTTACTACTCATAATAAACTCCCAATAATATTTTATCACATTTTTTTATAAAAGTAAATATAAAACTGTTTACAAATAAAAAATTTATGTTATAATATTAAAAGATGTGCATAGCATCATAAAAGGAGCATATATGCAAAATGTTAATAATGAAAATTTAATTAAGATTTCAGAATTTTTAAATAGCGTAGATGGTTTGATAGATGGAAAATTTATTTTAGCAGATATAAAGATTTCAAATTTGCTTAAAATGATTGCATCAAATCCTTCTTTGTATGAGTATATCAAAAAATGTTTAATTGATTTTAGTTTTGAAAAAGAACTTTCAAGAGCAGAAGTTAAAAACCGTTTTAATAACGGAGAGTTTAATTTGCCTACTGAAAAATATAAAATCGTTGCTTTTGTATTTTGCTTGTTGGTTGAATGTGATGCAAAAAGAATGGATTTTTATGGATTCATAAATGAAAACTTTAAAACGAAAGATGGAAGAAGTGAATATTCTTATTTCTCTCAAAAAGTCCTTGTTCCTTTCAAACAAATAATAATTGATGAATTTTACAACAACAAGGAAGATGATGAAGAGAATGTTAAGGAAGATGATGAACAAGATAGCACACCAAACGAAGATATTTTTGAATTAATAAAAACCCCTTTAAAAGAAATGGTAGATAATATTGCCCTTGATAGAAAAATAAAAAATGTAGACAAGGAAAGTTTAAATTACATAATAAATAATATAATTTACAGTATGAAATATAAAGATTTAAATATTGTTAATGCGTTTATATCTGTGCTTGATATTCTTTCTAAAAAGATTTCGTCAATTCGTTCACCATTAAATGATATTAAAACAATTTTATTAAATTATTACAGTTAATTAAATAATTATAAAACTAAGTATATAGCTCACGCATATTGTTATTACGGCGTGAGTTATTTTTTGTAACACAAAAATTTTTTTGCTTATTTTTAATTTGTCCAAAAAGGTTAAAGATTGCAAAATTATACTTAAACCTGAAAAACTAATAAGAGTGCTTGATAAAACAAAAGCTAGTCGTATATTAGAACTTTTAGATAGTATTGAAATTCCTTTTGTGATTTCTATTAGCCCACTACAAAAACCTTGCGCTTCAATCTTAGATAATCCAAGAAATTCTAATAATTTAATTAATGGATAAAGAAAATTATAGTCTAATAAAATTTGTATTAAAACGAAAAAGATAATAATATAACCGCCAACAATTAAAACAGATTTTATAGATGAATACATACAATCTTCAAGAGAAAAATTTTTATCAAAATTAATAGGTAATTCATCTTGAATTTTGCTGTCTTTTTTACCACGAAAAATAATACCATTTATTATACTTGAAATGATATGAGATAAAAACATTATTATACCAATTTTTTCATCACAAAAAAAACCAACGCCGACAGTTCCTATAACAAATAGGGGGCCACTCGTTGAACAAAACGAAAGAATTTTTTGAGCATCTTTTTTATCTAGAATTTTGTTTTCAACAAATTCGCTAGTAAGCTTTGCTCCAATAGGATAGCCTGAAATTATACTCATAAAAAATATGTAAGCACTTATACTTTTAGTGTTAAAAACTCTTTTAGTTAAGAAACTAAATTTATTACAAAATTTAAAAATAATTTCAAAATTTGATAGCAATTTTGTTATGAAAAAAAACGGTAAAAGCGCTGGTAAAATTTTTGTTCCATAAAGTAAAATTCCATCAACAACCACAAGTAAATATCTCTTTGAATTTATAATAAAAAATAAAGAAATTATAACTAAAAAAAATGTTAAAAATATTTGAAAATTGTTTTTATTTTTTGATAATATTTTACGCGAATTTTTATTAAAAGTTAACACTTCAATTTTCATAAAATATTATATTAAAATAAATATTTTTTTATTAATACATTTTTTACTTTACACTTACCATTTTGTTATAAATATCTTCTTCTAAAAGGTGAGTGTTACTAATTAAATTATAAACACTATTTGCTTTATTTTCTATTTCAAATAATTTTTTATTATATGAACATCTGTTAATTTTTCTTTCATCCTGTTTTCTTAATATTAAACATTTTGTGTTAATATTCTTCAAAATGTCGCTGTTTTTACAGTTTAAAGCAAGAGTTTTTACATAAATATTATTTTTTATGGTGTAAATTTTATTAACTGTTTTTTTGTCGATGTCAAGCAAAATATTAAGTAGTGCAGAATTTAATTTATTTTCTTTATATCTTTTTGTTTTTAATTTGTCATAGAATTCATCAAAAGAATTTGTATTACAAGCAAGTCTTTTAATTCTGTTTTCAAGTCCTTCATCAACAGCATAAATCTTTTTTATTTGTGATGTTTTTGTAGTTTTAATTTTATACAAAATAAGGTCGTGAAATTTATTTAAATTTACGTCTGAGTTAACTAATAATTCATCGATATTTTTTACTAAAAAATTTTTAAATTTATCAAGATTTTTGTTTAATAAATTTTCACGAATGAAGCTGGCACTAACAAAATTTTCTACAATTTTTTTATCATTATAATTATCTGCTCTTTTTATGAAAACAGGTTTAATTTTACTCTTTGTTTTAAGTATTGATTTGATATATTCTAATGCTAAAATATTATTTGGTTTTTTAAGAATGTTTAACACATCTTCTTGTAAATTTTTTTCAAAAAGATTAATATTTTCTTCTAGTGATTTTGTAAAAGCGTTATTGTAATTTAATCCAAGTTTTAAATTTTTCTTCAAAGAAATTTTAAAACTTTTTGGATTTTTTAAACAAAATTTTGCAAGACTATAAAATGCTTTCTCGTTTAAAGTTTCAACTCCAAAAGCAAGATAATCTACATTGAATTTATTTAAAATTTTTATGCTTGACAAAGCAAAAATTTCTGCATTATTAGTGCAGAAAACTGTTGGTAAATTAATGATTAAATCCATACCATTTAACGTTGCAATTTTTGCCCTTGAATATTTATCTAAAACACAAGGTTCACTTCGTTGACTAAAGTTTCCACTCATTAGTCCTAAAACATAATTTGCCCCCGTTATTTTTTTTGCATTTTCAATTAAGTAAGTGTGACCAGTGTGCATTGGATTATATTCACAAATTATTGCACACACTTTCTTTTTATCCAAAAATTTGTCCATATTTAATTTTATAACATTATTTAAAAAAAATCAAATTATACTTCAAAATTGCTTGCAAAACTTAAAAAAAAACAATATACTAAACTTAAACAAAAAATGAAGGTGGTAAATATGAAAATTTTAGTTATTAATAGTGGTAGTTCAAGTTTGAAGTATCAATTTCTTAATATGGAAGACGAAAGCGTTATTGCTAAAGGAACAGTTGAACGAATTGGAATGGATGGTAGTTTTTTAACTCACAAAGTTAATGGTGAAGAAATTGTAATTAAAGATGACATTAAAAATCATAGCATTGCAATCTCTTTGGTTTTAAAATGTTTAACAGAAGGTGAAAAAGCAGTTATTAAAGATATAAATGAAATTAGTGCATTTGGTCATCGATGCGTTCATGGTGGCGAAATGAAGGGCGCTAAGATTATTGATGATGAAATAATAAATTATTTGAAAGACAATGTTGAACTTGCTCCATTGCATACTCCAGCAAATATAATTGGTATTGAAGCTTGTAGAGAAATTGCTCCAACCATTCCTAATGTTGCTGTGTTCGACACTGCATTCCATCAAACAATGCCTAAAAAAGCATTTTTGTATGCAATTCCTCAAAAATATTACAAAGAATATAAAATTAGAAGATATGGTTTCCATGGAACAAGTCATAAATATGTTTCACAACTTGCTGCAGAAATGTTAGGAAAAGACATTAAAGACACAAAAATCATAACTTGTCACATTGGAAATGGCGCAAGCATTGCTGCTATTAAGGGTGGGGAATGTATGGATACATCAATGGGCTTTACTCCTCTTGCTGGCGTTATGATGGGAACAAGAAGTGGTGACGTTGACCCTTCTGTGTTAGAATATTTAATGAAGAAAACTGGATATTCAATATCTGAAGCAACAAATTGTTTAAATAAACAAAGTGGACTACTTGGTGTTAGTGGCTTTAGTAGCGATAGTAGAGATATAACTGGAAAACTTGACACTGACGAAAATGCAAAACTTGCAATGGAAATGATGTGTTATTCAATTACAAAATATGTCGGCAGTTATGCGGCAGTGTTAAATGGCGTTGATGCAATTGTGTTCACAGCAGGAATTGGTGAAAATTCACCAGAGTTAAGAGCGGGAGTTTTAGACAATCTAGGATATCTTGGCGTTGAATATGATAAAGAATTAAATAATTCAACAAGAAGAAAACCTGCAACAGAAATAAGCACAAAAGATAGTAAAGTAAAAGTTTATGTAATTCCAACAAATGAAGAACTTGTAATTGCAAGAGAAACAAAAGAAATTTTGAAAAAATAAAAATATTGATTGACAAATGAAATTATTTGTATTATAATGTCATAGTTTTTGACTTAAAAATTTATTAGGAGGTGCAATATGGCTGTTCCAAAGGTTAAGGTTAGTAAAGCAAGGCGTAATTCCAGAAAAGCAAACTGGAAAGTATCAACACCTTCTGTTGTAAAATGCCCACATTGTCACGAATATACATTGCCTCACATGGCTTGTAGTAAATGTGGCTACTATAAAGGTGAACTAATCGTTGACAAATCAGACAAGAAAAAAGATGAATAATTAAGAGTGTATTTTCACTCTTTTTTGTTGTTTTTTAAAGGAAAATGTTGAACATTGAATATTAGAAAAGTCAAATTGAAAATCGTTTGACTTTTTTATTGTAAAATGTAATAATATATTAAATTTTACTTGGAGAAGAATATGATAAGAATTTTGTTAGATTGTTATGGCACAGATAGGGGAATGAGTGAAGTTGTCCTTGCTGGTGTTAATGCAATTAAAAAATTTAAAGATATTGAAATTACACTTGTAGGCAAAAAAGAAGATATTGAAAACGAACTTTTAAATTATTCATTTAATAAAAAAATGATTAAAATTATAGACGCAAGAGAAGAAATTACTTGCAATGAAAGTCCCGTTAAAGCTATTAAGGAAAAAACAGACAGTTCATTAGTGGTTGCATTAAACAATTTGAAAGAAGATTACGATGCAGTAATATCAGGTGGAAGCACTGGTGCAGTGCTTACTGGCGGTTTTTTAAAAATAGGAAGAGTTAAAGGTGTTTCAAGACCTGCCTTATGCCCACTTTTACCAACAATGGATGGTAAAAGTGTAATGCTTATTGACTGTGGTAGTAATGTCGATTGTAAACCAATAAATCTTTGTCACTTTGCTCAAATGGCAAATATTTATATGAAAAATGTTATGAAGGTGGAAAACCCAAAAATTGCATTGTTAAATATTGGTGAAGAAGAAGCCAAGGGGAATGAATTAAGTAAAGAAACTTATAAAATGTTAAAGGAAATGCCAATTAATTTTATTGGCAATATTGAAGCGAGGGATTTTTTAAGTGGAAAAGCCGATGTTGTTGTAAGTGATGGATTCAGTGGTAATGTTTTATTAAAAGGCACGGAAGGAGCAACATTAATGGTGCTTAAAAAACTTAAAAACGAAATAAAAAATTCATTTTTTGCAAAAATTGGAGCACTTTTTATGCGCAAAGCCTTTAAAAACATAAGGAGTAGTTTAAATGTAAATGCTTATGGTGGTTCAGTTTTAATAGGACTTAAAAAGATTTTAATTAAAGTTCATGGCTCAAGCACTCAAGATGCAATCGTTGTTGCTATAGAACAAGCAATTGAATTAAAACAAAAGAAAGTAATTGAACAATTTGAAGAAGAATTTTCAAAAATCGCAGAAGAAGGAAATTAATGGAAGAAGTAGAAAAAATTATAAACTATGAATTTAAAAATAAATCCCTTTTGTTAACAGCGTTAACACATTCTTCTTATGCACATAAACACAAAACACAAAATAATGAGAGGTTAGAGTTTTTAGGTGATAGCATAATTGGATTTTTAATTGCAGAATATCTATACCAAAAACTAGACCTTAAAGAAGGTGAGTTGACTAAAATTCGTGCAAAAATAGTAAGTTGTGAAAACTTAAGTTTAATTGTAACAAAGTCAAATTTATTTGAATATATAAAAACGATGCCTGAAAATTTAAAAAATAATGAAACAATTAAAGGCGACTTCTTTGAAGCACTTTTGGGCGCGATATATTTAGATGGTGGATTAGAAAACGCTAAAAAATTTGTCTTTGAAATTCTTAAACTTAATAATGATGAACTAAAAAAATATATTGAAGAAAATACAGATTTTAAAACGAGATTACAAGAGATAGTGCAAGCAAAGAGAGGAGTTATTTCATATCGTGTTGTTAATGAGAGTGGCAAATCTAATGAAATGATATTTACGGTTGGATTATTAATTAATGAGATTGAAAAAGTTCGAGCAACAGGAACAAGTAAACAAAAAGCTGAAAATGAATGTGCTAGAATTGCTTTGGAAAAAATTGATAAATTATTTGACTAATGTTAATATAAGTATTATAATTATAATATAAATTATTAATCCATATATGAAATGGATATAATTCAAATTTAGGAGGTATTATTTATGAAAATTCAATTTAATGGGGATGTGGAATCAAAAGCTCTAGAATCACTTTGTGAAAAAAAATTAAATAGACTTGAGAAATATTTTAAGGGAGGAGAACCAAAAGTTTCTGTTAAATTTTCAATAGTTAGTAAAGAACATGTTGTTGATATTTTCACTAAATATAATAGCTTTGAATTAAAATCTAGTGGCAAAAGTGATGATATGTATAAAAGTTTAGATATAGCAGTAGATAACTTAAAAATGCAAATGACTAAAAATAAGTTTGACAAAAAAACAAAAAGATGCAGTAGAGAATTTGTTGAAGAAGCATAATAATTAGCCCTTAATTTATGATGTGCACCCATAAAATGACACAAAAAAATAAAGCCCTAGTAAATTATATAAAGGAAAAGACCACTTATCGTAATAATAAGTGGTCTTTTTTTATTTATTATTTATTTTTTAATTTAACCATAAGTTTTCTCCTAATTGATTGTATTATAGCATACTAACAAATAGGTTAAAGCAAACCAATTTATTTCTATGCTAAATTGGTAAATGCAATAATATCAAAAATTGTTGCAATAACAAATATAACTGTTAATACTATTGCCCAAATAAGTTTGCCTTTATATCCTTCTTTTTTGTCTTGTTGTTTTTTAAAGCCAATAATCGAAAGAATTAAAAAAGCAATCACGCAAAGCCCAAAGAAACTTGCTAAATATGGGAATATTTTATACATAAAGTCCATAACTACTTCTGTTGCGTTGCCTACGCTTTCATTAAATGCCTTAAAGCCAGAGTTAAAACTTTTCCAGCCATCACTTAACCAAATCAGTCCAATGGTGCAAACAGTAACAATACATACAATACAAAACCAAGTAATCCAAAGAACTGCTATAGGCAATCCAATTACAATTCCAGAAAAACTATATGATAAAGCATAAATAACAGCAATAATTGAAAGGGTTAAAAGAGTATTTGCCCATTTTTGTTTTGCAGTTTTTCGCTTTCTGTTTTTTGCCAAATCTTGTGGTTTTCTACCTTCTTGTAATGCCTTTTCGTTTTCTTCTTGTTGTAATTTTTGCTCTCTTTCTTTTGCTTCGTTTTCATCTTCGTTTATTTTAAACTTTATTGCCATAATTACCCCCTTCTTTGTTGGTCGTGAATATTGTCTATTGCAATCATCATAGCAACCAAAAATGGTGCGTCTTCTGGGTCTTCAACTTCAAGAGTGTAAGCATCATCAAGTGTCATTTTTTCTGGTGGGGCAATATGCCCAATTTTTTTGTCCCCTAGCATAATGTCTAAATTCCAAAATTTCCCCTCTACCTTAATTTCTTCGGTTGCTCCTGTAACTTCATATCCATTCTTTATGAAATGAGAATTTTGAACTGTTGCAAGTTTTTTACCATTTTGGTAAATCAAAGCACTTTTATAAAATGGTTTGTGCCAAAATTTATTTCTTACAACAAAAAGTTTTTTGCCATTTGCGTCTTTAATTACTTTTTTGTAAGTTTTAGATATTAAATTGCTAAATAATTTTCCTTTAACCTTATAGGCAAGTTGTCCGTCCTCGGTTGTTACTTTTGAATTACCTCTTAATGACATAAAGGTATTTTTGATTAAAAACTTCATAAACTTTTCTCCTTAATAAATTCATTATAACATACTTATTATTATTTTGTATCAAATTTTTAATGTTTTTCATTTTTATATTTTTCTTTGTAATTGATATATTGAATATTCTTTCTTTTTCCTTTTATTCTTTTATTGTTATAGAACCAAATCCAATCAAATACGGCTTGTTTTAAATCTTCAAGATTATTATAGGTATTATCATTATACAATATTTCATTTTTTAATCTGCTATGAAAACTTTCAATTACAGCATTATCTAATGGTGTTCCTTTTCTACTCATAGATATTTGAAAACCAAATTTTCTGCACAACATTTGGTATTCATTAGATGTATATTGAAAGCCTTGGTCACTATGTATTATTGTATTTTTAGCATCATATCTTAATAATCTTGCTGTTATCAAAGTTTCTTTGACTAATAATATATCATTAAATTTATGAATTTTATATGCAACAACTTGTCTATCAAACAAATCAAGTATTGTTGATAAAAACATTCTTTTCCCTTTGAGTGTTAGATAAGTAATATCTGTAACCCAAACTTTATTCGGTTCGCTAACCGTAAAATTTCTTTTTAATAAATTTGGTCTTACATTCTCTTCTATAGACTTTTTTTGCACTGTTTGCTTTCTTTTTTTAGAATATTCAGGGAATATATTATATTCTTTTTTTAGTCTTTGAATTTTTTTATGGTTCATTACTAAACCATATTCTTCTAATAATGCTTGTTTAATTCTTCTATATCCGTATGTTTCGTTTGAATTATGATAAACATTATAAATTAAAGAAGCATCATAATCATCTTGAGAAGAACGCTTAATCATTCTATAATATGTTCTTTTTGAAATTTTAGCTTCTTCACACAATGCTTTTAATGAGAATTCTTGTCTGCAACTATCAATGAAGAGTGCCTTATCTCTTTTTGATGCTTTAGAAATATCTCCATTTTTTTTACTATATTATATTTTATTTCAAAACTAGCTTCTTTTTCAGGAATTCTACCTGAATTTACAGTTCTTTTGTCTTCAAAAATATTTTTGCCTTTATTTGTTAAAACAAACCAGTTTTTAATTGTGTTTCTTGGCATGTTATATTCTCTAGCAAGATAATTCGAAGAATATCCTTCTTTATAATGTTTGTCCAAAATTTCTTGCTTAAATTCATTATTATATTTGGTGTGGGGAATTGCTCTATTATTCATATTTACTCCTTTGATTATATTTTAATTATAACATATAATATTACTATCTTAGACACAAAAAAAAGAAATATTAAACATAACTTAATATTTCTTTCTAGGGCTTTTTATTATTGTGTCACCAGATGGGTTCACTTCATTTAAAGGGCTTTTTTTATTAAAAACACTAAAAATTATATTAAATTTTTTTATTTAAAAATATTAAAATAATTTTGTAAAAACTGTTGACAAGGATTGAAAAATGTTGTATTATATAGAAGCTGTGTAATTTAGGAATGATGTTTAAGGTTACTACGTGCCTTTCCCTTAAGGTAGCGACGAGAGAACTTAAACTAACCTAGTTTAGAAAAGAAACTAAACGATTAATTCAAGCCTTTTTTTAAGAATAAAAACATGAAACACACGGCATTATGTTAAAGGTTTGATTAACAGAAAAGGAGAAGAAAAATGGCAACACAAAAAATTAGAATTAAATTAAAATCTTATGACCATAGCTTAATCGACCAAGTTGCATTAAGAATTGTAGATGTTGCAAACAAAAATGGTTGTAAAATCAGTGGACCTATTCCACTACCAACAGACAGAGAAGTAATCACTGTCATCCGTTCACCACACAAACATAAAGATTCACGTGAACAATTTGAAACAAGAACACACAAAAGGATTATTGATATTTTAAGTCCTTCATCAAAAGCAATTAATGCATTTATGAAATTAGACTTGCCAGCCGGTGTAGATATCAATATTAAACTATAAGGGGGAAAGTTAGAGTATGAGAAACGAAATATTAGGCAAAAAACTTGGAATGACTCAAATTTTCGCTGAAAATGGTTTAGTCATTCCTGTAACAGTTGTTGAAGCAGGTCCTGTTAGTATTCTTCAAAAGAAAACTGAAGAAAACGATGGATATAAAGCCTTAAAGGTAGCGTTTAAAGAAACTAGAGAAAGTTTACTAAACAAAGCTAATATGGGCGAATTTAAAAAAGCGAATGTTTCTTCTAAAAAATATGTTAGAGAAATAGAAAGCAAAAATTATGAAGAATTAAACGTAGGTGACACTATTAATTGTGGTATCTTCACAGAAGGCGAAAAAGTCGATGTTACTGGATACACAAGAGGTCGTGGATTTACTGGCGTTATTCAAAGATGGAACAATCAACGTCATAGAATGACACACGGTGTTTCAATTGTTCATAGAGCAAGTGGTTCTATGGGTGCCAACAGTTTACCAAGCAGAGTTTTTAAAGGTAAAAAACTTGCTGGTCAATATGGTAATGAAAAAGTTACAATTCAAAATCTAGAAGTTGTTAAAGTAGATGCCGACAGAAACGTACTTTTAATTAAAGGTGCAGTTCCAGGTCCTAAAGGTGCAATCCTTTCAATCAAAACAACTGTTAAGGTTAAATAAGGAGTGAGTTATGCCAAAAGTTAAAGTTTATAATATTAATGCAGAAGAATGTGGCAATGTTACTTTAAGTGATGTAGTATTTAAAGCACCTTATAATGAGGCTTTAATTCACGAAGTTATCGTTGCATATTTAGCAAATCAAAGACAAGGAACAAAAAGCACACTAACTAGAACAGAAGTTAGAGGTCATGCTAAAAAACCTTGGGCACAAAAACATACTGGTAATGCAAGACAAGGTTCTTCAAAAGGTCCACAATGGACAGGTGGTGGAGTTGTATTTGCACCAAAACCAAGAGATTTTTCTAAAAAAGTTAATGCAAAAGCTAAGAAAGTTGCTTTCATTAGTGCATTAAGTAAAAAATTAGAACAAAAAGAAATTACAATTTTAGATGAAATTGCAATTGAACCAAAAACAAAAAATATGCAAAATGTTTTAGACGCTTTCAAATTTGATAAAAGCACTGTTTTAGTTGTAAATGGTGCAAATGAAAATGTTTTGAGAGCATCAAAAAATATTCCTACACTTTCAGTTGTTGAAGCAAGTCTTTTAAACACTTATGAAATTGTAGCAAACAAAAATCTTTTAATCACAAAAGATGCAATCAAAAAGATTGAGGAGGCTTGTAAATAATGAAACAATATGATGTTATTATTAAGCCGCTATTAACAGAAAAAAGTTATAGTGATGTAGCAAATAAAAAATACGCTTTCATCGTAAGAAGAGATTCAAACAAAGCTGAAATTAAAAAAGCAGTTGAAACAATCTTCGGAGTTAAAGTAGAAAAAGTAAATACATTAAATTATGATGGAAAATTTAAAGTTCAAGGCAGAGCTCAAGGTTACACTTCTAAATATAAAAAAGCAGTTGTAACATTAACAAAAGATAGCAAAACTATTGAGTTCTTCGATAGCTTGAGTTAATAGGAGGATTAATTAAATTATGGCAATTAAAACATATAATCCAACAACTCCATCTTTAAGAAATATGTCAACACTAGATTATTCTGAATTAAGTAAAAAAGCACCTGAAAAAAGTTTGCTTGCAACTAAAAAGAAAACTGGTGGTAGAAATTCTTACGGAAGAATAACAGTTCGCCATATTGGTGGTGGAAATAGAGTTAAATATAGAGTTGTTGATTTCAAAAGAAACAAAGACGATATTCCTGCAAAAGTTGCAAGTATCGAATATGACCCAAATCGTTCTGCTTACATTGCATTACTTCACTATGTAGATGGTGAAAAGAGATATATTTTAGCACCAAACGGTCTAAATGTAGGCGATATGGTAATGAGTGGCGTTAATGCTGAAATTAAAGTTGGTAACTGTTTACCACTAGAAAATATTCCAGTTGGTTTAGTAGTTCACAACATTGAATTACAACCTAAAAAAGGTGGCGCAATTGCTCGTTCTGCTGGTATTGAAGCAAGAATTATGGCAAAAGAAGGCAATTATGCAACAATTAAAATGCCAAGTGGAGAAATGAGAAAAGTGCCTCTAAAATGTAGAGCAACCATTGGTCAAGTTGGTAACCTAGACTACGAATTAGTTAAAATTGGTAAAGCTGGTAAAACAAGACATCTTGGTGTTAAACCTACTGTTCGTGGTGCAGTTATGAACCCAGTAGATCACCCACACGGCGGTGGTGAGGGTAAAAATCCAGTTGGACACGACAGTCCTAGAACACCTTGGGGTAAACCAGCAATGGGTAACAAAACAAGAAAACATAAAAAATATTCTAACAAACTTATTATTAAGAGAGTTAATTAGGAGTAAGGCAATATGAGTAGATCATTAAAGAAAAAACCTTTTGTTGAAGAAAGGTTATACACTAGAATTAAAAATATGAACGAATCTGGTCAAAAACAAGTTATTAAAACTTGGAGTAGAAGTTCTACAATTTATCCAGATTTCGTAGGTCATACTATCGCTGTTCATAATGGTAAAAAACACATTCCTGTTTATTGCACAGTTGATATGGTAGGTCATAAACTTGGAGAATTTGCTCCAACAAGAACTTTTAAAGGACATGCAAGTGACAAGAAAACATCTTCTGGAAAAAATTCTGTTACTGGTAAGAGATAGGAGGATAAATTAAATGGCAAATGTTAATGACACTATGGCTAAAGCAACTGCTAAGTATGTAAGAATTACACCTAGCAAAGTTAATAGAGTTTTGGCCACAATTAGAGGTAAAAAATATGTTGAAGCAGCCGCTATTTTAGAAGCTCTTCCAAATACTGCTAGTATTAGTATTTTAAAGGTTTTGAATAGTGCTGCAAGCAATGCAGAACACAATATGAATCTTAACAAAGAAGATTTATATGTTAGCACAGCCGTTGCAAATCCTGGCCCAATCATGAAAAGAATGATGCCAAGAGCAAAAGGCCGTGGAACTAGAATTTTAAAAAGAACATCACACATAACTGTTATTTTGGATACAGTTAAATAAGGAAGGAGAATGATATGGGACAAAAAGTTAATCCAATCGGATTAAGATTGAAAGTAAATAAAACTTGGGACTCTCAATGGTTTGGTGATAAAAAAGATATTTCTAAAAACATTCTTGAAGACTACAAAATTAGAGAAACCCTAATGAAAAAATATAATCAATGTAGCATTTCTAAAATCTTAATTGAACGTTCTCAATCAAGACTAACTGTTACAATTTTAACAGGAAGACCTGGTATGTTAATTGGTGTTAAGGGTGCTGGTGTTGAAACAATTAAGAAAGAAATCGCTAAAATAAGCAGTAGTTCAAACATTACTGTTAATATTAGAGAAGTTAAAAAAGTTGACCTAGACGCAGCAATAGTTGCTGACTCAATTGCTAAACAACTTGAAAAGAGAGTATCTTGGAGAAGATGTATGAAACAAGCAATTCAAAAAGCACAAAAAGCTGGCGCTGAAGGTATTAAAGTTATGGTTAGCGGAAGACTTGATGGTGCAGAAATTGCAAGAAGCGAATTCTATCAAGAAGGAAATCTTCCACTTCATACAATTAGAGCAGACATAGATTACGGCGTTTGTGAAGCACTTACAACATTCGGTATTATCGGTGTTAAAGTATGGATTTATAAAGGCGAAGTGCTTGGCAAAAAAACTCCAGTAATTCCTGCTACTACTGTTAAGGAGGAAAACTAATATGTTGATGCCTAAAAGAGTTAAAAGAAGATTACAACATAGAGGCAGAATGACAGGTAAAGCAACAAGAGGTAACACACTTGCTTATGGCGAATTTGGTCTAGTTGCTCAAGAACCTTGTTGGATTACTACAAATCAAATTGAAGCAGCCCGTGTTGCAATGACAAGATTTACAAAACGTGGTGGTAAAGTTTGGATTAAAATTTTCCCACACAAACCTATAACTAAAAAACCTGCTGCAACTCGTATGGGTAGTGGTAAAGGTAGTGTAGATACTTGGGTAGCTGTTGTTAAACCAGGTAGAGTTTTATTTGAAATTGGAGGCGTTTCTGAAGAAATCGCAAGAGAAGCATTAAGACTAGCTTCTTACAAACTACCATGCAAAGTTAAAACTATTAAAAGAGAAGAAACAGCAGACACTGACAAAGGTGGTGAAGAATAATGAAAACTAAAGATATTAGAGAAATGACTACTGAAGAATTGAACACTAAATTAAAAGATTTGAAAGTAGAATTATTTAACTTGCGTTTTTCTCACGCTACTGGTAGTTTAGCAAATCCAATGAGTTTGAATACAGTCAAGAAAGACATTGCAAAAGTAAAAACTATATTAAAAGAAAGAGAACTTAACAAATCTGTTAAGGGTTCTAAATAAGGAGATATAATATGGAAAATTTAGAAAGAAATGACCGTAGAAAAAGAATTGGCGTTGTAGTTTCAAACAAAATGGATAAAACAATTGTTGTTGAAGTAGTAAGCCAAGAAAAACATCCACTATATAAAAAATTTGTTAAAAGAACTAAAAAATATAAAGCACACGATGAAGAAAACACTTGCGGAATCGGTGATACAGTTGAAATTATGGAAACAAGACCATTAAGCAAAGACAAATATCACAGATTAGTTAGAATCATTGAAAGGGCTAAATAAGGAGGAGTTATGATACAACCACAAACAAGATTAAAAGTTGCTGATAACACAGGCGCTAAAGAAATTATGTGTATTCGTGTTCTTGGCGGTTCATTTAGAAGAAGTGGTAACATTGGTGATGTTATCGTAGCTTCTGTTAAAAGTGCTATTCCTGGTGGAGTAGTTAAAAAGGGTGATGTAGTAAAGGCAGTTATCGTTAGAAGTGCCAAAGGCTTAAGAAGAGCTGATGGTTCTCATATTAAATTTGATGATAATGCTGCAGTTATTATTGATAATCAAAAAGAACCAAAAGGAACAAGAATTTTTGGACCTGTTGCAAGAGAATTAAGAGAAAAGAACTATATGAAAATAGTTTCACTTGCACCAGAGGTTTTATAGGAGGAAGTTAAAATGAATAGTTTAAGCGTTAAAAAAGGCGATTCAGTAGTTATTCTTGCTGGAAAAGATAAAGGCAAAACTGGTAATGTTTTAGCATCATCTCCAAAAACAAATAGAGTTATTGTTCAAAATATAAATATTGTTAAGAAACATAAAAAAGCAAGAAGCACTCAAGAAAAAAGTGAAATAATAACAAAAGAAGCTCCTATCGATGCTTCAAATGTTATGGTAATTTGTCCATCTTGCAACAAAGCAACAAGAATTGCTAAAAAAGAAGTTGAAAATAAGATGGTTAGAGTATGTAAAAAATGTGGGGCAGTTTTAGATAAAGAAAATGCTAAAGAAGCAAAAAAAGCAACTAAAAAAGCAACATCAAAAACTACAACAAAAGAAGCAGGCGAAAAGAAACCTAGAACAAAAAAAGCACCTGCTAAAGCAGAGTAAGGGGGAATAAATTATGAATAGATTACAAGAATATTATAAGAAAGAAGTTGTTCCTGCTCTTGTTAAAGAACTAGGTTACAAAAACATCAACGAAGTTCCTAAAATTGAAAAAGTTGTTATTAACACTTGTTTAGGTGACATTAAAGACAATTCAAAATCATTCAATATGGCTGTTGATGAAATTCAAGCAATTACTGGACAAAAACCAGTTATTGTAAAAGCTAAAAAATCTATTGCCAACTTCAAACTTCGTGAAGGTATGAAACTTGGTGCTAAAGTTACTTTAAGAGGCGAAAAGATGTATGAATTTTTAGATAAATTGCTATCTATCGCTTTACCTCGTGTAAGAGATTTTAAAGGCATTAGCGACAAGGCTTTCGATGGAAAAGGCAACTATAGTTTAGGAATTAAAGAACAACTTATCTTCCCAGAAATCCAATATGATAAAATCGAGAAGGTAAGAGGTTTCGATATTGTAGTAGTAACTACAGCAAAATCTAATGAAGAAGCAAAAGCATTACTTGCTAAAGTTGGCTTCCCATTTAGAGCGTAAGGAGTAAATTATGGCAAAAACAAGTTTAAAAGTTAAACAAGCAAGAAAACAAAAATTTTCAACTCGTGAATACACTCGTTGCTCAATTTGTGGCAGACCTCATTCAGTATTAAAAAAATACGGAATTTGCAGAGTTTGCTTCAGAAAAATGGCAAATAACGGTGAAATTCCCGGCGTTGCAAAATCTAGCTGGTAAAGGAGAGTATTTATGAAATTTGATCCAATCGCAGATATGCTTACAAGAATTCGTAATGCAATTACTGCTAAAAAAGAAGTTGTTGAAATTCCAACATCTAAATTAAAAATGTCTATTGCTAACATTTTACTAAGCGAAGGTTATATCAGCGCAGTTGAAGAAGTTGGCGAAGGCATTAAGAAAAATATTAAAGTTACTTTAAAATATGGTCCAAATGGCGAAAGAGTTATTCAAGGTATTAAAAGAATTTCTAAACCAGGTTTAAGAATTTTTACAAACGTTGAAGACTTACCAAAAGTTATTAATGGACTAGGTATCGCTATTGTTTCAACAAATAAAGGAGTTATGACAGATAAACAAGCACGTACACTAAACGTTGGTGGCGAAGTTCTTGCTTATGTGTGGTAAAAAGGAGAAAGATATGTCAAGAATTGGAAAAATGCCTGTAAAAATATTAGATGGTGTTACTGTTACTATTGACGATAACAATTTAGTTACTGTTAATGGTCCACTTGGAACACTTTCTCAATTAGTAGATAAATGTATTAAAGTAACTATAGAAAACAATGAAATTATCTTCACTAGAAACAGTGATGAAAATAGTGTAAAAGCTAAACATGGTCTTTACAGAACTTTAGTAAACAACATGGTTAAAGGTGTTAAAGAAGGTTTCAAAAAATACCTAGTATATAACGGTGTTGGTTACAGAGCCACAAAACAAGGCAATAAATTAGTTTTAAACATTGGTTTCTCAACTCCAAAAGAAGTTGAAGAAATAGAAGGAATAAAATTAAATACACTAGACGGAAATAGAATTGAAGTTAGTGGAATAAGTAAAGAATTAGTTGGCCAAATGGCTTCTAAAATTAGAGATATTAAACCAGTTGAACCTTATCACGCATACGGTATTCGTTATGAAGACGAAGTTGTAATACGTAAAGAAGGCAAGAAAGCTGGTAAGAAATAAGGAGCATAAGTTATGATTAATAAAATAGATAAAAATAGCGTAAGAGTTAGCCGTCATAAAAAGATTAGACAACACTTAAGTGGAACATCTACATCTCCAAGACTATGCGTTTATAGAAGCACTTCAAACATTTATGCTCAAATTATAGACGACACTAAAAGCACAACACTTGTAAGTGCATCAAGCCTAGAAAAAGCATTAGAGAAAGAAATTAAAGGAAAAACAAAAACTGAAGTTGCAACATTAATTGGCGAAACAATAGCTAAAAGAGCAATTGAAGCTGGTATTAAAACAGTTGTTTTTGATAGAGGTGGTTACCTTTACACTGGCAGAGTTAAAGCTGTGGCTGATGGCGCAAGAAGTGCTGGTTTAGAGTTTTAGGAGGAAGTAATAAAATGGCTAAAAGAGAAGAATTTAATAAAGTTAAAAGAGAAGATGAACTTGAAAGAAGACTTATCAGTGTTCGTAGAGTTGTTAAAGTTGTTAAAGGTGGTAGAACACTAAACTTTAGTGCTACTATGGTAGTAGGCGACAGAAAAGGCAATGTAGGAATTGGTAGTGGTAAAGCAAGTGAAACTTCAATTGCTGTTGAAAAAGCATTCCAATCAGCAAAAAAGAATATGAAATTTGTTAATATTGTTGATTCAACAATTCCACACGAAGTTCAAGGTAAATATTCTACATCTACAATTTTATTATTACCTGCTAAAGAAGGAACAGGTGTAATTGCCAGTGGTGCAGTTCGTGCCGTAATCGAACTTGCTGGTATTAAAGATATTGTTACAAAATCTTATGGTGGAAGAAACAAAATTAATACTATTAAAGCAACTTTAGACGGATTATTAAAATTAAGAACAAGAGAACAAATTGCTACACTTCGTGGTAAAAAACCAGAAGAAATATAGTTGGAGGGAAATATGGAAGGAAAATTGAAAGTAACTTATATTCGAAGCGCTATTGGTTTTAACAAAAATCAAGCAAAAGTTTTGGAAAGTTTAGGTTTAAGAAAATTAAATGATGAAAACATATTACCTGACAACCCAGCTGTTAATGGTATGATTTTCAAAGTTAAACATTTAGTTAAAGTAGAAAAAATTTAAGGAGAAGAAAAATATGAGAATTAATGAATTATCTCCTGCTGAAAATTCTAAGAAAAGTCCAAAAAGATTAGGTCGTGGAATTGGCTCTGGAATCGGTAAAACAAGTGGTAAAGGACACAAAGGACAAAATGCACGTAGTGGTGGTGGCGTTCGTCCAGGATTTGAAGGTGGTCAAATGCCTTTAACTCGTAGATTACCACAAAGAGGTTTTAATAACCAATTTAAAAAGGTATTTTCAGTAGTTAATGTTGAAGATTTAAACGTGCTTGAAGATAACACAGTTGTAACACAAGAAGTTTTGAAAGAAAAAAATATTATTTCTAAAATTCAACCAGCAGGTTTAAAAGTTTTAGGAAACGGAGAACTTACAAAAGTTTTAGAAGTTAAAGCTGTTAAATTTTCAAAGTCTGCACAAGAAAAAATAGAAAAAGCAGGCGGAAAGATTGAGGTGTTATAATGTTTACAACCCTAGTAAATGCTTTCAAAGTTAAAGAAATTCGTAGAAAAATTTTGATAACTTTGGGACTATTATTAATTTTTAGAATAGGGTGTTGGTTACCAATCCCCGGAATTGACAAAGTAGCTTTTGGTTCATCAATAGAGAGCCAAAGTTTCTTAAGTTTGTTAAATAGTATCGGTGGTGGAGCGCTTGCTAACGGAACATTTTTAGCATTAGGTGTTACTCCATATATTAACGCATCTATTATTATGCAACTATTATCTTTTGCAATTCCAAAATTACAAAGATTATCTCAAATGGGCGAAGATGGAAGAAAGAAAATCGCTACTTACACAAAATACTGTGCTTTAGTATTAGCAATTGCTCAAGCAGTTGGTATTTGCGTTGGCTATAGCAGTGCAATTCAACTTTCATTATTTGGTGCAGAATTACCAAATTGGCTTGCATGCTCATTTGTTGCTATTTGTTTAGTTGCTGGTGCAATGTTCACATACTGGCTTGGTGAAAAAATCACTGAAATTGGTGTTTCAAATGGATTATCAATTTTAATTTTTGTTGGTATTTTGTCAACAGCTGGAACAGCATTATTAGCAAGCTTTACATCTGTATTTAATGGAGATATTGAAGCTCTTTGGAATATTATATTATTCTTAGTTGCTTTAATACTTATTTTTGGCTTGATTGTATTTATGGATTTGGCTGAAAGGAAAATACAAGTGCAATATGCTAAACAAATTAAAGGTCGTAAAATGTATGGTGGACAAAGTAATTTTATACCATTAAGGTTACTAGGAACTGGTGTATTGCCAATCATTTTTGCAATGAGCTTTTTAAGCTTCCCACAATTAATTATGAGTATTTTCTGGCCTACAAGTAATGCTGCAACTTGGTATTCATTACATTTAGGAGCAGGTAGCTGGCCATATACAATAATTATGGGATTATTAATTTTATTCTTTGCATATTTTACATCTCAAATGATGTTTAATCCTGATGATTATGCTAAGCAAATTCAAGGAAATGGTGGTTTTATATTAGGTATTCGTCCAGGAAAACCAACAGCAGATTATTTAAGAAGAATAAACAATAGAATCACTTTATTCGGTGCAATATTTTTGGCGTTTATTGCAATCGTTCCAACATTAATATTCACATTTGTTGGTGGTTCAAGTTCATTAGTTAATGCATTCAGTTCTACTGGTATGTTAATCGTAGTTAGTGTTGCACTTGAATTTAACAAACAATTAGAAACTCAAGTATTAATGAAAAATTATAAAGGATTTTTAAAATAATGAATTTTGTCTTAATTGGTGCTCCTTTAAGTGGTAAGGGCACAATTAGTAAAATGTTAAGCAAGTATTTCCAAATTCCTCATATTAGTATGGGGGATTTGTTGCGAAATGAGTCAAATAATAACAGTGAGTTTTCAAGTAGTATTATAAATTCGATGAAAGAAGGAAAATTAATCAATGATGATTTAGTAAAAAGCATACTTCAAAACCGACTTTCAAAAAAAGATTGCGCAAAAGGCTATGTTTTAGATGGATTTCCAAGAAATATAGAACAAGCCTTAATGCTTGAAACTTTTGCAAAAATTGACAAAGTAATTTATGTTATCAGTAGTCCAGAAACGGTTATAAACAGATTATCAAACAGATATGTTTGTCCTAAATGCTGGACTAGTTATAACACAAAAAATTATGAAAAAAATTATTGCGAAAAGTGTAACGAAAAACTTGTTAAGAGGGTAGATGACACCGAACAGGCTCTTTCTAAAAGATTAGCAGATTTTAGACAAACGTCTTCGCCTATTCTTGATAAGTATGCGAAAGAAAGCAAACTTGTTACTATCGAAAACGAAGGTGACATAAATTTAGTATTTGAAAAATTATTAGGCAAATTATGATTTATTTAAAAAATGAAGAACAAATTGAAAAGATGTATGTTGCAAATCAAATTGTAAAGCATACACTTGAATTAATTGAAAAGAATATCCGTCCAGGTGTTTCAACTAAATATTTAGACGAAATAGCAGAAGAATACATTCGTAGTCAAAATGCTATACCAAATTTTAAAAATTATGAAGGATATCCAGCTTCAATCTGTGCCAGCGTCAATGATGTTGTTGTTCACGGTATTCCAAGCAAGGATATAATTCTAAAAGAGGGCGACATAATTAGTATTGATTGTGGAGCAACAAAATCTGGTTATAACGGTGATGCTGCAAGAACATTCGCTGTTGGTAAAATTAGTAAGGAAAAACAAAAACTTATTGATGTAACAAGAGAATGTTTCTTTAAAGGAATTGAAGGAATTAAAATTGGTGATAAAATTGGCGATATTGGTTCTAGAATTCAAAAGTATGCCGAAGAAAATGGTTTCTCTGTTGTAAGAGAAATGGTAGGACATGGAATTGGTAAATCAATGCATGAAGATCCTGAAGTTCCAAACTATGGGGTTGCAGGAACAGGAATTGTTATTGAAGAAGGTTTGACAATTGCAATTGAACCTATGATTAATATGGGTAAAAGACATATTTACATAGATTACGATGGTTGGACTTGTAGAACCAAAGATAAAAGTCCTAGTGCGCACTATGAAAATACCGTTGCTTTTACAAAAGATGGAATAAAAATTTTAAGTTTGTAGGGAGTTATGAACGAAACAATTGGAAAGCTCGTTGAATCGACAAAGGGTAGAGATAACGGCAAAATTTATATGATTTACTCTTCAACTAGTAAAAGCGTCACATTAGTAGATGGTGATGCTCGTAGGATTGTAAATCCAAAAGTAAAAAACATAAAACATATTAAGTTTTTAGATATGCAAAGTGACATAATTAAAAACAAAATATTAGATAATCGTAAGGTTTTCGACTCGGAAATCTATAGTTTTATAAAAAATTTTAAAAATACATTGAAATTTTAAAAAAAGTATGATATACTAGTTAAGTTAAGGGGGATTTTATGCCAAAAGACGATGTTATTGAATTAGAAGGCGAAGTTATTGATATAACAAGAGATAACATTCAAGTAAAACTTTCTAATGGTCATGTGATTACCGCATATTTATCAGGAAAGTTAAGAATTAATTATATAAAAATTTTAATTGGCGATAAAGTTCGCTGTGAACTTTCTCCTTATGATTTAACAAGAGGTAGAATTACTTGGAGAGAGAAAAAATAACAAACAAAAGACATAAACATTTTCAAAAGGAGAAAAGTTATGAAAGTTAGACCATCTGTAAAACCTATATGTGATAAATGCAAAGTTATTAAAAGAGAAGGAAAAGTTTTAGTAATTTGCAAAGATAAAAAACATAAACAAAGACAAGGTTAGTTTGCTTGCCTTTTGTTTGCTTTATTGCGTTGAATATAATCTGTTTGTAAGCGGCTGAATTTTTACAAGCAGTTTAAATAAATAAAATTAATTTGGAGGAAAATATGGCTCGTATTGCTGGAATAGATTTGCCAAAAGAAAAAAGGGTTGAAATTGGATTAACCTATATTTATGGAATTGGCAGAAGTCAAGCATCTAAAATTTGTAAGGAAACTGGAGTTAATCCAGACATTAGAGTAAAGGATTTAAGCGAAGAAGACCAAACAAAAATTAGAACTTATATTGATAAAAACCTAGTTGTAGAAGGCGATTTAAGAAGAGATGTTGCACTAAACATTAAAAGATTAACTGAAATCGGATGCTACAGAGGTGTTCGCCACAGAAAAGGTATTACTTTGAGAGGACAAAAAACTCATAGTAATGCAAGAACTGCAAGGGGAATGAGCAAGAAAAACGCTGGAAAAAATAAGAAATAGAAAGAAATCTATAAGGAGATAGAAAATGGCAGGTACTAAAAATAATGCTAAAACTAAAAAAAGAAAATTAACTAAAGGTGTTACAAAAGGTTGTGCTCACATTCAATCTTCAAACAATAACACAATAGTTACAATTACTGATGAAAACGGTAATGCAATTTCATGGGCTAGTGCAGGTGGACTTGGATTTAGAGGTTCAAGAAAAAACACTCCATTTGCTGCAGGACAAGCAGCAGAAACAGCTGCTAAACAAGCAAAAGAAATGGGAATTGAAAGTGTAGAAGTATATGTTAAAGGACCAGGCAATGGCAGAGAATCTGCTATTAGAGCATTGCAAACTGCAGAACTTAATATTACTTTAATCAAAGACGTTTCACCTATTGCTCATAATGGTTGTAGACCACCAAAAAAGAGAAGAATTTAATAAAGGAGTTAATAAGATATGGCTAGATATACAAATGCCGATTGCCGTCTATGTAGAAGAGAAGGTTGTAAACTTTTCCTTAAAGGCGACAGATGTGTTTCAAAAAAATGCGCTTTTGAAAGACGCCAAACAGTTCCTGGAATTCATGGAAATAGTGGAACAAGAAAGAAAGTTAGTGAATATGCTTTACAACTTCGTGAAAAACAAAAAGTTAAAAGAGCATATGGCGTTCTAGAAAAACAATTTAGAAAATACTATGAAGAAGCAGAAAGACAAAAAGGAAAAACTGGTGAAGTTATGTTATCTTTATTAGAAAGAAGATTAGATAACGTGGTTTATCGTTTAGGATTTGCTGCATCAAGAGATCAAGCAAGACAAATGGTTTCTCATTCATTGTTCACTTTAAATGGTAAAAAAGCAAATATTCCAAGTATGCAAGTTAAAGTTGGTGATGTTATTTCTGTTAAAGAAAACAAAAAGGACATTGAATTATTCAAAGAATTAAAAGATGTTAAGTTAGTAACACCAAAATGGCTTGAAGTTGATTTAGAAAAATTAACTGGAAAAGTTGTTGCTGTTCCTGAAAGAGACGATATTGATTTAACAATTAAAGAACACTTAATTATTGAATTATATTCTAAGTAATTAACATTTAAAGGAGTATTTTGAAATATGATGGAAATTGAAAAACCAAGAATTACTTGTGAAGAATCCGATAATGGAACTTTTGCAAGATTTGTTGTTGAACCATTAGATAGAGGTTTTGGCTTAACAATCGGTAATGCTTTAAGAAGAACACTTCTGGGAGCACTTCCTGGTGCTGCGCCTATAGCGATAAGAATTAATGGCGTTCAACACGAATTTTCAACAGTTAAAGGTGTTGTTGAAGATGTTATTGACATTGTTTTAAACATAAAATGCTTGGCTGTTAAAACTACAAGTTTGGAAAAAGATTTCAAAACAGTTTTAAGAATTAATAAATATGGTGCGGGGGAAGTTACAGCAGCAGATATTGAACCAAATGACCAAGTTGAAATCTTAAATCCAGAACTTCATATTGCAACATTAGATGATGATGCAAAATTTGAAATGGAAATAATAATTGGTAGAGGTAGAGGATATGTTTCTGCAGACCTTAACAAAGATGCAACAGAAAACATAGGTTATATAGCTGTTGACAGTATCTTTACACCAGTTAAAAAAGTAAATTACAATGTTGAAGGTGCTCGTGTTGGTCAAAATATGAATTTTGATAAACTAACATTGGAAGTTGAAACAACAGGAACGCTAACAGCAAGAGAAGTTGTAAGTTTAAGTGCTAAAATTATTCAAGATCATACAAACTTATTTGTTGAACTTGTAGAAAGTATGAAAGATTTAAGTATACTTCAAGCAAGAGAAGATGAAAAACAACATAAAGTTTTAGAAATGAGTATTGAAGATATGGATTTAAGCGTAAGAAGTTATAACTGCTTAAAGAGAGCAAACATCAACACTGTAAGTGATTTAACAAAAAAATCAAAAGATGATATGTTAAAAGTTAGAAATTTAGGTCTAAAATCATTAGATGAAGTTATTAAAAAACTTGAAAGTTTAGGTTTAGGCTTAAGAAATGACGAAGATTAATAAGGAGAAAGAAGTAAGATGGCACAAATTAAGAAATTAGGACTTCCTACAAAAGAAAGAAAAGCATTAATAAGAAATCAAGCTTCAACACTTTTGTGGCATGGAAAACTAGAAACGACTTTAGCTCAAGCTAAGAGCGTAGCAAGTTACACTGAAAAAGTTTTAACTTTGGCTATTAACACTTATGAAGATACTGTTAAAACAACAAAAACTACTACAAACAAGAAAGGCGAAAAAGTTTCTAAAGAAGTTATTGTAGATGGTGTTAAAAAACTTGCTGCTAGAAGAAAGATTATGTCTTTAATTTATGACATTCCAGAAGTTAAAGCTGACAAAGAAAGCAAAGCAGACTTTGTTAATAGAACAAAAGATGTTAAACATCCTTTAGTTGAAAAAATCTTCAATGTATATGCTCCAAAATATGCTAATCGTGCAAAAGAATTAGGACAAAAAGGTGGATATACTAGAGTTATTAAACTTGGAAGAAGATTAGGCGATAATGCTGAAATGGCAAGAGCAGAATTAGTATAGTATTTAAAAAAGTAAACAATTGTTTACTTTTTTTTATATAAAAAATATCGATTTTTTTTATAAAATTTGTAATCTTTTTATTTTATTTGTGTTAAAAATATGCTATAATAAAAAAAGGAGATAATATGAAAAAACCTTTAGTTGCAGTTGTTGGAAGACCAAATGTTGGTAAAAGTACATTTTTTAATAAAGTTGCTGGCAAAAGAATAAGTATAATCAAAGATGAACCAGGAGTTACTCGTGATAGAATTTATGCAGATTGCGTTTGGCTAGATAATGCTTTTACTATGATAGACACAGGCGGAATAGATTTGAAAAATAATTCTGAAGTTCAAAAAAACATTATGATACAAAGTCAAATTGCTATTGAACTTGCTGACGTAATTTTGTTTTTTGTTGATGGACGAGAAGGCTTAACTAATCAAGACAGAGAAGTTGCTGATTATTTAAGAAAAACAAATAAACCTATTATACTGGTTGTTAATAAATTAGATAATAATGAAATTGAAAAAAGTTACGAGTTTTATGAATTAAATTTAGGAACTCCTTTTGCTATATCAAGCGAACAAAGCAAGGGCCTTGGAGATTTATTAGATGAAGTTGTAAATCAATTTAAAACAAAATGCAAAATTGATGAAAATTCAAATAAAACAAAAATTGCTATTGTGGGAAAGCCTAATGCTGGTAAAAGTAGCTTAACAAACAGATTGCTTGGTGAAGAGAGAGTTGTTGTTTCAAGCGTTGCTGGAACAACTCGTGATGCAATTGACACACCTTTCCAATATGGAGATAAAGAATATGTTTTAATTGATACGGCAGGCATTAGAAGAAAACGTGGTATTGAGTTAGATAGCGTTGAGCAATATAGTGTTTTAAGAAGTATTGAAGCAATTAAAAGAGCGGATATTGTTATTTTAGTAATTGATAGCAGTGAAGAATTGAGTGAACAAGATATAAGAATTGCTGGTATTATCCACGAAGAGAAAAAACCTAGTTTAATTGTAATGAATAAATGGGATTTGATTGAAAAAGATGATAAAACTATGAATTCTTTTAACAAAAAATTAGACGCAGATTTAAGTTTTATGAGTTACTATGAAAGTTTATATATTTCTGCAAAAACTGGTCAAAGAGTAACTAATATTATGCCTAAAATTGAAGAGATTTTAGAACATAATTCTCACAGAATAACAACAAGTTTGTTAAATGAAATAATACAAGATGCCGTAAGAATGACTCAACCTCCTGTTCATAATGGTAAAAAATTAAAAATATATTATGTTACACAAACAGGTATAAATCCACCTACTTTTACTTTTAAAGTTAATGATAGTAAATACTTGCACTATTCATACCAGAGATATTTAGAAAATGTTTTAAGAAAAAACATCAATCTAAAGGGAACGCCAATCGAATTTAAATTTAAAAACAAAAATGAGGAGGACAACTTATGCTAACAACAGTATTAATTTTTATTGGTGCTGTTATCATTTCATATTTTTTTGGTAATATCAGTTTTGCAAGAATTATTGCAAGCAAGCAAAACAGAGATATTACTAAAATGGGAAGTGGAAATCCCGGAACAATGAATATGACAAGAAATTTTGGCTGGAAAATTGGGCTTTTAACCTTGATTTTGGATATTGCAAAAGCCGTTATTCCTTGTTTGGCAGCTAGAATTATTGGTTCAATGTATTATCCTGAAAGTTTTGTAAGAATACTTGTTTTTAGCTGTGGATTTGCAGTTATATTAGGACATGTATTTCCTTTATTTTTTAGATTTAAAGGTGGAAAAGGAATTGCCTGTGCACTAGGTATTTTTGCAGTGTTACATCCTTGGTGGTTCCTAATATTTTTAGGTGCAGGATTAATTTTATTACTACTATTCAAAATTGGTTCATTAACTTCATTGTTTATGGTGACATGTTTAAGCGTTGTTGCAATTATTCAAAGGTCATCGTGGATTGAAATTATACTTATATGTGCAATTTATGTATTATTAATTTATGCACATAGAGAAAATTTAAAAAGACTAAGTGTTGGGACTGAAAGCAAGATTGATATTTTAAAGAAAAAGGATGAATAATGTTAGTTACAAATAATATTAAAATTTTTGGATTAAATTTAAGTATCTATGGTTTATTGATGGCCGTAGGGTTTTTGCTAGCATATTTTATCGTTAAACATCTTTTTAAAAAACGTGGTAAAATTAATGAAAACATCACATTAGATTTACTTATAATTATTTTGCCATCTTCGATTATTGGTGCCAGAATTTATTATATACTTTTTAGTGGAAGATCTTGGACATTTTTGGAAATGTTACAAATTTGGAATGGCGGATTAGCAATTTATGGTGGAATTATTGGTGGTTTTATTGCATTAGTTATCTATTCACTAGTAAAAAAGATAAATTTGTTAGATATAACAGATAGTATTGCCGTAGGATTGATTATTGCACAAGCAATAGGAAGAATAGGTTGTTATTTTGCAGGTTGTTGTTATGGTATTGAAACAGTTAATGAAAGTTTGATGTGGTTTCCAATGTCAGTAATGATAGATGGCAAATGGCATCTCGCAACATTTTTCTATGAAAGTTTATGGAATATTTTAGGTTTTATTTCTTTACTAATTGTCTATAATAAAGTTAATAAAACAGGATTTTCAACAGGTTTGTATTTAGCAATTTATGGTTTTGGAAGATTTTTCATTGAAGGATTAAGAGGAGATAGTCTGTTAATTGGTCCTTTCAAAGTCTCACAACTTCTTAGTGCATTAGTTTTTTGTGCAGGAGTTTTAATTATGATATTCTGTTTTACATTAAATAAAAAGGTGGATAAACAGGATGAACAAAAATCAAGTATTTAATTTAATGTTTTTTGTAATTAATTTTATATATTTTATTTTTGTTGGAGTAAACTTAATTTTTAATATTTGTTCATTATTTATTGCATTAACAATATGTTTTTTTGTTAATGCAATTTATTTATTTTTTAAATTTATTTTTTATGTTTCAGATTCAAGTCTATATTTTTCAATTTTTTTGCTTTTTAGTGGTATATTTTTAATTTTTGTAGATATATATAAATTTAATTTTTTGCAAGTTTACACATTAAGTTTTTTAGCAAATGTTATGGGCTTACTTGCATTAGCAATTTATTTTACTAATCCAAAATATATTTTCTCTTTCATTAGCAATTTTTTGATATTTTTTCCCATATTTTTCTATACATTTAAGATAATAAATTTGAGAATGTTCTTTCTTTATTTAATTTTATGTGTTATAATATTGATAATTTTATATTTTATTATGTTTAAAACGAAAAAGGAAAAAGTATGAAACAATTTCAAATTGATAAAAAAGGATATAGTATAAGAGAAGTCGATGATTATATTTTAATGCAAGATATTGAAAAAGATAGATTGCTTAAAGAAAAACAGTCGAGAATTAATGAACTCAGAGAAGAAAACTTTGACTTAATTAAAAAACTAAAAGAATATAAAGAAAAAGAAGAAAGCATTTCAAAAGCTTTACTTATTGCAACTGAAAAAGCCAAAGAAATAGAAGAAAAAGCCAAATTGCAATATAATTTGGAATTGAAAAATCTTGATAATTTTTATGAAAAATGGAACAAATTTTTTAAAGAGTTATTGCGTCGTTATCCAAAATTAAATGATTTTGATACCGCATCTGTTTTAGATTGTATTAAAAATGATATAGACAATTTAATGCAAGGAACTTACCAGATTAGTTTAGATACTCCTTATGTAAAAGATGATTTTAAAATTTTATTAGAACGTTTGCATAAACACGGTTTGAATAAAGAACGAAAAACTGCTAAATTAGTAACTAATAAACAGGTGAATACTGAAACTATTTATGAAGGCGAAAACGAAATAGAATATTTAACAGAAAAGAACAAAGTTAATAACATAAAACCAATTACAAATTTAACGTTATCAAAAGATGAAGAAGACGAATTTGATTCTTTATTAGATAAATTTTTAAACACCAATAATAATGTTTCAAAAGGCTATGAAAAAAGTTTGTTTAATACTAAAAAGAAAATATCAAAAAGATATCCATCTCCTAATGAAAGTGGATTTGATTTAGAGGAGGCATTAAATCCTACAGATGATTTAATAAACATAATGAAAGGTTTTAAATTAGACTAGTTAATTTATTTAGGGCATAGATTAATTTATCTATGTCTTTTTTGTTGTTAAAATATGAAAGACTAATTCTAACCATCCCAATATCTAATGTTTTAAAATGTTTATGAACTAACGGGGCACAATGTAATCCAGTGCGAACGCATATTTTATATTTTTCATTTAAAAAATTTCCAACATCATTAGAAGATAAATCTGCTACATTAAAAGATATAACTCCACTTTGAAAATTGTTTGATGGATATAAAATTATTTTGTCGTTTACTTTTATTTTTTCAACGAAATATTTTGTTAAATTATAAATTTTGTTATTAATTTTTTCTTGATGTTTTATTACAAAATTTAATCCAGCATTTAAACTTAAAATTCCAGTGGTGTTAGGTGTTCCACTTTCAAATCCATCTGGAAAATCGTCTGGCTGAATAGGAGAGCTTGATTGTGTTCCCGTCCCCCCAAATTTAATTGGTTTTAAATGTTTTTTTCCGTTATTGCTAACAATTAGTGCACCAATTCCTGTTAATGCATAAAATCCTTTATGTCCAGCAACACTTAAAAAGTCTATATTCATTTTTTGCATATCTATTTTTTCGTGACCAACTGCTTGTGCACCATCAACTAAAAATAGAAGATTATTTTCTTTACAAATTTTTCCTATGCTTTCAATGTCGTTTATAATTCCAGTAACATTTGAAGTAAAATTGCAAGCAATTAAATAAGTATTTTCTTTAATTAATTCTTTTAATTTTTGTATATCGATAATTCCATTTTTATTTGGTGAAATGATACTTAATTCTATTAAACCTTTTTGCTTTAATTGGTATAAAGGACGTAACACAGAATTATGTTCATAGGCTGTGGTTATAACGTGACCACCTTTTTTACAAGTAGATAAAATCGCTAAGTTTAATGCTTCTGTGCAACCACTCAAAAATAAACAATTTTCTTCACCATCGCTATTAAAATATTTACAAAGATTCTGGCGAATTTCTAAAATTTTTAATGATAAATCATTACTAATATCATATCCGCTTCTGTGAGGATTCACACAATTTTTTCGTAACATAGATTTTAATACTTCAAATTTAATGGTTAGTGGTTTATGATTTGTTGTTGCGGCATTATCTAAATATACCATATTCCTCCCTGTAACGATTATAAAATTATATTAATAATATATTATGTAACAAAGAAATTTGTCACAAAGGAGGAATTATGAATTATATATTAGCGGTTTTTAATTCTCGTTCTCAAACAATGATGTTTTATAATAAGTTAAAGGCAAAAAATATACCTTGTTCAATAATAAATAACCCAAAGGCTACGCAAATAACCTGTGGAATTTGTGTTAAATTTTATTCAAATCATCTATCTATTGCTCGTTCAATAATAAATAATAATATGTCTGGTTTTGCAGGTTTTTACTCATATAGACAAGGGTTTGGAATTCCAACTGTTTCACCTTTATAAAACACTTGCTTTTGTCATACTTTTTGGTTATAATAAAGTATGGCAAAATTATTTAGTAATGATAAAATAAAAGATAAAGCAATAATGGCTTATGCTTGTTTTGACACGAGAGAAGATGTTGATATGAAAATGAGCGAATTAAAAAGTTTAATAAAAGCAAATGATATTGAAGTGTTAGGCAGTTTGGTTCAAAACGCCAAAACACCCGATTTGTCCTTTTTAATGGGTAAAGGTAAAGTGGAAGAATTAAAACAAATGATTCAAGATTTAAATGCCACACTTGTTGTTTTTCAAAACGAATTATCTGGAAGCAAAATTTCCAACCTAGAAGAATTTTTGCAGGTTAAGGTTATTGATAGAACAATGCTTATTTTAGATATTTTTGCACAAAGGGCAAAGACTAGTGAAGGTAAGGTGCAAGTAGAACTAGCACAATTAAAGTATTCACTTCCTAGAATTGCGAGTTTAAATCGTTCAGCTGGTCACTTTGGAAATTCTGGTGTTGGAATGAGAGGACCTGGTGAAACAAAACTTGAACTTGATAGAAGAAAAATTGAAAAGCAAATTTATGATAAACAAAAAGAACTATCAAAATTAAAAGAAGAAAGAAACACTCGACGCAGACAAAGAATAGAAACAAGGCAAAAGACTGTTGCTTTGGTGGGTTATACTAATTCTGGTAAAAGCACATTAATGAATACAATAAGCAAAAGTGATGTGTTTATAAAAGATATGCTTTTTGCAACCTTAGATACAACGACAAGAAAAGTATTTTTAAATTCTAATCACACAATTTTGTTAACAGACACAGTTGGATTTGTTAGTGATTTAAATCACGAACTTGTAGATGCTTTTTCTGCCACACTTGAAGAAAGTGTTTTTGCAGATCTAATTATTCACGTTGTAGATATTTCAGACCCCGAATACGATAAAAAAGAAAAGATAACACTAGATGTCTTGGATAAACTTGGTGCAAAAAAAGATAATATTATAACTGTTTATAACAAAATGGATAAAATCCATATTGTCAAAGATGGAGCATTGCTAATTTCAGCGAAAAATAATATTAATATAGATAAGCTTAAAGAAAAAATTATTGATTTTTTTGATAAAAAAGAGAGTTTATAATGAATTATGGCAAGGAATTAACCTTGTCATTTTTTAAATAAAACATTTTATATTGTTTGTGTGATTGCGAAAATAATTGTATAATTATTTTATTAAAATATAATAACCAAAGAGAAGATTATGAAAAACAAAGAGAAAAAGTTTAAACAAAAAAGAAAATGGTGGTATAGAGCATTAAAGAGTCTAATGAAAGTTAGATATAAAAAACCCGAATTTATATATCTTGGTGAAAAACCTAAAGAAAGTTCAATTATTCTCAGCAATCACGAAGGAACAGATGCACCAATGTCGCTTGAAATTTATGCTGATTTTCCAGTAAGAATGTGGGGAACTCATGAAATGAATTCAGGGCTTGTGAAATTGTATAAGTATCAAACCAAAGTGTATTATCATCAAAAAAAACATTGGAATTTATTTGCAGCTAGAATGTTTTGTTTAATTGCAAGTCCACCTACAAATTTGTTTTATAAGGGATTGAATCTTATTTCAACATATCATGATGCTAGATTCAAAACAACTCTTACACAAAGTTCAGAATCAATTTTGGACAAAAAAGAAAACATTGTAATTTTCCCTGAAAAATCTCCAAATGGCTATGTTCCTGAATTGGAAGGCTTTTATGCTGGTTTTCTTGCGCTTGCAAAAGTTTTAGAAAAAAAAGGATTAGATGTTTCAATATATGTTGCATATTACAAAAAACAAGAAAAACAATATATTTTCGGTTCGCCATATAAATATAGTGAACTAAAGATAAAGTTCAAGGAAAAAGATGAAATAATTAACTTTTTACTTAATGAATGCAACAGGCTAGGAAAATTACAATTTAAAAAATAAGAAAATCAAAATAATTAATAAGTTATTTAAAAGAATTATAAAAAATAGCAGATATAACATCCTGCTATTTTTTTAAAGTCCATAAATAACTATATAAACACACCTTGATTTTGTATGAAAAAAGTTTTTTAGATTATTAACAATTTTTCTCGTTCTTTAATACTATGAAGTATGAACAGAAGATAAAAAGAGAAGTACAAAAGAAGAAAATACATATTAATAAAAATCTAAAAAGGAGGAATACATATATGTTATTCAATGGATTTGGAGGCTGCTGCCCAAATGCTAGAGAGCATGATTGCCATGGCTCAAACAACTGCATGTGGATTTTCCTATTATTGCTTTTAGGAAATTGTGGTTGCGGAATTAACGGCTGTATTGACATCTGTTCGTTAATTTTCTTACTATTATTATTGAGTTGTTGTGACGATGGCTGTGGTTGCAAATAACTAAATAAATTAGAAGTTCACCTTTAAAGGTGGACTTTTTTTATGCTTAAGTTATTTGTAATATATATTCTAAAAATCTTTTTTTTGTGCATTTGGAAAATTTTTCTAATTTTGGTATAATTTTCCAATATTAAAACAAAATAAAATAAAATTTAATAAAATAAACTTTTAAATTCTGTGATAATTTGTTGACAAAGTTTTTAATTTTATATAAAATAATTTTGTTATACTTATTACACAATAACTTAAGGAGTAAATATGAAGAAATTTTTAAAGAAAATTACAAATGCAACATACAAAACATTGTCAATGGTTGTTATATGTGCAATCGCCTTTTTAGGTTTGTTGTCTGCACCATTAATGACAATTGTTCAAAATGTAATGGCAGAAAAAGTTACTGCATACTCTTCAGCTCTAACTTTATTAAAAATGCCTAAAACAGCTAAATTAAGTGAAAACATCACAATTCCTTTTGGAAAAACTGATACTCTTACAGATGTTACAACAGTTCAAATTTTCAATCCAAAGGGTGTGTTAGTATTTAAAAGAACAGGAACAGCAGAACCAACAACTAATGATATTTCTGTTAATATTAATAATGTGGATGAAACATATACTTTCAAGGCTACAAGCGTTGGGGTTTATAAAGTTCAATATTCAGTTGAAAGCACAGAATATGCAAATATTTCAACACAAGAATATAAAATTAATGTAACTGGAGTAAAACCTGAAATAGAATTTGAAGAGAATTCTAAAGAAATGATACCTAGTGTAACGAATGGTGATTATCAAATTATTCTTCCTTTTCCAACAGTTAAGGATAGTGAAGGAAATGATGTTGATTTAGCAGATGTTAAACAAAACATTGATATCACAATTAAAAACACTGCAGACAATAAAACATATTCAGGTAGTCTTGCTGGTATGGAAGGAAATATTATCACTAAAACAAGTGATGGCTATTATGCATTCACACCATCTGGAGATATTGATGGAACATATGTTGTAACATACACATATACAGATGCTAATGGCTTAAAAGCAACTGAAGTGTTCGAAATTGCTTATGAAAAAGAATTTGATGCTAGCGAAATTGAATTAGGTTATAAATTTAATGGTTCAATACCAGAAAGTATGGAATTAGGTGTTGAGGCAAACCTACCATCATTTTCTGTTTATGATAAAAATGATGCAGATTTAAAACTAGCTTCTTACACTGAAGTTGAAGTTGCATTTATTCCTAATGCTTCAAACTTAAGTAAATATGAATCTAAACTAGCAGATGGAAAAAACTATGTTGTTGTTGCTAATACATTTGACTTTACACCAATGTATCCTACAACAGACGGCGTTTATAGAATTACTTACAAAATTTCTAGTTTCTATTCAAAATCTGAAGGAAAAGTAGATGAAACTTTAGTTTATACAATTAATGATGTTAAAGATAGCACTGCTCCAACAACTTACGCTGTAAGCGATTATAGCTCTTTCGTTAATAAAGAAGGTGATAGCGTTACAGGCGTTAAAGAAGAATATGAGATAGATGAAATCGCATACACAATTCCTTCAAAAGTTGCAACAGGAACAGTTGTATACCTACCAGCAATATTCGCTGAAGATAACTATTCAAGTTATGAGAGTATGTATAGTAGTTTAAAAAGAGTAATCGTTCCTGAAAGTGGTTCAAACATTACAGTAACAACTTGCTTAAAAGACGTTAGTGGCGAATTAAAAAATGTTGAAGTAGCACCTTATGAAATTGCTTCTTACAAATTTGAAAAGCCAGGCACATACACAATTCGTTATGAAGCAACAGATGAAGCAAATAAATATAACTACACTGGAACAAACTTTACAATCGTTGTTGAAGATGGTTTTGTAGATAGTCTTGCTCCAAAAATTACAATGACGGGAATCCCAACAACTGCTAAAGCAGGGGAAACTGTTTCATTCGTTAAACCAACAGCAGTTGACTATACAACAACATCAAGCACAAATAGTGAAATTTCAGATAAAAATCTTGAAGTTGCTTACTATTATTATCAAGAGAGCACTCTTACTGAACCTTTAGAAGATATTTTAAGCAATAGAAATGAAAGTGGAGTTTTAAATAAACTTGAAGAAGACAAAGACGATAGCACAAAACTTTCTTTTGTAGCACCTTTAAGCAATGTTGTAGTTGTTGCAGTTGCTTATGACGATGCAGGAAATATGGGTTATCAAACAAAAACAATTTCTATCATTGATATTAATGACGATGTTGCTCCAACTATCACAACAAACTCAGCTACTTACTCAACTGATTTAACAACTGATAATACTTTAGAACAAGATGAAAAAATTTCATTACCTGATTTTGAAGTAAGTGATGGAGTTAATACAAAATATTTATCAGGAAATGTAACTGTATATGATAAAGATGGCAATAAAGTTAGCGTAACTGGTGCTAAATATACAGTTGATGGAACTAAATACACAATCGAAAATGCAAAATTCATTGCATCAAAAGCTGGAGATTACACAATTGTTTACACAATTTCTGATATTGGAGGAAATTATCTTGTAAAATCATATTTCTTAACAATTGCAGATACAATTGCTCCAACAATTGAATTAAATGGCTTATTAGATACTGTTGAAGTTGGTGAAACAATCACAATGCCATCAGTAACAGTAAGAGATAATGGTGAAATTTTAGATGTTCCAGGAAAAATTAGATTTATTGGTGATAATAATCCAAGTTATTCATGGAACGAAGGAACAATGGAATTTACTGCATTAGAATCTGGTATATTCACTTATGAATATTTCGCTGAAGACGGTGCAGGACATGAAACTATAAGTGGTCCTTACACATTTGAAGCAAAAGATACTATCAAACCAATAATTGAATTAGATGACAATTTGGATATATATTATCCAATAACAAAAGATGCTGACGATAATAACGAAGCAATTGTTATTCCTGGATTTACTGCAACAGATGAACTAAATGATATCAAAGAAACAAAGGTTGTAGTTAAATCTCCAAGCGAAAAATCATTAACTGTTACTGAAGTTGAAGGCGGATATTCATTTATCCCAACAACAGATGGAATTTACACAGTAACTTATTATGCTACTGACGTTGCTAATAACACAACAGAATTGTCTTTCTCAATAAAAATTGGTGATAACACTTCTCCTTCAGTAGTTATTGATAATGAGAGTGCCAATGCTCCAGCAGAAATGAAAGCAGGTAGCATTTTAAAATTAAGTTTAGAAGATATTTTAGTAAGTGATGCTGGTGAGGAGTTAACTGCAGAAGAATTAACAAGTCTTAACACAAACAATGGTCTATCAAGATTTGTTGTTAATGTAACTGGTCCAAATGGCTCAACTGTTTCAGCTGAAGAAGGAAGCGAGTATGAATACAAACTTACTTCATCTGGAAAATACACAATCACTTATACTGCAAGAGATGAGGCTGGAAACGAAAAAATAATTAAAAAATACATTCAAGTTTCAGCAGATGATAACGATTCAGTTGTTACAACTGAAACATGGAGTATCGTTCTAATTATTGTAAGTTTATGTATTTTAGCTGGCGTTGTTATTTATTTCATTAAAACAAGAGATAAAAAAGGCACTAAAAAAATAGCTTCTAGTGAAACAAAAAAAGAAGATAAAGAATAATAATTAAAAAATCTCATATTTAAATATGGGATTTTTTTTGCCTTAAAAAAAATAAATTAATCACTTGATAAAAGTTTATTTATTTGTTAAAATATATTTATGTTAAATAAAAATGCTAATAATTTATTAAAATTTTTGTGTGAAAATGATAAAAAAGGGGAATATGTAGTTTTATCTTTTGAAGATATAAAATCTAGCTGTAATATAAGCGACTTTGAAGAATTAAATAAATTGATTAAAATCTTAAAAGACGAAGAATATGTTCTTGTAAAATATATAGATGAAGATGCAATTTGTTATACAGTAACAGGCAAATTGAAAAATAAATTTTCAGATAGTAATAACTATGACGACACATTAAAAACTCAAAAAAATTTCTTTATAATTCAAATTATTCTTTCAGCACTTTTTTCTTTTTTAGGTTCATTTATTGCAGTATTAATTTTGTATTATATTATATAGGAGAAGATTATGCTAACCAAAGTTGAAAAACAAATCATGAAGTTTTTTTATAGTCGTTGTTTTAATAAAGAAAGTTGTTTAATAAAACCAGATGATATAAAATTAAGTTTAATTCCAGATTATGAGATTAGTGATATGGAATTAGATAAAGCAGTTAATAACTTAATTCTAGATGGTTATATTGATTTAATTGTTTCTGATAATAAAGGGACACCAGTGTATTGTGTAAGCCTTAAAAATAAAGGACAAGCTTTTTTGCGAGAAATGGAAAATACTAAAAAAGAAAATAGATATTTGGTTGTTCGTTCGATTGCACTTGCACTTTTAGGTCTTGCATTCACTTGGCTCATAAGAATAATTTTTAATTTTTAACGGCTTTTGCCGTTTTTTATTTAAATTATTATAATTTAATTTATTCTTTTCTTTATTAGTGTTATAATATCAATATGGATTATTCTCATAAATTTGAAGTTGTTAGTAAGTTTACTCCAAGTGGTGACCAGCCTAAAGCAATTGAAAAGCTCGTTGAAGGTATTGAAGATGGTTTAAAAAGTCAAGTTTTGCTGGGCGTAACTGGTAGTGGTAAAACTTATACTATGGCAAAAGTGATTGAAAAATTAAACAGACCAGTTTTGGTTCTTGCTCATAATAAAACTTTAGCGGCACAATTATGTAATGAATTTCGTGAATTTTTTCCTAATAACAGGGTAGAATTTTTCGTTAGTTATTATGATTATTATCAACCCGAAGCCTATATTGTTTCTAGTGATACTTATATTGAAAAAGATATGAGCATAAATGATGACATAGATAAATTACGACACAGTGCAACCTGTTCTTTATTAGAGAGAAATGATACAATTGTTGTGTCTTCCGTATCATGCATTTATGGTTTAGGAAGTCCTGAAGAGTATTCTGGGCTTCAAATTTCGCTTAGGACTGGCGAAAAATTAGGACGCGACAATTTAATTAGCAGATTGGTTAATATTCAATATGAACGAAATGATATGGATTTTAAGCGTGCCACTTTTAGAGTGAGAGGAGATATTGTAGAGGTAATACCTGCATATACTTCTAATTTTTCATATCGTGTTGAATTTTTTGGAGATGAAATAGAACAAATTAGCGAAATTGATTTTATTACTGGAAGAATAATATCCAAATTATCACATTTGGCCATATATCCGGCAAGTCACTACGCCGTAGGAAGCGAAAAATTATTAAATGTTTTAAAAGTCATAGAAAAAGATGCCGAGAAAGAAGTCGAAGATTTAAGATTGCAGGGAAAACTGTTAGAAGCAGAAAGATTAAAACAAAGAACAAATTATGATATTGAAATGATGCGCGAAATGGGATATTGCAATGGTATAGAAAATTATTCTCGATATTTCGATGGAAGAAAAGTCGGTGAACCCCCTTTTACTCTAATTGACTATTTTAATAAGAATTTTGTTTTATTTGTTGATGAAAGTCATATAACAATACCACAAATAAGAGCGATGTATAATGGTGATAGAAGCAGAAAAGTGAATTTGGTAGATTACGGATTTAGATTGAAATCTAGTTATGATAACAGACCTTTAAAATTTGATGAGTTTAATGATAAATTGGGGCAAGTTATATATGTTTCTGCAACACCTAATGAATATGAGTTAAAAAAGGCAGGACAAGTAGTTGAACAAATCATTAGACCTACTGGACTTTTGGACCCAGAGGTTGAAGTTCGAAAAACAGAAGGGCAAATTGATGATTTAATTTCGCAAATTAACGAAGTTATTAAGAAAAATGGTAGAGTTTTAGTTACAACTTTAACAAAGAAAATGAGTGAAGCCCTTACGGGATATTTGCTTGATTATGGCATTAAAGTAAAATATTTACACAGTGAAATCGACACTTTAGAGAGAATTGATATTATTAATTCGCTAAGAAGTGGAGAAATTGATGTTATTGTTGGAATTAATCTGTTGCGTGAAGGACTTGATATTCCAGAAGTTATGCTTGTTGCAATATTGGATGCAGATAAAGAAGGATTTTTGCGTAGTGAAACATCATTAATTCAAACAATAGGAAGAGCAGCCAGAAATAGTGAAGCAAAGGTTATTATGTATGCTGATACAATAACAAAAAGTATGAAAAAGGCAATCGATGAAACAGAGCGAAGAAGAAAAATTCAGCAAGAATATAATAAAAAACATAATATTGTTCCAAAAACAATCATAAAAGATGTGAAAAACACGCTTGAAATCGCCAAAAAGGTCGATAATTCGGTTGAAAAGATAAATATTAAAGAAATACCTAAGAAAATAGAATTGTTGCAAGGACTGATGAAACAAGCCTCTCAAAGTTTAGATTTTGAATTAGCAATTAAATATAGGGAAGATATTAAAGAGCTAAAAAAGATATTAGGAGAAAAGTGATGGACGAATATATAAAAGTCATTGGTGCGAAAGAGAATAATTTAAAAAATATTAATGTAACATTGCCAAGAAATAAATTAATCGTTTTTACGGGAGTTAGTGGAAGTGGTAAAAGCACGCTTGCTTTTGACACTATTTTTGCAGAAGGTCAAAGAAAATTTATGGAAAGTTTATCAACTTATGCAAGACAATTTTTAGGACAAATGCAAAAACCAAATGTTGAATTAATTGAAGGACTTTCACCTAGTATTGCAATAGACCAAAAAAGCACATCGCAAAATCCTCGTTCAACTGTTGGAACTGTAACCGAAATTTATGATTATTTAAGATTACTTTATGCTAATATTGGTGTTCCTTATTGTGTAAATTGTCACAAACCAATTAAAAGGCAAACTGTTGACCAAATTGTCGATAAAGTAAAAGAAATTAATTTAGGCGAAAAAATATTAATAGAAGCACCAGTTGTTAAACAAGAAAAAGGGACATTCGCAAAGTTTTTTGAAAGTTTAAAAAAGAGTGGATATATTCGTGTTAAGGTTGATGACAATATTTATACTTTAGATGAAGAAATTTCGCTCGATAAAAACATTAAACATACAATTAATGTTGTTCTTGATAGAATAATTTTAAAAGAAGATAGTTTTGGTAGAATTGAAGAAAGCATTGAAAATGCAATTAAACTTTCAGAAGGAAAAGTTATAATTGAACACAATGGTGAAGAAATTTTATATTCAACTAATTTTGCTTGTCCTGAATGTGGGTATAGTTATAGTGAAATTTCACCAAGGCTTTTCAGTTTTAATAATCCTTTTGGCGCTTGTCCAGAATGTTCAGGTCTAGGTTTTAAACAACAAATAGATGAAAGTCTAATATTATCAAAGCCTAATTTGACATTAAGAGAAGGGGCATTAACAATCTCTGGATGGAATTTAGATTCATCTGCTAATGCCATTTCACAATTTATTGCATTAAGTAAAAAGTATGGATTTAGTATGGACGTTCCTGTGAAGGAATTACCAAAAGATATCATTCATTTGTTACTATACGGAACCAATGAAGAGATTGAAGTTAGTTACAAATCTAAAAAATTTGAAACAAAATATAACACTAAATTTGAAGGAGTTATTCCAAATTTAGAACGTAGGTTTAGGGAAACAACCAGTGATTATATCAAGAGTGAAATTCAAAAATATATGAAAACTACACCTTGTAATTGTTGTCATGGCAAGAAACTAAATAAAGAAGCTTTAAATGTTTTTATAAACAAAAAAAATATAGCTGATTTTTGTGATATGAGCATAGATGAAGCTAGTAATTTTATAGATAATTTAAAATTAAATAAAACTGAAGAAATAATTGTTGAAAATATTTTCAAAGAAATAAAAACAAGATTTAGCTTTTTAAAAAATGTTGGATTAAATTATTTAACACTTTCAAGAGGAAGTGCCACACTTTCTGGTGGTGAAAGTCAAAGAATAAGACTTGCCACGCAAATTGGTAGTGGTTTAGTAGGTGTTTTATATATTTTAGATGAACCAAGCATAGGCTTGCATCAAAAAGATAATGATAAACTGATAGACACTCTTAAAAAACTAAGAGATTTAGGAAACACAATTATTGTTGTTGAACACGACGAAGATACAATTAGAAGTGCCGATTATATTGTGGATATTGGAAAATATGCTGGAAAGTTGGGGGGAGAAGTTGTAGCTCAAGGAACACTCGAAGAAATTTTAAAAAGTAAAGATAGTATCACTGCTAAATTTTTGCGTGGCGAAGATAAAATTGAAATTCCAACAATAAGACGAAAAACTGATAATGGTTTTATTGAAATTGTTGGAGCTAATTTAAACAATTTAAAAAATATTAATGTTAAAATTCCATTGAAAACATTAACTGTTGTAACTGGAGTTAGTGGTAGTGGTAAAAGTACACTTGTTAATGATACATTATTTCCTAATGTTTATAATTTAACTAATAAAAAAGAAGTAAACAGTTTTGTTGGTTGTAAGAAAGTGTTAGGTGTTTGTGATGATACTATTGATAAAGTGATAAACATTGACCAAACACCAATAGGAAGAACACCAAGAAGCAATCCGGCAACCTACACGGGTTTGTTCACTTACATTAGAGAATTATTTGCTCAAGTAGAACTAAGTAAAATGAGAGGATATAATCAAGGTAGATTTAGTTTTAATGTTGCTGGTGGCAGATGTGAAGCTTGTCAAGGTGATGGAATTAAGAAGATTGAAATGTATTTTTTACCAGATGTTTATGTTCCTTGTGAAGTTTGTAAAGGACACAGATATAATAGAGAAACGCTCGAAGTTAAATTTAAAGGAAAGACAATTGCTGATGTTTTAGAAATGACTATTGAAGAAGCTTTAGAGTTCTTTGAAAACTTTACTAACATAAAAAATAAACTACAAACCTTAGTTGACGTTGGACTAGGATATATTAAACTAGGGCAAAGTGCAACAACACTTTCAGGGGGAGAAGCGCAAAGAGTGAAACTTGCAACTGAACTTTGTCGTAAAAGCACTGGAAAAACATTATATATATTAGACGAGCCAACTACGGGTTTGCATATTTATGATGTCAAAAAACTTTCTAATATTTTACAAAGACTTGTTGATGCTGGAAATACTTGTGTTGTTATAGAACACAATTTAGACATTATAAAAACAGCCGATTATATTATAGATTTAGGGAAAGACGGCGGAGATAATGGTGGAACAATTATAGCAACAGGAACGCCTGAAGAAATAGCAAAAAATAAAGAGAGTTATACAGGTATATATTTAAAAAAGATTTTAAAAAATAATTAAAAACAAAAATAATAAAGCAAAAATCCTATGCAAATATGTTCATAGGATTTTTATAATATATTTTGAATACTAGGAATTAATATATGAGTGTAACTTTTAGCATAATAAAGTAACAAATCTAATTCTAGCATTAATTCATCTTTCTTGTTTTGATTTGAAAGTGTTTTAATTTTGCTAATTTGTTCGCCAGCTTCTTCCATATTAATATGGCTAACAATTATGCAAAAATAATTTTCTGTTTTTGTCCAAAACTTATCCAAATCATTTATTTTTTCAATAACTATGTTATCATTAACATCAGTAGTTTCATCAACAATTTTAATTAAATTTTCGGTTTTTCTTTGTAATTCTTTTAAGTTGCTAGATAAAAAATACTCTTCGACTCCACACAATCCCAGCAATAATACAAAAAGTATAATAATGATAAATCCTCTTTTCACCAGTTATCACCACCTTCAAAACTCGTTTTTAATGTAACATAAGGTTTATTTTTAGGTTGAATATACATATTACCATCATTGTCAATAGTAAAAACTAAAATGTTTTTTATATTACTTTCACCAATTTTTTTAATTTGTCTTAAAAGAAAGTTTTCATCTAGTTTTGCTAGTTGTAAATTTTCTTTCATTATTTTTCCATCAGATATAAGCATAACTAAAAGTTTATTTTCAGGTTTAACAATTTTTAAATCTTCAATGGTAACTGGTGTTGATGCAACTTTAGGTATAACTGTAATTTTCCCATTTGTTTCAACAATTGCATATTCGATATCTTCAAATTTATAATAATTTAAATTTCTTAAGCTTTCTTGAATATCATTTAAATTAAGATTTAACTTTTTAAGATTTTCGTAATCAATTCCGCTAGGAGATATAACGATGACAGGTTTACCACTTATAATTTTTCTAAAATTTATGCTTTTGCAAATAAGAACGGATATTCCAAAATGTATTACAAGAAGCGTTATTAAAGGAACAATCCCATGAATTAAGGGAATAGCAGTATCTGCCATAGGTAATGTTGCTAAATCTGCAACAATTAATGTGATAACAAATTCAAATGGTTGCAATTCACCCAATTGTCTTTTGCCCATTAAACGAAAGACAAATAAAACTATTAGATAAATAATTAAACATCTTGCCAATAAAGTAAACATAAGAGAATTATTTACAAATGTTAAAATATTAAACGGATTTTTTCTTTCTTTTTAAGATTTTAATTTGTTTAAGATTAACAAATAATCCATCCAAAGTTATAATTCTAAATACTAAACAAAGAGTAAAATAGGAAAGAACGCCCAAAATACAACTAAAACCAATTGCAAAGAAGTTAGTAAAGATTTTTATAAAGCAATTATAACTCCATTTAGTTAATAAAACTGAAGGTATTAAAAATATACACATTTTTATTGTGCTTTTTAAAATAATATTAGTAGCACCAATTTCTTTTTTTATCATTTTAAGATTTAAAATTCCAGAAATAATTAATGACGCTCCCATGCCAACAGCAAGTGAATAAATCCCCAAATATTTTGGAAGGAAAATTATTCCTAAAATCATAAAAACACTACCAAGAACATAGTGAATAAAGCTTTTAACTTCTAGTCCCATAGAATTTAAAATGCTCGATGTTATATTATTAATTCCCATAGGTAACATAATCAAAGCACAATATTCAAGCATAACACCACTCATCTCATTGTTATAAACAAATAACCCAATTTCTTTTCCAATGCCCATGAAACAAGGGATTAAGAGCAAAGAAATAAAGACTGAAAAAGTGATACTTGATTTAATCTTGCTTTCAAATTCATAGTAATTTTTTTCTGCTTTCAATTTTGCCAAATCTGGGATTAGTGCTGTCGATAGGGAACCCACTAATGTATTAGGTAGATATAAAAGAGGAAGTGTCATTCCTAGCGCTATTCCAAAAAGAGAAAGTGCTTGTTCGCTAGAATAACCAACATTAATAAGTCTTAAAGGAACAATAACAGAAATAAGCATTCCTGCTATGCTAGATACAATACGCAATAAGGTTATAGGCAAAGATTTTTTAATTAAAAGCTTAAATTCGCCACAAGGATTAGAAAAACGGCCTTTATACTTAAAGTAATACAACATACTAATTATTGTTGAAATTAGACAGGCTATACTTGTGCTAAGAGCACATAAAACAATTCCTTCTTCAATACTTTTAGCTTTAGTTACCAAAATGAAGATAAGTGAAACTTTAATTATTGCTTCAATAAAATCTACTAAACAATTAGCAAAATGTTTTTGACCGCCCCAAAGAGAACCTTTAAAACCAACGTTAAGAGCTGTTCCAATTAGTGCTGGAAGCAAAGCAATTAAAACGCTTGTAACCAATGAACTTTTACTCAACATTGTTATAGTATCTTTAAAAATAAGAGTTAAAATGCAAATAATAACAGCTAACGAGAATGCTAGAAGTGTGCTTGCTGTTACCAATTTATTTTCTCTTATGTAATTTTTTGTTGCTTTATATTCTGCAGAAAGTCTAGAAACTGTTAATGGTATTCCACTAGAAACTATTGTCATAAAAACCCCCAAAATGCTTGCGCTTATTTGGAATATTCCTATAACTTCAGCTCCTAGAGTTCTACTCATAAAAATTCGTAAAATAAAACCAATCACTCGTGTTAATATGGAAAATATTGTAATAATAAATACGGCCTTAAATAAATTTTTAAACATATTTAATTATATTATTTGCATTTGCAAAATATAATAGTTCAAGGAGTTTTTATGGAAATTAAAAAAGTAGCGAATAAAGATTTTATATACAAAGTTCAAGAAAAGGAAACAATTAAAGATATTTGTTTAAAATTTAAGATATTAGAAAATAATTTAGTAAGAGAAAATAATTTAACAAATAAGTCCTTACAAGCTGGCGATTTACTATATATTTCTTGTGAAAACAATTTATTGCATATTGTTAAGCCATTAGAAACGTTACAAAGCATAGCAAAAAAATATAATGTGTCAAGCGAATATATAGTTAAAAAAAATAATTTACAAAATAAAAATTTATTTATAGGACAAAAACTAGTTTTATAATATAAAAAGGTGCTACTGTTCAGTAACACCTTTATTATTTTTTTGGTTATTTTTTCTTGTTAGATTTTTTTGCACGATTTTGTCTTTTTTCAAGTTTAACTTGTGCTCTGTAAGCTTTGTATTCTTCAATTAATAATCTTTCTTCTTCTAATATTGCATCAATTTCTTTTTCTATTTCCATTAATTTAGCAATCAATTCTTGTCTACGAGCAAGATATTTTTCTTTTCTTAATTGTTTTAATCTTTGTTTTGCTTCTAGTTTTAATTTTCGTGCTTCATCTTTTGCTTCTTTTAGGGAAGTGTCTTTATAAGTTTCTTTAATTTGAGCTTCAATTTTTTCATGCTCTTCTTGTAATGCTTCTTTCATTGCACGAGCATTTCTATATTCAGCTTTGTTAGCATCAATTTCCAATTGAACTTCAGCAAGCATTTGTCTTAAAGCACGTAATCTTTCTTCTCTTGCTTTAATTCTTTCACGTCTTTCGTGTTCTCTTACAATTGTTTTAGCGCGGTCATAATCTTGTTCTTTAATTTTAACTGGAAGTTTGAAGTCAATTCTTCTAATTAAAAGACCAATCATTGCAATTAGTAAGGCAATGGCTAAAATTAAAGTTGGAACAACAAGCCAATCAAAGTTGATTCCAGAAGTTGAATTTGTTTCTTCTTCGCCGTCATCATCTTGTTTTTCTGTATCACCAATAACTAATGTGTGCTCATCATCAGAAAGGGTAGAACTGGCACTTGTAAATGTAGCCTCGTCGATTTTTTCAATTTTAATATCATCAAAGAAAGCGTAACCACTTGTTAAAGCATCTTCGCTTCCTAAACTTAATTTAAAGTTAACTGTTGTATCACTAGTTGCGTAAATATAGAAAGTGTAAACTTCAAATTCGTTTTCGTTTGTTATTCCTGAAAAGCTTTCGCCAATATTTGTAAGTTCAATTTTTGCTCCGAAAGGAATGATTTCATCGTTGTCATCTTTTTGAACATTACTTGCTTCTTGTTTAGTATATAAAGTTTTAACAGCAACGCTAACTTTATAATAATTTGAACTAGTTAAATTGAAATCAGTTGTTTGCATTGTATAATAACTATCAGTAATATTATGAATAGCTAAAACATATTCATCATCAACTTGTCCAATATCTAGTGTTGGGTGAGTGCTTGAATTAATAACACCTGCTTCACAATTTCCACTACCGTAATTTGTTCCTTTAAGGTTTAATGGAGTGTAGTAGTAATTGTTTGAAGTAGATAACATTGTTAAATCAACAACAGATAAATCAGTAACATAAGTGTAGTTTGTGTTTTCAGCGTCAAGATAATCACTCTCTTCAATTGTTTCAAGTTTTGCGTTATCAAATATTGCATAACCTTTTTCTTGACTATCACTTGTTCCTAAACCAATGTTTAGGTAGAAAGATTCACTGCTATCAAAAGTTTTAATATAAACGGCGAATTCTTTCCAATTACCATCAGTTTTAATATTATTAAATGTCGCAATTGTTTTTGTTGAATTTGAAACTGTAACATAAGCACCAGCATCAAAAATTAAACTTTGTGTTTGAACATATATGCTCATTTTATAGTAACTTGCTGCTGATAAAGAAATTTCTTTACTTTGTGCTGATTGATAACTTTTTACTGTGTTAGCAAGAACAAATACATTATTGTTAGTTAAATCAGTGTTTGAATTGTTTACAGATGCTGGATTGTTAAAAGCAAATCCGTAACTATTAAATACTGTAGTGTTTACATTAACAATGCCATTGTAATTATTTGCTTCATCACTATTGTTAATAGTCCAATCACTTGCAGAGAATGGGTAAGCATCTTCAGTTGAATTGATTGTTACTTCATTAAATGCGCCATTGGCAACGGATGCTGTTTCAGTTGTAGTTGTAAAATCAATTGATTTTGAATAACTGCTTGTTCCCAAATTAGTGTAATCATCAGAAGTAATTTCTTCAAGTTTAAAATTGTCAAAGAATGCAAATCCTTTAACTAATGAATTTTCAGCACCTAAGGCAATTGTTAATGTTGCATTTGAATTCTTGAATACATTACCTTTAATTAGAAAATAGTAAGTAATCCAATTGTTTTTAATTAAATTTTCTTCTTCACTAGTTGAAATATTACTGAATCCATCGCTTGCAACAGTATAATTTTCGCTAGTAAAAGGATTTTGTTGTGTTAAAGTAACATTAACTCCACCTTCACTAAAAGATGATGTGTAAAGGTCAAAAGATAATTTATATAATTTGTGTTGTTCGATTTTAATGTTTTTATTTTCATAAGCCACATAATCTGCTGAATTATTATTGATTAATAGCGCATAAGCATTATCATTTCTGTTAGCAGAAGTAGGATTTGTTGTTAAGTTGCAATAAGTGCTATTGAATGACTCACCAATACCCACTATGCCTGTAACATTACCAGTTGTATCATTACCGTTACTTGTTGCAACTCTTGAAAAATCATTTGTTGCAGTTTCAAAATCACCATTAAGAATTCCGTTTGTTACTGATACATCTTTTGTGTTTAATGTGATAACTTGATGTGCAACAGAAAGTGTTGATATTTCATTAAAATATACATCTTTACTTAATGAGAAAGCTGATAGACTATCGAAGAATACTGCGCCGTCACTTTTAAAGTTATCTTTAGTTCCAATGTAAAGTTGTAATTTAACTTTTTCGCTTGTCAGAGCAGTTTGAATATAAAATCTATATTCTCTCCAAGCACCTCTAGTTGAAATGTTTTCAATTTTTGATTCATCCATTTCATCAATTTTGTCATTATACAAATATAAACTGGCAGTGCTTGTTCTTCCGTCAGTATTTTGAGTGTAAACATATGCTGAAATAACATAATAACCATTTGCATCTAATGAAATTTCTGCTGTTTCATATCCAAAATTTGAAAGAAGTGATTGATTATTAATCATTAAAACTTTTGTGTCTTCACTAATTTTAGGAGCAGAAGGATTAAATGAAAGTTTATATTTTTCTTCATAGTTTTCGCTAAAATATTCAAGTTCTGTGTCTATTACGCCAGCAATTGTGCTACCTTGTGTTCCCAAAGTTGTGAAAGAATCTGGTGCAGCAGGAGTAGTGACAGAAGAATGTGAAGTAAAGTCTTTGTTAGCTATAGTAACTTCGGTTTTCACACTTTCAGCATAAACACTATCTTTTTTATCAAAATTAAAAACTGATAAAACAGAAATTAAATTTTGTGCAAAAAACATAGTGATAATAATCGCTATAATTGAAATTTTCTTTAATGTATTCATTTTATTTGTCATAATTCTATTCCTTTTTTGTTTAATAACTTATTTAGTATATTATAAATAAAACTTTTTTGCAATTATTTTTGCTTAAAATTTTAAAATTTGTTAAATATTTTCATATGCAGAAATCAAAAAGTGAGAAGAAAAACTTAATTTTAAGTATTGTTAGTGGAATATTAGTTGGCTTTATTAACGGCTTTTTTGGTGGTGGGGGTGGAATGATAGTTGTGCCGTTATTTATTTTTCTTTTGAAACTAGAAGAAAAGACAGCACATGCTAGTAGTATTTTCGTAATTTTACCATTAAGTATAACCAGTGCAATAATTTATATAACAAAAGGAAGTGTAAATTTAGTTAATTTGTCTGTAGTGTCAATAGGAGTAATTGCAGGTGGTATTTTAGGTTCAATTTTGCTTAAAAAGTTAAACAATGTTGTTATACGAATTATCTTTTCTGTAATAATGGTTATAGCAGGAATAAAACTAATGTTTTAGGAGAAAAAATGAATTACATTTTATTAATTATTTTTGGTTTAGTTGGAGGAGTTTTAGGTGGTATGGGAATGGGTGGTGGAACGCTATTAATACCGCTTTTAACAATTTTTGCAAATTTTAAACAAGTAGAAAGTCAAGCAATTAATTTAATTGCTTTTATTCCAATGGCAGTTGTTGTTTTGATAATATACATTAAAGATAAAATGATAAATTTTAAGGTTTCAATACCAATAATAATATTTGGTGTAGTATTTTCTATTTTAGGTTCATTTTTAGCGAATAGTATAAACACATTAACATTAAAATTACTTTTTGGCATATTTTTGGTAAGTTTGGGACTTTTTCAGGGCGCAAGTTTATTTATTTTTGAAAAGAAATAGATTTTTATCAAAAAAATTGCTATAATGAACATATATGAAAAAATGCAGAGTTAAAGATATCAAATTAGATAGTAACGAAATTGTTGAATTTAAAAATGTAAATTCTCTTGGAATATCAAGTTCTCAAATTGAATTTTGCCCACTTTTTGAAATAAAAGTCAAAAAAGGAGATGAACTTTTTGTTGGTCAAACATTAATGGAAAATCGGGATGGACAAAAAATAATTAGCACTATTTCTGGGAAAGTAACAAACATTAGTGTTGTTGAAGAAAGTGATGGTGTTGTTTCACATTATTTATTTTGTGAAAATGATAAGAAATATGTTGAAAAACTACCCCAAAAATGCGAAATAAAAAGCAAAAAGTCTTTGCTTGAAACAATTAAAAATTATGGAATATTAGGTGAAAAAACATATCTTTTAAAGCACTTTGAAAACCTATCAAATGTTTTAGAAATAGATGCTTTTGACGATAGTTTGATTTATAATAATAAGTATGTTCTAGATAATAATTTAAACCAATTGAAAAAGAGTATAGACTTCATAATTAAACTATTAAAAATTGAAAAAATAATTGTTTATTGCAATAGAAAATTTGATGAGAAATTTGTTAAATTGTTAGGAAATAATAACTTTAAATTAATACATAAAAAACCCAGCAAAAATTTGATAACTTTATATGATTTTATTAAGATTATTGATGCTAAAAATGGTAAAATATGTTTGCCTAATTTAATCAGTTTTACTGGTGGTGCTTGTAGAAAAAGTTACGTTTTAACAACACATTTAGGTGTTAAAATTCAAGATATAATAAATTTTTGCGGAGACTTTAAAGAAGACATGGATGTTGTTGAAGCGTTTAAATATGCAGCACTTAATGCTTTTAATGATGAAGTAATTTTAAAGCAAAAAATAAAGAATACAAAAAATAAAACCGACAAGGAAAGTCTTATTAAACTTTTAAAAGAAAAGAAGCAAGAAGCTTATGAAAATGTTTTTTCAAAAAGGGAAGAATTTAGAAAAAAATTACTTAACTGTTTAGCAGTGTGTTTACTAAACGGCATTCATTCTAATAAATACGTAAAAAACCTAGATTTGCTTCTGCAAAATGAAATTTATAGTGTTCATTTATTAAATTATGAACAATTTAGATAAAATTATAAAAAATGATTGAATATTTTTAAAATTGTGATATAATATTTAAGTTATAGGAGAAAGTATGGAAGAAAAGATTAAAGAAGTTAGAGAACTACTTGCAGGGTTTAACTGTGGTGGTTGTGGATTTGATAATTGTGACGAATGTGCAAAAGCAATCGTTAATGGGAAAGCTAGTCCTGAAGATTGTTTGCCAATAGATGAAGAAAATATTGAAATTATTAACAATATTTTAAAAAAGTAAAGGGGAAGAAAAATGAAAAACATTGCCGTATTAGAATTAGATGTTTTAAATGTAAAACTAACAATAGCAACAGTCATTAAACAAAACGCTTTAGTCGTTTTGCATCAATCAACCGAACCTATAAATTTTGTAGCAGATATTGAAGAAGATGAAATAATTAAAAACGCAAAAATTAATGAAATGGTAGAAATTTGCCAAAGCTTTAAAAGTTTATGTGAAACATATCAAGTTGTGGAAACAACTTGTTTAGCACAAAGAAGTTTTTACAATGTTAAAAATGAAGTTAGTTTCTTTGAACAAGTTTATAACAAATGTGGTTTAAAATTTAGAGAAATGACTGAAGAAGAAGAAATCAATGGATTTTATTATGCTGTTGTAAATAGCATTGATGTTTCTAGAGGATTATTATTTGCAGTAAACACAAATGATACAGTCATTTTAAATTTTAGTAAAAGGTCAATTTTTGAAAAAACAATTTTACCTTATGGAACATTAAACATTTTGCAAAAATTAAACTTGGAAAATGCAGCGCCTGCTGAAGTGTTAAAGGGTGTAACAAACTTTTTTAAAAATGAATTGTTAAAAGTTGAATGGTTAAAAAGTGTTGAACCTGAACTTACAGTTGTAGGTATGGGAAGATATTTCTCAAGTATATGCAAACTTGCTAGAAGATTAACTAAATATCCTTTAGAAATTGAAAATATGTATCCATTAACACAAGACGATTTTGAAACAGTTTATAATTTTGTTTCTGGTCTTGACTTAGATAAAACTAAAAAAATTAAAGGGATTTCAAAAGATAGAGCAGACTTGTTTGTAAGTTCAATAGCAATTTACAAAGCTATATTTGAAAGCATTGAAGCAACTCAATTGTTTGCAACTAAACCAGGATTTAGCGAAGGTGCATTAAGTTGTTTTGCAAATCCAAATTTAAATGATAAACCTTATCCAGATATTTTAGGAAATTCACTTGATGTTATAAACGAATTTTATACTCCAAAACCAAATAATATAGAACACGTATATTTATTAACGGTAGTTTTATATAAACAACTAAAGGTTCTTCATAAACTACCAAGAACTTATGTTAAAGCATTAAGAATTGCTGCTAATTTGTATAATTGTGGAGATAGAATAAATCCATATGAAAGTAATAGATGTGCATATGATATTGTGAAAAATTCATATATTATGGGTGCAAGTCACAGAGATATATTGCTAGCAAGTTTTATTTTGCTTTGCACAAAATTAGATGATTTTAGTTTAACTGAATGGATTAAATATAAAAATTTGTTAACAGATGAGGATATTGACGCTGTTAAAAAATTAGCTGTAATTGTTAATTTGGCAGTAAGTCTTGATAGATTTTCAAAACGCAAAATTACTGATGTTTCTTGTGATATTTTAGGTGATTCAATAATTATTAAAACTCAAAGTGAACAACCAGCACCACTTGAAATAAGAGAAGGTATGAAAAACGAACAAGACTTTAAGAAAGTGTTTAAGAAAAATCTTGAATTGTTATAAAATTATAACAAAAATATTCGGCTATAAAATGATTTGCCAAACAGAATCTAAAGTGCTAAATACTTAAGAAGATAGTAAATTTATGTGTAAAATCTTCTTAATAGATTAAAAAAACATATTAGCAATCAAATGTGTTTGAAAACTAATATGTTAATTTAAAGGGAAAAGAAATTTTCTCTTTTTTATTTTATTTTATCTGCTATTGAGTTATCTACAACCTTAGAGAAAGGGACTCTGTCTGATAATTCTCCAGCGTTATCAAGCATATCTAATAATCTATTGTAACTAGCTTCGCTCATACTAGGAGTAGAAGACCAGGCATCAATTTTTTTATAACTTATTATGCTTGCTTTAATACTTTCATCACTAGATGTAGAAAAACTTGGTCTTAAACTATTAACAACTTCATCAATATTGGCAGTCATAATGAAGTCATATGCTTTTTTAATTGCTCTTAAGAAGTTTTCTATTTTTTCAGGATTCTTTTTTATATAACTAGAATTTGCCATAAAACAAGTAAAAGGAATTTCTCCACTTTCTTCACCAACCGATGCTACAATATATCCTTTCTTTTCTCTAACGAGTTCGCTTGCAGTGGGTTCAAAAACAGTAACATAATCTGCTGTTCCACCCGTAAACGCACCAACTGTCATATTAAAAGCGACGCTTAAATCAAAATTTAAATCACTATTGATATTTAATCCGTTCTTCTCAATTGCAAGTTGTAAGCTCATGGCTGGGTTGCCACCTTTTCGACCTGCTATAACATGTTTTCCTGCTAGATTGCTCCAGGAAAAATCTGGTTCATCAACTTTTCCAACAAGGAAGCTACCATCTTTTTTAGTCAACTGACCAAAAACCATCGGTGCATCTTTTTTATCTGTGCTGTTAACATAAACTCCTGTTTCTGGACCTAAAAGTGCAATGTCAGCAGAACCAGATAAAAGGGCAGTCATTGAAGCATCAGAGCCACCACCATTTGTTAATTCAATGGTGTAGCCGTATTCTTTAAAATAACCATTGTTTATAGCCACATAAAATGGTGCATAAAAGATGCTGTGCGTAACTTCGTTAATTCTGATAACATTTTCATTCTTTTTACAACCAAATGTAAACCCAGTGAAAGCTATCATTACTGTTACAATTAAAAGCGCAAATTTTTTCATAATTCCTCCTATTTTTAAATTTATTTGCACTTAATATCTTATTATTTTTAAAAAAAAAGTGTTAATAGTTTGATTTTTAAGATGTTAAGTGTTATAATTTTAATGGTGAATTATGAAAAAAATTTTTACTTTACCCAATATTATAACTTTTTTTAGAATTTTATTGGTTCCACTATTCATGGTTTTATACTTAAATGAATCATTTTATATCAACAATCTTCCTCTATTTGCAATACTAGTATTTTTGCTAGCTTTTTTTAGTGATGTGTTAGATGGCTTGTTAGCAAGATTAACAAACACTCAAACAAAATTAGGTGAAATTTTAGACCCTTTTGCAGATAAAATTTTACGAATTTGCGTGATTATTGCCTTTTTTATAAAAGGCGTATTACCATTATACATATTAATAATTTTGCTTGCAATTGATTGTGTTTCAATTTTTAGTGGTTTGTTTTTGTGCTTAAATAAAATTATTATTCCAGCAAATATTTTCGGAAAGATAACAACAGTGATTGTTGCTTGTTCGCTATTCACTTGCTTTTTCCATAACACAATTGCGCCATATGATTTAATTGCTGTGGAAATAAGTTTAGTCGCAGTGTTTATTTCTGTTTTGCAATATATGATAAAATACTCTCGAATATTTATTCGTGTTGGCAGAAAATATCGAAAAAATCAACTAAATAAATTTATAAGTGAAGATGTTAATCAACCAGCTCAAGATGAAGTTCTTACAAATTAAGAATGATTTTTAATTAAAAAACTCTTTTTACTTAAGAATTAGAAAGATATTAAGACATAATTTTTATAAAATTAATAATAAAAGCACAAAAAAATAAAATTTAGTATTGACTAATTTTAATTTGTGTTTTATAATACTATCATATTTAAGCTAGGAGTGATTTATGGAACAACTAATTTGCGGAGTAACATTATTAGAAACTATTTTAAAAACTGAATTTTTAACTTCAATTTTATTAGGGGCAGTTGGTTTTGCAATTATTTGCCTTGCAAAAAGAATAACTAAAACAATTAGAAAAACAAATTTTGTTGCTAATGACGATAAAGCATACATAGTTATCACATTAATTGGACTATTACTTGTGTTAATTGCATTTGTAGTTTTACTATTTGCAAGTTTATAATTTTATAAGAAATAAAAAAAAGATTAGTCTAGGCAATTTGAAACTTGCGAAATAATTATAAAGGTTAGAGCAGAAATGTTCTAATTTTTTTAAGCCATTTTATGCCATGAAAGGTGCTTGATAAGAGAAGAAATGAAAACACAATATCAAAATGCAGAGAAACGAAAAACAAAATATTTAGCACAATTATTGTTTCTCTGTCTAAACCAGCAAAAGAAAACTCATTTCTGAAATTTTTGTCAAATACACCAATACCCAATTTAAATTATTTATTATTTTGTTTTAATCCCCATTCTAATCTGTTATCAAATTTATACCTAGATTTATTAGGGTTACCTTCACATATTTCATTATACAAAGTGTTTAAATCATATACAACAGACCATATTGTATCAAAATGAAGTTTTTTATCAAATTGGCAAACAAATCCATATTTTCCAGAAATTATTTCTTTACATTTATTAATATCAATATTTGTGTTATTTTTTAAATAATTATCTATTGTATTATATCTATCATTGGTATAATACCAATTTTCTTCTTTATTATTAAATTTAAGCATATTTTTAGATATAAAGTGATTTGTCGCAATTACATAATTATCATCATATCTAACATTTATAGCTTCGCTCGTGCATTCCACAACTGCCATTTTTTTATTCCTATCTGCAATAACTAAATTATGAGATGATGAAATTGGTAATTTTTTAATTAATTTAATAGCTTCTTCTGTAGTTTTACATTCTTCTAATACCTTTCTTACAATAAAACCTCCATTAATACCGGGTTTTATTTTTTTAGATAAAAGAAATGTTAGGGCAATACTTAAACCATATTCATTTATGCCATCTTCTAATGATATCATTGCAGTTGAATGAGCTAAAAAAGTATTTCTATTATTAACTCTATATAAAACACTTTCACTCGTTTTCTTATACTCTGGAAACATATCCATATTTCTTACCATATATACTCTATCTTTATTTCTAACTGCAAATACCGTGCAACCGTGTTCTTCTTCATTGCAATATATATTAAACAGCCAATATGCTATATCTTCATATTTTTGGTGCAATCCATCTGCCAATCCTCTAACTTCCATCATTATTTCATTCATATATTTTTCATAAATAGGCAAACATTTTTGACCAAATGATTTTTGCTTAACAGATAATTTTATTACAGAAGATAAGTTCTCTCCAGCTTTATATAATAGTTCACCATAATGTTTTCCCATTTCATAGTGATTTCCTTTTAATCTAGGATGATACATATATTTCATCTCACTTTTAAATTCTTGTTTATCTACCTATAATTATACTATATAATTGCAGATAAAACAACAAAAAAGGCTAAAAAACAATGTTTAGTCTTTCTTTATTTCACTAGTCTCAAACTTTCCATTCCTTAGTCTTTTGTTTTTGAAACAAATAAAAAAAGATTATGCTTTTAAAGTAACATATTTTTTTATTGCAAGTTTCAAAAGTGTATAAACTTATTCTCCTTTTTTTGTTATTTAATTGTTGATTACTTCGGCATTTTTTATTTATAGAATTAAGGTCAATTGCAAAATTGTCGTTAAGTTTATAGATATTTATATGAATTAACTAAAAAAGTCTATTATTAAAAAAATAAAAAATTTGATTTAAGACAAGCAAAATTCGACAAAAACTTTCATATATTTACACAACAGGAGAAGTGTATGATTTGTGAAAGTTTTTTAAATTTTTTAAATAGGGTAATGTGTTTTACATCCTTTGTTCAAAAGAGTAGAGGTTTTCCAAAACCATTAACTAGTGAAGAAGAACTAGAATGTATTAAAGAATTTAAAGAAAATGGAAATATTGAAGCAAAAAACAAATTAATTTATCATAATTTAAGACTTGTTGCTCACATAGTTAAAAAGTATTCTCAAGCAGGTGAGGCTGATGATTTTATAAGTGTAGGGACGATAGGATTAATTAAAGCAATAAATACATACAGTTTAGATAAAAACACGCAACTTTCAACTTATGCAGCAAGATGTATTGAAAATGAAATTTTAATGCTTATAAGACTAAACAAAAAACATAATGGCGTTTATTCGCTTGAAGAGAGTTTAGGTCATGATAAGGATGGAAATGAGATTACGCTCCAAGATATTTTAGGTAGTGAAATAGACGAAGTTTCTCACAAAGTTGAAGGGAATATTTTGACTGCAGAACTTATGAAAACTCTTAAAGAAAACTTGACGGAAAGAGAATATAACATAATTTGTATGCGTTTTGGTCTTAATAATTCACCTTGTCTTACCCAGTTAGAAGTTGCACAAAAATTGGGAATAAGTAGGAGTTATATTTCAAGAATTGAAAATAAAGTTTTAAAAGATATAAGACTAAAACTAAAAGAAAAAGACTTTTATTTAGATTAATTTAATAATAATTCAATGATTTTTTCATTCGCAAATTTAACATTAGATTGTTTCATATTTTTAATATAATCTTCTTTGTTTTTATAAAGATTTTTTATGTTTGCAATCAAATTAATAGCATTTAAATCTTCTTCAAAAATTACTTTACTATATCCTTTTTCTTGAAAATATTTAGCATTTAAAATTTGGTCGCCTCGACTTGCTTTTTTAGATAGTGGAATTAAAATGTTTGGCTTGTTTAATGCTAAAATTTCATTTACTGCATTGCTTCCAGCACGACTAATAACGATGTCGGCTAATGCAAATAAATCTTGAATATTATCGGCATATTCAAGTTGGACATAATTCTCTTTATTTATTTCTTTTTTGTTGCCTTTTCCCACTATATGAATAAAGTTAAATTCTTTTAAATTATCAATAATTTGGAAAATGATTTCATTTATTATCTTGCTTCCCAAACTCCCACCAACAACTAAAATTGTTGGTTTTTTTGTTGGCTGTTTAAATAGTTTTTGTGCGTTTTGAATATTTCCACAAAAAATTTCTTTTCTAATAGGAGAACCCGTAAAAAGACCATTTTTTAAATTTTTTGCAGTTGTCTCAAAACTGGTGCAAATTATTTTGCACTTATTTTTGCAAATTTTGTTTGCTAGTCCCATAGTTAAATCACTTTCGTGAGCGATAACATCAATTTTTAACTTATGGCTTGCTAAAACAACCGGAAGAGAAACATAACCACCTTTGCTAAATATAACATCGGGGTTTATCTTTTTTAAAATTTTTTTGGCTTCGTTATACGCTTTTATAAGCTTAAAGGGTATTAATAAATTCGAAAAAGAAAGACTTCTTTTTAGTTTTGTGCTTGAAATTTCAAAAAATTCTATATTTTTTTCTTGAACAAGTTTCTTTTCAAGTCCATTACTACCAATATAATAGATTTGTGCACGATTTTTAATATCATTGATGATTGCAAGATTTGGAATTATGTGACCAGCTGTGCCACCACCAGTAAAAACAATTTTTTTCATATTAACCTCAAAAATATTTTATGTTATAAAAATTAAATTATATCACCAAAAATGGCATTGACTTTTTTTTATTCGTGTAATATAATTAAATAGGAGTTTTTATGGATAATAAAGAAGAAAATATGTCTTTGTTTGATGAAAAAGAAAATCTTACTTCTGTTTTGGATTCTATCGATGATTTATTGAATAGACAAATGGATAAATTTATTGAATTACAAGAAAAAAAACAAAGAAAATTAAACACAGGTGTTTTGGGCGGAATCAATGAAAAATATTTTATAAGAATTGATGATAAAGATTATTTATTTAAATATGTAAACAGTGATAAGGATTATTCTGATTTTGGTGAAGTTATAACCTCACAAATTGCTAATTTTTTAGGAATTGAATGTGTTAAAAGTGTTTTTTCCAATGATTTTTATGACAAAGACAGAAAAGGAACATTAATTTCAAGTTATAGAACCGATGATATTAATGAAGTGTTATCATTGAAAAGTTTGTTAATTAAATATGGTAAAAACTCAATTAATATTAACCATGACGTGAATGAAGCTATGGAAGTTTGTGAAGAATTTTCTAAGGAGTTTGACATTGTTTTAGATAACAAAATTGAACAAAGATTAAAGGAAATGGCATTACTTGACTTTTTACTTGTGCAAGTTGATAGAAATTCAAAAAATATAGAATTTTTAATTAAAGAGAAAGATGGTAAAAAAATTTTAGAATTAGCACCGATTTTTGATAATGGATATTGTATGTCATTTCACACTTCCAAACTAACAAATAAAATGACATTAAATAATCTTAAAAACCAAAGAAACTATGATGAAGTAATTCTTCACAGACCACGTTTTTGTATTTTGAAAAATGAGCATAGGGGTGATGATGCAGACCATTTTGTTACTAGTGATTTAGCAGAAGAATTGTTAAAAAATAGAAATTTGATGGAAATATATTTAAAATTCAAAAAAATCAATATAGAAAAATATTTTGATTATGTTGTTAAAGATTCAAAAAGAAATATACCAAATGTTTATAAAGAAACAGCAATTTCATTAATAAGATATCGAATAAAAACATTAGATATTGAATTGTTAAAGCAAAGTATTAGAACGAATTTTATAGAAGATAAAGGAGAAGATTTATGCGAATAATATTGCATTATAAAGATTGTTCTTTAGGTGAATTAACTTATGATGGTAAGAATTATATATATAATTCGTTGGATGGCGAAAAAATTGCCTTAAAAAAATACTGTGCTTTAATTGAATATAATCTTCAAAGTAGCAAAAACTTAATGAGTGAGAACTTATTTCCATTTATTAAAGAAAATTTTATAAATGACAATTTGCAAAGGGAAGATATATTACAAATTGTTAAAAAAGATGCTCAAAATGATTTTGATTTTTTAGTTAATTTATGTAAACTAAACACAGATAAATTTAGTTTTTGGATTTCATTAGAAAAAAATTAAGAGGTAGAAAAATGTCAAAAGCATATAATTCGAAAGATATAGTAGTATTGGAAGGCTTGGATGCTGTTAGAATGCGTCCTGGAATGTATATTGGAACAACTGGTCCTAAAGGTTATCATCATCTTTTGTGGGAAATCGTAGATAATGCAATAGATGAAATCGCAAACGGATTTGGTAATAAAATTAATGTTACATTACATAAAGATGGTAGTTGTAGTGTTGAAGATAATGGCCGTGGTATACCAACAGATATTCATCCTAAATTAAAAATATCTGGTGTTGAAGTTGTTTTCACGCAACTTCATGCTGGTGGTAAATTTGAAAGCGATAATTATAAATATTCTGGTGGACTACATGGTGTTGGTGCGAGTGTTACAAATGCTTTAAGTAGATGGTGTAATGTTATAGTTAAGCGTGATGGTAAAATTTATGAAATACAATTTGAAAGCAGGGAAGAAAAAGGACAAATTAGAAGTGGCGTTTTAAAAAGTCCTTTAAAAGAAGTTGGAAAGACAAAAGAAACTGGAAGTATTGTTACATTCTTGCCTGATGATAGAGTTTTTAAAGATTTAACATTTAGCAGAGAAATAATTTTAAACAGGCTAAAAGAATTAGCATACTTAAATCAAGGATTAATCATTAACTTTATTGATGAAAGAGAAGAAAAAACTTTTGTTAAACAATTTAATTATGTTGGTGGTTTAAAAGATTTTGTTTTAAATTTATGTGAAAATAAAAAAACTCTTTACAACACACCTTTTTACATTGAAGGTGAAAGTGATATTGTTAAAGTAAAACTTGCATTTATTCACACAGGAGAATATATTGATAGTATTTACTCTTTCGTTAATAACATACCCACAACTGAAGGGGGAACTCACGAAACTGGCTTTAAGAGTGCACTAACAAGAATATTTAATGAAACAGCAAGAAAATATGGTTTTTTAAAAGAGAAGGAACAAAATCTTTTAGGAGATGATTTTAGAGAAGGTTTAACAGCTGTTTTATCAATCAATATGAGAAATGTTCAATTTGAAGGTCAAACAAAAGGAAAACTTGGTAATCCTGAGGCAAAAACAGAAGTTGAACAAATTGTATATGAAGGGCTTGAAAAAGTCTTATTAAAAAATGAAAACAAAAAGAATTTTGAAATAATAATAGACAAAGCAAAAGGTGCTGCAAAAGTAAGAGAAGCAGCAAAAAAGGCAAAAGAGTTAACAAGACATAAAAATCAAGCAGAAAGTTTTAATTTGGTTGGAAAATTTGCTTCTTGCACTGGAAAAAAACCCGAACTTAATGAAATGTTTATTGTTGAAGGAGATTCTGCTGGTGGAAGTGCAAAACAAGGTAGGGATAGATTTTTTCAAGCAATATTACCACTTCGTGGAAAACCACTTAATGTTGAAAAGAAAAGACTTGAACAAAGTTTGCAAAATGAAGAAATTAGAACAATAATTACTGCTCTTGGAACTGGTATCGCAGAAAATTTTGATATTTCAAACTTAAAATATCATAAAATCATCATTTTAGCTGATGCCGACCAAGATGGAGGGCACATAAAAGCTATATTGCTAACATTCTTCTATAGATATATGAAAGATTTAATCACAAATGGACATATATATATTGGTATGCCACCACTATATAAGGTTTATAAGAAAGACAAGGTGATTTATGCGCACACTAACGAAGAATTAGAAAAAGCCGAAAAAGAGTTGGGAAAAGGATATGATGTTCAAAGATATAAAGGATTAGGTGAAATGAACCCAGACCAACTTTGGGAAACAACAATGAATCCTAAAAATCGTAAACTTACAAAAGTAACGATTGATGACGCAATAGATGCTGATAATATAATTTCGACTTGGATGGGCGATGATGTAGAAGCAAGAAAAGCATATATCACAGAACACGCAGATTTTAACAAGATTGATGAATTTATTGGATTAGGAGATTAGTATGATTTTTGACGAAAGAGATTTGGAAGAAGAAAAGGAAGAAGATAAAACTCCACTTACAAATCAAATGAAATTTGATGATACGCTACTAAATAGTAAACTTGAACCAGCATCGTCCAAAAGAAGCACAAAAATTGATAACGATAACAAAACAGCCGAAGTTGTAAAGGAAAAAGTTGTTAGAAACAAGAAGGTTAAAAAGGCAACATTGCTTGAAGATTTAGATGAAACTTATGAAAATTTTGTTAATGAAACTATCGAAGGTAGTGCGACTGTAGATAAAGACAATAATCAAAACGAAAAAATTAACGAAAACGTTGGTGGAAATGGCTTTGAAAATAACGGAAATAACACAATTGAATACGATGATGAAGGAAATATATTAAAAAGTGTTAAATCTGTTATGAATGAAGCTATGCTTCCATATAGTGAATATGTTATTTTAGACAGGGCTTTGCCTCGTGTTGAAGATGGTTTAAAACCCGTTCAAAGAAGAATTTTATATTCTATGTATGAATTAGGATTTACTCCTGATAAACAATTTAAAAAATCAGCAAAAGTAGTTGGTGATGTGATTGCAAACTATCACCCACATGGTGATACATCTGTATATAATGCAATGGTTAAATTGGCGCAAGATTTTATTATGCGTGAAACATTGGTTTTAGGACATGGAAATTTTGGTTCAATAGACGGCGATTCTGCTGCCGCAATGAGATATACTGAAGTAAAATTGAATGAATTGAGTTTGCAACTTCTTCGAGATATTGATAAAGAAACAGTTAAATGGAGTTATAACTTTGACGATTCAAAATTTGAACCAGATATGCTACCTAGCCGTTTCCCAAACATTTTAGTTAATGGTAATATGGGTATTGCAGTTGGTATAGCAACAAATTTTCCTTGCCATAACTTAAGCGAAAGTTTAGATGCTTGTATTGCTTATATAGATAATCCTAAAATTACAGTTGATGAACTTATGAAGGTAATCAAAGGCCCAGATTTCCCAACAGGTGGTAAAATTTTAGGCGTTGAAGACATTAAAAGGGCATATGAAACTGGTAAAGGAAAGATAACAATTAGAGCAAAAGTCGAAGTTGAAAACACTAAAAACGATAAAATTAATCTTGTTATTACTGAATTTCCATATCAAGTTAATAAGGCGTTATGCCTACAAAAAATTTATGAATTGAAAGAGGCAAATAAAGATACTTTATCTTGCATAACAGATATTCGTGATGAAAGTGATAGAAATGGTATTAGAGCAGTTATTACCTTAAAAAAGGATAGTGACCCACAAAAAATAATTAACTATTTATATAAATATAGTGATTTGCAAACAACATTTGGTATTAATATGGTTGCCATTGCTGAAGGAAAACCAAAACTATTAACTCTTATCGATATTTTAAGATATTACACAAAATATCAAAAAGATATTGTTTACAAAAGAACAAAATATGATTTGAATGTTGCGAAAGAAAGAGAACATATTTTAACAGGACTTATTATTGCAATTGAAAATATTGATGAAATTGTAAAAATTATCAAAAAAAGTGCTTCAACAGTTATGGCAAAACAACAATTAAAAGACAGATATGAATTAAGCGAAAGACAAGCACAAGCAATTTTAGATATGCGTTTGTCAAGATTGACAAATTTAGAAGTTGAAAAATTAAGAGCAGAAATTGCAGAACTACAAAAATTAATTGCAAAATTAACCAAGATTGTTAATAGTGATAAACTGCAATATAATATTGTTAAAGAAGAAATGCTTGAAATTAAGAAAAAATATGGAAATAAAAGAAGAACTGAAATCGCGAAAGAGAATGGACAAATTAATGATGAAGATTTAATTAAAGTTGTAAAACCATACTATGTTTTAACAACAGAGAAAAATGCTATCAAAAAAATTCCAGAGAAAAATTTCAACAAAACACCACGCATTATTTCAAGCGACAGTTCATTAAATGAAATTCATTCAAACATAATACTAACAAATAGTGATAAAAATGTTTTGATTTTAACAAATCTAGGCAATATTTTTAAGGTAAGTTTAGACAAAATTTTAGAAGCAAGATTTAAAGATAGAGGTGTTTTCTTAAAAGACTTAATGATTGGTATTAGTCCTGATGAAAAAGCATTAAAAATCTTTGAAGATAATGATGAATTTTATAAAAAAACATTAATAATATTTACAAAAAATGGATTGATAAAACTTACAAATTGTTCTGATTTGCAAATTAGTAAGACTTCAACAAATATGATTAAATTAAATGACGATGAAGTCGTTAATGTTGAAATTTTTGATGAAAAGAAAAACCTATTCTTTGTAACCAAAGATGGAATGAGTTTATACGCCAAAAATGAGGGCTTGTCGGTTACCGGAAAGAACTCTCAAGGAATTAAGGGGATAAGCTTAAACGAAGGCGACAATGTTGTTTTTGCCTCTCAAATAGCAGACGAAAAAGTTTTAGTTGTAACTAATAAAGGATATACTAAAAAGGTTGATTTAAGCAATTTTGAATTGCTTGTTAAAAATCGTAAAGGTGTAAAAATATATTCGCTAGGTAAAAAGGAAAGCGTTGGTGATAAAATTATTTTTGCAACACTACTAAACAAAGACGTTGATTTATTTGTTGTTGATAGTAAAAACAAAAACTTTGTTGTTGATAGTCAAAATATTCAATTAACAAATCGAATAAATAAAGGAAATATTATAATAAAAGATAGAAAATTGATTGATATTTCATCGGTTTATAAAATTATAGATGCTTAAAAAACAAGTCCTTATGGGCTTGTTTTTTAATTTTATAAAATAATTTTTTCAACTTTGATTTAAATTTTAAAACGTGAAATTTTATAAAAAAGTTATAAATCAATTATGATTAAAAAATCTTTTAGATTTAAGCAAATTGGATAAAATATCATTTAATTAACTTTAAAAGGAATAAAAAATAAAAAATTAATTAAAGTAGCGAAAATATTTGAAGTTTTTTATTAAAAGTTGTAAAATTAAAATATGAAGAAAATTATTTTTGTTTGTAATGGAAATATTTGTCGTAGTCCTATGGCAAAAAGTATTTTAGAAAAATTATTAAAAGATAAAAAAATAAAGGATAAATATGCTGTTTTTTCATGTGGAATCAATGCTGTTAATGGGCTTGAAATGAATGATAATGCTAAAAAAGTTTTAAAAGAAAACAAAATTAAACCTTGTAATCATTTATCAAAAAGACTAGATGAAAAAGATATTTTGTCTAGTGATTATGTTATAACTATGACAACAGAACAAAAAGAATTTTTAGAAAACTATAATAATGTTTATTCCTTAAATGATTTAACAAAATGTGGGGAAATTGTTGATCCTTATGGAGAAGATTATGCTGTTTATCAAAAAGTTTTTGACACACTATTTAAAAGTATGAATAATTTAATTAAATTTTTGGAGAGCGAAGTATGATTTATATTGCAAACGATCATGGTGGAGTTAAGTTAAAACAAAAAATCATTAAATATTTATCAAAATTAGGCTTTAAAGTTGTAAATTTAGGAACAGACACTTTTGAAAGTGTGAATTATGTTGATTTTGCTAAAAAACTTTGTGGCAAAGTGTTAGAAGAGGACAATAATAGAGGCATTTTAATTTGTAAAAGTGGAATTGGAATGAGCATTGCTGCAAACAGAGTTAAAGGCATTAGAGCTGGGTTGTGCTACAATAATAAATCCAGCGAATTATGTCGAAAGCATAATAATTGCAATGTTTTAGTTTTAAAGGCAAAGACATTAAATTATAAAAAAATCGTAAAAACTTTTTTATCAACAGATTTTGAAGGCGCTAGGCACGAAGTTCGTGTAAAATCTTTGGATGAATAAGGAAGTTTAATAATAAACATAGAAAAGAGTTAAAAATGGAAAGAAAAGATATTGAATTGTTATCACCAGCAGGTGATATGGAAAAATTAAAAACAGCATATTATTTCGGAGCAGATGCTTGCTATTTTGCTGGCAAGAGTTTTGGACTTCGTGCTTTTTCAAACAATTTTACAAATGATGAATTAAAAGAAAGCGTAGAATTTGCTCATTCAATTAACAAAAAGTGTTATATTACAGTTAATATTTTAGCACATAATATAGATTTTGATGGGCTTGAAGAATATATTAAGTATTTAAGCGAAATAAAAGTAGATGCTGTTATCGTTAGTGATATTGGAGTTATGAGTGTTGTTAAACGAGTTGCCCCAAACATGGAAATTCATGTTTCAACTCAAGCAAATATAACAAACAAATATTCTGCAATGGAATTTGTCAAACTTGGTGCTAAAAGACTAATTTTAGCAAGGGAATTAAGTTTAAAAGAAATTAAAGAAATACGAGATTACATTCCAAAAGAAATCGTTTTGGAAACCTTTGTTCATGGTGCAATGTGCATTTCTTATTCTGGAAGATGTTTGCTATCAAATTATCTTACAAATCGTGATAGCAATAGGGGAGCATGTGTTCAGGCGTGCCGTTGGGAATATTGCATAAGAGAGAAAAATAGAGATAATTATTTAGAAATTCAAGAAGATAATCGTGGAACATACATATTAAACTCTAAAGACTTATGTATGATTGAACACATTAAAGACTTGGTTGAAGTTGGAGTGACAAGTTTTAAAATTGAAGGAAGAATGAAAAGTCCTTTTTATGTTGCAACAATAACCAATGCATACAGGAAGGCGCTCGATGATTATTTTAATAATAAGGAGTTTGATAAAAACTTACTTTTAGAAGTTGAAAAAGCAAGTCACAGGCAATATTCAACTGGTTTTTATTATGGAAGCAAAGGGGAAGAATGTTTGGAGAGTTCAAACCCTGTTCAAAGCTATGAATTTGTTGCGAAAGTTAGAGAAGATTCTAAAGATGGTTACTGCTTAATTGAACAAAGAAATCGCTTTAAAGTCGGTGATGTTTTAGAAGTTTTAAGTCCTGATGAAAATTTTAATAAAGAAATAGAAGTTACAGAACTTTTAAACACCGAAAAGGCACCCGTATTTGATGCTTATAAGGTTCAGCAACCACTTTACTTAAAAACAGACTTAAATCTTCATAAAAATGATATTTTAAGGATAAAAAACAATGATTAATTGAAATTTTCTTTTATGGAAAAAAGTGAGTAAATTATTCGTATGCTTATCAAATTGACTTTTGAAGATGTTTAGTATAACATAAATTATCAATTTGTTTTTGATAAGAATTTGTGATAATTTAATTTTAAAGAAAAATTTTTTCTATAAATCAAAATAAAAGTGAAATTTACACTTGAAAGTGAAAAATTAATTTGAAGAGATAGAATATAAAATGAGGGGGAATGTATAATGAAGGAAATTAGTTTATATTTACACATTCCTTTTTGTGAAAGTAAATGTTTTTATTGTTCCTTTGTTTCTAAAAGTGCGAGCGAACGAGAAAAGGAAAAATATATAACATATTTGTTAAAAGAAATTGAATTACATAAAAATAATGAATATTTAGTTAAAACTGTTTATATTGGTGGTGGCACACCATCTGTGCTTAACGAAAGTCAAATTGAAAGAATATTTGAAAAAATTAAACAAACTTTTACAATATCAAATGATTGTGAAATAACAATCGAAGCAAATCCTAATAGTTTTACGCTTGATAAGGCGCGCGCAATGAAAAAAGTGGGTGTGAACAGGATAAGTTTTGGTTTACAAAGCGCAAATGATAAGCTTTTAAAAAGCATTAACAGAATTCATACTAAAAAGGATTTTATAAATGCTGTAAACATTGCAAAAAGAGTTGGAATTGAAAATATTAATGCAGATATTTTAATAGGATTGCCAAAACAACAACTTAAAGACGTTAAAAGCACATTACAATTACTAATGAAATTAAAAATTGAGCATATTTCATGCTACACACTAATTTTAGAAGAAAACACCAAATTGTTTGAAATGGTTGATAAAGGAAACTGCAAATTAATTGATGAAGATAAAACGCTAAAATATTTTGACTACACATTGAAATATTTGAAAAAACGTAAAATTTATCGTTATGAAGTTTCCAATTTTGCACGTGCTGGTAAAGAATGCTTACATAATCTATGTTATTGGAATTTAACTAATTACTTAGGATTGGGACTTAACAGTCATAGTAAAATTGATAACCTTCGTTTTGAAAATTTTGCTGATTTTGGAAGTTATTATAAAGAATTAGATTTAAATAATTTACCTATAAAAAATAAAAATGTTTTAACATTCGATGAAATGATTGAAGAATATATAATGTTAGGAATGCGAAAATCAAAGGGAATAAATCTTGATGAATTTGCACAGAAATTTCATTATAGATTGGAGATTGAAAAAGCAAAAGAAATTGATTTTTTATTAAAAAATAAATTTATTGAAATTGTAAATTCAAATTTATTTGCTACGGAAGAAGGGTTTAAAGTGCTAAATCAGATAATTATAAATCTATTATAACCTCTATAAATATTAAGATGGTTTTTCCATCTTTTTTTTAAAAAAAATAAATAAAATAAAAAAATTAAAATTTTTTAAAAAATTGGCATAAAAGTGTTGACATTGCAAATAATTTAGATTATACTAGTGCTAGCAATCTAAAAACGAGAGTGCTAAAATATAAAGGAGAGAAATGGAGAGTATAAATCTTTCGCCAAGAAGACGAGAAATTCTATTTAGTAGCATTGAAGATTATATTAAATTTGCTTCACCAATAACGAGTTTATCGCTTCAGACAAGGCACATAAAAGATATAAGCACTGCAACACTTCGAAATGAGTTAAACACATTGGAAGCGATGGGACTTTTAAAACAACTTCACACTTCTAGTGGAAGGGTTCCAACAAGTAAAGCATATAGATTTTATGTGGATAGTATAATGAAAGAGAATAAGTTTAGTAAAAAAGATTTAAACATTATTAAAACAATGTTCAATCAAAGAAGTAATTTATTAACTGAAATACTATCAAATATAGCCAAAACTGTAAGTGAAGTTACAAATTATCCAACAGTTGTTCTGTTAAATGGTTTTAATAACCTAGTAATTAAGAACATAAAAATCATTCCACTAATAGACAAGTCACTTTTGTTATTACTAACAACATCAACAGGAATTATTAACAATAACATTGCGATTAAAGATGAAGTAAGTGAGCAAAATTGTATTGATGCAAGTAATTTTTTAACTAACAGATTTAGTGGGAAAACAATTTCTGTTATGATAACTGATATGAAAGAAATGCTAAATGGATTAAATAATGAAATTATTGAATATGAAAATATTTTCAATATTTTAATTGACGGATTAATCGATTTAACTGAAAGAAATAGCAAAGAATTTTCTGTTAAAGGTGCAACTAAACTTTTAGAAAATCCTGAATATAACAATATTGAAAGTGCAAAAAAAGTTTTATCTGTTTTAGAAAATGAAGAGAAATTGGAAAAGATTTTTGAGTTAGATAATGTTGATGATATTACATTTTCTATAGGCGAAGAAAATAATAGTGAAGATTTAAGCTCTTGCTCTGTAATTAAAGCAAATTATAACATTAATGGTGAATTAGTTGCTCAAATAGGTGTAATTGGTCCAGAAAGAATGGATTATGCAAAGATTGCGGGAGCATTAAAATTTATCGTTGATGAAATGAAAGAATTAAATAAATTAGATAAGGGGGATTAAATTATGAAAAAATGTAATGGAAATTGTGCAAATTGTAATTCAAGTTGTCAAAACTCAAGCAATGATGACGATGATAAAGAATAAGGAGAATGTATGGCAAGAAAAAAAGAAGAAGAAAAGATAATTGATAAAAAGAATGAAAAATTTGAAGAGAACTTGAATGAAAATGAAACTCTATGTGAAGAAAATATTGAAGATTTTGGAACATCTTCTACTTGTGATGTAGAAAACCAAACCGAATGTAGAGAAGAAGAATTTAAGGAAATCTTACAAAGAGTTCAAGCAGAATTTGAAAATTATCGAAGAAGAACAGAAAATCAAGCACCAAAACTGAAAGAAGACGGTATTATTTATGCAATTAACAAAATTTTGCCAGTTTTAGATAGTTTTAAAAGTGCTAAACAAATGGTCAAAGATGAAGAGTTTTTAAATAGTATTAACTTAATTGAAAAGCAATTTAATGAATGTTTATCAAGTTTGAATATAACTAAAATAGACGCAGAAGGAAAGATGTTTGATCCAAATTTTCATAATGCTGTTATGACTGGTAAAGATGAAAATTTTGAAGAAGATATGATTTTAGATGTTTTTCAAGATGGTTATAAATTAAACGATAGAGTAATACGTTATTCTGTTGTTAAAATAAATAAATTATAAATTTTAAGGGAGAAATTAATATGGGAAAAGTTATAGGAATTGATTTAGGAACTACAAATTCTTGCGTAGCAGTTATGGAAGGAGGAAAACCTACTGTTATTGTAAACGCAGAAGGAGATAGAACAACACCTAGCGTTGTTGGTTACACAAAAGATGGTGAAAGATTGGTTGGTCAAGTTGCAAAAAGACAAGCAGTTGCTAACAGTGATAACACAGTTATTTCAATCAAAAGAGAAATGGGAACAGATTATAAAGTAAAATTACAAGGAAAAGAATATTCTCCACAAGAAGTATCTGCTATGATTTTACAAAAATTAAAACAAGATGCAGAAAATTATTTAGGTGGAAAAGTTACAGATGCTGTTATTACCGTTCCTGCATACTTTACTGATAGTCAAAGACAAGCAACAAAAGATGCTGGTAAAATTGCAGGTTTAAATGTTTTAAGAATAATTAACGAACCAACAGCGGCAGCTCTTGCTTATGGTCTTGATAAAGGTGAAAACTCAAATCAAAAAATTCTAGTTTATGATTTGGGTGGTGGAACATTCGATGTTTCTATTTTGGAAATTGGCGATGGCGTTTTTGAAGTTTTAGCAACAAATGGTAATAATCGTTTAGGTGGCGATGATTTTGATAATAGAATTATTGATTTATTAATTACTGATTTCAAAGTTAAATATGGTATCGATTTAAGAAATGACAAAATGGCTATGCAAAGATTAAAAGAAGCAGCTGAAAAAGCAAAAATTGATTTAAGTGCAAGTTCAAAAACAAACATTAATCTTCCATATATAACTGCAGATGCAACTGGTCCTAAACATTTAGAATATGATTTAACTAGAGCAAAATTTGAACAAATCACAGAAGATTTAGTAAAATCTACAATTGACAAAATGACTTTAGCTTTAAAAGATGCAAAATTATCTAAAGATGATATTTCAAAAGTTATTTTAGTTGGTGGTTCAACAAGAATTCCTGCTGTTGTTGAAACAGTTAAAAACTTTATGGGTAAAGAACCATTTAAAGGTATTAACCCTGATGAATGCGTTGCTATTGGTGCAGCAATTCAAGGTGGTGTTTTAGCTGGTGAAGTTAAAGATGTTTTGTTATTAGATGTAACACCATTAAGTTTAGGTATTGAAACATTAGGTGGCGTATTTACAAAATTAATTGAAAGAAACACAACTATTCCAACAAAGAAAAGCCAAGTATTCTCAACTGCTACAGATAATCAACCAGGCGTTGATATTCACGTATTGCAAGGTGAAAGAGAATTTGCGTCAGGAAACAAAACACTTGGAAGATTTAGTTTAACTGATATCCCACCAGCACCTAGAGGTGTTCCACAAATTGAAGTAACATTTGATATTGATGCTAATGGTATTGTTAAAGTTTCTGCAAAAGATTTAGGAACAAATAAAGAACAAAATATCACAATCACAGCGTCAACAAACTTAAAAGAAGAAGATATTGATAAAGCCATTAAAGAAGCTGAACAATTTGCTGAAGAAGACAAAAAGAGAAGAGAATTAGTAGATACTAAGAATAATGCTGATAACTTCGTGTTTAGCATTGAAAAAATGTTAAAAGAAAATGCTGAAAAAATTAGTGAAGAAGATAAAACAAGATTGAATGCTGAAATTGAAGAAGCTAAGAAAGTATTTGCTGGAGATGATATTGAAGAAATCAAGAAAGCACTTGAAAAGTTAACACAAGTTTCTAATGAAGTATTCACAAAATTATACCAAAACGCAGGAGCTAATGCTGGTGCTCAAGCCGATGATTCACAAAATGGTGGCGCAGACGGTGATAATATTAATATGGGTAATAACGACTATAAAACAGAATAGGAAAAATTATGGCAAAAAATTATTATGATATATTAGGTGTAAGTAAAAATGCATCAGCTGATGAAATAAAAAGTGCATATCGTAGACTTGCAAAACAATATCATCCAGACCTAAATAAAACAGAAGAAGCAGCTAGTAAGTTTAAAGAAATAAATGAAGCTTACGAGTGTCTTTCTGACCCACAAAAAAAATCTAACTATGACCAATTTGGCTCTAGTGAAGGTCCACAAGGATTTGCTGGAGCTAATGGTGGTGGATTTAGTGGTTTTGGAGGATTTGAAGACATTTTCAATATGTTCTCAGGTTTTGGTCAGGGTGGGAAAAGAAATACAAAAACCGATGGCGAAGATATTACAATAAGAATAAATTTATCTTTTAAAGAAGCTTGTAATGGTGGCACTAAATCTATTTCTATCAACAGATATGAAAATTGTCCAGACTGTAAGGGAACGGGCGCAAAAAATGGCACAGAATACACAACTTGCCCTCATTGTAATGGCAGTGGACAAGTAAAACAAGTTCAAAATACATTATTTGGTCAAATGGTTAACATAGCAACTTGTCCTGATTGTCAAGGCAGTGGTAAAATGATTAAAGAAAAATGTTCAAGTTGTGCTGAAAAAGGAAGAATTAAAAAGGGAAGAACAATCACTTTAACCATTCCAGCTGGAGTTAATGATGGACAAATTATGACTTTGGAAAATGAAGGAAATGCAAGTTTTAACGGTGGAAAAAATGGAAATTTAAATATAATTTTAAATGTTGCAAATCATGAATTGCTAACAAGAAAAGATTATAACTTATATATAAATGTCCCAATTCCATACACTTTAGCATTGCTTGGTGGCGAAATAAAAGTTCCTACTGTTAATGAAATAATTGAATTAAAAATTCCTGAATTAACTCAAACTGGAACAGTATTTAAGATAAAAGGAAAAGGTGTTAAAATTTTAAGAAAGGAAGCTTATGGCGATTTGTTTGTTACTGTTAATGTAGAATTACCTAAAACTCTTGACAAGAAACAAAAAGAAGCAATTTTATCAACACTTACTAAAAACAACGAAATAAACTATGTTAAATATAAAGATTATTTAACAAAATTAAATAAAGTTTCTTAAAATTTAGATAAATTTCTATAAATTACTTAAAAATAAAATGAATTAGATTTTATTATTGATGTGATATAAAAATTAAATTTAAATAAAAAAGCGAGAAAATCTCGCTTTTTTCATAAAAAAATCCAACTGTTTAAGTTGGACTTTTTTTAAATTAACTTCCTGTTGTGAATGTAAAATATTCAACAGCAACACCTAATCTATAATTTCCTGCAGGAGCATAACAATAAATAAAATTGCTATCACTAGCAATGAATAAACTAGTGTTATTAGTTTCAAATTGACATAGAACATCTAACATTGCAATAGTTGTTGTAATGACTGCTTCATTGCTTTTAATTGCTTCGGCTAAAGTTTTGATTTGTGTTAATTGAGCAAGAGTTGTTTCATCTGTTGTATTGCTTATTATAGTAGTTATTGTTGTAATAAAGTCATCTAGATTTTTAGCGGTGATTTCTTCACTATATAATCCATTTGCAGAACTATAAGTATTTAGTTGAGCATATGCGTTTGTGATAATATTACTATAATTATCTCTTGTTACTGTTTCACCCAATAATTGATTAGCGCCACTACTATTTAGAGTGCTTAAAACACCTTCAATATAAACAGTGTATAAGTTTTCAAAAACATAGTTGCCATCTACAATGTTAACATACATCATTCCGCCCTTGCTTGATTGGAAAACAGGGGAAGTTTTACCAGCAGAACTATCTAAGAAAGCTTTTAAAACTTCATTTTGAATTGCTTCGATGCTATTTTCTTCGTTATAAGCATAAAGCATCATTCCGTATTCATCAGCATTTAAGTTTATTGAAGAGTAGCCTTTAACTGCACCTTCTGGCGAATATGGATTATCAGCATCAAGTAAAACGCAAATAAAGTTAAACAATTCAACAGTTTCATCACCAATTGTTTCAGTTTTTGTGAATGATTTTGTGCCAGTTGATAAATATTGAACTAAAGCATTTAATTGTTTTAGACTTGAAGCAGTTGATGTTGCACTATACATTTTAAACCAAATTTCAGTTCCAGCAACATAAGATTCAAGTTTTGAATTTGTAACAGATAAGTTTCCATATCTGCTTGACGTGTTAGATTGAGGGTCCTTATGTGCCATCATAATCAATGGACCACCGGCATTAGTAAATTCACTATTTTCAATAATTAATTTATTTGAGCCATATTGATAAACGGAATTAGAGAAAGCATCAGTTACAATAGCATTGCTATAACGTGTTTCATTGATTTCCCATTCGCTATTATCAATAAAGTTAACAAGCATATTAAAGAAACATTTTTGAACTACATTATCTTGGTATAATTTTGTTACACCAACATTCATAAGTCCAAGTCCACCTTGATTATATGATATTTCAGTATCACTACTTTCTTTTTGTGTATTACCAAGTGTGTATAAGTCATAGATGTAAACACTTGTGTTTTTACCTCTATTTTTATCAGATAAGTCATTATCACCATTAAAACCAAAAAGGAAAGAATGGGAATCTTCTCTGCCATTTGTGCTGTAATTATGTGTTATATCAGTTGTTGTAACTGAAACATTTTGTGCATTAATTGTAAAATAGTTTCCATATATCGTGAAGCTTGAATTTTCATTTATAGTAACATTATAAAGGTTATTCCACATTTTTAAACAACCAACAGAAGCATCTTTACCATTTGTGTAAGTTGTTCCATTATCTGGAAGTTCTGTTGTTGATTGATAGAAATAACTAGTAGGGAAGTCACTATCTGAAAGCGTAATGCTTCCATGTAATACTATAGCACTAACAATAAGGTCTTCATCAATTCCATTAGCTTGTTTTAAACTTGACCAAGCAGTTTTACTTTTTGCTGAATTATTTAACACTGATAATTCTTTTGCGTTCGTAACATTGTATCCATCAACAATTTCAGCAACGAAAGTTATTGTTTTTGTTGAAAGGTTAGAGCCAATTGTTAATCTAAATGTTTTACCAACGGCTTCACTTGTGAATTTATAAGATTGAGTAATTGTATTAACAGATAAATATGCATTTTCAATAATATATTTATTTTCTGCATTAGTTGTAAAAGCAACTCCTTCATAGTCTAAACTTCCTAAAATTTCAAGAGTAATGTCGCTTTTAAAATTAGTTAATGAATAAGTATTAAAGTCGTCATTTAATGCAGTAACATTTGGCATAAACACTAATGCATTATCATCACCAATTTTATAGGTATTTGTTGTTACTTTATAAGCATTTTTGTTAGTTGTTAAGTAAGTAGGTAAAGCAAAACCTGAAACTAATGGTTTATTAATTGTAACATCAAATTCATAGTCTGTTCCATCGTAATTTACTTTTAATTTTTGACTTTCAACATTATAAGTGTCTATATACGTTACAATCTCATAGTCTGAAGCACCAATTTCTTCATTGGAATTATCATTAAAAGTTACATCTAATTTTAAATTTGAGTAGTCGACTGATGAGCCGTAGTCAATTTCTGTGTTGAAAGTTCCTTCTTTAATTAGAACATTTGTAACTGCAAGTTCAATGAAGTTAATGTCAAAATCAAAGTTTTTTCCTTCATAATTTACACTGAATTGTTTTAGGCCAGCAGTTGTGTTATCAATTGTGCCAAACGCAACTTCACTAGCAGTTACAGGTTTAGTGTCTCCATTATTATAACTTGCTGTAAATATAATATTGCTTGTATCAACATTTCTATTGGTATAATATACACCATTTAATCCACTTTCAATTTTTAAATCAATCAATTCTACTTTATTGAAAGTAATATCTACATTGACAAATTTGTCTCCATAAGAAACAGTTAATTGTCTTGTTCCTTCTGTTGTGTTATCAATATTGCTATAAATTACATTAGTAACATCTTTTTGACTACCATCTTCGTAAATAGCAGTGAAAACAGCATTTTGCTTGTCAATTTCTTCACCTACAAAATAAGTTGTTTTTAAAGTTTTAACTTTTATTTCTGTAAGTTCAGCATCTACAAATGAAATATCAAAGGTAAATTGTTTTCCACCATAAGTAACGACAAAATGTGTATCTTGTGCAGTGCTATTATCTATTTCTCCAAAAACAACATCACTAGCTTCAACATCTTCTTTACGTCCGTTGTTATATGTGGCAGTGAAAATAATTGTGCTAGTATCAACCTTGTTTCCAACAAAATATTCATTGTTAAATCCACTTTTAATTTGTAAATTTACTAACTCAATTTTATTGAAAGTAATATTAATGAATGTTGATTTATTTCCATAAGTGATAGTTAAAGGTCTAGTGCCTTCTTCTGTGCTTATAGGGCTAATAATTAAATCGCTTGCACTAATATCTTTAGTTGTTCCGTTATTATATGTAGCAACAACAACAAGGTTAGAAGTGTCCACATCTTCGCCTTCAAAATATTCAGTTATTATAGTATTAGGTTTAACTTCAATTTTACTTAACTCAACATTTTTAAATGTAATATCAAAATCAAACTGTAGCTCGTTGTATGTGATTGTTAGAGTTTGTTTGCCAGCTTGAGTGTTATCAAGTGAACTCATTTGAACATCATTTATAGTTAACTCTCGTGATGATTTATCACTGTAATTTACAACTAAAACAATGTCATCGAAGTTAATTTTATCGCCAACAAAGTATTCAGTTGCAAATGTTCCATCTTTAATTTCCATACTAACTATTGTTGCTTTGCCACATGCAAATAGGCCACAACAACAGAAAAATAGTAGAAGTAAAGATAGCATTTTTGATATGTTTTTCATATTTTTCTCCTTTTTAAAAATTTATTATAAAACCCGTATGAGTTTATAACCAGATTAAAGTGGAATAGCTGTTATTTCAATTACACATTTAACGCTATTCGAATCAGCTGCAATAATTGTTACATTTATTGTTTCAATATCTGTTGAATTGAAAGTAACAGTTGCAGAATGTTTGTTAACTGATAGAGTTGCCACGCTATCATCATCAAGACTGAAAATTAAAGTGCTATCGGTAGGGTCTTCGGGAGTAATTTTTGCTTCAACTGTGTATTTATTATTCATATTAGAGTTAATAACAACTTTAAAGTCAGCATTGTCATATTCGGTTTTAGTATCTCTACAGTCTGTAAATTTTAACACGTTAGGATAGTCGGCTTTATTATTTCGACATTCAATATTTGTTATGTATGATGTTTTATTATATGATATTATTTGCATTCCAAAGAAATTTATTGCAAAAATGGAGGCAACATATATAAGTAAAATAATTAATAATGTAGATTTTTTCATAGCACCTCCTAATTCATATCCTTATAATAGTATTTGATTTTTGATAGGAAAGTATAAAATCTAAATCCTACAAATATAATTGAAAGAATTAGTAATTTTATAACAGCAAAACTAAAATTCTCACTAAATAAAACTAAAGATATTAGGAACACCAAGAACGCTGTTACAAATGCAATTAAATTTGCTTTTTTCTCATTAGGATTATTAACATTTGTTCCAAAAGTTTGATATAATAAAAATTGTGGATTCATAAAATCTAATTCTGCACTCCAGAAAATATGTGCATAAGTAATAAATAAAAGTGCAAAAGTTATCATAATTAGCAATTTAACATCAATTTGCATAACAACTTGGAATAATATCATTGAAATAATGATTGAAACTGTTGAGAATATCATATTCCAAACTAGTTTGCTAATTAAATTTATTTTTCCATCAACAGGTCTTGTTTTAAGTAGTGGACCTAAAGGACCTTCTTTGCTATAAACTGCGCCCAAACTTGCATTATTTGTTAAAGAAATTAATAAAATTATTAAAATGTTAAAAGCATAAGCCATATACAATCCAGTTAAAGCAGTGTTCATACAAGAAAGTATTTTGTTAAATAAGAATATAATCAATGGAAGAAAAAATAACATAAACACAGAATTATATAAAACTCCTGTCGTTCTAAAATTATTTTTAAATTCTTTTTTTGTTGCAGAAATGAAAGGAGATTTAACTCTGTTTTCTTTTTCTTTAAGATTTGCTACTTTTCTATATTCAAAAGGTTTACTTGCCATTTTTAAAAATAGAGGAGAGCAAACAACAAAACTTAATGCTAAAACTATAACTATAAATGCAATTAAAATTCCAAAGGTTGCAAAATTTGTTGATGTGTAAATCAAGGCAGAAGCACTTACTCTAACACCAATTATCATTTCGGTTAAATATTTAAACAAAACGAATTTTGAACTAAAAGCATTTAAAAAGTTTTGAATTTGTGAAGAATAATATCCCCATCTAGCAATTAAATTTAGATTTGGTGGAAGTAAGGAAATTGCATAATAAATTCCACCAACTAATGCTAAAACGCATAATGAAATAGTAATAATTTGAAGTATAGGTTGTTGTTTAAAAAAACTTGCAATAAGCATTGAAGGAATGCTTAAAAGTGCTCCAATTGCAACAGGTAGTGCTGCAATGAAGAATGAACAAACAATTACCCAAAGATAGTATGTTATTGGACAAGAACTAATTAAACCAAAAGCAAAAAATATAGGAAGTAAGAAGTTAAAAGTTTTAATTAATTCATAAATGTAATATACAACTATTTTACTTGCGAAAACTAATATTGATTTCGTGGGCATAGTTAGCAAGAACGAGTTGTCTGGTGAAAAATATAGAGTTTTCATAAGTCCAATAGTGCAAGTTATTATTGAAAATAATTCGATTATTGCAAACACAATTACCATAATAGAAGTTGGTATTATGCTTACAACTGAAAATAAGTTTAACATAATGCAAACTTTAAAGACGAAATAGGAAACAACAGTTAACAATACAAACCCAATTAATGAGAAAATGATTTTAAACATCGTTTGCCTTTTAGATTTTAGAAAACTTAAATTAATCTTGTCTTTAAGTTGCATCATAACAAGGGGTTTTAATGCACTCATTCTTTGCCCTCGCTTTCTTTGTTTTCATTAAGTAGGGGATTGTTCATATTAATTGTTCTTAAATAGAAATTTTCAAGTCCGCCTTCATTTTTGTTAATTTCATCTAAAGTTTTTGTGCAAATAATATTTCCCTTTTTAATAATTGCAATTTTATCACAAATTTTTTCTACTACATCAATAATATGACTGCTGAAGAAAACTATATTTCCTTCTTTAGCGTGTTTAATCATACAATTTTTAACTTGGAATATACTATTAGGGTCAAGACCAGTTAAAGGTTCATCTAAAATCCAAACTTTAGGATTGTGAACTAGAGCAGAGATAATTGTAATTTTTTGTTTCATTCCATGACTGTATGTTTTCATTTGATTGTCAAAAGATTCGTTTAGTTCAAATAAATTAACATAATATTTAATTCTTTCATCTCTAACATCTTTTTCTACGCCATATAGGTCAGCAATATAGTTTACATATTCTCTTCCAGTTAGTTTTTCATAAAGGGCATAGTGGTCAGGAACAAACCCAATTTGTTTTTTAGCTAAAACAGATTGTTTTTCAACATCATAACCACAAACTTCTATGCTTCCACTTGTTATTGGTTGTATTCCTACAATGCTTTTAATAATTGTGCTTTTACCTGCACCATTTGGTCCTAAAAAGCCAAAAATTTCTCCAGCATTAACTTCAAGGTTTGCATCTTTAACAGCATAAACTGAACTATTTCCATATTTTTTTGAAAAGTTCTTTAAAACCAATTTGTCTAATGTTTCTTCATTCATTGGACTATCAACCTCCTTGCCATCTAAAATTTTGATTAAATCTAATTGTTGTTGATGATATAACTTTTTTTTCAAAGATAAGTCTTTGAATTTTTTTGCAATATCAAAACCATTTTCATAAATAAACCACATACCAAGTGATGCTAAAATATAAACGAGCCAGAACAAGAATTGATATAAAGGGTAGAGAATAAACTGTAATTCACCCACACTAAACGTAAAAGTTACATTTCTTAAATTTTCTGCCCAAGTTCCAAGTTTTTCTGCAATAAAATCACTATTAACAAAGAAATAGTCAACTGTTGCAAAATTGCTAAACCAAGCATTTACAAACAAAATAATAACAAAATACACAGAAAATCCTATTACTGAATAAATAAATTCTTTCAATTTTGGTCTTTCGTAAACGCCAAGGGCAACAATTAGCAAAGGCATAAAGAATGCAATCCAATGGTTAACCCAGAACACAATTAGATTTGGATTAAAAATTGTATAAGCATCGCTATAATTTGGAATTGCCATTGCTAAAAATGCGCCTAAAACGTTAATGAAATACGTAAAATAAAACAATTTTTTCCACTTGAAAATTAAACAAATAACAATTATATACATTGCCGTATTACATAAGTGAAGTGGCCAAGATACTGGATTTAAAAACTCATTAAGTCTAAAATGAAGAGAAAAGCAAAGCAGTGCACCAAGTGAAATAAATAAAACTGCAAATCGCTTAATTTCCATATCTGAGTTTTTGAAAATGAAATAAATTATAAAAGGTAGAATAATTCCTATATAAATTAAAATTCTGTGATATGGAGTTAGTGATTTAATGCTATACAGAATTGGGAAATCTCCAAAGAATGCCATTGGCATAAACGCTGGCATAGTGAAAATGAACATGAAAAATATAGTTATTACTGATAAAAATACACCTCTTAATGTAAATTTGGTTTTTTTAGACTTTAAAGTATAAATTAAGGATAAAACAAATACTAGTGCTAGTTCGATTGATAGGGAAATTAACCAAATTATATTTTTAGTCGAAGCTAAATCATAAGCATTACTGCCAATAATTCCTCTTGTTAAAAAAGTTGCTAATGCAATACAAATAAATGAAGAGGGAAGAGTAAAAAATTTTATAATGTTATCTAACTTATCAATCTTAAAAAACGGTCTTAACATTATTATTATAACATTCACGTAGCTTGTCCACAAAAGTATAAGGGAAATAAATGTCAATGCTTTACTACTAAAAATTATATTGCTTAAAGCAACAGTATTACGTATTGCTTCTTTGTCTATAATAAAGCGAACGAAAAAAGCGCCTATCAAAACATAAGTTAAAATTTTGATAAACTTATTCATAAAATTATCATTTTTGAATTTTAATAGGCTAAAAGTTAAAACGCCTAAAATTATTACAGCAATTATGCTAAATTGTAAAAACATCAAAATTTCCGCCTTGATTTTTCTTAATTAGTATGTCTTAAATTAATGGATAATATGTTTACTTGCTGATTTATACATATTATTACAAACAATATTTTACATATTCTTCCATAATCTGTCAAACTTTAATCGTAAAAAAATATATAAATTAAATTTATTAAAGTAGTTGATAAACATTATTAAACTCTATAATTTTAATGGTTAAATATTAATAAGTGTGAAAGTATTGACCACTTAAAGAAAGTTTTAACTTATTTTGAACACAATAATCTTACTTTTGCTAATTTACTTGACTAAAATTTTGTATAATGTTATATTTTAATAAAATTAGTTCATCAGGAGAAAATTATGCCAACAACAGCGTTAATAACAATCACTATATTTCTAGTTGTTTTTTTTGCGATGTTTATTTTTGCCATAATCTTTGTTACAAAATTTTCGCAAAAAAATAAAAAAAGTAGCGAAGGAGTAATTAACAATATTAAACAAGAACTAGAGAATAAAAAAGATGAATTTGTTTGCGAATATTGTGGAACAGAATTAAATGGTAGTGATTCATGTCCTAATTGTGGCGCAAGTAAAATTATTAAAAAGAGATAGTTTGCGTGGATAATTTTGCATTTGCAAGATTATCTATTTTTAGTTTTAATTTAGAATTAGTGCTTTAAAGTGTAAAAAACTTAAAAGTATAATTAATCTTTGAACTTCAAAAAAGTTAAAAATTTTAAAGAAAAATAGTAAAGTTAAATTACAAAAATGAGATTTTCGTGGAGAAACAAGAAAAGATAATGAGAAAATTTTATGTTGATAAAGAAGTAACGAATGACAAAATAATATTAGAAAATGACTATAACCATATAGTTAATGTTTTGCGCAAAAAAATAGGTGATAAAATTATTATTTTTAATAATATGGGCGTAGACTACGAATGTGAAATTCAAAAAATTAACAAAAAGAACATTGAACTTCGCGTTATTAATCAAAAGGAAAATATTAAGGATAACAAAACAAAAATAACGCTTTTTCAAGCCTTAATAAAAAGTGATAAGTTAGAATTAATTATTCAAAAATTAACCGAACTTAATATCGATAATATGTTTTTGTTTGAAAGTGAACATACTGTTGTAAAATCTAGAGAAACAAGATTGGATAAGTTTAACAAAATTAGCATTGAAGCTTGTAAGCAATGCGAAAGAAGTAAAAGTATAGGTTTAAACTTTATTGGCAATTTTAATAATTTGATAAATGAATTAAAAAAATATGACTGCGTATTTTTTGCGTATGAAAAAAGTGAAAAACCGTTAAAAGATGTGTTGAAAAACTCAAAATGTAATAATATTGCAATAGTTGTTGGTGCAGAAGGTGGCTTTTCAAGTGCTGAACAAGAAAAATTAATTAAATTAGATAATGTTAAAGAGGTGAGTCTTTCTAAAAACATATTAAGAGCTGAAACGGCAAGTATTTTTTTGTCAAGTATAATGATGTATGAATTTAATTAGGAGAAAATATGAAGATTTGTGTTTTTACACTCGGTTGTAAAGTTAATTTTTATGAGAGTGATGGTATAATAAATGAATTAAAAGATTTGGGTTATGAAGTAACTAATAAACTTGAATATGCCGACATTTATATATTAAACACTTGCGCTGTAACAAATGAGGGCGAAAGGAAAAGTCGTCAATTAATTTCAAGAGTTAAAAATTTAAATCCTGAAGCTAAAATTTTAGTTTGTGGCTGTGCAAGTCAACACAATAAGCAACAATTTGTAGATAAAAATGTTAGTGTGGTTATGGGTAATGGCTTCAAAAGCGAAATAGTAAATTTCATTAATAATCAAAGTTTTATTGATGATAGAGAAATACCAAAGTCGTGTGTAGATGAGATGAAAACTGCACCTCAAAGAGTGAGAGCTTATTTAAAAGTGCAAGATGGTTGTAATAACTTCTGTTCTTATTGCTTAATACCTTATGTTAGGGGAAGAAGTCGTAGTAGAAAACTCGAAAACATAATTAGTGAAGCAAAATATTTGGAAAATTTTTGTGGCGATATTGTTTTAACAGGAATAAATTTGTCAGACTTTAAACCTAGTTTAATTGAACTTGTTGAAAGTTTAAAAGATATTAAGAGCAGAATAAGATTTGGAAGTCTAGAAGTTAATATAATAACAGTCGATTTTATGGAAAGACTTTCAAAAATTAATAATATTTGTCCACATTTTCATTTAAGTTTGCAAAGTGGTTCTAATGATGTTTTAAAACAAATGAACAGACATTACACAAAAGAAGAATATTTGCAAAAAGTTGACTTAATTCGAAAATACTATCCTTTTGCATCTATAACAACTGATTTAATAGTTGGTTTTCCAAATGAAACAGAAGAAAATTTTTTAGAGAGTATTCAAACTTGCAAAGATGCAAAATTTTTTAATATTCATTGTTTTCCATATTCAAAAAGAGAGGGAACAAAGGCCAGTTTAATGCCACAAATTTTAAATTCTGTCAAAAAACAAAGAGTAAAAGTGGTGGAAGAGTTAAATGAAAAATTATTTTTAGACTATATTGAATTATTAAAAACAAATAATGTTAAACAAAATGTATTGCTTGAAGAAGTTGTAGAAATTAACAATAAAAAATATTTTGTAGGACATAGTGAATATTATGTTAAGTGCTATGTAGATTACGATAATAATCTAAAAGAAAATGATATTGTAGAAGTTATGATTTCTGAAAAATTTTATGATGGGGTGAAATAATGAAAACAGTTGTTTGTGGAATGAGTGGGGGAGTTGATAGTTCAGTTTCTGCCTACTTATTAAAAGAACAAGGTTACAATGTAATCGGTGTTTTTATGAAAAACTGGGAAGAAACAGGCGATGACGGAGTTTGCACAAGTGAAGAAGATTATTTTGATGTAAAACAAGTGTGCAATAAAATAGGAATACCATATTACACCGTTAATTATTCAAAAGAATATTATGACAGAGTTTTTGAAGATTTTTTGAACGAATATAAAAAAGGAAGAACGCCAAATCCTGATGTTTTATGTAATAGGGAAATAAAATTTGGTCCGTTTTTAGAGTTTGCAAAAAAAATTGGTGCAGATTATATAGCAACGGGACATTATGCTAAAACTGAACATAAAAATGGAAAAACTTATTTGTTAAAATCAAAAGATTTAAACAAAGACCAAACATATTTTTTAAATCAATTAAGTCAAAAACAACTTGAAAAAGTTTTGTTTCCACTTGCTGATATAGAAAAACCAAAAGTTAGAGAAATTGCACAAGAACTTGATTTAATTAATGCAAAAAAGAAAGACAGCACAGGAATTTGTTTTATTGGAGAAAGAAATTTTAGAAATTTTTTAAAAGGTTATTTGCCAATTCAAGAAGGAAACATTGTTTCTACTGATGGAAGATATCTAGGAAAGCATATTGGACTTGCATACTACACTTTAGGACAAAGAAAGGGCTTAAATATTGGTGGTAGAAATGATGGGAATGGGAAACCCTATTTTGTAGTTAAAAAAGATTTAGAAAAAAATGAATTAATTGTTTCTCAAGGTGAAGATGATGAGTTGTTTTCACACGGACTTTATAGTTATGAAATTAATTGGATACCTGAAAAACCTTCAAAAAATAAGTTCGACTGTTGCGCGAAATTTCGTTACAGGCAACCAGACCAACAAGTTAGCGTTGAAATTTTAGAAGATAAAGTTAAGGTTACATTTAAAGAAAAACAAAGAGCTGTTACACCAGGTCAATATGTTGTTTTTTATGACGGCGACTATTGTTTAGGTGGTGGCGTTATTGAAGAAGTGTTTTAATAAAATAGTTGAAAAGAACAAATAACAAACTTGTCCAATTTCAAGGATAGTTTTGTTATTTTTTTTACGCTAATCCAAAAAATCATAATCATCAACACAAACAAGATTATCAAAATTTGTGCTTTGTGTTTGAACGCTATGTGTTTGGCTATTATTTTTGTTTAAATTCGCAATTAAATTTAATAGAACTTCGTTCTTATTATTACCATTAAAATTTTTTAACAAATCCATAACATTATTGTTACTATTTCCATTCATAAGGCTCAAAAGTGTAGTTAAGTTATTAGCGTTAAATAAATTGTTTCCACTACTGTTATTATTGTTATTAGATGTGCTATTATCATGTAAACTTTCATTAGCATTAGCATCACTATTTTTGTTTGTATCAATATTATTATCGTTCGAGTTTAAGCCTAAATTTTGGTATGTATTCAAATAGTTAGTGTTCATTGTTTCAACTATGCTTTGGTATGGTTTTTTATTAAAATTTTGCATAAAAAATCTCCTTGAATAATCACTAATAATATATGCGAGCATATAATTAATTAGAAACTAAAAAGGAGAAAAAAAGTGGATTTTGAAAATTTTTGTAAAAATCATAAACAGGAAAATTGTATAAATTGTGCATCGCAACAAGAGTATGAAGAATGTGAAAAATTGGTAAATAAATATAAAAACAAGTCAAATACTGAGTTAATGCAAGAATTAATGAGCATTGCAAAAACAGAAAAGGCAAAAGGAAATTTAAATAAGACAAAATTAAACGAAATATATGAAACATTATCTTCTGTTTTAAGCGAGAAAGAAAAAGAAAATTTAAAAAATTTGATTAATATGATAAGTTAGAATGAACAAGATTGACCCTAATTTAATTAAAGAAGTTGAACTTTTATCGCAAAACAACAAAGATATAGAATGTTTAATATATTCTAATAATTTTTTCAAGACAAGAAATTATTTAAAAAATTTCGTTTTTATAGAGTTTCCTTTTATAAATGCATTTGGATTAAGATTAAAGAAAGATAACATAATTAATTTCGCAAGATGTTCTCATATTGATTACATAACAAGTGAAACAAAGGTTAGTGCACAGATTAATGTTGCCAAAAAGGTCATTAACGTAGACAAATTATATGAAAGAAACATAAGTGGAAAAGGTGTAACTGTTGCAGTGATAGACACTGGAATATATCCACATCTAGATTTTTTATGTCCAGCAAATAAAATTGCATTTTTTAAAGATTTTGTTAAAGATAAGTTAATTTCTTACGATGATAACGGACACGGAACATTTGTTTCAGGAATTATTGGGGGAAGTGGTGCAGTTAATAATAAATATCGTGGAATAGCGCCAGATTGCACTCTTATTGGATTAAAAGCTCTTGACCATAACGGAGAAACAGGAGCATTTACAATATTACAAGCTATGCAATGGGTTTATGACAATAAAAACAGATTTAACATTAAGGTTTGTTGTATGAGTTTTGGTTCAAATCCTTTGAATAATAATGACCCCCTTTTAAAAGGTGCTGAAAAATTATGGAACAGTGGAATAATAGTTGTTGCAGCTGCAGGAAATTCTGGACCTAATGAAGAAACGATTAAAAGTCCGGGAATTTCAAGTAGAATAATTACAGTTGGTGCCTTGAACGACAAAAGAGATAGAGATGAAAATTTTAATCCTAAATTTTTTGAAATTGCAGAATTTTCATCTCGTGGACCAGCTTTTAACTATTATAAACCCGATTGCGTTGCAAGTGGTGTAAACATAAAAGGATTAAAGAATGATAAACAATTATTTACGCAAATGAGTGGAACGAGTGTAGCCACTCCAATTGTTGCTGGTGTTTGTGCATTGCTTTGTGAGAAATATCCTAAAATAACACCCAATCAAATGAAAATTATGCTGTTAAATAATTGTAAAGCTTTAACAAAAAACCATAATATTGAAGGTTATGGTATTATCGATTGTAACTTATGATAATTTATTTAAAAAAATATTTGTCAAATTGAATTAAGTTTGCTATAATTAATGTAATGGGTGAATTATGGCAAAAACAATTTTAGCAATAGATTTTGGCACAGCTTACACAAGCATTTATAGAAAAGGCGTTGGCGTTGTTTTGAAAGAACCAACTTTTTTGGCTGTAACAAAAAACGAAAACAAAATTCAAGTGGTAAATTACGGACTTTCAGCAAAAAAGATGTTAGGTAAAACAAATAATGACATAACATTTGTTTCTCCAGTTGTGCTTGGAGTTGTTGTAAATCAATCTTTGGCAGAATGTTTGTTGTCGCATTTTGTGTCTAAAGTTGTTTATCCTAATGAAAAGTTTGATATTGTTTTTACAGTTCCTTGTGGGCTTAGCGAAGAAGAAATTTTATCTTTTAAAAATTTGGGTCTTAAAATAGGTGCTCAAAAAGTTAATCTTGTTCCTAGTGTTTTAGTTGCATTAATGGGAGCAAATATAGATACTGGAAGAGCAAGTGGATATTTAAGTTTAAATTTGGGCGCAGGCACAATTGATATGGCAATTTGCAGTTTAAACTCAATTTTAAAAGGTTATTCTTTATGTTTTGGTGGGAATAAAATTGATGAAGCAATTAAACTCTACGCTGACCAGTTTTTAGATATGCAAATATCTATGCAAACTGCTGAAAAACTTAAAAATGAAGCAGGAAGTTTATTTGTTCATGACTTAACTAATTGTGAATTTAATGGGGTGGATAAATCAACAAAAAATCCTAAAACAGAAGTCATAACTTCAGGGCAAATAAGAGATACTTTGGAATTTTATTTTCAAAAAATTTATATGGCAGTTAAAGTTTTGATAAATTCAGCAAGTCCAGACATTATTTCAGATTTGTCTGTGAATGGAATTATAGTGACAGGGCAAATGGCAAAGTTGACGGGATTAGAAAATTATTTGTCCAAAAATTTGAATTTACCAGTTACAATTTGTGAAGAATGCGAAAATGCAGTGATTTTAGGTGCAGGGAAGTTGATTGCAGACACAAATTATTTGAACAAAATTATTGAAAATACATAAAAAGAGAATAAATTGTTATAAAAAAATAAAAAAAATTGCAAATAAAAAAAGGATTTTTGCAATTTTTTTTGTATAATATGTATGAAAAGGGTTTTTGATGCAAAAGATTAGTATTGACGCAGGTTTTTTAGAAAAATTAAAATATAATAATGATTTAGTAAGTGTAATTTCATCTTATATTCCATTAAAAGAATCTGGCAACACTTTTTGGGGGTGTTGTCCTTTTCATCATGAAAAAACGCCATCGTTTGCAATTAATAATTTAGAACAATATTATCATTGTTTTGGTTGTGGTAAAAGTGGAGATGTTATTGAATTCATAAAACAAATGGAAAGTGTTGATTTTATGGGTGCTGTTAAAATTCTTGCTGAAAGAGCGAATATGGAATTGCCAGAAAAACTCTTTGATGAAAATTTAGTTAAAAAGAAAAAAGAAAAAGAAGAAGTTTTATATGCTTTAAAACTTGCAAAGGAACATTATAAATCAAATCTTCCTAAAAGCGAAAAAGCATTAGCATACATAAAAAAAAGAGGATTATCTAATGAGATAGTCGAAAAATTCGAATTGGGTTATAGTAAGGATTACACAACTTTGGTTGACTTTTTAAAAAATAATAAAATTTCAACACAAGTTGCTTTGAATGCAGGTTTAGTTAACGAAAAGAACGGAAGAACATATGATGCAATGTTTGAAAGATTAACTTTTCCAATTAAAAATAGTTTTGGGGAAGTAATTGGCTTTTCTTCAAGAATTTTAGAAGATAATCCAAACCTTGCTAAGTATAAAAATTCCCCACAAACAGTTGTATTTGATAAAAGTAAAATAGTTTTTGGAATACAATTTTTGAAAGAATTAAAAAACGCTGGAAAGTTAAACGAAATAATTGTTGTTGAAGGCCAGATGGATGTTATAGGAATGCATAATGCAGGTTTTACTAATGCAGTTGCCACCATGGGAACGGCTTTCACACCTATGCACGCAAAAGAACTTAAAAGATTTTGTAATAAAATAGTTTTGTGTTTTGACGGAGATAGTGCTGGACAAAAAGCAACATTAAAAGCAATTGAAGTTTTAAACAAAGAAGATTTTGATGTTTATTGTGTAACTTTACCTGATAATTTAGACCCGGACGAATATGTTAAAAAATTTGGTGTTGAGAGTATGCAACAACAGATAGAAAGCGCTAAAGATAGTTATGAATATAGAATAAATAATTTCAGTTTAGTCTATAATTTAAGCGATAAATTAGAAATTAGTAAATTTATTAAAGCAAGTTTAAATGTTGTTCGAGAAATTAAGCTAAATAGTGAAAGAGAACTCTATTTAAAAATTATTCGAGAAAAATGTGGAGTTTCGCTTGACATTTTGAAGCAAGATTTGATAAACCTTGAAATGCCTGTTAAAGAAAATAAAAAGAGGGAAAAATTTAAACCAACTTTGTTAACAGATAATGTTTACAAAAGTCAGTTGTTCATTTTGGCAAGCCTACTTCATAAAAAACCATATGCCTATTTTGTTGAAATGACAAATTTTAACGAATTTGCTTTTCAAAATGTGTATGAATATTTAAAAAAATGTCACGAAAACAACAAAGAACCAATTGTTGGAGCTGTTTTCGATGGTGAAATAGACAGTGGAGATGAACAATTATCAAAAATTGTTAATTATAATTTTCAAGATAACGAGGTTAGTAAAAAGTATTTTGAAGATTGTGTTAGAATTTTAAAACTAGATGAGTTAGCAAAACAGCAAAGTTTTTATACTAACAAAATGCTAGAAGCAAAACTTGTCGAAGAAAGGAAAGAATATGCAATTCTTCTTCAAAAAATTGCAAAAGAAATTAACTTATTAAAATTGGAGGATAAATAATTGGTTAACGAAAAATACGAATCAGAGATTAAAAAAATTATCGAGCAAGCAAAAAAGAAGGGCAATGAAATTAGCGAAGATGAAATCGCCAGTAGATTTTTTAAATACGATGATATATCTAGAAATGAGATTAATGACATAATTGATGAAATCAGGGCTTGTGGTGTTTTGGTATCTGAACAAAACGCCAGTGACGACTTGGACTTGGATTTATTAGTTCAAAATTCACCTAGTGATGATCCTGTTAAAATTTATCTTAAAGAAATTGGTAAAGTTCCATTGCTTTCTCCAGAAGAAGAAATAGAATTAGCTAAAAGAATGGAACAAGGCGATGAATATGCAAAAAATAAATTATGTGAAAGCAATTTAAGATTAGTTGTTTCAATTGCAAAAAAACATTCCGGTAAAAATGGTTTACAATTTTTGGATTTAATTCAAGAAGGAAATTTAGGTTTGCTTAAAGCCGTAGAAAAATTTGACTATACAAGAGGATTTAGATTCTCTACCTATGCAACTTGGTGGATTCGTCAACACATAACACGTGCGATTGCCGACCAAGGTCGTTTAATTCGTCATCCAGTTCACATGGTAGAAACAATAAACAAACTTGTTAGAGCAACTAAATCTTTAACTCAATCATTAGGAAGAGAACCATCAACTGCAGAAATTGCAAAAGAAATGGGGATTACCGAAGAAAAAGTTGACGAAATTAAAAGAATTCAACTAGACCCTCTATCAATTGATAGTCCTATGGGAAATGATGAAAGTGAAAATAGTTGTCTTGCAGATATAATTGAAGACAAAACATCAATTTCACCCTTCGAAGCAACAAGCAGAAGATTGCTTCGTGAACAATTATTATCAGTTATTGAAACATTAACCCCAAGAGAACAAAAAGTTGTTAGAATGAGATATGGTCTAGATGATGGTTTCCCAAAAACTCTTGAACAAGTTGGACAAGAATTTAATGTTACAAGAGAAAGAATAAGACAAATTGAAGCGAAAGCATTAAGAAAACTAAGAAATCCATCTCGTAGCAAAAGATTAAAAGATTATTTTTAGGAGGAAATATGAGCACATTATTAGGTTTAAGCACAAGATTAGAACATATAGTTAAATTATGTGACACTGTTAAATGCACAGCAGATATTGGCTGTGATCATGGTTTTGTTACGGCTGAATTAATTTTATCCAATAAAAGTGATAGAGTTATTGCAACAGATATTAGTTCTAGAAGTTTAGATAAAGCAATAAGATTTTGTGATTCACTAAATATTAATAGCTACATTAGTTTTAGGGAAGGAGATGGCTTTAATGTTATTTATAAGTATGATAAAGTAAATCAAGCTTTAATTTGTGGTATGGGTGGAATGGAAATTATTAAAATTCTAGAAGAAAAACAAATTAAACTTAAAAACTTTATTTTGCAACCTATGCGTGATGTTGTTAAGTTAAGAGAATATTTAATCGCAAATAAATATAAAATTCTGTTTGATTATTTGGTATATGAAGATGGAATATATTATAATCTTATTAAAGTTCAAAAAGGCAAATCTCATTTAAGACCATTAGAAATTTATTTTGGACAAGATAATTTCACATGGAATTCTAAAGTTTTCAAACAGTATTTGTTAGCGGAAAAAGAGAAGTTAAATGCTTTGAAATCTAAGGTTGAAGGTTTAACAAATAATACAGAGTCGCAACTATTGTATGTTAATGCTGCTCTTACATATTTGGAAAAAGTTGAAAAAGGTGAAATCACAGAAAATAATAGAAGGAAATTTTTATAATGAAAGAATTAAAAAAATATCAAGATATTGACATAGAAGTAAAAAAACTTGAAAAGAAGATTAACAATAGTGAATGTATTAAAAAAATCAATTCAAGCAAAGAAACTGCTAAAAATAGTCAATTAAAAATGATTGAATTAAATGAAGAAGCAAGAAAAATCTTGAACGAAATCGATAAAATAATAACTGTTAAGCAAAAAGGCCTTGAATTAGTTAAAAAATATAGTGAAACAGACCTTAACACTTTAAACGAAGATAGTGTTTTAGAAATTAATAACAAAGTTAAACCAATAAGAAAAAATTTGGATGAATTAATAATAAGACTTAACACATTACATTCAAGATTAACTGCAATTTTAGAAGAATTTGAAAGTTGCAGAAAACAAGTTATTTCAAGCAAAAAACTATTTGATGAAAACAAAGTTTTACTTGATAAATTAAAAGCAGACATTGAACCACAAATTGAAAAAGTTAAATTAGAACTACAAAAACAAGAGAAAAACATTAAACCTGAACTTTTCCAAAAATATAGAAATATGAAAAGAGATGGGATTTTCCCTGTTTTAGTTAACCTAGTTGATGAAAAGAATTGTGGTTATTGCAGAATGGAACAATCTATTCATAAACTTGATAATTTAAAATTGAATGGATATACTGAATGTGAGCAATGTCATAGAATAATTATTAATCAAGATTAGTAAAAAATAACATTAAATAAAACTTAAATTCATATTTTATATTGTGAAAAAAGTGGACTTGAGTTTTATTTTTTTAATTATAGGTGCAGTAATTGGTGCTGGCTTTTCTAGTGGTAAAGAAATTGCTGTGTTTTTTAGTGGACAAGGAATAATAAGTTTTTTAAACATATTTCTTGTCATTATTTTTTTATATTTTTCACTTTATAATATGTTTTCACTAGGTCAAAAACTACAAAACAAATCAATTAGTCAAAATCTTTTTCCCAAACATAATAAACTTTTTGAAGTTTTATTTTTAATTGGATTATTTGTGTTTATTACAGCGATGGTTGCTGGATTAAATAGCACGGGGAAGTTGATATTTAAAAACATAAATTTTCCAGTTTTAACGATAATTAGTATTATGTTCATCCTTCTTATTGTAAATAATGGTTATGAATCAATAAAAAAAGTGAATGCATTTTTAATGCCCGTGGTTATAATTTTTTTAATTTTTGTTTGCTTGCATACAATTTTTAACTCATCTGGAAATATTCCAAGTCAAAATGCAACTAATAGCTCATCATATGTTAAATATTTAATATTTGCATTTTTTTATATGTCATATAATTTAACTTTTTCAAACACTCTAATTATAAATCGTGGTAAAGATTTTTCAAAAAAAGAAAGGGTGATTTATTCAATTATAATTTCCTTAATTTTAATAATTTTGATTTGTTTAATTAATTTTTCAATCTTAAAGACCTTTAATTTTAGTTTAAAGAGCGACTTACCAATGCTTATTCTCGCTTTTAACATAAATTCTATAATCGGCTATCTATTTGGTTTTATTTTATGGTTTTCAATATTAACTAGTCTAGTATCAAGTTTATATATTTTGCTTGAAACAATTAACAAAAATAAGTTTTTAATGTCCATAATAATTCTAACTTTGGCATACATAATTAGTTTGTGTGGATTTAATAATATTGTAAATTATTTTTATCCACTGCAAGGAGCATTAGGATTAGTGTTTATGATAAAAGTTTTTATTTTTAATGTGAAAAATAAAGAAAATTGTGTAAAAAAGCATAAATTAAAAAATTTATGCTCTAATTATTAATATTTTTTAAATCTTCTTTCAAACCAGCTCACAAGAGCATACATAACTCCTGCTAAAATACAAAGTATTACAGTTGAAGTCATAACTAAATCTAATTGAAAAACTTGCCCCCCATAAACTATTAGATATCCTAATCCTGCCTTGCTCACCAAATATTCGCCCATAATTGTGCCAACCCAAGTCATTCCAACGTTAATTTTTAACATACTAATAAATTCATTCATTGCATTTGGAATAATTAATTTAAAAAGTATTTGAAATTTATTAGCACCCATACTTTTAAGTAGCATAATTTTGTCACTATCACATGATAGGAATGCAGAGAGCATTGTTAAAATTGTGATGATTATGGTAATTAATATTGCCATAACAATAATACTTTGAGTTCCAGCACCAAACCAGATGATAATTATTGGTCCTAGAGCAATTTTTGGTAGACTATTTAAAACAACAATGTAAGGTTCTAGAACTTTTCTTGTAAAGTCGCTCCACCAAAGAATTATTGCAATTAATGTTCCAAGTCCTGTTGCGATAATAAAGCCTAAAATTGCTTCTTTTAAAGTAACCCAAATATGAAAGAGTAGGTTGCCAGTCTTAAATAATGATACAGCTTTATCAAATATCTTTGAAGGGCTACTCATTATAAAGGCATCTAAAATTTCTAAACGAGTTAAAAGTTCCCAAAGTAGCAAGAAAATTATTAAAACAAGAATTTGTGTTAATAAAATGCTCAGTTTAGTTTGCTTTTGTTTTTTTAGATATTGCTTATGTTCTTGTGAAAAGGAGTTATTAATTATTGTCTTCTTCATTTTTAATGCTTCTCCAAATTTCTTCAAAATATTTTGAAAAATTTTTATTCTCTCGTCTTTTTAATGGCAAACCACTTTCTTTTAAGTCTATTTTTACAATTTTCTTAATTTCTGCTGGTCTTTTGCTTAGTATTATTATTCTGTCGGCTAAACTAATTGCTTCGCTTATATCGTGGGTTACTAATATTGCCGTTTTATTTTCTTTGCTAATAATTGAACTAACATCATCGCAAACATTAAGTCTTGTTTGAAAATCTAGTGCAGAAAAGGGCTCATCTAAAAGCAATATTTTAGGATTTAATGCAAGTGTCCTAATTAATGAGGCTCTTTGTCGCATTCCACCAGAAAGTTCTCTTGGATATTTGTTTCTAAAATCATACAATCCATATTTTTTTAACAAATTAAGAATATATTCTTCTTTTTCTTTTTTATTATCTTTTGTTAAATTTTTATCAAATTCAAGTCCAAGTTTAACATTTTCTAAAATTGTTCGCCATTCAAATAAATGGTCTTTTTGAAACATATATCCTATTTCTCTTGTTTTAGAGTTTTTATCGCTTAAAATTTCTGATCCATCAAGTAAAATTTGTCCGTTTGATTTTTTAATTAATCCACCGATAGCGTTAAGAAGAGTGGTTTTACCACAGCCAGATGGACCAACAATAGCAATAAATTCACCATTAAAAACATCGAAAGAAATATTTTTCAATGCTTGTGTTTCACCTGATTTTGAGTGATAGTTTAATGTTAAATTTTTAATTTGTAAAAGTCGTTCATCCATAAGTAGTTCCTTTATATCTATGACAAGATATATTTCATTATATTTAAAGATTTTATTTTAGGTTACTTGACAAAAAGTTTATAATTGCTATACTATTTTTATGAAAAATTGTAAATTTTTAAAATCGGTTGCGAAAAGTCAAGATATATTAAAAGATGAAAAGTTTGAAGTGGCTTTTGTAGGTAGAAGTAATACAGGAAAGAGTAGTTTAATTAATGCCATCTTTAATAACAGAAATTTGGCAAAAACAAGTTCAACGCAAGGACACACAAAACTTATAAATTATTTTTTAGTTGATGATAAATTTTATCTAGTTGATTTGCCGGGATACGGTTTTCATAAAGCTGGTAAACAAAATGAAAAAAATTGGAGTGAATTAATAGAAGATTATTTTAAAGAAAAAGAAAATCATAAATTAATTCTATTGCTATTAGACATAAGACTTGAACCAAGTGTTGATGATAAGCAAATGTTACAATTTTTAAATTTCTATTCGCTTCCATTCAAAATTATTGCTACTAAAAGCGATAAAATAGCGAAGAGTAAACGAAATAACCAAAAACTAATGCTTGCAAAAAGTTGTAATGTTGGATTAGATGACATAATTTATTGTTCTAGTGAAACAAAAGAAAATATTTATAAAATTAAAGAGATGATAGAGGAAAAATATAATGAGATGTCCTAAATGTTATGGAAAGCTTGATAAGGAAACGCAAATTTGCACAAAATGTTTTTTTAATGTAAATGCTATAAAAGAACATTCATCAAATCACAAGGCAAAGGAAAATTTTAGAAATGGTGATGGTGACTTGAATTTTTATAGTAAAATTTTACCACATGATTTAAGTAAGAAAAAACTTGCATTATTAAGTGGTTTTTTGGGTATCTTTGGTGCTCACTACTTTTACATAGGAAGAATGTTCAAAGCAATGTTTAATCTTGTTGTTTCAATATTCTTTTTGATATTTTGTTTTGCAGAAAATTATGTTCAATTTTCTAACTTTCTAATTAATGTTCAATATGTTTTGGCATTTTTATTTTTAATTGTGTCATTCACATCTTTAACTGATTTTATTAATATTTTGTTTAATAACTTTAAAGTGCCAGTTTATATAGAAGAAACGAAGAAGAATAAAAAATAATTTGCTTTTTGATTAAAAAAAAATATAAGTAATGGTTACGAAAAAACTTGTAAAAAATATTTAAAAAATTAGTAAAATATGTTGACAATATTAAAAAAAGGTGTTATATTAATAGCGTTAAAAGTAGAAATATCCATTTCTCACCAAAAAGGCTTAGCTTAGTTGGTATTAAAATTTTATATTTTTGTTATATAGATTTTAGTGTGGATATTTTATATTCACTTTTTTCTTTTTAAGGGGGATTTTAATTATTAAAGAATTATCAATTAACGAAGAAATCGTTGCTCAAAATGTGAGATTGCTTAGTGAAAGTGCAGAACAACTAGGAATAGTTAGTTTAAATGCTGCTCTTGATATGGCAAGAGAAAGAGATTTGGATTTGGTTTTAATTTCACCAAATGCTGAACCACCAGTTTGTAAAATTATGGACTATGGGAAATATCGTTTTGACTTATTAAAAAAAGAGAAAGAAGCAAGAAAGAAAAATAAAGCACAAGAAATGAAAATTATTCAATTATCTTTAACAATTGGTGACCATGATATGAGTTATCGTGTTAAAAATGCTTTAGGCTTCCTTCAAGACGGAAACAAAGTTAAAGTCAGCATTTTATTAAAAGGCAGACAACAAGCATATCCTGAACAAGGAATTAACATAATGAACAAGTTTGCAAGTTTAGTTGGTGATGGTGCGATGATAGAAAAAGCCCCACAACTTGAAGGAAAATATATAAATATGGTTTTAACCGCAAAAAAATAAAGGAGATAAATTATGGCAACAACAAAACAAAAAAGTCATAGTGGAGCTAAAAAACGCTTCAAAGTTTTAAAGAGTGGTATAATTAAAAGAGGAAAACAAAACCACAGACACATTTTAACTAAAAAGACAACTAAAAGAAAAAGAGATTTAAGAAAACAAACTTATGTTTCTAAAGCACAAGAAAAAACTATTAGAAATATGGTTAGTGTTTAAGGAGATGAATTATGAGAATTAAAAGAAGTAATAATGCACTAAAAAAGAGAAGAAAAGTTTTAAAAGCTGCTAAAGGATATTGGGGTAGTCACTCTAAATTATATAGAGTAGCAAAACAAAGTGTTAGAAAGGCTGAAAGCCACGCTTACATTGGAAGAAGAAATAAAAAGAGAGATTTTAGAACTCTTTGGATTGCAAGAATTAATGCTGCTTGCAGAATGAATGATATTAGTTATTCTAAATTTATGCATGGTTTAAAAGTTAACAACATTATGTTAAACAGAAAAGTTCTTTCAGAAATGGCAATTAGCGATATGGAAGCTTTCAAAAAATTAGTAGAAGTTGCTAAAAAGGCTAACTAATTATAATTTAATTGAAAAGGAATTTCTTGGTGAAATTCTTTTTTTTCTTTAATAATACAATTCATATTATTAATTTTTTAAGATAAAATATAGCATAATTTTAAAATTTTTATTTTTATAATCAAGAAGGCTTTAAAGATATCGTAATTTAGAAAATTTATATTTGTTTAACAGCAATTAGTGAGAATAAAAAAATTATATGATAAAAATAAGTTTTGCAAAATTAAATTGTTGTGATATAATAAAATTATGATTAAAATTGAAAGCGTGAATAACGAAAAAATTAAAGAAATATTAAAATTAAAACAAAAAAAATATCGTGATGAAAAAGGCTTAATTTTAGTTGAAGGATATAAAATATTTGAAGAAATTGCTAAAGCTGATTTGAATATTAAAAACATAATTTTAACTAATGAAGTTTTTGAAAAATTAAATCTTAATAAGTTTTTAGATAAAATAATCATTGTTTCAAGCAAAATTGCTGAAAAATTATCTTTTCAAATGTCATCAACTAATTTTTTTGTTGTTGTAGAAAAACCTAAAGAGAAATTTTATGGTGGTAACATTGCAATTTTAGATAATATTCAAGACCCTCAAAATTTAGGGGCAATTGTGAGAACTAGTGTTGCTACAAATATTAAAGATATCTACACATTAAATTCGGTGGATGAATATAATGACAAAACTATAAGAGCAAGTATGGGTAATATTTTTAAGGTAAACATTCATCATATTCAAGTTTGCGATTTGAAAGAAATTTGTAAAGATAAAACAGTTTATTCTGCCAATATGAATGGAGAAAATGTTTTTAAAATAAGTAAGCCTCAAAATGCTTTTGCTATAATTTTGGGAAATGAGGGTAATGGTGTATCAAAAGAAGTTGAAGAATTTGCAAATAAAGTAATAGCAATACCCATGCAAAATGAAGTGGAAAGTTTAAATGTTGCTGTTAGCTTTTCAATAATCGCATATTACTTAACAAACTTCTCATAATTTTTTATTAAAAGTTTTGACAAATAATAGTATAGATATTATAATTAAAAATACGAAAGGGAGAAAAATAATGAGTGGACATAGTAAATTTAATAATATAAAACATACAAAAGAAAAGATGGATGCCCAAAGAGGTAAAATTTTTACAAAACTAGGAAAAGAAATTGCAGTTGCAGTTAAAATGGGTGGCAGTGACCCAAATTCAAATCCTAAATTATATAATATCATTAGCAAGGCGAGAAGTAATAATATGCCTAATGACAACATTCAAAGAAGCATAAAAAAAGCAGCTGGTGAACTAGGTGGTGGAAACTATGAAGAAATCACTTATGAAGGCTATGGAGTTGGCGGTAGTGCTGTTATTGTTAATGTTCTAACCGATAATAAAAATCGTGCTGCAGGTGATATTCGTCATATTTTTGATAAATGTGGTGGCAGTTTAGGTTCAACTGGTTGTGTTAGTTATTTGTTCGAGAGAAAAGGTGTGTTTGTTATTGAAAAAGACGATAAATTAACAGAAGACCAACTTTTTGAATGGGCAATTGAAGGTGAGGCAGATGATGTTGTGGATGATGGAGATGTTTTTGAAGTTTATTCACAAACAGATAAATTTAACAATGTTAAGGATGTTTTAGAAAGCAAGGGAATTAAATTCTTAAGTGCAGATGTTGCATTTGTTCCATCAAGTTACATTGACCTTGATGAAAAACAACAAGCAAGTTTTGAAAAAATGATAGATTTATTAGAAAGCAACGATGATGTTCAAGATGTCTATCATAACGTAAATCTTTAATATGTATGTATTGAATTTTTAGGGTAAATTTAAATTAGTTGTTGATTGAAAATGGTAGAATTAAAAGTTCTACTTTTTTTATATATTTTTCAATATAATTGACAAAAATAATTTTATTTAATATAATTTTACTATGGTTATTCTTGGTATAGACCCAGGCTATGCAATTATAGGCTATGGCGTTATTGAAAAAATTGGCAATCAAGTTAATTGTCTAGATTATGGTGTAATAACAACAGATAAAGATATGAATTTTCCTGATAGACTTGTAAAAATAGCAGATGGTATAGATTATCTAATAGAAAAGTATAATCCTGAAAGTTTAGCAATTGAAGAGTTATTTTTTCAAAATAATGCCAAAACAGCAATTGATGTTGCACAAGCAAGAGGAGTAATTGTTGTCAGAGCAAAGAAAAAGATAGGTAAATTGTTTGAATATACACCATTACAAATCAAACAAGCTTTAACAGGACAAGGCCGTGCCGATAAAAAACAAGTTCAATATATGGTAAAGGCCATTCTTAATTTAAAAGATATTCCAAAGCCAGATGATGCAGCAGATGCATTAGCAGTTGCAATATGTCATAGTCAAACAAATCAAACGTTAGGAAATTTTAGATATTAGAGGGAAAAATGATTGCATATTTAAAGGGAAGAATTTTACAAAAAAGTGAAAATTTAATAATATTAGAAGTTAATAATGTTGGTTATGAAGTTAATATATCTCAAACAACATATTTGTCTATATGTAACAAAACCGAATGTGAATTGTTCACATATCTGCAAGTTAAAGAAGATGGAATTGCATTATTTGGATTTTCAACTATGCAAGAAAAAGAATTATTCCTAAAATTAATTACCGTTAGTGGTGTTGGACCTAAAATGGCAATAACAATTTTAGGTGGGGCAAGTTTAAGTGACCTCGTAACTGCAATTATAAGCGAAGATACCAAAATGCTTTCTCGTTTTAAGGGACTTGGTAAGAAAACTGCAGAAAGGATAGTGCTTGAACTTAAAGAAAAATTAAGTGAAAATATTGGCACATTTGAAAGTGTTGATATCAATGAATACAGTGCCCTTGATTTAAAAAATAGTGTTATTAATGATACTATTTTAGCACTTGTTACTCTAGGATTAACAAAAACTGATGCAGTAAAATTAATTAAGGCGAACATTAATGACGGCGATACTGTAGAAATTTTATTAGAAAAAATACTAAAAAATATGAGTAGGTAGTATGGAAGAAAGATTTATAACAAGCACAAAAAATGAGAGTGAACTTGAAGTTGAAAACAAACTTCGTCCTAACAGACTTGAAGATTATGTTGGTCAAGAAAAAATAAAGGCCAATTTAAGAGTTTTTATTGAAGCAGCAAAAACAAGAGGGGAAGCATTAGACCACGTTTTGCTTTATGGACCACCAGGACTTGGGAAAACAACTTTAAGTCATATTATTGCTAATGAATTAGGTAGTCAAATTAAAATAACAAGTGGACCAGCAATTGAAAGTGCTGCAGATTTAGCATCAATTTTAACAAATTTAAGCAAAAATGATGTTTTATTTATTGATGAAATACACAGATTAAATCGTAGTGTAGAAGAAATTTTATATCCTGCGATGGAAGATTATGCGCTAGATTTTGTTGTTGGAAAAGGACCATCAGCGAGAGCAATGAGGCTAAAAATTCAACCTTTCACGCTTATTGGTGCAACAACAAAGGCTGGAAACCTAACTGCGCCACTTCGTGACAGATTTGGCGTAATTTCAAGGTTAGAAATGTATTCTAGTGATGAATTGAATAAAATTATAAACAGAAGTGCCAGCATTTTAGGAGTTAATATAACAAGTGAAGCAAGTTTAGAAATTGCAAAAAGAAGTAGGGGAACTCCTAGAATTGCGAACAGACTTTTAAAAAGAATAAGAGATTTTGCTTTAGTTCACGGAAATGGTGAAATAACTTTAGAAATTGCAAAAAATAGTCTTAACCTTTTGGAAGTTGATGAATATGGACTAGATTACACTGATAGAAGAATTCTTGAAGTTATGATTGATAAATTTAACGGTGGACCAGTTGGATTAGACACGCTTTCTGCATCGACAAACGAAGAAGCAACAACAATTGAAGATGTTTACGAACCATATTTATTGCAAATTGGTTTTATTGCAAGAACTCCAAGGGGAAGAATTTGTTTGCCACTTGCTTACGAACACTTAAATAAAAAGATAAGCGAAGAGAAAAAAATAGAATTAAACAATATAAAAAAAGAAGATTAAATATGGAAGAAAAAGATATTTTTAAAAGGCAAACCTATCATTATGATTTGCCTGAAGAGTTAATTGCCCAAGTGCCAATTGAACCCAGAGATTCAAGTAGAATGTTAGTCTATAACAGAGCAGATAAAACAATCACTCATAAACACTTTTATGATATAATTGATTATTTAAAAAGTGGGGATGTTTTAGTTGTAAACAACACTAGAGTTATCCCTGCAAGATTGTTTGGGATAAAAGAAGATACTGGTGCTAAAATTGAAGTGTTTTTATTGCGTAAACTAGAACAAAATAAATATGAAGTATTATTAAAACCTGCCAAAAAAGCAAAATTAAACACTATTATCAAGTTGAGTGATAGCCTTTTGTGTAAAGTCATTGATAAGGGCGAAATGGGTATGGGAAAGGTTGAATTTATTTGTGAAAATGTAGTCGAAGAAGAATTAGCAAAAATTGGTTCTATGCCATTACCACCATACATTCACGAAAAATTAAAAGATAAAGAAAGATATCAAACTGTATATTCCAAAATTGAAGGCTCATCTGCTGCACCAACAGCAGGATTGCATTTTACGAAAGAATTAATGCAAAAACTAATTGATAAAGGTGTTATAATTGTTAATGTATTATTGCACGTAGGACTCGGAACATTTAGGCCAGTTAGTGAAGATAATATTTTGGCTCACGAAATGCATAGCGAATATTATGAAATAACGCAAGACAGTGCAGACACAATTAATCAAGCAATTAAAGAAAATAGAAGGATTTTTGCTGTTGGAACGACCAGTGTTAGAACTCTTGAAAGTTCAACGCAAAAAGTTGGTGATAAATATTTTGTTAAGGCTGGAAAAGGAGATACTAATATCTTTATTTATCCTGGTTATCAATTCAAGATAGTTAAAGGATTAATAACCAATTTTCATCTACCTGAAAGCACTTTAATAATGCTTGTGTCAGCGTTTTGTGGACTAGATGAAACATTAAATTTTTATAATGCGGCTGTTCAAGAAAAATATAGATTTTTTAGTTTTGGTGATGCTTGCTTATTGCTATAACTTAACTATTGACAAAATATTATAATTAAAGTAAAATTTACTAAAGAGGAATTATATGGAAATAAAAGATTATAGCTTTAATCCCCAAACTGGCGAGTTGATTATTGAAGAAATTGAAATCAAGAATAAAACTCTCCAAAATTCAAAATCATATAAAAAAGAAAAACTTCCAACCGAAAACGAAATTTTGCAACAAAAATTAGTAAGAGTTATTTTTAATGTGGCAGTTGAAAGGATTAATAAAGATTTATTAAAAGGTAAGCAAACATTAAAAGAAGTGATTTTTGATGATAGCACTAAAATAATTGGTAGAAATGCCTTTTGTGGATGTGAAGAACTAACAAACGTAAATTTCCCAAAATCATTAGTGATAATTGAAAATGAAGCTTTTTATAAATCTGGTGTTCAAAATATAGTCTTTAATAATGACTTAGTATCTATTGGAGAAAAGAGTTTCTCTGAAACAAAATTAAAAAATGTAGTTTTGCCATACTCTATTGAGTTTTTAGGTGATGGCGCTTTTGAAGGTTGTGAAGAACTTGAAAAAATCACCTTGCCAAGTAAATTAACAACTGTATCAAAGAGTTTATTAAAAGATTGTAAAAAATTAAAAGAAATTGTTATTCCTGATGGTGTTACAACAATACAAGATAAAGCCTTTTGTGGTTGTGAAAAATTAGAAAAAGTTAGTTTGCCAGATAAATTAACTTTTGTTGGAAAAAAGGTTTTTGCAGGATGTAAAAACTTAAAATGTTTATCTTTCCCAAAACATATTGTGGAAATTGATGAGAAAGCATTTTTTGATTGCACAAAATTGGAAGAGGCCTATATTTCCACTGATAGTGATGAACTAGAAAAACTAATTGAAATGTTAGATAAATGCAATTTAAGATTTTTAAAGATTTTTTTTGATGTTAAACCTTGTGATAATATACTAGAACTATCACAAAATTTGTTTCCAGATGCAAAAATATCTTTTAGATTTAGTTCGCAAGAAGAAAAAGATTATTTTTACAATGGAAAGAGTATTGCTGAATATGCAAAAAAAATTTACGAGAAGAGATTTAAAAACAAAGATAAAGAAAAAATAAATTAAAAGGTATTGAAATGGAAAACAAGAATTTTAGTTACGAAGTTATAAAAACTTGCAAACAGAGTGGAGCAAGAATAGGAATCTTGCACACACCTCACGGGGATGTTGAAACCCCCGTTTTTATGCCTGTTGGAACTCAAGCAACAGTTAAAACATTAACTCCTGATGATCTAAAAGAAGTACATTCTCAGATAATATTAAGCAACACATATCATTTGTATTTAAGACCAGGACATAAACTTGTTGAAAAAGCAGGTGGATTGCATAAATTTATGAATTGGGATAGGCCGATTTTAACAGATAGTGGTGGCTTTCAAGTTTTTTCTATGAGTGATATAAACCATATCACAGATGATGGAGTTGAATTTAAATCTCATTTAGACGGCTCAAAACATTTCTTTACCCCTGAAAAAGCAATAGAAATTGAAAATTCTTTAGGTGCAGATATCATTATGGCTTTTGACCAATGTTCTAAATATGGCATTTCTCACGATGAAGCAGAAAAATATATGAACAGAACACTAGATTGGTTGGATAGATGTTATAAATATCACAAAAACGAAAAACAGTGCTTATTTCCAATTGTGCAAGGAAATTTCTATAAAGATTTAAGAAAAATTAGTCTTGAAAAAACATTGCCTTATGTTACAACTGGTATTGCCATAGGTGGATTATCTGTTGGAGAACCAAAGGAACTTATGTATGAGATACTAGATGAGTTAAAACCACTATATCCAGAAAAAGTGCCAAGATATTTAATGGGCGTTGGAAGTCCAGATTGTTTAATTGAAGGATTTATTCGTGGAATAGATATGATGGACTGCGTGTTGCCAACTCGCGTTGCTAGAAATGGGTTAGCATTCACAAGTAAAGGTCCGATAACAATTAGAAATGCGCCTTATAAAGAAGATTTTTCTTCTTTAGATGATGAATGCGATTGCTATACTTGTAAAAACTTTACAAAAGCATATTTAAGACATTTAATTAACGCAAAAGAAATTTTGGGAGCAAGACTATTAAGTTTGCATAACATTCGCTTTTTAACAAAGTTAACAGAAGATATCAAAAAAGCGATATGGGAAGACAGATTATTAGATTTTAGAGAAGAATTTTACAAAAAATATAATCAAAATTCAAAATTAGATAAAAAATAATTTGTTTTTATTAATTTATTTTGATATAATGTGATTATTAAAGGAGAAGATTATGTTTAATATTTTAGCAAGTGAAAATTCAGGTAACTTAACTTTATTAATTATTCTTTTGGTGGCTTGTGCATTAATGTTTGTTTTAAGTTTTTTCAAAAACAAAAAATATGTTGAAAAACAAAAAGCATTGCAAGATGAACTACAAATTGGTTCAAAAGTTTTAACTAAAACTTTCATTTATGGAACTGTTGAAAAAATAACAGACACTACTGATGGCAAAGTTTTATTAATTAAAACTGGCGATGATGACAAATGTGGCTATATTGAAATGAACATTGAAGGCATCTATTCAGTAGACACTAAAGAAGAAGTTTTTGACATTGAAGAATTAAATCAAGAATCATCAGAAGCAGAAGAAATAGTAGAAGTTAAAGAAGAAAAAATTGAAGAACCTGTTAAGGAAGAAAAACCAAAAAAAACAAGAACAAAAAAAGTTAGTGAATAATAAAACACACCGTAATGGTGTGTTTAATTTTTTTGTAATAAATTACTTTTATTTCTCATACAATTTTGTAAGAGGTTATTTATGAGAGTTAAAAGTTATTCATTAAAAACAAATAAATCAGGATTACAAGTGATTAAAGGCGCAATTGGTGCATTAGTTATTAGTTTAATAGCCATTCTTATTTTTGCTTTTATTATTAAATTTACAGGACTTGCAGATAGTTTTATAAAGCCGATTAATCAAGTTATAAAAATCGTCAGTATTTTTTTTGGTAATGTTGTTATGCTGAAAAAAGTTGATGAAAAGAAGATAGGGAATGGAATTTTAGTAGGAATACTTTACACAATTATTGCATTTTTATTATTTAGTTTGTTAAATGGTTCTTTTGACTTTAATTTAACGCTTTTGATTGATATTTTATTTGGTGGGTTAATTGGACTAATTTCGACAGTAATTTGTAACATTTTCAGTAAGAGATAGTTTTGTCAGATTAAATTATCACTCAATTGATAATAATAATAGGTAAATTGATTTATTTACCTATTTTTTATTGCGAAAATTATTGTTGCAAAAAAATTATTCTTTTTAAATAATTAGTTGACTAAAAAAAAATAATTTTATATAATATAAAAGTTATAAGGAGTTTTATACTAAAATGAAAAGAAAATCGATTACTAAATTTATAGTTACAGCAGTTTTAGTTGCATTTGGCTTGTTTTTAAGCGTATGCAGTTTTGATATTAATATTTACACGTATAACGGTTTTGCAAAATCAATTAAATTAGGAATCGACCTTAAAGGTGGTGTGCTTGCTGTTTATAATGTTAAAAGTTTAGATGAAGATAATGAATCAAATTTTAATACTCAAGTTGAAGCAACAATTGCAAGAATTTCAGACTTGTTAACAGATGAAGGCTATTCAGAAGCAAGCGTTGTTAAGCAAGGTAATGGTTTAAACGCAACACAAATTCGTGTTGAAGTGCCAGATGTTGATGACCCAGAAGAAATATTAAATTTAATTGGCGAACCTGCAAGTTTGGAAATAAAAAAGGAAAATTCTACTGAAGCAGAGGCAATTCTTACAGGAAAACATATTAAATCTGTTGAAGCGGGAATGCAAGAAGGACAATATGGTGTTAGTGTAACATTTAATGAAGAAGGTGCTTACTTATTTAAAAATTTAACTACAGAAATGGAAGGGCAACAAATATATTTATTTATTGGTGGGGAATTATATTCTAATCCAACCGTTCAAGGTGTAATTTCAAACGGAATAACCTTCATTAGTGGCAGTATGAACACGCTTGAAGAAGCAGAAGAATATGCAACTAAACTTATGAGTGGAACTTTTGATGTTGAATTAAGTTTATATTCTAACGAATATGTCAGCGCAACATTAGGAAATGATGCATTAAAATGGGCAATCATCGGTGGCGTTATTGGTCTTTTACTAATTTTCGCAATTATGATTATTGTTTATAGAGATTTTGGTATAATTGCTGATTTCTCATTAATTATTTACTCAATTTTAATGTTATTCTTCTTACAAGCAATTCCATTTGTTCAATTAACACTTCCAGGCATTGCTGGTATTATTTTAAGCTTAGGAATGGCAGTTGATGCCAACATTATCATTTTTGAAAGAATGAAAGATGAATACAAATTAGGCAAGAAAATCCCAACTTGTGTTGAAGGGGGATTTAAAAAAGGTTTAGTAACAATTTTAGATAGTAACATAACAACTTTAATCGCTTGTTTAGTTTTATACATTTTTGGAACAGGAACAATTCAAAGTTTTGCAATTACTCTTGCGATAGGTATTTTATTATCTATGTTTACAGCATTAGTATTAACAAAAATATTCTGTAGATGGTATTTGCGTATTAACAGTAAAAACCCTAAGAAGTTAAACTTTAAAAGGGAGGTAATTGCAAATGAAAACAACTAGAAGTAAGTTTAGCGAAAAACTAAAAAATTTTGATTTCAACAGTAAGTTAAAGGTTTGTTCAATTATCAGTGGAACTTTAATATTAATCGGTATTATAATAATCAGTATTTTTGGATTTAATTTAGGTATTGACTTCACTGGTGGAACAGTGTTAAATGTTAAAGTTGGTTCGGTTTTAGAAGAAGGTAATAACTACACGGTTATTTCAAATCAAATTTCTGATATAATAGAAGATAATGGTTTCAAAGTTGGTTATGTTCAACAAGAAGGTATTGGCGCAGAAGCACAGGTTACAGTTAGATTTCAAGATAAAAAAGGTTTAACTGAAGAACAAATGCAAAATAGTCTTGATGAATTAAAAACTGAAATTGAAGAAAATATCACATTAAACGGAACAAATTTAACTGTTGAAGTTTCTAATGGTTCAAGAATTGCTGCATCTGCCAGTAAAACATTATTAATTAATTCTATTTTAGCAATTTTAATAGCTGTAATTTTGATACTAATTTATATTGCAATAAGATTCGAACTCTTGAGTGGATTAACTGCAATTTTAATGCTAATACATGATGTTTTAATTATGTGTTCATTGGTTGCTATTTTCCAAATACAAATCAATGCTGGTTTTATTGCTGCGTTAATAACAATTATTGGTTATTCGATTAACAACGTTATTATTATATTTGATAGAATAAGAGAAAATAAGAAAAATGAAAACTTAAAAGATGAAACAAGTAAATCGCTTGTTAATATGAGCATTAAACAAGTCATTAAAAGAACATTGCTTACTGCATTAACAACATTTGTTTCAATATTTATGCTTACAATTTTGGGTGTAAGTAGTATTAAAGAATTTTTAATTCCAATCTTATTTGGTCTAGTTTCTGGTGTATATTCATCAACTATGCTTGCTGGTCCTATTTGGGCATTCATTAACGATAAAACAGTTAGCTCAAAGAAATAAGAAAGGTTAATTTAATTTTTCGTCAAATAATAAAAGGCCTTTCATAATGTCAGGTCTTTTTTTAAGAAAAAATGGAAGTATAATACATTAGACTTTGATTTATCTTAAAATTAACACCTAACAAAAGATATGTATTATTAAACAAAAGGGAAATATGGAATTTATAAAAAATTGTGAAAATTTAATAGATGAAGAACTTGTAAAAGAGTTTTCTAAAGAGTTTAATTTAGATGATAAAATTATTAAGCTCTTGTTTTGTCGTGGAATTAACACAAAAGAAAAAATTAGAAAGTTTTTGTATGATGATATAAGCAATTTAAAAAATCCATACACCTTGATTAATATGAAAGAAACTGTTGCTCGAATTGAAAGAGCAATTATAAATAATGAAAAAATTTTAATATTTGGTGATTATGATGTAGATGGAATTTGTGCAAGTAGTTTACTTTATAACTATCTAAAAACTAAACTTGAAAATGTATATATTTATTTACCTAACAGACACGAAGATGGCTATGGATTATCTTGTCCGTCAATTGATAAAATCGCAGAAAAAGAAAAGCCAAATCTAATTATAACAGTTGACTGTGGAATAAGTTGTGATAAAGAAGTTGAATACATTAAAAATTTGGGAATAGATGTCATTGTTACTGACCATCACGAATTACCTAAAAAATTACCTAATTGCTTAATTGTTAACACAAAATTTGACCAAGAATTTAATTTTAAAGGGCTTTGTGGTGCAGGCGTTTCATTTGAAATTGTAAGAGCACTTTGCATAAATAATAGAGAAAATTATGAAAAATATTTACCAATTTGTGCAATAGCAACAATTTCGGACATTGTGCCACTTGTTGATGAAAATAGAATTATTGTTAAAGAAGGCATAAAAAGACTTGATTTATTGCCACTTGGTGTTCAATTATTGTTAAAAGATGTTTTTGGTAAATATGAAAAAATAACTAGCACAGATATTTCTTTTAAGTTGGCTCCTAAAATTAATTCAGCAGGAAGATTAAATGATGCCAATATTGCATTAGATTTGTTTATTACTGATGACTTAAAGAAAATAAACAAAAGTTTAAAACAGCTAGAATACTTAAACAATAAGCGTAAAGAGTTATTTGAAAAGATATTTGCTGAATGTGAAAAACAGATAAAAGATGAAAACAAAAACGACAAAATAATTGTGCTTAAAGGCAAAAATTGGGACATAGGCGTGTTGGGAATAGTCTGTGCGAGAATTTGTGAGGAATATAACAAAACTGCCATTTTATGCAGTGATTGTGGCGGGATTTTGACTGGTTCTGCTAGGAGCACAAATAATGTTGACGTTGTTGAAGTTTTTGAATATGCGAGTGAATATTTAATTAAATTTGGAGGCCATAAAAAAGCAGGAGGATTGAGTTTAGAAGAAAAAAATTTTAAAGCTTTTAAACAAAAAGTTAATGAATTTACAAAGGTTAAAAATATTGAAGAATTACAAGTTTGTAAAAACTATGATTTGGAACTTGATATAAAAGACATTTCATTAGATTTTGTTGAAAAACTAGATGTTTTAGAGCCTTGTGGGTTTGAAAATTCTTCACCGATATTTAAAATTAATTTTACAAATTCAAAAGTGAGCAAAATGAAAAATTTTGATGAACATTTGATTGTTGAAATTAATGGTGTTAATTTTCTAGCTTTTAACAGTGCTAAAAACTATGAAAATTATTTAAATTTTAACAATAAAGAAGCTTTGATAGAATTACAAATTAACAGGTTTAACAATAAAAAATCTGTCAAGGGGATAATTAAAGCTGATAAATTTTATAATCCTAATTTTAATTTATTGCGAGATAAACTTAATGCACTAATTATTGATGAAAAAATTTGTGATTTTCAAAGCGACTATAAGCCAAAAAGATATAATAGCTTAAATCAAATAAAAAATATTATAGATAATAAAACATTAATTGTTTCTTATTCATCTAATTTTGAAAAAGAAAATATTTTTGATGATTTTAGCCGAAAATCTTTTAGAAATAATACTAATTTTGCAGAGAAAACATTTTTGTATGGACTAGATGGTTTTGATAATTTAAAAGCCTTTAATAAAATTATATTTTTGGATAGCGTAAATTTATCTTTTGCAAATTATGTTAGATATAAAACAAATTGCGATATTTATTTGCCCGAAAAAGAAAATTTTGTTAAGTTAGATTTAAATTTAAATCGTGAAGCGTTGTTAAATATATATTTTGTTCTTGTAAGTGCTATGAACAGAGGAATTAATGCAAAAAATGAGTATGACTATTATGAACACATTAAAAAAACAATGAATTTTAATGAAAATTATACCCAATTTCACTTTGCTGTTAAGGTCTTTGAAGAATTAGGTATTATTGATATAAAAACTCAAGTTGGTGGCAATTTTGCGCTTAAAATCAATAAGGTAAAATGTGATTTGGAAAAATCAAGAATATATAACATTTTTAAACAATAAAAGGAGTGATGATGGAAATAATTAAAGACATAGAAAAATATAAAAATATTAATGAAATTGAAAAAAACACTTTAATATCATTGATTGGAAAATATCCTTGTCTTGATAAAAAAAGCTCAAAGATTTTAAAAATTTTAATGGAAAATAAAGCAGATTATTATTCATTAGTTTGTGGACTTTTTTTGACTGATTATCGTAATAATCCCGAGATTGTTTTAGAACTAGAAATTCCTGACATTTGTAAAACCTTGCTTTCTTCTGTAATAAAAATAGAAAATATTAACATTGCTAATAATGAAATATCAACTGAAAATATTAAAAATTTATTAATTAGTATGGCAAATGATATAAGAGTCATTATTGTTAAACTTGCCGATATATTAATTGATGCTGAAGAAACTGATAAATTGGACAAAAAAGATGCTGAAAAATTGCATTTGCTTATTAAAGAGTTATATGCTCCAATTTCCGCAAGACTTGGTCTAAGTAATTTAAAAAGTGAATTGCAAGATTTGAATTTAAAATTTTATCACAAAAAAGAGTATGAAAAACTTGAAAGAGATCTAAACACTCTTCGCAAAAATCGTGATGAAGAAATTGAAAATAATATTAAAAAATTGCAAGATATGTTGAAAAGAATTAAAATAGATGGAAAAGTGTATGGAAGGGTAAAACATATCAGCAGTATTTTTAATAAAATTAATGATAAACATCTTCAAATTTCTCAAATTTATGATTTACTTGCTGTAAGAATTATTGTTAATACTGAAAGCGAATGTTATGAGGTTTTATCCAATATAAATTCGTTATATCAACCTATAGATGGAAGATTTAAAGATTATATTGCAAGACCTAAAGCAAATGGATATAAAAGTATACATACGACTGTCATAATAGAAAATAATGACCCATTGGAAATTCAAATTAGAACAAAGGCAATGCACGAATTTGCTGAATATGGTATTGCGGCACACTTTTTGTATAAAGAGAAAAAATCGAAAACATCTTCACTAGATGAAAAATTAATTTGGGTTAGAAAGATGCTTGAAAACACTGATTTTTCAACAGCATCAGATTTTTTAGACGAATTAAAAACTGACCTTTATGCTAATGAAATTTTCGTTCAATCACCACTTGGAAAAGTTGTAAGTTTGAAAGAAAATTCCACACCAATAGACTTTGCCTACAACATTCACACTGATGTTGGAAATAAGTGCGTTGGTGCAAGAGTGAATGGAAAAATGGTGCCATTAACAACCAAACTTGAAAATGGAGATGTTGTTGAGATTATAACTAATCCAAACAGCCACGGACCTAGTCGTGATTGGTTAAAAGTCGTTGTAACCAGTTGTGCTAAAAGTAAACTAAATGCTTTTTTCAAAAAAGAAATGAAAGAAGACAATATTAAAAAGGGAAAATCAATAATAGAAAACACTTGTAAAGCTAAACATATAGATTTTAAAGTTTTATTGAAAGAAGATTGGTTAAATGAATTGTTTGAAAAATACTCTTTAAAAAGTTTAGATGATGTTTATGCGTCCGTTGGTTATGGTGGATTAACAAGCACCCAAGTTGTAAATAAATTATTGTCAAAATATAAAGCAGAAGAAAAGAAAGAGCAAGAAATTATTTTAAAGGAAAGTCAAAGTAAGAAAAGTGGCGATACTGCAATATGTTTCGACAACGATATAAAAGGATTAATGGTAAGATATGCAAAATGTTGCAGTCCAGTTGCAGGAGATGAAATTATAGGATTTATTTCTCACGGCAGAGGTGTAACTATTCATTGTAAAGATTGTCAAAATGTTAAAAACTTAGACCAAAACCGATTAATTAATGCTTACTTTACGGATGTTAAAAATAAATTATTTAATGCTCACATTAGCATTTTAGCTGATAAGTCTAGCACAATCATTATGAATGCTACAAAGATTATAAGTGAACAAAAAATTTCTATAACTGGAATTAATGTTGTAAACACAAGTGCCAATCAAGGTGTTATTCACATTTATGTTGATGTTAAAAACACAGAAGAATTAAATACATTAATTAATAAATTATCAAGTTTAAAAGAAGCAATTGAAGTAAAAAGAGAAAAGGGGGAATAACTTTGCAAATTAACACAAACATAGAAAATAACTATGAGTTTCAAGATATAATAAAGCTTTTTATTCCTTGTGGATTTGAAGAATATGATATCGTTGTTAATCATATTTTAGAAGAAAAAGATGACAAAATTATTAATAAATATCAAGTTTTTAATCAAACACAAGAATATAATTATGAAAAAACAAGTGAAATTTCTAAATTTATATCAAGTAAAAGTTATGCAAAAATTGGCTTGTATGAAATTTTGAGTAAAATTTTTAATAAACAACTACCTTATGGTGCTTTAACGGGCATTAGACCAGTTAAATTTTGCTATGATTTGTTTAAAAAGGGCCTTGAAAAAACATCAATTCAAAATTTTTTAATGAACAATTATCATGTTAGTAAAGAAAAAGTTGACTTAATTTCTGAAATTATAATCAGCCAAAAACATTTAGATTTAAATGATAAACTTGTTGATTTTTATGTAAATATTCCCTTTTGCACAAGTCGTTGCAGTTATTGTTCTTTTATTTCAATGGAAGTTGATAAAGCAGGAAAAATGGTTGATGAATATGTTGATAAACTTGTTTATGAAATAGAGAAAACCAAGAGATTTTTAATGGATAACTATTATATAGTTAAAAATGTATATGTAGGTGGTGGAACGCCAACTGCATTAAGCGTAGAACAACTTGAAAGAGTTTTACAAAGTCTTTCTTTTAAAGTTAAGGAATTTACTGTTGAAGCAGGAAGGCCTGACACAATAACACGAGAAAAATTAGATGTTTTAAAAAAGTATGGTGTTACTCGAATAAGTGTTAATCCACAAACATTTAACGATAAAGTATTAAAAACTATAGGTCGTAAACATACTGCAATGGATGCACTAAATGCATATAGACTTGCGAGAGAATATGATTTTGATATTAACATGGACTTAATTATGGGACTTACTGGTGATACTATTAAAAGTTTCAATGAAACAATGGACATAGCAACATATTTAGCACCAGAAAATATAACAATTCATACATTAGCACTAAAAAGAGCATCAAAAATGAGTGAAAATAATGAAAATATCTTTAAAAACGAAAGTCGTGTTAGAAAAATGAGTAATATTGCTTCCTCAATATTAAAAAAGAATGGATATAAACCTTATTATCTTTATAGACAAAAAAATATGGTTAGTTCATTAGAAAATGTCGGTTATTTTAAGGATAATGCAATATGTTATTTTAATATTGATAGTATGGATGAATTAGCAAGCATTGTTGCTTGTGGGGCAAACGGAATTAGCAAAAGGGTGTATTCAATTTCAAACAGAATTGAACGCTTTGCAAATGTAAAAGATATAAAAGAATATATTACGAGAGTTGATGAGATGATAGATAAGAAAAAAGCACTTTTTGAAGAATATGGTTTTTAATTAAAATATGGTTTTTATGATAAATAATTAATTTTAAGCAAGAGAAAAAGTTTCTTTTGCTTAAAATTTTTAATTGTTAAATTTTTGATTTTGTTTTTAAAACTATTCGCCTTAAACCTAATGATTGTAACAGATAAAGAAAAAATTTAATCTAAAAAAATTTTCCCAATATGACACTTTTTAAAATGGACAATAGTATTTTTGTATGATATGAAAAATATTGATATTAATTTAAGGTTTCTCTTAATGCTATTGACAAATTATACTCAAAATGTTAATATTTGCTTCAGTAGATAACAATGTTTTATAAGGATTTAGTTTTTATGAAAAATTATAGGTTTAATAAAAGGTCAAAAAAATTAATAATTAATGATAAAACTGGGGTTTGTAATAGAATTTGGAAAGAAACAGTAGAACCTAAACAAGTAAAAGAACTTGTGTTAGAAGAAGGCATTGAAAATATTGCAGTAGAATCTTTTAAAAATTGCTATAATTTAGAAAAAGTAAATTTTCCATTAACATTACATCAAATAGGCGATTTTGCCTTTTATTCTTGTGATTCAATTAAGGAATTAGAAATTCCTAAAAATGTATTTTATTTGGGAACTTCTTCATTTTGTAACTGTAAAAAATTAGAAAAAGTTTCCTTGCCATCTTCATTAATTAAAATTGATAATGGGGCATTTGCTAGTTGTGAAGCATTAGATAAAGTTGTCATTCCTAAAGGCGTATTAGAATTAAGTGCTAGCACATTTTATAATTGTGCTAACTTATCATCAATAACTTTACCATCAACCTTAAAAATTATTGGTAATGATGCTTTTTGCAATTGTAAATCATTAAAAGAAATTAAATTACCAGAAGAAATTGAAGTTATTAGTGATGGAATGTTCTTTTCATGTGTAAATTTAAAAAGAGTGTCTTTACCAAAGCACTTAAAGGCAATAAATAAAAACGCTTTTCGCAATTGCCAATCTTTAAAAGAAATTGTAATACCAGAAGGTGTAACAATCATTGAATATTTTGCGTTTTGTAGTTGTTATAAATTAGAGAAGATTATTTTACCTTCAACAATTTTAAAAATTAATGATGATGCCTTTTATTCTTGTTCGCTTTTAAAAGAAATTTTAATTCCAAAATCAATTAAAGAATTTGGTAAAAATGTTTTTGCAGATTGCAATAGTTTGAATAAAATAGTTTTTGAAAAGGGTATTGATAAAAAAATTGTTGAAAAAATTAAAGATGAATATCCTAATTTGAAAGTTTGTTATATATCTAAAGATGATGAATATAATGAAAAGCAAATAAACGATGATAAACAAAGATTAGTTAAAAAATTATGGAATGAAAAAACTAAAAAATTCAAAAAAGATGATGATGAAAAGGATACACTATTTTTTTAAACTAGTTAATACTAAATTTTTTGTTGGTATATTATTTTATAAAATGAGATTTTAATGCAAAATTTTAATTTGACTTATTATTTTGAAAAACTTTAAAATTTTGTTGACAAATGTAAAAAAATGAATATAATAATTAAAGATTTACAAATAAAGGTGGGTGAATAAGTTGTCAGTAGTTAAAGTAGGCGAAAACGAAAGCGTTGAAAGTGCTATTAAAAGATTTAAACGCAAATGCCAAAAAGATGGCATCATTGGTGATATAAGAAAAAAAGAATTCTATGAAAAACCAAGCGTTAAAAGAAAGAAAAAAGCTGAAAATGCAAGAAAAAGAAATTCTAAATAGTAATAATAAATCTCATATTTTTATGAGATTTTTTTATTGAAAAAAGTTTTATTTTAACTTTTTTTGAACAGAAAAATAGCGTAATTTTGCAATTTTTTTCGATTTATTAACAAGATTGCAGATTTGTTTATAATTTTAATTAAATATGTTAATTTTCGTTTAAAAAGCATAAAAAAATTTAAATTTTGCTTAAATTTAATTTTTATTGCTTTTTTTTATCTGTTTTCAAGATTTTAAGTTGATTTATGCATATATTTTTAACTTTTAGAATTAAAAGATAGTCTTTTATATTTTTATAACTAATTTTGGTTGATATAACTTTTGTTAATTCTGCTTTGTTACAATGAAATTAATAAAACATTAGGGGGAAAATATAAATGAAAAACAAAAATAAAAGTGTGCTTAAAGAATTAATATCAAGTGCAAAGGAAAGATTAAAAAACAGGGATTATGGAAATTATACATACAATCTCGAAAGTAAAAAGCAAGATAAAATAAAAACTAATCAAGTTTTAAGAGTTTTGGCAAACAAGGAGTTTAAACGAGCAGACATTCAAATTAAAACATTATCAAATGAAGATGATGTAATATTTAATAATAAAGTGATAAAATTGTTGCAGGAAAATCCTAACACAATTTCGCCACTCGCTGAAATTATTGATATTGATAAATATATGAAATATAATGACATTGAAAGACAAAAATACATTTTGCAAATTAGTGAAAAGTTCGTTAAAATTAAAGAAGAATATTATAAAAAGCAAAATAGTTTATAAATTATCATAACCTTTTGTGCATCTTGCAAAAGGTTTTTTTTATTAAAAAATACTAATAAAATATAAATAATTTATATTAATTTTATTGTAAAAAGGAAATCATTTTGTTATAATAAATCTATGGGAAATTTTATGGACTTAAACTTAAATGAAATGCAAAAACAAGCAGTTATTAGTGATAGTAAATACATTTTAGTAACGGCAGGCGCTGGAAGTGGTAAAACTAGAGTTTTAACTGAAAGAATTATGAATTTAATTAATTGCAGATATTTTTCCCCACAAAATATTTTAGCAATTACTTTCACCAATAAAGCAAGTGCAGTAATGAAAGAAAGATTGGCACAAAAGGGGCTTAACATAACTGGACTTTGGATTAGCACTTTTCATAGCACTTGTGTTAGAATTTTAAGAGAAAATGCAAATAAAATTCAAGGCTACACACAAAACTTTACGATTTATGATGAGGGTGACAAAAGTAAAGTTATTGCTGATATTTTAAAAGAAGAAAATAACTTTAATGATGCAATGAAGAAGAAACTTTCTTATCATATTTCAAATTTTAAGAACAAAATTCAAACATTAGAAGAATACAAAAATGATAATTTTTATGAAAGTGAAATTGAAGACATTTGTCGTTACATAAAAATTTATGAAAAAAAATTAAAAAGTAATAATGCTTTTGATTTTGATGACCTATTGCAAAAAACCTATATTTTATTGAAAAATAACGAAGATGTGTTATCTTATTATCAAAGAAAATTTAAAAATATTTTAATTGATGAATTTCAAGATACTAATGAAATACAATATGATTTTGTTAAAATTTTAGCAGGAAAGGATAATAGTGTTTTTGTAGTTGGTGATGAAGACCAGTGTATTTACTCTTGGCGTGGAGCGAACTATAAAAATATATCTAACTTTTGCAAGGATTTTGAAAATGTCGAAATTATAAAATTAGAGCAAAATTACAGAAGTAGTAAAAAAATTATTGATGTTGCCAATAAAATTATTTCAAAGAATGTTGAAAGAATTGATAAAAGACTTTGGACAGACAACAGTGAAGGCGTTAAAATTGAATTTAAGAAAAGCCAAAGCGAAAAAGAAGAAGCCGATTATGTTGCTACAACAATTTATCAATTAAACAGACTTGCTGGCTATAAACTAAGTGATATTGCTGTTTTAGTGAGATTAAACTCGTTAACTAGAAACATAGAAGAAAAATTACTAAATAATGGCATTAATTATCGTGTTTACGGTGGAATGAAATTTTATGATAGGCTTGAAATTAAAAATTTTCTAGCATATTTAAAAGTTTTATGTAATGATAAAGATGATTTGAGTTTTTCTAAAATTGCTAATTGGCCAAAGCGTGGAATTGGTGAGGTTAGTTTACAAAATTTAAAGAATTCTAATCCTAATTTGTCTATGTTTGAAAATCTTATGTCGTTAGACACTAACACACAAATTAAAGGAACAGCATTTAATAAATTGTATAGTTTAAAGAATATTTTAGAAGACTTTTTGAAACAAAAAGAAAGTTTAAATCTTGTAGATTTTGTGCATTATATTGTTGATAAATTAAATCTTAAACAAATTTTAAACATAGAAGAAGAAGATAAAAACAGAATGTTGAACATTGAACAACTTGTTTTATCTATTGAAGAATTTGCTAAAAACAACGAAGATTGTTCGCTTAACGATTATTTGCAAAGTGTAACTCTTGTTAGTGATATTGATAGTTACAATGAAGATGACGATTGTGTAACGATAGCAACTGTTCACGCCAGCAAAGGCCTTGAATTTAAATGTGTTTTTGTTGTTGCGCTTGAAGATGGTATTTTCCCTCTAAAGCGACAATATGAAGAATGTGATGAGGAAGAAGAAAGAAGACTTATGTATGTTGCTGTAACACGTGCGATGGAAAGATTATATTTAACTTGTGCTAAATCTCGCTTTCTATATGGCTATACTCATTATGAAATTGTTTCACAATATATTAAAGATTTGGGATTTGATAAGGAGCAAGAAAGATATAACGACTATTTCAAAGAAAGAAATTATTATTCGTATGATAATCAAGCGAATGATGGATACACTTTTGATTATAATCAACCAAAATCGACTATTGCTTGTGCTTCGCAAATTGAAGTTAAAAGCGTAAATGATAAGGAATTTAATGTCGGTGACAAAGTTAATCACAAAAAATTTGGTGATGGAATTATAATATCTATTAATGGCGATATATGTAAAATTTCATTTGCTGGAATAGGCATAAAAGAACTGATGTTATCTTTTGCACCTTTAACAAAAATCTAGGAGTTTATATGGACAGAATGAAAGAACTTGTTGATTTAATCAATAAGTATAGTTATGAATATTATGTTTTAGATAATCCAACTATTAGCGATAAGGAGTGGGATAAACTTTATGATGAACTTTTAAAACTCGAACAAGAAACAGGAATTGTTTTAGATAATTCCCCAAGTTTAAAAGTTGGTGGCGAAATTTTAAAAGGATTTAAAAAACAAGAGCATAAAGTGCCACTTTATAGTTTGGAAAAGGTCAATGAATATGATGATTTAGAAAAATGGATTATCGATGTTAAAAATAAAATACCTAATGCTGAATTCTTTTTAGACTATAAATACGATGGTTTGTCTGTTGTTTTAACATATGATAAGGGAGTTTTAATAAAAGCAACAACAAGGGGAAATGGACAAGTTGGAGAAGATGTTTTAGCACAAGTTAAAACAATTAGAACCGTTCCTTTAACCATCAAATATCAAAAAGAAGTTGTTGTTCAAGGTGAATGTATTATGAAACTTTCAGAACTTGAAAAATACAACAAATCAAGCGATGAAATTTTAAAAAATGCAAGAAATGCTGCTGCTGGTGGGTTAAGAAATCTTGACCCTAAAGTTACTAAAAGTAGGAATCTAGACGTAATTTGTTATTCGGTAAATTACATTGAAGGTAAAAATTTTGCAACACAAATGGAAATGGAAAATTTCTTGATTGACAATATGTTCTATGTTGTAAAAGATTTTTGTATAGCACACACTTTTAGCGAAGTTAAAGAAAAATTTCAAGAAATAGATGTGGCTAGAAATTCCTTAGATTTTTTAATTGATGGTGCTGTTGTTAAATTAAACGATGTTACAAAAAGAAAAGAATTAGGTTATACAATTAAATTTCCAAAATGGGCAATAGCTTTTAAATTTGAAGCAGAAGAAACATCCACAATATTAAAAGATATAGTTTGGACTGTTGGACGAACTGGGAAAATCACCCCAGGAGCAATACTAGAACCTGTCGAACTTTGTGGTGCCACAATTAGTAGGGCAACGCTAAACAATTATGAAGATATTTTAAGAAAAAAAGTAATGTTAAATTCTAGAGTCTTTTTGAGAAGAAGTAATGAAGTCATACCAGAAATATTAGGACTTGCTGAAAAATTTAATGATAGTAAAACCATAGAAAAAATTGAGTATTGTCCTAGTTGTAATTCAAAATTGAGCCAAGTTGGACCAAACTTGTTTTGTTTAAATACTTATGAATGTCCTGAACAGATAAAGCAAAAGATAATTCATTATGCAAGTCGTGATGCTATGAATTTGGATGGGATTAGTGAAAAAACAATAAATTTATTTTATGACAAATTAAACGTAAGAAGTGTTGCTGATTTGTATGATTTAACTTATGAACAATTATTCAATCTAGAAGGCTTTAAGAAGAAAAAGTCAGAAAATATGTTAAAAGCCATTGAAAACAGCAAGAATGTAACTTTTGCAAAATTTATTTTTGCAATTGGTATATTAAACGTTGGAAAGAAAACAGCAATAGATTTAAGTAAAAAATTTAAGAATTTAGACAACTTAAAAAATGCAACGTTTGAAGAGTTAATTGAAATTAAAGATATTGGTGAAGTTGTAGCTAATTCAATTTTAGAATACTTTGCAAACGAAAAAAACATCAAACTTATAGAACGAATTTTAGAAAAAGGCGTTAAAATTCAAGAAGAAGAAATAATTGAAGTGAAAGATAACTACTTTAAAGGCAAAAAAATTGTTTTGACAGGAAGTTTAGAAACTTTTTCTAGAAATGAATTATCAGAAATTTTAACGAAATTAGGTGCAGATGTTGTGTCTAGTGTAAGCAAGGCAACAGATTTAGTTATTGTTGGAAAAGAAGCAGGAAGCAAGTTAGACAAAGCAAAAATATTAAATATCGAGTTAATGGATGAAGAAAAATTGCTTAAAACATTAAAATAACTTGTAAAAATTTTAAAAATTTGATATAATACCAAGATTAATTAGGAGTAATTATGGAAATAACAGAAGAATTAGTAAAACATTTAGCAACTCTATCACGTTTAAATTTTTCAGATGATGAAATTAAAGAGTTTAAAGATGATTTCAAAAGAACCTTAAATCAAATTGATGAATTACAAGAAGTGAACACTGACAACATTGAAACTTTTTCTAAAATTATTGATGCCGAAACATTGAGAGAAGATAATGTGAAAGATAGTTTAAAAGTGGAAGATGCTGTAAAAAATGCAAGCAAAAAAACGAGAACTGCATTTGTTGTTCCTAAAATTGTGGAGTAAAATATGGATTATTTAAATTTGAGTTTATATGAAATTAGTAAATTATTAAAAGAAAGAAAAGTTACAAGTGTAATGTTAACTAAACTTTGTTTTGAGAATATAGAAAAAAATAAACATTTAAATGCTTTGCTTTCAACAAGAAAAGAAGAAGCCTTAAAAGAAGCAGAGATAGCAGATAAAATTTTAGATGAAGGTAAAGGGACTTATTTAACAGGTGTCCCAATTATCATTAAAGATAACATAAACATGGTTGGCACAAAAACAACCTGTGGTAGTAAGTTTTTGGAAAATTACGAAAGTATTTATAATGCTGGCGTCGTTGAAAAACTTTTAAAACAAAATGCAATTATTTTAGGTAAAGCTAACATGGACGAGTTCGCAATGGGCTCATCAAATGAAAACAGTGCATTTGGCCCTTGTTTAAATCCTGTTGATAATACAAGAGTGCCTGGTGGTTCAAGTGGTGGAAGTGCTTGTTCTGTTAGTGCCAACCTTTGTTTTGCATCATTAGGAAGTGACACTGGAGGTTCAATTCGTCAACCTGCATCTTTTTGTGGGTGCGTTGGATTAAAACCAACTTATGGTCTTGTTTCTCGATATGGTTTAGTTGCGTATGCAAGTAGTTTGGACCAAATTGGACCATTAACAAAAACAGTTAAAGATTCTATGATAATGCTTGAAAGTATTGCCGGATATGATGAAAGAGAATTTACAAGTGAAAATAGGGAAGTAGAACACTATCTTGATAACTTGAATTCAAGTGTTAAGGGTGTAAGAATTGGCATACCTACTAATTTTCTAAATATGGGTATGGATAAATGCGTTAAAGACAAAATTGACAATGCAATTGAATTTTTTAAAGAGAATGGCGCTGAAATAGTTGAAATAAATCTTAATGCCATAGAAAAAGCATTACCTACATACTACACTATTGCTTGTGCTGAAGCGTGCAGTAATTTGGGCAGATTTGATGGAATAAGGTATGGTAGAAGTAATGAAAATCCTGACGATTTGATTGATTTATATTATAAAAACAGAACTGAAGGCTTTGGCAAAGAAGTTAAAAGAAGAATTATGCTTGGAAACTTTGTTTTGAGTAGTGGCTATTATGATGCTTACTATAAAAAAGCAAAAAAAGTTCAACAAATAATTAAAAATGAATTTAATAAAGCATTTAAACTTTGTGATGTTATTATTTGTCCTGCTTCACCATTCACAGCATTTAAACTTGGCGAAAAAGTAAATGATCATATTAAAATGTATTTAAGTGATATTTTTACTGTGCCAATAAATATTGCTTCACTTCCAGCAATTAGCATTCCTTGTGGAAGCGATGAAAATAATTTACCTATTGGACTACAAATTATTGGTAATATGTTTGATGAACAAAAAATATTTAATGTTGCAGATTTTTACGAAACTAATAAAGGGGGCAAAAATTAATGGAATATGAAGCTGTCATTGGCCTTGAAATTCACAGCGAATTAAAGACTAAAACAAAAAACTTTTGCTCTTGTAAAAATGAATTTGGCATGAGTATGAATTCTCATGTTTGTCCTGTTTGTTTGGGATTGCCAGGAGCATTACCAGTGCCAAATAAGGAAGCATTCGCTTATTGCATTAAAGCTGGATTATCGTTTGAATGCGAAATTAATGATATGGCAATTTTTGAAAGAAAAAATTATTTTTATCCTGATTTATCTAAATCATATCAAATTTCACAACTTGAAAAACCTATTTGTTTGGGTGGAAAAGTAGTTTATGAAACAGAAACAGGTGAAAAAAGTATTAGACTAAACAGAATACATCTTGAAGAAGATGCAGGAAAACTTGTTCATGATAATTTAACAAATACGAGTTTGGTTGATTTTAATCGTTGCAGTGTGCCACTAATTGAAATTGTTACTGAACCAGATATTTCAAGCAGTGAAGAAGCTGTTAAAGTGCTTGAAACAATTAAAGAAACTTTGAAATATATTGATGTTTCTGATTGCAAAATGCAAGAAGGAAGTTTAAGATGCGACGTTAATGTTTCTATAAGAGAAAAAGGTAGTAATGTTTTAAACACCAGAACCGAAATGAAAAACTTGTCTAGTTTTAAAGCAGTTCAAAGAGCTATAGACTATGAAATTAATAGACAAATTGAATTAAGAGAGAAAAATATTAAACTTATTCAAGAAACTTTGCGTTGGGATGATGAATTGGGGGTGAACTTTAGTTTAAGAAGCAAAGAGGAAAGCAATGACTATAAATATTTTCCAGACCCCGACTTATTACCTATTAGGATTAGAAGAGAATATGTTGAAAAAATTAGTCAAAATCTTCCAAAACTGCCAAGAGTTAGGAGAAAAGAATATGTTGAAAAATATGGTTTACCACCATACGACGCAAAAGTCTTAACTCAAGATAAGCAAATTTCTGACTTTTTTGAAAATACTATAAAAAAATTCAATAATCCTAAACAAGTAAGTAACTTTATTATGAGTGATATTCTAAGAATAAAAAAGCAAAATGAGTTAAATTTAGAAACAAATATTAATTTATCAGTTGACAATTTTGTAAAATTGCTTAAAATGTTAGAAGATAAGTTAATCACTAGAACAAGTGCTACAACAATACTTGAAGAAATATTTAACACGAATGAAGATGCTCAAAGTTGTGCTGAAAGATTGAATTTAAAAATTAATGAGAATGAAGACGAAATTTTAAACATTGTTTTAGAAGTGATTAAAAATAATCCACAAGCCAAAGCCGATTATCTTGCTGGAAATGAAAGAACTTTAACTTTCTTTATGGGACAAGTTATGAAAGCAAGCAAGGGTAGAGCAAAACCAGATACGGTTGTTAAGTTGATAAAAGAAAATATAAATAAATAAGGAGAAATTTTATGTTACTAGAACCACCTGTAGAAGAATTAATTGAAAAAGTTGGTAATAAATATAAACTAACAAATTTAGTTGCTAGAAGAGCTAACGAAATTCAAAAGAAAAATTTAGAAGATAAAGTGGACACAACTGAAAATGAAATTTCTATTGCTGCAAAAGAAGTTTATGACGGCAAAATAATTGCTGATAAATAATATGTTTTGCGAAGTTATAGTTGATATTTTAAATTCTAATGTAGACAAAATTTTTGACTACGTTTTGCCCGAAAATTTAAATTTAAAAGTAGGACAACGAGTTTTAGTGCCGTTTCAAAACAGGCGCATTGAAGGCTACATTTTAAAAATTAAAGATAATACAAATTATGAAACATCTAAACTAAAGAGCGTAATTGCAAGTTTAGATGATTTTTCATATTTAAATGATGAAAGTATTTCTTTAATGCATTTTTTAATGAAAACATATAATTTGCGATATGTTGATTGTTTACGATTATTTATTCCTAGTGCAGTTAGAAAAAATGTTAACGAAAAATTTATTTCTTTTGTGAGTTTAAACAAAGATTTTAATGAAAATCTTAATGAAAAACAACAAGAAATAATTCTTTATATTAAGAATTTAACAAGTGATAAAATAAGTCTTACCGAATTGCAGAACAAGTTTTCAATTTCAAGGGTTAAAACATTAATTAATAAGGGCGCATTAAATTTGAATAAAATTAAATTAAATAGAATGCCATATTCTTTTAATAATTTAGAAAAAAAAGAAATCGCACTAACTGATGCACAAGCCAATGCTGTGAACACTATTATTGAAAAATCTCCTAATAATTTTTTACTTTTTGGAGTTACTGCAAGTGGTAAAACCGAAGTTTACATAAAGGTAATTGAAGATGCTTTAAAAAAAGGGAAAAGTGCAATATTACTTGTGCCAGAAATTGGACTAACTCCACAATTATTCAAACGATTTACCAGTGTTTTTCAAGATAATGTTGCAATTATTCATAGTGGTTTATCTAACGGTGAAAAACTTGATGAATGGTTAAAAATTAAGCGTGGAAAATGCAAGGTTGTTATCGGCGCAAGAAGTGCGATTTTTGCTCCATTGGAAAATATTGGCGTTGTTATTTTAGATGAAGAACATGACACTAGTTATTATAGTGAAACAAACCCAAGATACAACACAAAAGATGTAGCAAAATTTAGATGCCAATTTAATGGTGCCAGTTTAATTTTAGGTAGTGCAACACCTTCAATTGAAACTTATTATGAAGCATTAAATAATAAATTAATTTTGCTTGAAATGAAACAAAGGGCAGTTAGCAAAAAATTGCCAGATATTCAAATTGTCGATATGATGAGTGAAATAAGAAGTGGTAATACAAGTATGTTTTCTAGGCTTCTGCAAAAAAAACTTGTTGAGTGTATTTCTCGCAACGAACAGGCAATTTTATTTATAAACAGACGTGGTTATTCTTCATTTTTAAGATGTATGGATTGTGGATATATTCCAAAATGTGAAGATTGTGATATTAGTTTGGTTTATCACAAAGAAGATGAAAGACTAAAATGTCATTTCTGCGGAAACAGATATAAGGTAATAACAAAATGTCCAAAATGTGGTAGTAATCACATAAGACTAGGAGCAATTGGGACAGAACAAGTTGTCCATAATTTGCGAAGTTTGTTTAAAGATGTTCCAATTTTTAGAATGGACAATGATGTTACAAAAGAGAAAAATTCACATCTTAAAATTATGGAAGAATTTAATAATACAAAGCCTGCAATTTTAGTTGGAACACAGATGATTGCTAAAGGGCATAATTTTAATAATGTGAGTTTGGTAGGAATAATAGATGCAGATTTAAGTTTGCATTATAGCGATTTTCGTTCGACAGACAGAACATTTAACTTACTAACGCAGGTTTCCGGAAGAGCGGGAAGAACAAATCTTAGTGGTGAAGTTGTTTTGCAAACTTACACACCAAAGCATTTTGCATATTCTTGTGTTGCTAATTATAATTATGAAAAATTTTTTGAAAAAGAAATTAATTTAAGAAAAGTTACTTCATTTCCACCTTTTTCAAAAATTATAAGAGTTTTAGCGAGCAGTGAAAATGAGATTTTTGTAAAAGAATTTATAACTAAATTTTATCAAGAAGTGATTTTAATTAAAAATGAAAATCCTTTGAAATTTGTATATCTTGATGCGATGAAAAGTCCAATAAAACGTGCAAAACGACAGTTTAGATATCAAATTCTAATGCGTGTTAAAAATGAAAATTTTGATGAAATAGTAACAAAGCTTTTTGAAATTAATAAGAAACTACAAAACAGGAATGTTGTTAGTTTTGTTGAAATTGACCCACAAAATTTGAGTTAACGAACTCAAATTTTTTATTTTAATTAAATATTATCAATTTTTATTGCTTGACTAAAATGTGGAATGGTAATATAATATTTTTGTGAAAGAAAATGTTATAATTGCGAAAAATGCAAAAAAGGAAGAAATAAAAGCATATTACATTTTAAAAGATACGCTTTTTAATAATGCTGAAGTTTTTATTGGCGATAATATTGAAAAAGGTTTACCAGATATTTATACAAGTGACCATGTAATTGGTGTTGAAGTTACAAGTTGTGAACATCTTGCCCAATTTTTAGCCGAAAATGATTATGAAATGCAAAAAGTAAACATTGGTCGTCAAAACAGAACAAAAAAAATTATAGAAGAATATAGCGCACTTTCACTTAAAGATAAAAATTTATTGTTTATTAGTGAATTTAAAAAGTTACTTGAAAAGAAAATAAAAAGAATACCTGCTTATAAAAGTGTTAAAAACATAAGCTTAATCATTATGTCTGATAACATCAACAAAGAATTTATAAGAAGAGATACGCTTTCAAATTTATATAGAGAACTCGTAGAAGAATATAATGTTAAATTCGATAATTTGTTTTTGTATTATAATAACACTTTGTATGCAGATGTAAATTATACATTTTTAAAAATGAAAAAAGTTAAAACTAAAGGAGGAAAATATGGCAATAAGGAATATTGTTTTTAGTAATGAAAGTTTAATTAGAAAAGTAAGTAAACCAGTAACTGAATTTAATTCTAGTTTAGACATACTTTTAGATGATATGAAGGAAACAATGCGTAAAAATGATGGTGTTGGACTAGCAGCTGTTCAAGTTGGCGTTTTAAAAAGATGTGTTGTTATTGAGGCTTGTGGACAGTATTTTGAATTGATTAATCCAAAAATTTTAGCAACCGAAGGTAGTCAAGTTGAATTGGAAGGTTGTTTATCAGTAAAAAATAAAACTGGAAAAGTGATGAGACCTTATAAAATAACTGTTAATGCACAAAATCGTTATGGGGATAACATGGTTTTAACATTAGAAGGTATGTTAGCTGTTGTAGTTTGTCATGAAGTTGACCATCTTGATGGAATTTTGTTTACAGACAAATTAATTGAAGGGTAGTTTAATGAGAATAGTTTTTTTAGGCACACCAGATTTTGCGACTGTTGTTCTAGAAAGTTTAATTTCTTCTAATCACGAAGTTGTTGCAGTTGTAACTCAACCTGATAAATTAGTTGGAAGAAAGCAAATTTTGACAGAAAGCCCAGTTAAACAATTAGCAAAATCAAAGGGCGTTAAAGTGCTACAATATAATAAGATTAGAAAGGAAGGTGTTTTAGATTTGAAAAACTTAAACGCCGACCTTTTTGTTACGTGTGCATTTGGACAAATCTTAAGTCAAGAAATATTAGATAGTGCAAAATTTGGAACAATTAATGTTCATTTTTCTTTGTTGCCTAATTATCGTGGAGCATCTCCAGTTCAATGGGCTTTAATTAATGGTGAAAAGAAGATTGGCGTAACTATTATGAAAACAGATGTAGGTATTGATACAGGAGATATTATTGTTCAAAAAGAACTTGAAGTTTTGGATGATGATAATTGCGAAACCTTGCTTTATAAATTGGCGAAATTATCTTGTCCACTTCTTCTAGATGTTATTAGTCAAATTGAAAATCAACAAATTAAATATATTCCTCAAGGAGATAGTTTTACATACTATCCAATGTTAAAAAAAGAAGATGGAAGAATAGATTTTTCTTTATCTAGTGAAAAATTGGTTAATTTAATTAAAGGACTATATATTTGGCCTAATGCATATTGTTATATTAATGATAAGATGTTAAAAATTTTCAAAGGTGAAAGCGTAGATTTTTTCGGAGGAGCAACTTGTGGAGAAATTGTATGTGCTGACAAAACTGGATTGATTATTAAATGTGGAACTGGATATTTAAAAATTTTAGAATTACAACTAGAAGGCGGAAAGAGATTAGATTATAAGTGTTTTTTAAATGGAAATAAATTAGAGGTTGGTAAGATTTTAAGTTAATGGAAACAATGTTAGATTTTTCTCTTAATGAGATAGAAAAAATAATTATATCGCAAAACGAACAAAAATTTAGAGCGAAACAAATTTATACTGGACTTTATCTTGGAAAAAGTTTTAATGAGATAACAACAATTAGTCAAAGTTTAAAAAACTACTTACAAAACAATTTTGTTAGTCAACCATTAAAATTTCTAGATATTAAGTATTCAAAAGATGAAACAGTTAAATTTGTTTTTAAACTAATAGATAACAATGTAATCGAAAGCGTTTTAATGAAATATGAATATGGCTACACCCTTTGTGTTTCTAGTCAAATTGGCTGTAATATGAGATGTAAATTTTGTGCGAGTGGACTTGATGGTTTGGTTAGAAATTTAACTGCAGGAGAAATTTTAGCACAAGTTATTATGGCCAACAAATTTCTTGATGGTAAACTTGGTGAAAATCGTAAAATAACTAATATTGTTATTATGGGTAGTGGTGAGCCACTTGATAATTATGATAATGTTACCAAATTTTTAAAACTTGTAACAGATAAAGACGGATTTAACATAAGCGAAAGAAACATTTCACTTTCTACTTGTGGAATTGTTGAGAATATCTATAAACTTGCCGATGATGGCTTTAAAGTTACTTTAACAATAAGTTTACACTCTATAAATGATAATGTTAGAAAAAGTATAATGCCAATTGCAAGAAGATATTCTGTTAAAGATATTTTAAAAGCATGCGAATATTATTATGAAAAAACCAAAAGGCGTATTGTCTTCGAATATACTTTAATTAAAAATGTTAATGATGACTTAAATCTGGCAACTGCAATAAAGAGTCTTTTAAATAAGTTTAATATGTCATATCACATAAACATAATAGTTTTAAATGAAAATAATGGCATAATTGGGCTTGAATCTACGGGAAGAGAATATGCAAGGAAATTTGCTAATTATCTTGAAAAAAATGGTGTTAGTGCAACGGTAAGACGAACAATGGGGCAGGATATTGAAGGAGCGTGTGGAATGCTTCGTAAAAAATTTTTAGATAATGGTGGTGAAGAATAAAAAAATACCAATATTATTGGAGTTAATCCAAAGTATTGGTATTTTTATTTATCTTTAATTAGAAATCAAATTTTTTGATTTTTTAATTTTATGTAAGAATATACTGCACCAACTAGTGAACTAATGGCAATTAAAATTTCCAAAGCTCCACCAACATATTGAGTTAAAATGAACATATATATTACATTTAATGTGTTGCAGATGAAAAGAAATAGTTTTGAAAAGTAAATTTTGTTTTGCATAATTCCAGAAAAATATAATAAATTTGCAAACATAGGAAGCAAAGAAATTTCGCCAACCCAAGTTATTATCGCAATTGCAATGTTGCAAATCATAGCAAAAATATTAAAATAGATTTTATAGTTGTCTGTGTTATTTTTTTCGATATAGTAATTGCCAATCAAAAATGATGTGTTAATTAAGGCGCAAATTCCACCAGTTATTCCATCTGGATAGCAAAGATATTGACTAGCAAAAAAAATGTTTGAACAAATTAACAAGAACAGTAAAATTTTCTTTTGATTTGTAAACATTGAAATTACAAATAATATATCTGATATAATGATTAAAATAGTTGCAAGTATGTTCATAATAACACTTAACAACTATAACATAAAATTTATACATTTCAAAATAAAAAAAAGAAGATTTTTAATCTTCAATTCTAAACAATGGTTTTAAATTTGCAAGATAATCTTCGTTTATTTCAATTAGTTTCAATAGTAATTTTTTTTCATCGTCTAGACAATTTAATTCTTTATATAAGTCTGGCATTGTTTCACTAATTGCCAAGTATATGTTTTCACATATATCAAAGTCAGTTATCTTTTTTAAACTTGATAATTTTAGTGATATTAAATTTTGATATTTATCAAAAAAGCACATATCTTCAGGAGTTTTATCAAAATCTTTCATAATCATTTTACATTCTTCAATTATTAAATCGTATTCATTGATTTTGTTCGATGTTAGTTTTTTTAATTTTTCGCTTTCAATTTTAACAATAAAATTATCAATAACTTGTAAAATTGATTTTGTTGATTGATTTATTAAATTTATTAAATTTTCACATGATTTACTACTTTTCATTTATGCTATTTTTATCTATTTTTTTATTTTTTATACAAATAATTTTTACGAATATAGAAAAACTAAAAATGTGGACGCAAATTTAGTTTTATTATTATATCTCATATTGTCAGCAGTATTTGTTTTATTTTTGATACTCATGTTTTTGTATTTGTTTAATAAAAATGTTCTATCTAAATGGAACTTGTCATTAAAAATTACAGCATATATTTCAGTTTACACTATAAGTTTGATTTTTGGAGTTAATTATGTTTTAACAAATTATCCAGTAGAAAAAAATTTTTTTAGCAAACAAAACATTTTTCTGGTTGGGCTTGTTATTTGTTATATTTTAATCGTTTTTGCGACATTATATATAAATCTTTATCCAATCAAGAAAATTATTAATACAACGCAAAATTTGGTTTCAAACAAAGAATTAAAAGAAGATTTGATTTATGGAAGTAGAGAGTTTGATAATATTCAAACAAATTTAGACGGAATTAAAAATTCGTTTAAAGAAAATGATGATTATAACATAAAATTAAAAAAAGAATATTATAAATTTATTCCAAAGGAATTTTATGACTATTTGGGAAAAAAAGATGTTTTTGAATTAAAATTAGGAGAAAATGTTCAAAAAGATGTTTGTGTTTTGTTTGTTGACATTAGACATTCGTATAGAACAAGTGAAACTTTGAGTTTAGATGACAATTTTAAGTTTATAAATAGTTATCTTTGTGTTGTGGGTGAGTGTGTTAAGGAAAACAGGGGATTTATTGATAAATTTTTGGGAGATGGTGTTTTAGCAGTATTCTTAAACGAAAGAGATGCTGTTAGTTGTAGCGTTGAGTTGTCCAAACGCTTTGAAAACATTAATTTAGTTAGTATTGGAGAAGATAAAATAAGATACGGAATTGGTATTCATTCAGGGAAGGTAATTATTGGAATTGTTGGCGAAAAAGATAGATTATCTCCAACAATAATAAGTGATAGCGTGAATTTAGCATATAAAATTGAAAGTTTAAATAAAATTTTTCTATCAAAAATACTTTTCACAAAGGAAGTCTTGAATAATTTACCAAGGGAATTTGAAATAAACTATCGTTATGTAGGGCTTGTTAAAATTGATGATGTTAGTGTGTCTTTGTTTGAAAATTTGGACGCTTACTATGGTGTTGATAAGCAACTTTATATTAAAACGAAGAGCTTTTTTGAAACAGCAGTTAGAAATTATGAAGACAAAAACTATAAAAATGCTAAAAAATATTTTCTAAAAGTTCTTGAAATAAATGAAGAAGATAATCTTGCTAAATTTTATTTAAAAAAATGTAAAATTGTTTAAAAAAATGGTTGACAAAGCTAAAAATATAATATATAATGACTTTGTAAAGTTTTTATGCTTTACAAAGTTTATTTTTAAAGTGGTTTTATGAGTGATTTAGAAAAAAATATTTATGTTAGTAATTTATTTGATTTTTACAAAAATTTATTAACAGAAAAACAACAATCAATTTTTATTTCATACTATTTTAATGACATTGGTTTAAGCGAAATTGCACAAACTAAAGGAATTTCAAGACAGGCTGTTTTAGATAGTTTAAAAAAGACTGAAACATTGCTAAACTCGTATGAAGAAAAATTAAGACTAAATCAAATTTATAACGAGCAAAAAAAGATAATTAAAAAAATAGAAAACTCTAAAAATCTTGATAAAATAAATGATATTATTAGACTTTGGGAGGACTAATGGCAGTATTTTCATCTTTAAGCGAAAGAATTGGTCATATCTTTTCAAAACTTTCAAACAAGGGCAAATTAACAGAACTTGAAATTAAAGAAGCAATGAGAGAAATAAGAATTGCGCTTTTAGAAGCTGATGTTAATTATGTTGTAGTCAAAGATTTAGTTGCAAAAATAACAGAAAAAGCTGTTGGAGAACAAATTCTTAAGAGTTTAACGCCAACACAACAGGTTATTAAAATTGTTAATGAAGAATTAACAGCTTTAATGGGAAGTGTGCAATCTAAATTAAATCTTGTTGGAAATCCACCTCAAATAATTTTGATGTGTGGCTTACAAGGTGCAGGAAAAACAACAAACACTGGAAAACTTGCATTTAATTTAAAAAAGCAAGGAAGAAAAGTTTTGACTGTTGGACTAGATATATACAGACCAGCTGCAATAAATCAGTTAAAAGTTGTTAGTGAAAAGGCCGGAGTTGATTGTTTTGAAAAAGGAACACAAAATCCAGTTAAAACAGCAAAAGAAGCAAGGGAATATGCTTTAAAACACGGTTATGACACTTTAATTTTGGATACGGCAGGACGATTGCAAATTAATGAAGAATTAATGGATGAATTGCTAAAAATTAAAAATGAAGTTAATCCTTGCGAAATCTTATTAACTGTTGATTCAATGACAGGTCAAGAAGCTGTGAATGTTGCAAAAGCATTTAACGAAAAGTTAGACATTACGGGTGTTATATTAACAAAACTTGATGGTGATACTCGTGGTGGTGCAGCGTTGTCAATTAAAGCAGTTGTTAATAAACCAATTAAATTTTGTTCTGTTGGAGAAAAAATTGGCGATTTAGAACCTTTTTATCCTGACAGAATGGCATCAAGAATATTGGGTATGGGCGATGTTTTAAGTTTGATTGAAAAAGCACAAGAAGTTGTCGATGAAGAAGAAGCAAAAAAACTTGAACAAAAGTTTAGAAAAAATAAATTTGATTTTGAAGACTATTTGGTTCAATTTGAAAACCTTAAAAAGATGGGTGGGATAAAAGATGTTTTATCTATGATTCCAGGATTGTCATCTAAGGTTAAAGTTATTGACAGCATAGACGAAAAAGCTTTAGCAAAAAACAAAGCAATCATTCAAAGCATGACAATTGAAGAAAGAAGAAATCCTGAACTAATTAAAGGTGATAGAAGGAAGAGAATTTGTGCTGGCTCTGGCACAACAATTCAAGAAGTAAATGCATTACTTAAACAATTTGAACAGAGCAGGGAACTTATGAAACAATTAAATGGTAAAAAAGGATTTGGTAAGTTTCCATTTTAACTTTGATTAATTTTTTAAAAAATTAATATATAAAAATAAACAAAAAGGAGAAAAATTATGGCAGTAAAAATTAGATTAACAAGATTAGGAGATAAAAAATCACCATTCTACAGAGTTGTAGTGGCAGATTCAAGATATCCAAGAGATGGTAAATTTATTGATATGCTAGGAACTTATAATCCATTAACTACACCAGCTGAAATTAAAATCAACAATGAAAAAGCTGTTGAATGGATTAAAAAAGGTGCTCAACCTACTGATACTGCAAGAGATTTACTTGTTAAAAGTGGTGCTATTGAAAGCAAAAACAAATAGGAGGTTTTATGGAAGAATTAGTAACCTACATTGTTAAGTCTTTGGTAGCAAATAAAGATGATGTTATTGTTGAAAGTGTTAAAGAAAATGAGTCAACAGTAATCTTAAAAGTAACAGTAAATGAAAAAGATTTAGGAAAAGTTATCGGTAAAAATGGAAAAATTGCAAATGCACTAAGAGCAATTGTAAAAAGCGTTCCAAACGACAACAATGTTAAATATTTTGTAAAAATTATGGAATAAAATACTCCTTCGGGAGTGTTTTTTTATTATTGAATTAGATAATACAACTTTAATTTACATTGTGTTAAAATGTATATTTTGCTACTGAAAGTTAGTTAAATTAAAAGTTAAGGTAATTTCTCACAAAAATTTATAATTTAGTAAATAAATGCCATTGGAGACAATAAAACTAAAATCAAAAAGGAGATTAAATGGCGTATGTTTAAAATCTTTTAATAAAAAAATGAAAAAATGCTTTAATAAGTGATACAAAATCTTTTGTTTGTGATATAATGAGTTGTATGATAGAGAAAATAGAATTTGGTAAAGTGATAAACACTAGAGGATTAGATGGCACAATAAAAGTGCAAACTAGCAGTGAGAAAATGTCGTTTAAAAATTTAAAAAATGTTTATTTAGATGACACTTTATTTAATTTGGAAAAAATCACGCAGGCAGGTTCATTTTTTTACATTCGTTTAAAGGAAATAACAACTGTTGAAAGTGCTCAAAAATTAAAAAACAAAATCTTGTATATTAATAGGGAAAATATTGTTTTAAACAAAAATGAATATTTAGTTTGTGATATGCTTGGATTAGATGTTGTTAGTGATTTAGATAAATATTATGGTAAAATTATAGACATAACAAATTATGGCGCTCAAGATGTTTATACCATTAAAAATGGAAAAGAAGAACATTCATTCTGCTTGATTGATGGCATTATTATTAAAGTGGATTTTGATGCAAATAAAGTTATTTTAAATGATAAAATATTGAATGAGGTTATGTTATGAGAATAGATATTTTAACCTTATTTCCAGAAATGTTTGTTCCTTTAAAAACTTCAATTTTAAAAAGGGCGCAAGATAGTAATTTAATTGAAATAAATATTATAAATTTTAGGGACTTTTCTAATAGTAAACACAAACAAGTTGATGATGTTCCCTTTGGTGGTGGTGATGGAATGGTTTTAATGTGTCAACCTATTTTTGATTGCATTAACTCTATTAGAAAAAATAATTCTAAAATAATTTATATGAGTCCTAAAGGAAAAACACTAAAACAAAGCAATGTTGTGGATTATGTAAATTATGAGCATATAATCATTCTTTGTGGACATTATGAGGGTGTTGACCAAAGAGTTATAGATTATTTTAATATGGAAGAGATTTCTATTGGTGATTATGTTTTAACTGGTGGCGAACTACCAAGTATGGTCTTTGTTGATTGTTTGTCTAGATTAATTCCAAATGTTTTGCATAATAATCATTCAAGTGTTGAAGAAAGTTTTTCAAATAATTTACTGGAATATCCACAATACACGCGTCCAAGTGAATTTAATGGAATGAGAGTTCCTGATGTATTGTTATGTGGTAATCATAAGGAAATTGAAAAATATCGTTATGAAAAAGCCTTAGAGATAACTAAAAGAAACAGGCCAGATTTGTTAGAATAGTTAAAGTTTTAGTTGAAACAAATTTAATAAAATATTGTTATGTAATTTTATGATAGTTTCTAACACAAATTTAAGACAAAAAGCGTTATAGCTTTAGTTTAAAGTTAAGAAGTTTAATAAAAAAATAAAAATATTTAAGAGAAATAATGTAAATAAAGGAAGTTAACAAATGGCGAAAAAGAATAAGGATAAGATTAACAATAATTCATCGTCTAACTCATCAATAAATTGGTTTCCAGGTCATATGCATAAAACACTAAAAGAATTGACCGATAAAATCAAACTTGTTGATGTTGTTTTGTATGTTTTGGATAGTCGTGCTCCTAACAGCACATTAAATCCACAATTTGAAACAATTATTTCCAATAAACCAGTTGTTTTTATTTTTAATAAATGTGATTTTGTTAATGTTAATGAACTATCTAAATTTACCAGTAAATTTGATGCAGAAAAAGAGAATATTCGTTACACGATATTAGATGGCACAAAGCCTAATGCCTATAAGCAAATCATTACATCTATAAATGAGTTAATGATTAAAAAATTAATTAGAAATAAAGAAAAAGGAATAAATATTCCTTTAAGAGTTATGGTCATAGGCGTTCCAAACACTGGAAAAAGCACAATTATTAATAATTTTGCAAGAAAAAATAAAGCTGAAACAGGGAATAAAGCAGGAGTTACAAGGAACATTCAATGGGTAAAAGTTGATGGTAACATTGAGTTGTTAGATACACCAGGCACTTTATGGCCAAAATTTGATGATAAAAATGTTGCTAATCATCTTGCATACATTGGAAGCATTAAAGATGAGGTTTTAATTTTAACTGACTTATGCTATGATTTTATAGACGAATTAAAAGATAAATATGCTTCTTTATTTTTGCAAAGATATAATGTCGATACTAAAGATAAACAAACAATTGAAATTTATGAAGAAATTTGTGAAAAACGTGGCTATTTTATGAAAAATAAAGAATATGATTATGAGAGATGTGCGAAAGCAATTTTGGATGATTTCAGAAAGGGTAGATTGGGAAAAATCATATTAGATTAAACAAAAGAGAAAATTTATGAAAGAAAAAGATTATATAGATAAATTAAAATATGAAAAGGAATATCAACAAAAAGGTTATAAAATGATTGCTGGTTGTGATGAGGCAGGTCGTGGCCCACTTGCTGGTCCAGTTGTTGTCGCAAGCGTTATTATGCCGATAGATGATTTAATTGACGGTGTTGATGATAGCAAAAAATTAACCGAAAAGAAAAGAGATGAATTATTTGATAAAATAATAGAAAAGGCAATAGATTATAAAATATCTATTGTTAGTGAAAAAGTTATTGATGAGATTAATATTTTGCAAGCAACAAAACAAGGAATGGAAGAGTGTATTAATGGATTAAAAATTAAGCCAGATTTTGCTTTAATTGATGCAGTTAAAGGATTAAACTTAGTATGTGAATTTTTGCCTTTAATTAAGGGCGATTATTTAAGTTACTCAATTGGTTGTGCAAGCATTTTAGCAAAAGTTACTCGTGATAGATTAATGGTAGAAATGGCTCAAATTTATCCTGAATATTCTTTTGAAAAACATAAAGGATATGGAACTAAAGCTCATATAGAAGCAATAAAAAAATATGGTAAATGTCCTATTCACAGAGATACATTTATAAAACATTTTGTGTAGGTTTATATGAATGATGCGGTTTTGGGAGCAAGGGGAGAAATTCTTGCTGTTAAATTTTTAAAGAAAAAGGGATATAAATTAATAAGTAAAAATTATAAAAATCCTATTGGTGAAATTGATATAATTTGTTATTATCCTAAAAATGAAGAATATGTTTTTGTTGAAGTAAAAACACGTTCTAGTGCTTCATTTGGTTTACCTAGTGAAGCAGTAAATTTAAGAAAGCAAAACAAAATTAGACAAACGGCGACTTTCTTTTTAAAACAGAATAAGTTGCTTAATTGTAAAATACGCTTTGATGTTATAGAAGTTTTAGAAAATAAAATAAATCAAATTGAATATGCATTTTAAAGGAGATAATTAAAATTTTAGGAAGGGTTTGTAAGATTAATAATAATACTTTTATTGTGTTTAGTGATGATGTTTACTATAATTGTTTTTCACAAAAAAAAGTAAAGAATCTCGGCAATATTTTTGTTGGAGATTTTGTTGAATTTGATAAGGTTGGGGGAGATTTTGTTATTAAAAAAGTGATGGAAAGAAAAAATAAATTAATCCGTCCTTTTGTTACAAATATTACTCAAATTTTTATCGTATTATCGAGCGAACCTGAGCCAGATTTTGTTTTAATTGATAAATTAATAATAAATGCAATTATGAACAAAATTAAGCCCATTTTGGTCGTTAATAAGTGTGATTTAAAATCAAACATAAAAGAAATAATTGAAAAAGAATATCTTAATTCTAATATAGAAAGAGTATTTGTTTCTAGTAAAGAAAAGACTAATATTGATGAACTCAAAAATATGCTTTTGGGAAACATAACAGCGTTTGCTGGTCAAAGTGGAACGGGAAAAACAAGTTTAATTAATGTTTTGTTTAATCACACAGGTGAAGTCGGAAAACTTAGCGATAAAATAATGAGGGGTAAAAACACAACGAGAAACGCAGAATTGTTAGTGATAAATAACGAAACATTTGTTTTAGATACTGCAGGATTTTCTAAAATTGAATTTAGTGATATGAATCCAAACGAGATTAAAAATTGTTATAATGAATTTAATAATTGTGAATGCGTTTATAAAAATTGTAATCATATTTATGAGGGCGAAAATAAATGTGGTGTGATTAAAAGTGTTGGAAAAGATATTGATAAAAACAGATATGAAAGATATAAATTGATTTTTATGGAATGTGATGATTTGTGGAGAAAAAGATATGATTAAAGTTTCGGTTTCAAGTTTAATTTATAAAGAAGAAATTTTAGAAAATTTAAAAGAAATTATAGATAGTAAGTGTGATTTTCTTCATTTAGACATTATGGATGGAAGTTTAACTGAAGATAAAACTTTTAATTATGAAACAATTAAAAAAATAGATGCTAAAACAACACTATTGCTAGATTGTCATTTAATGGTTAATGAACCAAGTAAAATTATTCAATCGTATTTAGATGCAAACACAAATATTCTTACTGTTCATTACGAAGCTTTTAAAGATAAAAAAGAATTAATTAAAACCTTAAAATTAATTCGTGGAAATCATAGAATTAGTGGGCTATCTATTATGCCAAACACAAAAATTGAAGAAATTGAGTTTTTAAAAGACTATTTCGATTTGCTTTTGATTATGAGTGTTGAAATTGGGAAATATGGTCAACAATTCATTGAAAGCACATTTGATAAAATTAAATTAGCACGACAAAAATTCCCTAATACATTAATTGAAGTTGATGGGGGAGTTAATTTAGATAATGTTTCTAAACTAAAAAAGTTAGGAGTAGATATTATCGTTGTTGGTGGTGCATTTAAAAGAAGTAAAAACAAAAGAGAATTAATAACCAAATTGAAGGAATAAACATATACTTGTTTTAGGGGGATTATATGATTATTTGTATTAAAGCACCTAGGGTTATTGTTCCATTATTAAAATTACTATTTCATAAGCAATTAAAGGGGTAAAAAGGGGTATTAGCTCCTTTTTTGCTTGTTTAATAATTTCGCATCTTGTGGTGAAAGGAAAGAATCTTTATTGATTGGACAAGCGAGAAAATTTTGGCATAAAAAAACTCCCATACGGGAGCAACAAAAAAGTGAGGATTTAACTCACTTAAAAATTAGTCTTTTAATGTTTTTAAACATTTTGTGCAAACATATTGACTTTTTGTTGTGCCATCTACTTCAACTTTAACTTTTTGTAGGTTAGCATCATAATGTTTATTAGTTTTAATGTTTGAGTGACTAACTAAATTGCCTTTCATTTTGCCTTTGCCGCAAATACTACAAACTCTGCTCATATATAATTAACTCCTTTGATTAGATATCATTTAAAACTTAGATAGTTTAACATAAAAAAACAAATATTGCAAGTATTTTTATAAATTTAAATAAAAAATAAAAAAAATTTTTAAATTATCAAAAAAATATTGATTTTAACAAAAAAATTGTGTAATATATAATTGTATTGTTATTTGATAATACAATCTTGGAGAGGGTATGTCTGTAAACACAACAAATTCTTATGGTAAAATTTATATAGCAGATGAAGCACTTGAAAGCGTATGTGGTAAAATTGCTTTAGATTGTTATGGTGTCATAGATTTGGTCGCTAATAAGTTTAGCGACAATTTGCACGAACTTTTCAAGAAAAAGAACGCAAGTAAAGGTGTTAAGGTTTTAACAGTAGATAACAAAATTTATATTGATTTATTCGTCATATTAAAATATGGCGTTTCTATAAATGCCGTTGCTGAATCCTTAAAGAGTTCAATAAAATATTTCGTAGAGAAATTTACTGGAATGATTGTTGATACAGTAAATGTCAATGTTCTTGGCATAAGGGTTTAACGGCTTTTTTGTATATTAGGGGGAAATTTTGCAAATGCAAAAAAGTATAAATGGTGCCACCTTTAGAAAAATGATATTAGCAGGTGGAAAGGTTTTAGAAGATAATCGAAGTTATGTTGATAGTTTAAATGTTTTTCCTGTGCCAGATGGAGATACGGGAACAAATATGAGCTTAACTTTAAATAGTGCAGTTAAAGAATTAAATGCTTGTCCAAACAACAATTTGGACAGTTTATGTGAAGCAGTGCAAAAAGGTGCTTTGAGAGGTGCAAGAGGTAACTCTGGCGTCATTTTATCACAAATTTTAAAAGGTATTTGTTCTGTTTTAAGTGAAGAAAAAGAAATTACGGTTAAAAGTTTTGCAAAAGCAATTAACAGTGGTGCAGAAGTGGCATATAATGCTGTTACAAAGCCAAAGGAAGGCACAATTTTAACAGTAATTAGAATGATGAGTCAAGCAGCGACTAGGCTATCTAAAAAGAACATTGAAATTGAAGAATTTTTAAAAGGCGTTTTAGACGAAGGTGAAATTGCATTGCAATCTACGCCAGATTTGCTTCCTGTTTTGAAAAAAGCAGGCGTCGTTGACAGTGGTGGACAAGGCTTAATGCTTATTTTCACTGGATTTTACAAACTTTTAGTTGACGAAGATTCTTTAGAAATTAAACTTGATGCAAAACCACAACAAGTCATTAAATCTAATGCAGAAATAAGTTTAATGGATTTGGGTGATATTGAATTTGCATATTGCACAGAATTTATGGTAATTCAAATGCATAAAAAGACAACAGAAAGCGATATAGATAAATTAAGAGAAAAACTTATGGAAATTGGTGATTCTGTAATTTGTATTGGCGATTTAAGTCTTGTTAAAGTTCATGTTCACACAAATGAACCAAATAAAGCATTGGCATATGGATTAGAACTTGGTGAATTATTTAACTTAAAAATAGAAAATATGCTTGAAGAAAACAGAGAAATTAGAAAACAAAGAGAACAAGAACAATTAAAAGAATTTGGTATTATCGCAATTTGTGCTGGTGAAGGACTAGTTTCAACATTTAAAGATGTTGGTGTAGACTACGTTTTGGAAGGTGGTCAAACAATGAACCCTAGTGCTGATGACATTTTAAAGGGAATTGAACAAGTTAATGCAAAAAATATTTTTGTTTTACCAAACAATAAAAATATTATTTTAGCGTGCGAACAAGCAAAACAACTAACAACTAAAAACTTAATTGTTATTCCTTCTAAAAACATTCCTGAAGGAATGAGTGCTTGCATTGCATTTAACCTTGATGCCAGTGTTGAAGAAAATGAAAAAACAATGAACGAAGCCTTATCTATGGTTAAATCGGCAAGTGTAACTTATGCTGTCAGAAACACAAACGTAGATGGAATACAAATTTCTAAAAATGACTTCATTGGTTTAACTGATAGTTGTATTTTAACTAAAGGTGAAAATGTATCTGACACGGTAATTAGTTTAATTAGCAAAATAATCACTGAAGATAACTATAATATAACTTTATTTTTTGGCGAAGATGTTAGCGAAGCAGATGCTCAAATATTACAACAAAGGTTGCAAGAACTATACCCTAACATTGAAGTTGCTTGTTATTTTGGTGGACAACCAGTTTATTATTACTTAATTTCTATTGAATAATAAAAAAGTATAAGTGTTTATAATTAAAATAGTTATTCTATAATAACTATTTTTTATATTTTAAAAAAAAGAGAAAGTTGATACTTTCTCTTTTTCTTTGAAAACTATTTGCAACTTTTGCTTCTAGAATTTGTTTTGCATCTTGAATTAGATTTACATCTTTTTCCAGCGCTTCTAGAAGTTTCTACTTGATTAGATTTAGTTGCTGTTTTGCTTCTACTAGCATTATTTGAACAATTTGAACAGTTATGTGTGCTAGTGCTTGCATTTTTCTTTCTTATCATAATAGTTTTCACCTCCTATAACATTGTAAAGAAAATTTGATAAAATTTTTTAAATTTTATGGTTAAGGTCTTTTCTTTACAATTTTAGTTTTAGTTTTTTTTCGACTTTTTATTACATTTTTTATTGGTAATAAAATCCAAATAAATAATGATTAAATATCAATTAAATTTTAAATATCTTCATATTTTATAAAAATATTAAATAGAATAAAGTATGCAAGAAAAAAAGATTATTTTGTCGCAACTTAAAATTGGGCAATCTGCCTACGTTGTTGGAATTACTGGTAATTTAAAGGTTAAGACCAGACTTATGGAGTTAGGTTTTTCTAAGGGGACACTTGTTAGAATTTTAAATATTTCAAGTTTAAAAAAGAGTTTTTTAATTGAAATTCGTGGTTTTGTTCTGGCATTAAGGGAAAGTGCTGTCAATATGATTGAAGTAATTTTAAGCAAGGAGAGTTAAGTATGAAATATGTTTTGTGTGGAAATCCTAATGTTGGTAAAACGACTTTTTTAAATAGTTTAACGGGATTAAATGAGCATGTTGGCAATTGGCATGGAGTTACTGTAGATTTTAAGGAAAAAGAATTTGTTTTGAATGGACAAACCCATATAATAACTGATTTGCCCGGATTATATTCTTTAACTTCTTTTACTTATGAAGAAAGCGTTGCGAGAGATTATTTTTACCAAGGAAATGAAAATTTTATAAATTTAATTGATAGTAATAATTTAGTGAGAAATTTATATCTAACCTTGCAACTTCTTGAAAGTGGAAAAAGAGTAAAATTGTGTTTAAATTTTGCTAACGAATTAAAGAAAAACCATATAGAAATTGACCAAAAACTTCTATCAAAATGTTTAAAGACGAGCGTTTGTTTAATTAATTGTCAAAATAAGAATGAGGTTAATCAAATTTTTGATGATAATTTTAAAAACGACTTCGATTGCCCATATTATAGAGATTTACCACTACAAAAAGTTAAGCTAATTGTTAAAAATAATTTAAACGGCATTTCAGGTTTAAAAGAAGATTTTATTTTAGTTAAACTTCTTGAACAAGATGAATACTTTTTTGAACAATTAAACTTAAATAATCAACAAATAAAGCAAATAAAAGATTTAAATTTAAAGGAAAAAGTTATTTCCTTAAGATATGATTACATTGACAAAATTCTTTCGAAATGCCTTAAAAAAGATGCCAACAAAGTTTATGGATACAGCAAATTAGATAAAGTAATTTTGAATAGATTTTGGGCTTTACCAATTTTTCTTGGAATAATATTTTTAATTTTTTTTATAACATTTTCTAGTGTGGGGCCAATACTGAGTGATTTTATAACGGGTTTACTTGAAAAGTTTCTAATTTCACCGTCAATGTTTTTGCTTGGAAAAATAACAAATTCAAGTTTTATTCTATCTTTTTTTGAAAAAGGCGTTTTTTCAGTTTTTATAACGTTAGCAAGTTTTTTACCTCAAATTGTTTTATTGTTTTTCTTCTTATCTTTGTTGGAAGATACTGGGTATTTAAGCAGATTAGCCTTTACTTTTGAAGATATATTTTCAAAAATTGGTTTGTCTGGTAGGGCAATTTTCACTTTATTAATGGGATTTGGTTGTAATGCAACGGCAGTTTTGTCTAGCAGAACATTAGAAGATAAAAATAGCAAAATAAAAACTGTAATGTTATCTGGTTTTATGAGTTGTTCAGCAAAAATCCCAATTTATAGTGTAATTATAGGAACATTTTTTAATAATAATATATTAATTATTTTTTTCTTATATCTACTTGGCGTTTTAGTTTCCTTATTATTAAGCATTATCCTAGAAAAGTCCATTTTAAAGAGCAAAGAACAAAGTTTTATAATGGAAATGCCTGCTTATAGAATACCAAACATTAAACGTATTTACAAAGTTATACATTCAAATATAAAAGAATTTTTAATTAGAGTTTCAAGTGTTCTTTTCACTTTCTCAATAATTATTTGGTTTTTACAAAACTGGACAACAAACTTTAAATTTATAACTGATAATAATTATGAAAATAGTATTTTAAATTGTATTGGAAATTTTCTTTTACCAATCTTTAAGCCACTAGGATTTGCATCTAGTGGAGTAGTTTGCGTTTTAATTTGTGGAATTATAGCTAAAGAAATTATTGTGTCAACTATGGCAATTATAAATCGTGTTAGCATTAACTCAAGCACAAATAGTTTATCTCAATCGATTTTAAATCCAGCATCTGCAATATGTTTTAATCCAATTAGCGCCTTTTCATTTTTAGTTTTTTCTCTGTTGTATGTTCCTTGCATCACAACACTTGCTGTGTATAAAAAAGAAATTGGAGTTAAATGGACGTTATTTGCCATTGTTCTTCAACTTGCTGTTGCTTATTTAATAACTTTCATTTTTAATAAAATGCTTATATTGTTTTCTGGATTAAATTTTTTATCAATATTTCTATCTCTTTTAATTTTTGTCTTAATAATTGTGGCATTTAATGCTTTAATTAAACTTTTAAAAAAGCCAAAAATATGTTGCTTTACTTGTAACAATTGTTCTAGAAAATCTTGTAGCATATAAAGATAAATATTCATACACTAAAGTATGAGTAAATATCAAATTTTTGGACAAAGAAAATTAGAGGGTCAAATTAGTGTAAAATCTAGCAAAAATGCGTCCCTGCCAATTTTAGCAGGGGCTATTTTATGCAACAAAGAAGTTGTGTTAAATAATTTACCATTGTTTACAGATATTGAAAATATGGAAAAAATATTAACTCATATTGGTTGCAAAATACGAAGAGTTGATGACAAGACGATTATAAATACCGAAAATATAAATAATACATATATTCCAAATGAATTAACTAAAGAAATTCGTTCGTCAATATTTATGTTAGGGCCAATGCTTACAAAAATGAAAAGGGCAAAAATTGCTTTTCCAGGTGGGTGTAATATTGGCAACAGACCTATAGACTTACATCTTAAAGGACTAAAAGCACTAAATGTTGAAATAAAAGAAGAGCACGGATATTTAATTTGCAATGGTGAAAATATGCACGGAAGTGAAATTATACTTGATTTCCCAAGCGTTGGTGCAACTGAAAACTTAATGATGGCAGGAGTTGGTGCAAAGGGTAAAACAATAATTAGAAATTGTGCAAGAGAACCTGAAATTGTAGATTTACAAAATTTTCTTAAAAAAATGGGTGCAAAAATTAAGGGCGCTGGAACGGAAACAATTATTGTTGAAAAAAGTGACTTAACAAAAATGAACGAAATTTCTTATACTCCCATTCCAGATAGAATAATTGCAGGGACTTATTTGCTTGCTGTTGCTAGCTGTGGGGGGAAAGTCGAAATTTGTAATGTTTTACCTAAACATTTACACAGTTTATTAAATAAATTACAAAATACTGCTTGCAATTTGCAGATAAAAAATGATAAAATACTAATAGAAGTTGGTTCTAAGCTAAATGGATTTAATATTGAAACAATGCCATATCCCGGTTTTCCAACTGATTTACAACCACAATTAGTTAGTTTTTTAACAACAGCTAAAGGAACTAATATTGTTACTGAAAATTTATTTGAGGGGCGTTTTAAGCATATTCCTGAATTAATTAAAATGGGCGCAAATGTTGTTGTTAAAGACAAAACGGCAATTATTATGGGAGTAGAAAGTTTAAGTGGTGCAGAAGTTTCTGCGACTGATTTAAGGGCAGGAGCAGGATTAGTAATTGCAGGATTAACAGCAAAAGGCTATACAATTGTCGATAATATTCATCATATTAATCGTGGATATGAAAATTTAATGGATGAACTGAACTCAATTAATGCAAATATAAAGCTTGTGGAGTGAAATGAAGAACAAAAGTTTAACAATTTTAATAACTATTTTAACAATCATTGTGCTAATTGTTGTTTTAAGTAGCACAGTTTTTTGTTTAAAAAGTGTTGAAATTAATTTTATGTCTAACACAATAAATTTAACAAATAAGGAAGAAGAGATCATTGAAAGTGGAGATTTTAAATTAAGCCAAAGTATCTTTTTTATTAATAAAAGCAAATATGTTAATAAGTTAGAAAATCAAAATCCATACTTAAAAGTTGTGAATATAGAAACTAAATTTCCAAACACATTAGTTATAAATGCTATTGAAAGAAACGAATTATTTGTTATTAAAGGTTATGAAAATGATACTTTTAAATCATATTTAGTTGTTGATAGTGAATTGAAGGTTTTAAATAAATTAACATCATACACAAACACTTATGAAAATGCTATTCTACTAGAAAGTGACGAAAAAATTGTAAATACTGATGCGGGATATTTTGTTACAACAAACAATTCACAATTAATTAAGCAATTAGCAAATGAATTATTATGTTACAATCAAAACACAAATTTGTTAAAAGCTAATTTTGAAAACATAGCTTTAAATTATGAAAGCAACGGAAGTTGTTATATAAAAATGCGTTCTGGAACAGAAATTGTTATTAAACAAGCAGATTTGAGATTGCAAGAAAAATTCACTTTAGCATTAAGTGTGTATGATGAATTAACAGATAAAACTTCTGGAAGATTAACTGTAGATATTAACACAAGCGACAAGGTTTTTTGCACATATAGTAGTTAGAGGAGCTTACGGCTCCTTTTTTATGCTAAAAAGTTTTAAATTGAAACATTGTCTTTTGATTGTTATTGACAGGTAAAAAACATTGTGATAAAATGTTTTTAATAATACAAAAGGGTGGTAAATGTTTAGTAAAATAATGCTTTTAACAAACAAATACATTGATGACTTTATTTTAAAAAATACTCCAAAAATTAAAGCCAATCAATTTGATAAAGAGAGAATAGAAGAGATATTTATTGATTTTTGGCAACCATTAGGTTATGACATTTCTAATTTAAATTTGGAAATTAAAAAACGAGAAAAAGATGAACTTCATCCAATGATTAAATTTAAAAGTAAAGATAACAATGATGTTGTTTTAATTTTGAATTTTGGTATTTTAGGTATTGAATATGTTTTATATCATAATTCAAACGATTATGTTAGTGAGTCATACTATGAAAATAATAATAATTATGAAGTGACAATTTCTAGAAGAATTACTAATGTATTGGAGAACTATGATAAACCAGATGAACTTTTTATAAACATATTGCTTTCTTCGTCTAACGTTATGATAAGATATGATTACAACAATATGGAAATTTTAAAATTTAAAGATGATTTTAAAGGTAAGAGTAAAGAATTAAAATTTTGTAATGATTTATGCAAGGCAATTAAGCATACAAAAGAGGAACTATATTACAAAAATGATAAAGAATTGCATAATTATGTAAAACGAAAACTTAAAGAAAAATTCACTAAATTACGTGATAAAGATAATTCTTTAAATGAAAAATAGGGTATATGCAATTTTGGTATATTTATGCATTTTTTTTAATTTTTATAAAAAACGCTTGCATTTGGGCGTTTTTTTTATTATAATATTCTTAATTATTTACAAAAAATGGTATAAAATTTTTAATTTTGTATTGACTTAAATATTTTTTAATTATATAATTTAAACAGGTGATTATATGGCACATTATGAAACAGCAGTTTTAGATATTGGTTCATCTAAAATATCTGTTATGATAGCAGAAAAAGGAATTAATAATACTTTCAACATTAAAAGCAGTGCAGAAGAAAATTATGATGGCTTTAGTAATGGTGAATTTTTTAGTGTGGAAAGTTTGAAAGATGCCATAGTAACAAGCATTAAAAAAGCAGGAGAAAATTTAAGATACAAAATTAAGAAAATATATATATCTGTTCCAGGTGAATTTTCTTACTGTGTTAATAAAGAAGTTAATGTAACTTTTCCTAAAAGAAAAAAAGTTAAAGACAGTGATATTTTTGAAATTTTTGATTCAAGTCAAAATTTCCCAGAAAATTCATTCGTTATAAATCGCAGTCCAATTTATTTTATTTTAGATGATAACAGAAAAGTTCAAAACCCTGTTGGGGAAGTAACTAGTAAGTTAAATATTTTAATTTCATACATATTGACTGATAAAAGTTTTATAGACTTAATTTCGAAAATATTAAACGAAATTAATATTTATGAAATAGACTTTATTTCTTCAAGTTTGGCTGAAGCATTGTATCTAACAGAACCTGAAATGAGAGATAATGGATTAATTCTAATTGACTGTGGTTATATCACAACAAGTGTTAGCTTAATTAAAGGTGATGGATTAATTGCATTGAAAGCTTTTTCTATGGGTGGTGGTCATATTACTGGTGACCTTTGCCAGTGCTTAAAGTTAAGTTTTACTCAAGCTGAAAATTTGAAAAAGAAAGTTGTTTTAAGTTTAGATGCAACTGATGATGATTTTTACGAAGTTACGGTAAATGATAAAGTTCAACCTGTTTCTTGTAAACTTGTAAATGAAATTATACTTGCAAGGTTAGATATGTTTTGTGAAGTATTCAACAAAATATTTAATTCCAGCGAATTTAATCTTCAAAATAAACCTTTTGTTCCAATTTTAATAACAGGTGGTGGAATTAACTATTTAAAAGGCGCAAAAGACTATTTTGGTAAACAATTAGGGAAAAATATAGATTATATTGCTCCAAGCGTTCCTCAAATGAACAGACCACATTATTCTAGTATTTTATCTTTATTAGATATTTCATTAAAACAAGAAAAAAGCATTAAGAAAAATTTATTTCAAAAATTATTTAATAAATAAAGGAGAAAAATATGTATAACGATCAAATAACAACAGTGGCAAAAATTAAGGTTATGGGTGTTGGTGGCGGTGGCTCTAATGCAGTTAATCGTATGATTAATTATGAATTTAAAGGCCCAGAATTTTGTGCGATTAACACAGATAAACAAGCCCTTTTAACAAACAAGGCTGAAACTAGAATTCAAATTGGCGAAAAGTTAACTAAAGGTCTTGGTGCAGGTGCAGATCCAGATGTTGGAATGAAAGCTGCTGAAGAAAGCAAACAAGAAATTATGGATGCTTTAAGTGGGGCAGATTTAGTATTCATCACTGCTGGTATGGGTGGTGGAACAGGAACAGGTGCCGCTCCAGTTGTTGCACAAATTGCAAAAGAGATGGGTATATTAACTGTTGCTGTTGTTACAAAACCATTTGCATTTGAAGGTAAACGTCGTGCAGAAAATGCTGAAAGAGGAATTGAAAATCTAAAAAAATATGTAGATACTTTAGTAATCATTCCTAATGATAAACTATTGGAAGTTATGCCTAAAGGTTCAGTTTTAGACACATTTAGATACGCAGATGATGTTTTAAGACAAGGTATTCAAGGAATTAGTGATTTAATTATAACTCCAAGTTTAATTAACCTTGACTTTGCCGATGTTAGAACAATTATGAAAAACAAAGGCTTTGCTCATATGGGAATTGGTAAAAGCAAAGGTGAAAATAAAATTATTGAAGCAGTTAAAAATGCAGTTTACAGCCCACTTTTAGAAACTGAAATTAGTGGCGCTACTGGCGTTTTAATTAATGTTAAAGGTGATGTTGATTTACCACTTGGAGAAATTTATCAAGCTGTTGATTTAGTTAAAGAAGTTGTTGACCCAGATTGTAACATTATTTTTGGTGCTGCAATTGATGCTAATATGAGTGACGAAGTAGAAATTACTTTAATAGCTACTGGATTTAATGGTGGAAGTTTTGATAAGAAAACAACGACAGAAGACCCAATTAAATCAAGTTATGATAACTTTATGCGTAAAAATGATGACCCAAATATTACTTTACAAAGACCAAAATTAAGCCCACTATATCCACAAAAAGAAGAAGTAACTGAAGAAGTTAAATATGCTTCAAAACCTGTTGAAAACTCATCAAGAATAGAAGTAGATGCTGATATTCCACCATTTTTAAGAAGAATTAAAGGAAAATAAGGAAAGTTTATGAGCGAAAAAATTAAGTATGCAAAAAGTCAAGCCATGTTCACATTCTTTTTTGATAGTGATTTTGAACCAAGTGTGCTTGGTAGAATGATTGGCGTGAATCCAAGTAAAATTGTTTTGAAAAAAGATGCCGTAGTTAGTCCTTTGAACCCTAAAGGACACGGATTCTTTCAAATTTCGACAAATGTTGCAGATGAACCACAAACAGAAATTGCTGTAGCAACAATTTTGCGTGTTTTTATTGGTAAAGAAGATGCAATTTTAAAGATTTTAAATGAAAACAATGGCTATTGTGTTTTAGATTTATTTATTAAACAAACAAATGGCACAATATTCCCTAAAATTAGTTTATCAACCAATGCAATTAAGGTCTTGTCGAAACTTAATGCTCAATTTAATTTAAAACTTATGTAAAAGTGCTTAATGCACTTTTTTTAATTTTGTTATTGACTTAAATTAACAATTATGTTACTATTTATTATATTTAAAAATAGCGAGAAAATCTATGATTTATAATTTTGATGTTGAAAAAGGGATTTTAACTATTTATAGTTATGAAAAAAACACTCAAGATGATTTTGATTTTAAACAAGAGATAAAAAATAATGTTAAAGAACTTGTTTTGCAAGAAGGAATCGAGGTTTTTTATTCGGGTGCTAAAGAATCCCCAAACCTAGTTAAGGTTAACTTACCACAAACATTGAAAAATATTTGTAGAGGAGCGTTTTCGGGCTGTAAATCTCTTGAAGAAATTGAAGTTCCAGAGTCGGTCCAAAAGATTGGATTTGAAGCTTTTTTTAAATGTGAGAAATTAAAAAAAGTAAAACTACCTAATCGTTTACATAAAATTGAAAAGGGGACTTTTTCATCTTGCGAATTACTAGAAGAGATAAAATTGCCTAATAAACTTAAAGAAATTAATAATGTGGCATTTTCAAATTGTAATAGTTTAAAGAAAGTTGATTTGCCAAATTCGTTGAAAAAAATTGATGTAGCTGCATTTTTTCAATGCAAAAGATTAGACAATGTTATAATTCCAAATGGTATAGAGGAAATTGAAGCGAGTGTTTTTCAAGGTTGTCAAAGTCTAAAAAATATTGTCTTACCAAAATTTTTATTTAAAATAGGTGTTTCTGCCTTTTCATATTGCACTAGTTTAGAAAAAATTGATTTGCCATATTTTGTGTCTTACATAAACCAAAAGGCATTCAAAGGCTGTTCATCTTTAAAAGAAATTAATCATTTTGATAACATATTTTTTATAAAAGCTGAAGCCTTCAAAGATTGCATAAGTCTAGAAAAAATTTCATTACCAACAAATCTTGAGACAATTTCTAGTAAAACATTTAGTAATTGTGTTTCATTGAAAGAAATTAAATTGCCTGATAAAGTTACGGTTATAGAAAATTTTGCATTTAGTGATTGTGAAGGACTTGAAAGTATTACATTTTCTAATTCGCTTAAACAAATTGAAGAGTATGCTTTTTCTAATTGTAGTAATTTACAATTAATCGAAATAACACCAAATGTTACAACGATTAACTCTAATGCTTTTGAAAAGTGTAAAAATCTGCATGGCGTGTATTTACCAAAATCTTTAATATGTTTTGAAAAAGATGTTTTTAAAGATTGCCCTAATCTTAGTCAAATAGTTGTTGAAAAGGGCATATCAGATAAGATTGTTGAACAATTACATGAGGAATATCCTAAAGTGAAAATAAAAATTTTTAATGAAGAATATGAACAAATAAGACAATCAAATAAAAATGGCATGGAACCATACTTAAAAAATTTATGGAAAAAGAAAGAGAAGCAATTTAATAAAAATAATGATGAAAATATTAAATAAAAGGAAGTAAAAAATGGAATTTAATTTTAATGGAAAAACAGGTAAAATGACAGTTTATGGTTCAACAAAAGAATGTAATGGACAAAATTTTCATTTGATAGATAAAAAAGAAATTAAAGAGATTGAAATTCAAGAAGGTATTGAAAAAATTTTAGATAAATCTTTTATGAATTGTGTTAATACAACAAAAATTTCTTTACCATCAACACTTAAAAGTGTTGGCAAATTTGCTTTTTATTCTTGTGGCAAACTTGAAGAATTAATTTTTCCAACAAACGTTGAAAGTTTAGAAGAAGATTTATTTGTTAACTGCACAAATCTTGAAAGAGTAATTTTGCCTAAAAATATATCTAATTTGCCTAAAAAATTATTTGAAAATAGAACAAATTTAAAACTTGTGAGTTTACCTGAAAAAATTGAAGTAATACCTGAAATGTGCTTTAAAGATTGCTATAATTTGCAACAAATTGAACTCCCAAAATCTTTAAAAGTGATAGATGAAAATGCATTTGCTTTGTGCTTATCATTAGAAGAAATAGAAATTCCTGAAAATGTTGAAAAAATAGAAAGAAATGCTTTTAATTATTGTAATAAATTAAAAACAATTAAATTTAATGGTGCTGTTAATGAAATAGATTCTTCTGCTTTAGATAATTGCGCATCTTTAAAAACAATTTTAGTTCCAGTTAACACAGACATAAGGGTATTGGAGAAATTACTAGAAAAACATCCACAAATTAAAATTAAAAAATATAACAAATTTTATGAAAATCTAAATACAACTGATGTTGATGAAATTGAATATTTAAGACAACGTTGGATTGAACAAAAAGTAAAAAAATACAATAATGAACATACAAAGTAAATAGTTAAAATATTAAAATGAGGACAAAAAAGAAAATTTTCTTTGTCCTTTTTTTTATGAAGAATCAGTTATTACATATAAAGTGTAAATTAAACAATTTAATCTTTTTTTTGCATTCTTTTTTTTGTTAAAATATTTGTGGTAATAGATGGTTGTATATATTGAACAAATTTTAATAGATAACTTTATTATTAATTTATTTATTATTTTGTCTTTAAAGGCAATTTTAAAGGCCAAATTTAAACGAATTAATATGGTATTATCAAGTTTACTGGGAAGTATTATTTCTTTAATTACTCCTTTGTTTAATTTTGGAATTGTTTTATCTTTTGTTTTTAAAATCGTAGTTAGTTTAACAATGGTTGTGATTTTGAAAAAATTTTATAAAATTAAAGATTTTATACTTTCTTATTTAACTTTTATCTTTTTAACCTTCTTATTTGGAGGATGTTGTCTATTTGTTTTAATTAATTTTGATAGTAATTTTAACATTAACAATTATACAACTTATTCGTTGCCACTAGGGATTGTAGTTTTAATAATTTTCTTCTTACTTATTTGCATCAAGAATATATTTAAAAATTTTTATAAAAGGAAAACTGCAAACAATTTTATATACAAAATAAAGTTATTTAATAATAACGAATTTGATGAAGTAATAGGGTATTTAGATAGTGGTAATTTTTTAAAAGACAATGAGAGCAAAAGGTCGATTACTATAGTTGCTTATAACGCTTTAAAAAACTTAATGAAAGAGGTTAGCATTACTGATATTATTTTAAACAAGACGGATAAAATTAACAAAATCTTTAAAAATGTTCATTTAATAAATATTTCTTCGGTTTCTCAAACAAATAACAGATTACTAGTTTTTTCAATTGATAAATTAGAAATATATTTAGAAAATAATGTGCATATAATTAATAATGCATATATTGGACTAACTTTAAAAGGATTTATAAATGAATTAGGATATAACGCCTTATTAGGACCTAATATTTTCAAGGAGTGATTATATGAATGTTTTAAAAATTTTAAAAAAAGTTGTTTCTAATTTTGTAAATTTTGATTTTAATACGGATGGTGAATTGCTATACTATTTGTGCACAAATGAAGCACTACCTTCGCCACTTTCAAGTGAAGAAGAAGCACATTATGTTGAACAATTAAACTTACTAGGTCAAGAAAATGAGAAATTAAGGGAAAGTGCAAGAAACACATTAATAGAACATAATTTGCGATTAGTTGTTTATATTGCCAAACGTTTTGAAAACACAGGTGAAAGCGTCGAAGATTTGATTTCTGTTGGAAGTATTGGTTTAATTAAGGCGATAAATAATTTCAACATGGAAAAAAATATAAAACTTGCCACATACGCTAGTCGTTGCATTGAAAACGAAATTTTAATGCATTTAAGAAAAATTGTAAAACTAAAAAGCGAAGTTAGTTTGGAAGAACCTTTAAATATTGATGGAGATGGCAACGAACTTGTTTTAGCTGATGTTATAAGTTTAGACAATGATAGTGTTACAAAAAATTTAGAAAATGCTTGTGAACAAAAAATATTATTAGAATTAGTATCGCACTTAAACAGAAGGGAGAGGGAAATAATTTCTTTGCGTTTTGGATTAAATAATATTGAAGAAAAAACTCAAAAAGAAGTTGCCGACCTTTTGGGTATTAGTCAAAGTTATATTTCTAGAATAGAGAAAAAAATTCTTTCTAAACTAAAAAAAGAAATAATCAAAGTAATTTAAAAATTTTTGAATAAATAGTTTTCAATAGGAAAATATAAATCTAAAAGATTTTCAAATCTTTTCTTTGGAGGCTATATGGCAAGTAAAGTTGAAATTTGTGGAGTGAAAACAAGTGAACTACCAAAGTTAAAGAATAAAGAATTAGATGAACTTATGATAAAGTTAAAAAATGGTGATAAGGATGCTAGGGATTTATTCATTAATGCAAACTTAAGACTTGTTTTATCAGTTGTGCATCGTTTTACAAACAGATTTGACAATCCTGATGACCTATTTCAAGTTGGAACTGTTGGTTTGATTAAAGCAATAAATAATTTTGACACTTCGTTAAATGTTAGATTTTCAACGTATGCCGTTCCTATGATTATTGGAGAAATAAGAAGATTTTTGCGAGATAATAATAGTTTGCGTGTTAGTCGTAGCATTAGAGATACTGCCTATAAAATTTTACAAAGTCGTCAAAAATTAACACTTGAAAAAAATGTTGAACCCACTTTGGAAGAAATTGCAAAAGATTTAGATTTAAAAGTTAGTGAAGTAGCTTTTGCATTAGATAGTATTACTGAACCAGTAAGTTTATTTGACCCAGTTTATAGTGATGGCAGTGAAACTGTTAGGGTTATGGACCAAATTAGTGATAGTAAAAATAATCAAGATGAATGGGTCGAAAACTTTGCATTAAAAGATGCCTTAAAAAAATTAGGTAAAAGAGAAAAACAAATTTTACTTCTTCGATATTATCTGGGGAAAACACAAATGGAGGTTAGCGAAGAAGTTGGAATAAGTCAAGCACAAGTGTCTAGACTTGAAAAAACTGCCATAGATATTATGCGAAAAAATTTTTAATAAAACTCTAAAAAATTGATTAATCTTTTTAAATTTGAAAATTGTTAAAAAAAAACTCACAATTGTATTAGTTATACTTTTGTGAGTTTTTTAATTAGATTTTAGGTTCGAAATTTTCAAATATGATATTATCAACATATTTAATAATTTTCAAATATTCTTCTTGACTTCTAATTGTCCAGGCAAGAATTGGTAAATTTGTTTTTTTACAATATTTGTTAGGCAAATCTTCTGCGTGATAACTAATAAAATTTGGAGAGCTTATTTTATTTAGTTTTAATTTTTTCAAAAGAATTTTCTTTACAAAATTTAATTTTTCATTTTTGAAATAACTTGATAATTGTCCTCTTAAAACATTAGGGGCATTAATTTTAAACCATTCAAGCGTGTAAGGATTAAAACTTTGAATAGCATAGTCGCCGTCGTAGTTTTTTAAAATATCATAAGTTTTACTTTCTAGTTCACCAACTTTTAATGTGTTTTTGATTTCAATTAAAAGTGGAACTTGTCCGTTAACGAAATTTAAAACTTCTTGAAATGTTGGAATGGTGTAGTTAGAATTTAAAATGTGCAAATCTTTAATTTGCTCATAAGTTGAATTTGACAAATATTTATCAACTCCACAAAGTCTGCTTAATTTATTGTCATGAATAACAACTACTGTGCCATCTTTTAAAAGTTGCAAATCTAATTCAATGCCATATCCATGGTCTATTGCACGCTTAAAAGCGCCTAATGTGTTTTCAGGATTTTCTTCGTTGTGAAAACCACGATGTGCTATATATTTATCTATTAAAAAATTATAAGTTCCTTCCATAAAAATTTCCTTTATATTTTATTATATCAAATAATTTTTAAAAATAAAACAATTTTTAAATTTTTATTTGTTTTCTTGCATTTTTTGTAGAATATATATATAATACAAAATATGAATGATTATCAAAAGTATATAAGAAATTTTTGTATTGTTGCTCATATTGACCACGGTAAAAGCACTCTAGCTGATAGATTGCTTGAATTTACAGGAACGGTTAATAAAAGAGATATGGAAAGTCAACTTTTAGATAGTATGGAACTTGAGAAAGAAAGAGGAATTACTATTAAACTTGCAACTACAAAAATGAACTATGTAAAAGATGGAATAAATTATGAATTAAATTTAATAGACACTCCAGGGCATGTCGATTTTACTTATGAAGTTTCACGTTCATTGGCAGCCTGTGAAGGAGCAATATTAATTGTTGATGCATCGCAAGGCGTTGAAGCACAAACACTTGCTAACCTATATTTGGCGTTAGAAAACAACTTAGAAATTTTACCTGTTATTAACAAGATTGACTTGCCAAGTGCAGACATCGAAAACACTAAAAAGGAAATTGAAGAAATAATTGGATTACCTAGTGAAATTGCACCACAAATTAGTGCAAAAGAAGGCACAAATATTAATCAGGTTTTAGATGCTATAATAGATACATTTCCTGCGCCTAGTGGAGATATTAATAAGCCTTTGAAAGCATTAATCTTTGATAGTTTTTATGATGCTTATAAGGGAGCTGTATGTTTAATAAGAATAGTTGATGGAGTCCTTAAAAGTGGCGATAAAATTCTTATGATGAGTAGTAATAAAACTTTTGACAGTGTTGAAGTTGGAATTTTTAATCCTAAAATGGTTTCTACTGGAATATTAAGAGCTGGCGAAGTTGGATATGTAACGGCAAGTATTAAGAATGTAACTGATACAAAAGTTGGTGACACAATAACTTTGTGTGATAATCCAACCGAAAAACCATTAGATGGCTATAAAGAAGTGCAACCAGTTGTATTTTGTGGAATTTTTCCATCAGTTGGAGATAAATATCAAGAGTTAAAAGACTGCTTGGAAAAACTAAAATTAAGTGATGCATCGCTATTTTATGAACCTGAAAGTTCAAAGGCGTTAGGTTTTGGTTTTAGATGTGGATTCTTAGGTCTGCTTCATATGGAAATCATAACTGAAAGAATAGAAAGAGAATTTAATCTTGAAATAATTACAACTGCACCAAGTGTTAATTATCTCGTTCATAAGACAAATGGCGAAGTTTTGGAAATTTCGAATCCAACAAATCTTCCTAAAATGCAAGAAATTGACTACATGGAAGAACCTATTTGTAAACTGACAGTTTACACACCTCCAGAATATCTTGGTTCAATAATGGATTTATGTAACGAAAAACGTGGTATACAACTAGATATTAACTACATTGACCCTAAAAGAGTAGAAATAACATACGAAATACCACTAAATGAAGTTATTTATGATTTTTTTGATAGCTTAAAGAGCAGAACAAGGGGTTACGCCAGTTTAGATTATGAAATTATTGGTTACAAAAAAAGTAATCTTGTTAAACTAGATATTTTACTAAACGGCGAAAGCTGTGATGCACTTTCAATTATTGTGCATAATGAATCTGCATACAAAAGAGGAAAGGCGATTACAGAAAAATTGAAAGAAATTATACCAAGGCAACTTTTTGAAATTCCAGTTCAAGCAACAATTGGAAGTAAAGTTATAGCAAGAGAAACTATTAAAGCATTACGCAAAGATGTTTTAAGTAAATGTTACGGTGGTGATATCACAAGAAAAAGAAAATTACTAGAAAAACAAAAAGAAGGTAAAAAACGTATGCGTCAAGTTGGTTCAGTTCAAATACCAAGTGAAGCATTTATAAGTATTTTAAAGATTTAAAAATTAAAATGTTTATTAAAATAAAAATATTATTATTTTTATGCTTGAAGAAAGAGAAATTTTGTTTTTAGTCACTATTCAGTGACTTTTTTTTTATTAAAATTAATTTTTTAATTGAAAATTTGTCTGTAATATGATATACTAAAATGTATTTTTATATAATAAGGTGAAAAAATGAATTTTAAACGACTAGAAGTTGTTGGCTTTAAAAGTTTTGCTGACAAGACTGTGATTGAATTTGATGGTGGAATAACTGGTATTGTAGGGCCTAATGGATGTGGAAAAAGCAATGTTGCCGATTCAATTCGTTGGGTTTTGGGTGAACAAAGTAGTAAACTTTTGCGTGGTTCAAGTATGCAAGATGTTATTTTTGCTGGAACAGAAAATCGTAAGAGTTTGAGTTATGCAGAAGTTACAATGGTTCTTGATAATAGTGATAGGACTTTAAATATAGATTACAATGAAGTTTCAATAACAAGAAAATTATATCGTAATGGTGATAGTGAATATATTTTAAACAACACACCTTGCAGATTGAAAGATATTATTGACATATTACATGATAGTGGAATTGGTAGAGATGGCTACTCAATTATTGGACAAGGTAAAGTTGATGAAATCGTAAATTCTAAACCAGAAAACAGAAGAATTATTTTTGAAGAGGCGGCAGGCATTTCAAAATTTAAAGCCAAAAAGGTTGAAGCAAGTCGTAAGCTTGAAAGGACAAGGGAAAATTTATCTAGATTACGTGATATTTTAGCAGAAATCGAAAGACAACTAACTCCTCTTAAAAATCAAGCGGAAAATGCCAAGAAATATTTAATTTTAAAAGAAAATTTAAAAAAGGCTGAAATTAATAACTACATATATCAATACGACAATGCAAGCAATAATAAAGAAGCAATTAATATTAAAATTAGAGCAATTAGCGAAGAATTGGATAATAGAAATCATGATTTGGAAGTCGTAGTTAAAAAATATAATGAAAATTTTGAAAAAATACAAAACATAGATAAGGACATAAATGCATTATATCAAAAAATGATTGAATTAAATGTTAAGCTAGAAAAATCTTCTAGTGAAGCATCAGTAATTAACGAAAAAATGAGTGCCGTTATTAATGAAATTAATCGTTTAAACGAAGAAACTAACAGAATAAGTGCATCTATTATTAGTTACAAAAACGAGCTTGAAAATATAACAAAAATTAAAGATGAAAATAATGGCAAAATTTCAAAGTTAAACGAAGAAATTGAAGGAGCAAGAAATCATTATCTTTCTATTGTTGATAAATTGGCAAAAAGCGAAGATTTAAGTGAAGAGAATCAGAGAGAAATGGTTAATGCTTTAAGCAAACTTTCCGATTATAAGAGCGAATTAAGTAAAAAAACTACTGAAAAAGAAAACTTATCTTCAAGATTAGATGAAATTACAACATTATTAAATGAAGAAACAATTAAAAATTCAACAATTAATTCTCAAATTTCAAAATTGATTGAAGAAGAAAACGAAATGACAGCTAGTAAAAATCAAATTAAAGTCGAAACAAGTGCTTGCTTAAACAAATATAACGAAAGTCTTTTAAAACTACGTTTAACTGAAGATAAAATTGGAAATTTATTAAATTCAATTGCGATTTTAGATTCTCGTAAAAAAGTTCTTACTGAAATGCAAAAAGATTTGGAAGGTTTTAATAATAGTGTTAAAAATTTAATTAAGCATAGTGAAACAAATCAAAATCTTAAAAAACAATTCATTGGTGTTGTTGCAAATTTGATGGAAGTTCCTAAAATTTATGAAACAGCCGTTGAAATGGCGCTTGGTGGTGCAATTCAAAATATTGTTACTGAAAATGAGCAAAATGCAAACTCTTTAATTGACTACTTAAAACAAAATTCATTAGGAAGAGCAACATTTTTACCATTAACAAGTGTTAAGTCAAGAGAAATAGAAGAAAGATATTTAACAAAATTAAAAATTAATGGCTGTTATGGAATAGCAAGCAAATTAATTAAATTTGATAAAAAACTACAAAATATTTTTGAAAGTTTGCTGGGAGCAACAGTAATTGTTAATGATTTGCCACTTGCAATCAGTTTAGCAAAAGAATGTAATTACTCGTTTAGAATTGTTACGCTAGATGGGGATATTATTAATCCAGCTGGTTCAATTAGTGGTGGTAGTAAGAAAAACTCTGTTTCAAACTTAATAGGAAGAAGTCGTGAAATTGATGAAATCGAATTGCATTTAAACAAGTTAAACAGTGAACTTGCAGAAAATAAAACTCTTAAAGAAAACTTGGATAATACTTGCACAACTTTACAAGATAAAATTAAAGAAAATAATAATAAAATTCACGAATTAGAAATGAATTCAGCGTTGAATAATGAAAAAATTGAATCTTTAAAAAAATCTTGTGATGAAAGCAAAACTATTATTGAAAGTCATAAAAATAACGTTGAAACTATAAACTCAAGTATTGCTGTTATTGAAAACGATATTTTTACACTTGAAGCAACAATTAATAGCATTAACACAAACAGAACAAGCACAAATGAAGCTATTTCTAAAACTCAAGAACAATTTTCGAACTTGAAAGAAGAAAGAGATAGATATAACGAAAAAATCACAGCATTTAGAGTTGAGATTGCAACGATAAATTCAAACAATTTAGCTTTAAACAATGATGAAATTCGTTTGCAAAAAGAAATTGAAGAAAAGAACAAAAACTTACTAGAAATAAGCGAAAATTTGTCTAAAATATCAGCACAAAAACAAAGTTTGGAAAACAAACTAGAACAAGTTAAACAAAACGAAACTTATAAGGCTTGTCAAAAAGAAATTAATACAGTTAAAGAAAAATTGGATAGTTTGGATGAATATAAACAAAATTTACAATTGCATATTAAAGAATTAGAAGAAGATAGAATGAATTTTTCTAATCAAATTGTAAAATTGCAAAATAAGAAAAATCAAGAAGAATTAAACTTAACTAAAATTGATACAGAACTTGAAAATATGCAAGAAAGAATTTGGGAAGAATATGAATTGACTTATGCATCAAGTTTAGAATACAAAATAGAAAACTACAATCTTGAAGAAGGTTTGATTGAAGCAAACAAAAACAAGAGAGAAATTGATAAATTGGGTTATGTTAATGTTAATGCCATTGAAGAAAGTGTTGTTATTCAAGAAAGATATGAAACACTTAACGAACAAGTTCTTGACTTAACAAAGGCTGAAGAAGACACAAGCAAGGTTATAAAAGAATTAAATAGTGAAATGGTTAATAGATTTACTAGCGAATTTGAAAAAATTAATGATAACTTTAAGAAAGTCTTCAAAGAATTGTTTGGTGGTGGAAGAGCTGAACTTGTTTTAGTTAAACCAGAAATAGAAGATGAAGAAACTGGTGAAAAGGTCTGTGATATTCTCGATGCCGGTGTTGATATTATAGCTGAACCACCTGGAAAGAGTTTGAAAAATCTATCATTATTATCTGGTGGTGAAAAAGCATTGACAGCAATAGCAATTTTGTTTGCAATTTTAAAACTAAAACCAATGCCATTCTGCTTGCTAGATGAAATTGAAGCAGCACTAGATGATGCAAACGTTGGTCGTTTTGCTAAATATTTAAACAGATTTTCAAGCGAAACACAATTCATTGTCATTACACACAGAAAACCTACTATGGAATTAGCTGATAGATTGTATGGTGTTACAATGCAGGAAAAAGGTGTTAGTAAAATCGTTAGCGTTAAACTTAACGATGTTGAAATTGATTAATTATTCATAAAATTGAATAAATATTCACAAAGGGAGAGATATGGGATTATTTTCAAAAATTAAAAAAGGATTAGAAAAAACCAAAAATGCATTAGCGCTCAAATTAGGCGAACTCTTTAAAAGAAGCGAGCTAGATGATGACTTTTTTGAAGAACTTGAATTTATTTTAATTTCAAGCGATATCGGAGTTAACGCAACTAATGATATTATTGAAGAATTAAAAGAAAGAAGCAAAAAAGAAAAAATAAAAGAATGCGAAAAAGCAAAAGAACTTTTAAAAAATATTTTAGTTGAAAAACTATCAATTTTTGATGAAGATGAAGAATATCCTCTTGCATATTTAATCATTGGTGTTAACGGAGTTGGAAAAACAACATCTATTGGTAAATTAGCAAATTACTTTAAAAGTAAAGGAAAGGAAGTTGTTTTGGCTGCTGGTGATACGTTTAGAGCGGCAGCCAGCGACCAATTAAATGAATGGGCAACAAGAAGTAAAGTTAAAATTATTAAACACAGTGAAGGTGCAGACCCAGCAAGCGTTGTTTATGATGCAGTTGAAAGTATGAAAGCAAAAAAGAGTGATGTTTTGTTAATTGATACTGCCGGAAGATTGCATAATAAAGTTAATCTTATGGAAGAATTGAAAAAAATCTCAAAAATAGTTGCTAATAAATATCCAGAATGTAATTACAAAAAAATTTTAGTGTTAGATGCAACCACTGGGCAAAATGCTGTCAGTCAAGTTCAATTATTTAATGAAGCCGTTGGAATTGATGGAATTATTTTAACAAAACTTGACGGAACAAGTAAGGGGGGGATAATAATTCCTATAATCTCAGACCTTGAAGTTCCCGTTAAATTTGTTGGTGTTGGTGAAGGTATGGATGACTTGCTTGAATTTAACGCCAAAGATTTTGTTGATGGTATTTTCGAAAATTAATTTTTAAAAAAAATTAAATATATTTTGTAAAATTGCTACAAAGTTATATAATATTTGTAGCGAGATAAGTGGAAGTCTTTAGTTCGCTAAAGATTTTTTCTTTTAGAATTAAAATTAAATAAAAAGGGGAAAAATATGAATAAAAATAATTTTAGCAAAATATTGAAAATCTTTGTTTTAATGGTTTTTATACTTCCTTGTTTTTTGCTAATTTTTAGTGGTTGTAATTTTTTAAGTGGAGTTACGATTAAAGATATTAAGAAGACATCGACTAATGATTATATGGACACTTATACAATTTATTACACTGATGGAACAACATCAACATTTACTGTTAAAAATGGTGCTGATGGTCAAGATGCTGAAAGCTTAACAATCACTCAAATATATAATGAATGTGTTGAAAAAGGTTACACGGGTAGCTTTAATGACTTTTTAAAAGAGTATCTTTCTTTTGATGATGTAGACACAAAAACAATTGCGATTAATCAATCTTTATTGTCTAGTGTTTCGATTTATAGCCAATTTCAAATGATTTATGATGAGCCTTATTATAATGCTTGGGGCTACTATATGGGGTCAACTAAGACAAAAACAACCGAGTTAAGTGCTGGCAGTGGAGTTATTTATAATCTTGATAAAGAGAATGGAGACGCATATATAATCACAAATTATCATGTCGTTTATAATGTTGATAGCGAAAATCAAGATGGTATAGGTGTTATTCACGCTTTTCTATATGGTTCAAGTTTAGAAGTTTATCGTAAAGTTGATAACAGTGGTAATTATATTTTGGATTCTGAAGGTTACCAAGACGTATATTATGGTGATGATGCTATTTCTTGTGAATATATTGGTGGTTCAATGACTTATGATATTGCTGTCTTAAAAGTTAGCAGTTCAGACATTATTAAAAATAGTGATGCAAGAAGGGTTAATATAGCCAGTTCCTACACAGTAGGAGAAACTGCAATAGCAATTGGAAATCCTGAAGCTGAAGGTTTTTCTATAACTGAAGGTGTAGTGAGCGTTGAAAGTGAATATTTCACAATGCTAGGAGCAGATAATGAAACTGAAATAACCTTTAGAACAATAAGAGTGGACACTCCAATTAATTCTGGAAATTCAGGTGGTGGTTTGTTTAATAAAAATGGTGAATTAATCGGTATTGTTAATGCTAAAATTGTTGATAGTGAAATTGAAAATATGGGTTATGCAATTCCAAGAGATATTGTTGTTAATGTTGCAGAAAACATTATTTCTAACTATGAAAACACTACATTTAGAGGGGTGAATAAAATAACTGTTGGACTATCGCTTGAAATTCAAGATAGTTATTCTGTTTTCAATGTTAGCACTCAAAAGACAGAAATTATTGAAAAAAGTATGATTATTGCAGTAAGTAACAATTCTTTAGCAAGCGTGGCTGGATTTGAAGTTAACGATTATATTCAATCAATAGAAATCAATGGCGTTGTGTATAAAACAACAAGGCAATATCAAATAATTGATTTAGCTTTAAATATTAGAATAGGGGACAGTGTTACTTACCACGTTTTAAGAAATGGTGTTAACACTAATGTTAGTTTTGTTGCAACAAGCGAGTATTTTTCCAAGGTTAAATAATAATGTTAAAATATTAAATAAAAATATAAAATTTTGTTGACAAAAAATTAAATTTGTGTAATAATAAACGCGTACCGCATATTTTAGGTTATTAAGTTGATTTAATCACACCTACCGTAGCGAGTTTTAGCAAGGAGGAATTTAAAATGTTTTGTATAGTTGAAACTGGTGGAAAACAATATAAAGTTTCTGTAGGTGAAGTTTTCAATGTTGAAAAACTAGATGCTAATGTAAACGATAATGTTGAATTAAAAGTTTTAATGCTAGTTGATGGCAAAAAAGTAGAAACAGGAAATCCTTATTTAACAAAAACAGCAACATGTGAAGTTGTTAAACAAGGCAAAGAAGCAAAAATTATTGTTATCCGTTATAAAGCAAAAAAGAACGTTAAAAAACGTCAAGGTCATCGTCAACCTTTCACTACTTTAAAATTAGTAGAAGTTAAATAATGACGAAAGTTGAACTTATTTATAACGAAAACAATAAAATTCAAAGAGTAATAGCAAAAGGTCACGCAAATTTTCGAGAAGAAAATGATATTATTTGTGCAAGTGTTTCTTCAATAACTCAAACAGCTTTGTTAGGGCTTATTAAAGTTGTGGGACTTGATATTAATTATGTTGTTGACGATGGCTATTTATCCTTTGAAATTCCCGAAATATTAGATGAAGAAGATGCCTTAAAAGTTGAAGTTATTCTAGACACAATGAAAGAAGGTATTAACGATATTGTTTCAGGATATGGAAAATTTGTTAATTTGGAGGAAAAATACAATGTTTATTAATATACAATTGTTTGCTCACCACAAAGGTGGCGGTAGCACAAAAAACGGTAGAGATAGTATTGCTAAAAGACTAGGCGTTAAAAAGTATGCTGGTGAAAAAGTTTTAGCAGGTAATATCATTGTTCGTCAAAGAGGAACAAAAATCCATCCAGGTAAAAATGTTGGTCTTGGAAAAGATTACACAATTTATGCTTTAATTGATGGAACTGTTAAATTTGAATATAAGAGCAAAGATAAAAAATGTGTTTCAGTTTACGCTGACTAATTAAGAGCAGATTTAATCTGCTTTTTTTGTAATCGTTTTGTGTAATTATGCTTATATGTTAAAATTAAACAAAATATTATTATAAAAGTTTGTAAACAACAATTATAATCAAAGGTTTGTAGAAAGGCGATATAATTTATTCTAAAATGAATAAATTGTTAAAATAATATTGAAGAGAGAAAAATGAAACAATATATAACGGAAGATAATAAGATTATTATTAATAGTTTAAATGATTTTAATATTGAACACATTTTGGAATGTGGTCAAGTTTTTAGATATGAAAAAATTAATGATAATTATGTTGTTTATTCTAAAAATGAAAGGGCAGAAATTAAAAATTTTGAAGATAAAGTTATTATAGAATGCACTAATGTTGAATATTTTATAAATTATTTTGATTTAGAAACAGATTATTCGACAATTAAAAGCAATTTAATAAGAAATTCATTTTTTGAAAATAATAAAAAAATCAACATTACTGATGTTTTAAATAAAATTTATGGAATGAGAATTTTAAAGCAAGATTCTTTTGAAGCAATTATCAGTTTTATTATTTCTGCTAATAATAATATTAAAAGAATACAACTTATAATTAATAGAATTTGTCAAAAATTCGGCAAATATAACGCAAAATATAACTATTATGAGTTTCCAACCATTGAAGAGCTTGAAATGGCGACAGTGGACGATTTTAGACTATTAGGCGCAGGTTATAGGGCAGAATATTTATATAAAGTTATTAGACAACTTAAAAATTTTGACTACGATTTTATAAAAAACTCAAAAACAGAAGAAAGCGTTAAAAAATTATTAAATCTTAGTGGTGTTGGCCCTAAAGTTGCTGATTGCATTTTACTTTATGGATTTTATAAATTAGATGTTTTTCCTGTAGATACTTGGATTAAAAAAGTTTATAATTCTTATTTTACAGATAAAACAAGTGAAAATGTAGTAGAAATTAGAAAAAAATTAGTTGATAACTTTAAAGAATTATCAGGTTATGCACAACAATATTTATTTTATTATAAAAGAAATTTTGACAAAGATGATATTTAGTGTTCTTTAATTTAATAATTTGTTAACTTGAAAGGCAAGTATTCAAAAAATAATACCATACAAAAAAATATAATTTAAAAGTGATATTTTTACTTATCACTTTTTATTTTTTTCAGTATTGGAATTTATGTGATAAAATTAGTTATAAAGAAATAATTAATATTTTTTTTTGAAAAAAATTAAAAAAAATTTATAAAATTTGTTGACATAAAAATCTTTTTAATATACTATATCTAGTAAACAATGAAAAACCATATCACAAGATATTGTGTTTAACTAGTTAAGGGGGAAATTATGATTCAAATTATAAAAAAAGATGGAACATTAGAAGATTTTAATATTCAAAAGGTTGTGAATGCAATTAACAAAAGTGCATATAGAGCTCTCGTTAAATTCACAGATGAGGAAATTAAAGAGATTTGTAATTATGTTGAACAAAGAGTAAAAGAAATGAATAGTGATAAAATTCCTGTTCCAGTAATGCATAATATTGTTGAAGGAGCGTTAGAACTAGTTAAACCAGAAGTTGCAAAGAGCTATAAAGACTATAGAAACTACAAACAAGACTTTGTTAGAATGCTTGATGAAATATATAAAAAGAGTCAGGCAATAATGTATATTGGCGATAAAGAAAATAGTAATTCTGATAGTGCATTAGTTTCAACTAAAAGAAGCTTAATTTTTAATTTATTAAACAAAGAATTATACAAAAAGTTTTTTCTAACAAATGATGAACTTCAAGCATGTCGTGATGGATATATTTATGTGCACGATATGAGCGCTAGAAGGGATACAATGAATTGTTGTTTGTTTGATGTTGCTAATGTTTTAAAAGGTGGCTTTGAAATGGGTAATCTTTGGTATAACGAGCCCAAAAGTCTAGATGTTGCTTTTGACGTTATTGGCGATATAGTTTTAAGTGCTGCAAGTCAACAATATGGTGGATTTACCATTCCTCAAATTGACAAAATTTTAATTCCTTATGCTGAAAGAAGTTTTAAAACATTCACTGAGAAGTATGTTAGTTTAGGATTAACTCAAGAAAATGCTGAAAAACAAGCAATGCTTGATGTTGAAAATGATTTTAGAAAAGGTTTCCAAGGTTTAGAGTATAAGTTTAACACCGTTGCATCAAGTCGTGGCGACTATCCTTTTATAACTGTAACTTGTGGTCTAGCAACCGACAAATTTGGAAAAATGGCATCTATGTGCTTACTTGAAACAAGAAAAAATGGTCAAGGTAAAAAGGAAAATAAAAAACCAGTATTATTCCCAAAGGTTGTCTTCTTATATGATGAAAATCTACACGGAGAAGGAAAAGAACTTGAGGATGTGTTCAATGCTGCAATAGAATGTAGTAAAAAGGCTATGTATCCAGATTATTTAAGTTTAACTGGAGAAGGTTATGTTGCATCAATTTATAAAAAATATGGGGAAGTAATAAGTCCAATGGGTTGTCGTGCATTTCTTTCACCATATTATGAAAGAGGTGGATTAAATCCTGCTGATGAAAATGATAAGCCTTTCTTTGTTGGAAGATTTAACATTGGTGCAATTAGTTTACATTTACCAATGATTTATGCGAAAGCACAACGAGAAGGTAAAAATTTTTATGATGTTTTAGACTATTACCTAGAATTAATAAGGAATCTACATTTAAGGACTTATGAATATCTAGGCGAGATGCGTGCAAGCACTAATCCACTAGCATATTGCCAAGGCGGATTTGCTGGAGGAAATTTAGATTTTCACGACAAAATTAAACCACTTCTAAAATCTGCAACAGCTTCATTTGGTATTACTGCTTTAAATGAATTGCAACAACTTTATAATAAAAAATCTATTGCAGAAGATGGAGAATTTGCTTTAGAAGTAATGAGATATATAAATGATAAAATTAATCAATTTAAAAAGGAAGATGGAAAACTTTATGCAATTTATGGAACACCTGCAGAAAGTTTGTGCGGTCTTCAAATTGAACAATTTAGAAAAGAATTTGGAATTATAGAAAATGTTTCAGATAGAGAATATATTTCTAACAGTTTCCATTGTCACGTAACAGAAGATATAACACCAATAGAAAAACAAGATAAGGAAAGTAGATTCTGGAATTTATTAAATGGTGGAAAAATTCAATATGTTAAATATCCTATAAATTACAATACAGAGGCTGTAAAAACGCTTGTAAGAAGAGCAATGAAGCTTGGATTATATGAGGGAGTTAATCTTTCACTAGCATTTTGCGATGACTGTGGCTACGAACAACTAGAGATGGATGTTTGTCCAAAATGTGGAAGTAGAAATTTAACTAAAATTGATAGAATGAATGGATATCTATCATATTCAAGAGTTCACGGTGACACAAGATTAAATGCTGCAAAAATGGCAGAAATTAAAGATAGGAAGAGTATGTAGTATGAATTATCACAACATTACAAAAGATGATATGTTAAATGGAGATGGCTTAAGGGTTGTTCTTTGGGTTTCTGGATGTAATCATCATTGCAAAAATTGTCACAATCCAATAACCTGGAACGAAAATGATGGCCTACCTTTTGATGAAGATGCTAAAAAAGAATTGTTTGAATTATTAGGCAGAGATTATATGTCTGGTATCACTTTTTCTGGTGGTGACCCATTAATGCCTTGTAACAGAGAATGTGTTGGAAAATTAATAGATGAAATTAGTAAAAAATTTCCTTCAAAGACAATTTGGTTATATACAGGTTATACTTGGGAAGAAATAAAAGATTTACCTTTCATTAATAAAATTGATGTTTTAGTTGATGGTGAGTTTGTTCAAGAATTAAAAGATGAAAAATTAAAATGGAAGGGAAGTTCTAACCAAAGAGTTATTAATGTAAAAGAAACTTTAAAACAAAATAAAGTTATTTTACATTGTGAAAATTATTAAAAAATATTTTAAATAAAATTCAAAACACAATAAAAATTTGCAAGAGATTTTGTTACTGATTATTTAAGTTATGAAATCATAAAAATAAGGTGAATTATATTTTATTGTTTGATAATGAAATTGTTTATGCTTTTTGTTGAAATAGTAAAGCAAATTAAAAAATATTTAAGTATTAACATATAAAAAAATCTCGCATTCTTGCGAGATTTTTAATGGCTTGAAAAATTATAAAGTTTTTTCATAATTAATCATTTCTGCTTCAAGATTAAGCATTTCTCTCTTTTCTTTATTAACAATAGTTTGTAAATCTTTAATTTTTACTTTTTTTAAATTAATTTGATATATTATATAGTCTTTAAGATATCTATTTCCAAATTTTTCGGCCATAATATTTCTAAATTTTTTGCTTAATTCTGGAGAATCAAAGACTTGAAAGTCGTTAATACATACGTAAACAGCATCATCAATTTCATTATCATAAGTTTCCACTCTTATTATACTATTTTGCTCAATGACTACTTTTGTTCCTTTTGTTTCACTATCTTCATAAGTTTCCATTCCTAGTTGATTAACAATATCAATTATTCCTTTTTTTCCTAAGCTTTTCAAGTAAGCTATTTTATTCATTGTTTTATACCCCCAAAAAATTATTTTGATTACTCATTAATCTTAAACGACAAAAGAGTGCAATAAAATTATTGTTTAGCTAAAAATATTTTGATGAAAAGTTAGTGTGATTTTAAAATATAATTTTTATTAAATTTACAAAATTCTTATCGCTTAAACTTCCAATTATTCTTATTATAAATTAAAACTTTTCAATTGTCAATACTTTATAAAAATATCATATTTAAAAGATTTTTTTGATAAATAACCTTTACAAAATCACTATTTTATGATAATATTATATGGCATTAAAAATAGTTTTACATTGTAAAAAAATTGCTAAAAAATAATTTCATTAAAAAAGGAGAAAATATGAGAAAGTGTGCAAGATTTGAAAAGGTAAGTTTTAATCAATTTAAGGAGGATTTTAAAGATTTTAATCTTAATGATGAAGAAGTTAAAAAAGTTTATGACGAAATAAAACTTCCAGTTAGAGCAACCAAAAGTTCGGCAGGATATGATTTTTTTTCACCAATAGATTTTGAATTAAAACCAAATGAGATTTTAAAAATACCAACTGGAATAAGATGTTATATGGAAGAAGATGTTGTTTTGTCAATCTATCCAAGAAGTAGTTTAGGTTTTAAATATAGAATGCAATTAAACAACACTGTTGGAATTATTGATAGCGACTATTACAATGCACAAAATGAAGGACACATTCAAATTAAATTTACTAACGATAGTAGAGAAAACAAAACTTTAAGTGTTAAAAAGGGTGAAGCCTTCAGTCAAGGAATTTTTACAGAATTTTTAGTGACTTATGATGACAATGTTGTTAATGAAAGAGTTGGCGGATTTGGAAGCACCAACAAAAAGTAATTTTACTAGTTAACTAAAAAAAATATTAAATTTTAAAAAACACTTTACAAAAATAAAATTTTGTGATAACATTAATTGTCCTTAAACAAGGGTGCTCGATAAAATACCCTTACGGCATGCTTTGTTTATGTGAGAAAATTATAAGGGGGAAATGAAAAATGACTAAACAAGAAATTATTGCTAAATATCAAATTAATGCTAATGACACAGGTTCAGCAGAAGTTCAAATTGCATTACTTACTGAAAGAATTAAACACATTACAGAACATTTGAAAACTAACAAACAAGACAACTCTTCTAAAAGAGGGTTATTAATGTTAATTGGTAAAAGAAATGGTTTACTTAAATATTTAGAAAGCAAAGATATTGATAAATATCGTGAACTAAAAAAATCATTAGGAATAAGATAATTAATTAAACGGCCTTGGCCGTTTTTTTTAACAAATTATATAAAAAAAGCATAAATTATAAGAGTAAAATAATATTTTTTTATAAACGAATAAAAACACTTGTTTTTTTAAAAAATTAAATGTATAATTTAAGGGTAAAAGGTGGTAATTTTATGAAAAGATTTAAAAATGACTGGTTAGTATATTTTATTTTAAGTGTTTTAGCAATCGGTTTAGGAATTGTTTTAATTGTTGAAGATTGCAAATTTGGATTAGATATTTTAAACATAGTTATTGCTGTGCTTTTGATAGTATATCTAATTTTATATCTGGCACCAATAATGTCCAAAAAGCGTGGTAAAATACAAATTTTAACAATAGTTGAATTTGTTATTATTGCTTTAATCGCACTAGGATTAGTGTTACAACAATTTAAAGTTTTCAATATTGCTGGAAGTTGTAAAATACTTGGTTTAGTGTTGTGGCTTCGTGCCGTTGTTGAATTGTTTAGAGCTTATTTCTATCGCGGGAAAGAGAATAGTGGCTATTCATATTCAATTTGGTATTTTATTATTATGCTTGTTTTAATTACATTAGGAACTTGGATGTTTGCTAGTCCATTCTTCGCTGATAAACAAGTTGTTATTGCTTTGGCTGTAATTTTATTCTTACTTGCTGTAACATTTATTATTTTGGGTATTATTTATCTACCAAAAGCAAATAAAAAGAGCAAAAAGAATAAATAAATAACAAAAAAACATTTAATCATTAAAAAACTGCTTTATTTTAGCAGTTTTTTTATTGTAATTTATAAAAATTTATAGTATAATATAGTGTATGTTGGAATTTTTTTCATATTATCAAGGCATTGAATTATTTGTTATTTGTACATCATTTTTGATAGCAGTTATTTTTGCTTTAAGCATACATGAGTTTGCACATAGCTTTGTGGCGAACATACAAGGTGACCCAACGAGCAAAATGGTTGGAAGAATGACACTTAATCCATTAAAACATATTGACCCAATTGGTTTTCTTTGCTTAATGTTGTTTGGCTTTGGTTGGGCTAAACCTGTTCCAATAAATTCTTTAAGATTTAAAGATTATCGAAAGGGTATATTTCTAACATCAATTGCAGGAATATGTGCTAACATTATTTTTAGTTTTATTTCTTGTGGATTACTTGTTGTTATTTTTAGATTTAATGGTGTAACAATGCTTACATATGGTAGTCAACTTATGAATATGTTGTTTTATATCTTATATTTCAGCATTACCATTAATTTGGGATTAGCACTTTTTAATATTTTACCTATTCCACCATTAGATGGCTTTAACTGCCTTTCAAGTTTATGCAAAGGAAATTCCTTTCTAGACTTTATGAAGAAATATGGTTACTTTATTTTATTAATAGTAATTCTTTTTGGATTTTTAAATATTTTATTTACTAATGTTTACAGTTTTGTAATTCCTGCCTTTACAAATTTCTGGCAATATATATTTTTTTAAGGGAAACTTATGGAAGAAAATTTAGTTAAACAAGACACAAATGAAGAATATAGCAATTCATATAAGGTTAAGTTGGATGTTTTTGAGGGTCCTCTTGACCTGCTTTTGCATTTAATCAAGGATAGCAAATTAGATATTCAAACAATTAAATTAAGCGAAGTGACAGGTCAATATTTGGATTATATCAATTCTATTGATTTGTTGAACCTTGAAAATGCAGCAGACTTTTTGGAAGTTGCCGCGACCTTAATTGAAATTAAAAGTAAAAAAATCTTACCACGTGAAGAAGAAGTTGTAGAAGATGAAGAAGACCCAGAAACCTTGTTAAAACGAAGACTTGAAGAATATAAACTTTTTAAAGATGCAAGTGAAAAATTAAAAGAAATTGAAAATGTTAATAAAATGTATAAATTGCCAAACAAAGAAGCGGGAGATTATCGAATAGTTTTAAAACAAATGAATATAGACAATTTGATAAAGGCGTTTTCAAAACTATTAATTAAAACGCAAGAAAGTGATGCAGCTCACACAGAAAAAACAATTGAGAGAGAAAGATTTACAGTTGAAGAAAAAATTTTTGAAATCAAAAGTTTATTAATTAACACTGAAAAATTAAGTTTTAATGCATTAGTTAGCGATGATTTTACAAGAAGTGAAATAATAAACTTATTCTTGGCATTATTAGAACTTTTAAAAAGACAATACATAACAGTTGAACAGAGCGAAATTTATGGAGATATTGACATATTTAGAAATGATACGGGAGAACATTTAGATGAGTGATTTAGAAAATAAATTAGAAGCATTATTATTTGTTAGTGGTGATGGTGTTGAAATTAGTGAAATAATTGAAAAATGGCAAGTAACGGATAAAGCATTAGAAAAAGCATTTGAAAATTTAAAGGAAAGATTTAACGAAAATTTTGGAATAAAAATAATTAAATATAGAAATAAACTTCAATTATGTTCAAATCCAACTTATGCCGATGACATAAGTAGTGTTTTAAATCCAATTAGAGAGCGAAATTTAAGCAAGGCAACACTTGAGACTATTGCCATAATTGCTTATAAGCAACCAATTACAAGACTTGATATTGAACAAATTAGAGGCGTTAATTCAGATTATGCAATTCAAACATTGTTAAAACATAATTTAATTGAAGTGGTTGGAAGAAAAGATGCAATTGGAAAACCATTACTTTTTGGAACAACTGATGAATTTTTAAAAAGATTTGACCTTGAAAATCTTGATAATTTACCAAACTATGATGACTTGTTAAATTCAATACAAGTTATAAACGAACAAAAAACATTATATAATGAATTTGAAATTCCTGATGAAGAAAATGAAACAACTGAAGCAGAAACAGAAAACTTTGAAGAAAATTCATCAGAAAAAAAATTAACTGAAGATGACTTTGATTTGCTTGAAAATGGCACTGAAGAAGAAATAATGAAAAAAATTGAAGAAGATATGTAATATAATTAAATAATTTATAAAAATAAAGAAAAACTAAAATTATGAGTGTTTTAGTTTTTTTTATTTCGCTTGTATCAATATATATAATGATTTGGCCGTTTAAGTTAAAGTCCAAAATTTCTTATAACGTCTTAAAAAACAAAGGAAATTTAACTTTTTATTTTTATAAAATTAAAATTTTAACTTTAAAAATTAAAATCAAGTCACGATATATATATTTCATAACAAAAAAGGGAAAAGTCATCTTACTTCCATTAGATTTTAAAAATCAAAAAAATATTGATTACGTAGATTTAGCAAGTATTTTATTACAAAAAACAACAATCAACACTGTTAAAATTAGTATGAGTATAGGTGTCGAAAATAATCCTTTTGAAACTGCATTAATATTTGGTGCTTTGCAAATTTTAAATAATAGCATACTTTCTATAATAAAAACTAAAAAATTAAGCACAATATTAAATAATAGAATTATTCCAGTTTTTGATAAAAATAGTGGAACAATTTATGTATCAAGTTCACTTTCTATAACGCTAATTGATTATGTTTGGGGAATAACGATATATATGTTAAAAATTAAAAAGGTAGGTAAAAATTATGAAGCAAGAGAATAGTAAAAATCCAGTAGAAGAAATTATGAGTGAGGCAATGAGCAAACTAAAAAGTGTTATCGACGTAAACACTGTTGTAGGAAATCCAATTTCAACATTTGATGGCACAACAATAATACCTATTAGTAAGGTAACAGCAGGTTTTGTTGCTGGGGGTGGGGAATATAATCAAACAAAAGATATGAAGAAAAATGCAAAACTAGATTTTCCATTTGCTGGTGGTAGTGGAACAGGTTTTTCTATTTCTCCTATAGGATTTTTAGTCGAAACAAGCAAAGGCTTAAAATTAATTACTATAGATAATAAATCAGCATATGAAAATATGTTAGAAATAATTAAAAATGTGAGTGAAAAAATTACTAAATAAGCGAGGAAATATGAAAAAGATTGTTAGTTTTTCCTTAATAGTTATAACTTTTTTCTTAATCAGCATTAATTTTATAAAAGACACTAATAAAATTGTTAACGCAGAAGGAGCATATAAGGCTTGTGTGGTTATTGAAAGTAGCACTAAAAGAGTTTTAAATGAATTTAATAAAGATGAACGTTTAGCGATGGCAAGCACTACAAAAATAATGACTGCATTAGTAACTCTTGATAATTGTAATAATTTAGATGAAAATGTTAATATAGATGATAGGGCAATTGGAATTGAGGGAACAAGCATATATTTAAGAAAAGGTGAAGTTTTAACCGTTAAAGAACTATTATTAGGTTTAATGCTAAATAGTGGAAATGATGCAAGCCTTGCTCTTGCTTATCATATTGGAAAGGGGAGTTTAGAAGAATTTGTTGTTTTAATGAATGAAAAGGCAAAAGAGTTAGGATTAGAAAATACAAGTTTTGCTAATCCACACGGACTTGATGCACAAAATCATTATACTTCCGCTTACGACCTTGCTGTTATAACTGCTGAAGCAATGAAAAATCAAAATTTTAGAGAAATTGTTTCAACCAAATTTGCACAAATCACAGGTCATAAAGATGTTGGAAATAGATTTTTAAGAAATAAGCAAAAACTTTTAAAGACATTAGATGGTTGTAATGGAGTTAAAACTGGTTTTACAGATAATGCTGGAAGATGTTTAGTAACAAGTTGTAATCGTAATGATATGGAAGTTATATGTGTAGTATTAAATTGTCCTAATATGTTTGAAGAAAGTGAAAAATTAATTAATGATGTTTATGCCAAATATAAGATGATAACACTTTTAGAATCATACAATTATATTACAAGTATTCCAGTTAGCGATGGAAATATGGAAAATGTAAAAGTTTATTCAATGAAAGGATTTAATTTCCCACTTTTAGAAGATGAAATTACGAAAATAACTATTGAAAAAGAACTACCAAATGTTTTGGTTGCGCCAATTCAAAAAGAACAAATTGTTGGAAAAATTTCAATATTTTTTGATAAAGACTTGATTTTTTCTGAAAATATCTATACTATGGAAAGTGTAGATACAATAAATATCAACGATAAAGTTAAAGATATTATTGATAAATGGTTTTACGAATAAGGATAAAATATGAGAATTAATAAATATATAGCAAGTCACGGTTATTGTTCGAGAAGAAAAGCTGATGAATTAGTGAGCAAAGGATTAGTTAAAGTAAACGGAGAAGTCGTTTTCAGTTTAGGTTTAGACATTAAGATTGGCGATAAAGTTGAAGTTGAAGGAAATATGTTAGATGGAAAACAAGAAAACTTTGTTTATTATTTAATGAATAAGCCTAAGGGTGTAATATGTTCTAACAGTGATGAAAATGGAAGAAAGACTGTTCTAGATTTGGTTAAAACAAATGAAAGAATTTATTGTGTTGGAAGATTAGACTATAATAGTGAAGGATTATTACTTTTAACAAATGACGGCGAATTGAGCTATAAATTAACACACCCTAAAATGCAAATTCCCAAAACATATATCGTTAAAATTAAAGGTGATATATTAGAAAGTGAACTTGCAGTGTTAAGAAATGGCGTTAAAATTAAAGATGTTAAATATAATAAATGTAAAGTTAAAGTTTTAGCGAAAGACAAAAATTCCACGAAATTAGAAATTGTTATTACTGAAGGTAAAAATCGTGAGATAAGAAATATGTTAGAATATATCGGTAAAGAAATTACCTTATTAAAACGCACCAAACTTGCAGATTTAAGTCTTGGTAGTTTAAATAGGGGAGAATATCGACCATTAAGAGATTTTGAAGTGGAATATCTAAAAAATTTATAATAAGTAATTTTATTTTAAAAAAGAAAAAGCAAAGAAAGTATTTGCTTTTTTGTTTTTTATTGTGTATAATAATAAATATACGCGCGTAAATGAGATTTTTTGAAAATAAAATTAATATAAATTAAAATTTTTTTATTTTTTTTCAAAAAATCGTTGACAAAACATTCTAAATATTATATTATATGAAAGTCGATAAGATAACGGGGTGTAGCGCAGTTGGTAGCGCACGTGGTTTGGGACCATGGGGCCGGGAGTTCGAGTCTCTTCACCCCGACCATTGTCGATACAATTGAGTTTTGGACCTTTAGCTCAGTTGGTTAGAGCAACCGGCTCATAACCGGTCGGTCCGCGGTTCAAGTCCGTGAAGGTCCACCACATTTGGCTTGGTAGTTCAGTTGGTTAGAACGCCGCCCTGTCACGGCGGAGGTCGTGGGTTCGAGCCCCATCCGAGTCGCCAAATTGCCTCGATAGCTCAGTCGGTAGAGCAGAGGACTGAAAATCCTCGTGTCGGTGGTTCGATTCCGCCTCGAGGCACCATTTAAACTATTTTCAGCTTCTGAAATTTGATTGACTACATTAAATAAGTTTGTATCACAAAAAGTATTTGAACAAATTCGGTATTTGTCAAAAGAGATGGATATGCAACATCAATTAAACCATAGTGAATTCAAAGAAAGACAATCTAAAAGAAAAAATAATATAATATTTATTTTGGAAAATTTAGAGCATATGGAAAATATCGGGTCTTGTTTTAGATTAGCTGATGCTTTCAATATTGACAAAATTATAATTATTTCAAACAAAATTGAATTCAATGAAAAATTAAGGAAAACAGCAAGAAATTGTGATAAAACAGTTGACTTCTTAGTTTTTGACGATACACTAGAGGCAATAAAACTTATAAAAAAAGAAGGTTATCAGCCTTTTAATCTTGAAATTACTTCAACAAGCACAGCATTAAGAAATATTGATTTTTCTCATTATGATAAAGTTGCTTTAATTGTTGGAAATGAAAAAAGAGGAATTGAAGAAAACACTCTTAAATTTGTAAAAAATTCCGTTCATATTGATATGTATGGAAACAACTCCTCAATGAATGTGATAACTGCTCTTTCAATTGCTACATATAAAATAAGCGAAGATTTTTTTTTAAATGGGAAAAATGAAAATTTGCTATAATAAATATCATAAATAAATAAAAAATTTTATTAGCCAAAAAAGAAATGAATTATTTAATAAATTTATTAATGTTCGTTCAGATGGATTAGGCGTAGATAATGTAGAACAAACAAAAATAAATGGGGTAGAAGTTGGGCATCATACAGAACATCTTGACAGAACTAGCCATGATTATGGAATTTACGAAAAAAAAATAAAATATTGTTCAAGGATTAATAACTTTGAAATTAGCGTAATAATAAGTAAAGGGACTATACAGAATATAGTTCTTTTTTTTGCCTTAATTTCAAACAGAATAAATTAAGAAATAGGTTATAATCAGTTTAAAGCAATGATTAATGGCTTCATTTTTTTTAAAAACTTTTTGTTAACGACATTAAACAGATTAAACCAAATAATTTATAAATAAATTTAACACAATAAGACATAATTTGTTTTTATATTTTATATTTATTGTTTAAATATTCCTATAATTTATTAAAAGGAGAAATTATGGAAATTCAAACACTCATATAAAAAATACCTTATCTTTCGCTTAGTGGCAAACTCGATGAACATTATAGTAATTATACTCGCAAAGCTTTGGACAAAATTTTGATTATTAAAATTTTTATAAGTAGTTGTCGATTTAGCCGAACTTGAATTTATGGATTCAACAGGTATTGGTGTTATGATTGGAAGATATAAAAAATTACAAAATAAAAATATACCTATATATTTAGTGAATCCAAACAAGCACATAGACAAAATATTTGAAATGACAGGACTATATAAAATAATGCCAAACTAGCATAAATTAAATATTATAAACTTTTAAATATATAAAAAGATTTATTTTAAATAAGAAATTTCGTTTTTTGTTTGCAAAAGAATGTTTTTTATGTTAATATAGTAAGTATAGGAGATGTATTATGGAAGCAAAAATAAAAAAAGTCAGTAAAATAATTTCTAACATTGCAATAGTAGGATTATTTGTTTCTGTTGCTATTGTCGTTCTTGGTTTAATTGGTGGTTTATATAAGCTAACAACACCTATTTCAGCAATTGTTGCAATAATTGCCTTTATTTGTTTATCTTGTCTTTTAGCACTAAACTGGATTAGAAGAATCGAAAATAAAGAGTTTGTTAAACTTTCTTGGATATTTCTTGGATTAGTTGCTTTATCATGTTTATTATGGATAATTTGCACAGTTATTGTTGCTATTATGATAGATAAAGGTGACACAATGTCTGCATCACTAAGTTCTACTTTGTTAACAATAATAAAAATTTCAGCAATTTTTACTATTCAATTTATAACTGCTCAAACAATTGCTGATAGATTTTCAAAATTTAGAAAATCATATATTCCTTTCCAAGTAATTAACTATCTTAGCTTGTTATTTGTAGATTTGTATGTTACATTGTTTGCTTTGGGATTCTCAATTAGAAGTGGGGAATTAGAATTTGTTGCAGGATTATATACTAATTTCTTATTTAAACCATTAGCAATTGCCTTCTTTGTAATGACACTATTATTCATTTTAATTTCAAATATTGTTGTTAAAACATTAGAAAAAAAGAAGATGGAAGTTGCTACAAATTTTGCCGATGATTCTCAACAAAATATTGTGAAAGAAGAAACTGTTGAAGAAAAACTAGCAAAAATCAAAGATTTATTAGATAAGAATATAATCACTCAAGAAGAATATGATTCTAAAAGAGCAGAAATCTTAAAAAATATTTAATTTTTAAGCATTAAGGATAATTTCCTTGATGCTTTTTTTGTTAGAATATTGAAAAATAAAATATATTTAAAAATTAATAAAAAAAATTAAATCAATTATTAAAAGTGTGGTTTAAAGGAAAAATTTACCGAAGAAAAAAATTGCAAATTTATAATTAAGCAAAATATAACACTAAAAAACATTCTTGAATGATTATGTATAATAAAATGATTAAATGCCTTATGGGCATTTTTTTATATAAAATAAGACAATTTTAGATTAAATGTTTTAATTTTAGCATTTTAATTTGTGCTAAACTTTTTTTCTGTAAAGGAGCAAATATGGAAATAAAATCTAGAGTTTATAAAAATAGTTTATATCTCTCATTAAATGGTGAACTTGATGAACATTCTAGTAATTATACTCGTGAAACTTTAGACAAAATTTTAGATGATGAAAAATTTCATCAAGTTGTTGTCGATTTAGCCGAACTTGAATTTATGGATTCAACAGGTATTGGTGTTATGATTGGAAGATATAAAAAATTACAAAATAAAAATATACCTATATATTTAGTGAATCCAAACAAGCACATAGACAAAATATTTGAAATGACAGGGCTATATAAAATAATGCCCAAGCTGGCATAAAGGAGATGGTATGAAAATTTTAAACGAAATGAAATTGACTGTTAAAGCAAAAAGTGTTAATGAAAGCTTTTGTAGAAGCACGGTTTCAGCATTTTGTGTTAATTGTAATTTAACACTTGATGAATTAACAGAAATAAAAACTGCTGTTAGCGAAGCAGTTACAAATTGCGTTGTTCACGCATATCCAGAAAATGAAGGAGAAATTAAAATCAACGTAAAACTAACTAGTGATAAAATATTAATTTCAATAAGTGATGATGGGGTGGGAATTGATAATTTAGAAAAAGCAAGAGAACCTTTTTTCACAACAAAACCTGAAGAAGAACGCTCTGGTATGGGATTTACTGTTATGGAAAGTTTTATGGACAAGGTTGACATTAAAAGAAACAAAAAATGTGGTGTTACTGTTTTTATGGAGAAAAACCTTAAAAAGTCTAATTTTAGTGTTATAGGTGCTTAATGTTAACTCAAGAAGAAACACTAAAATTAATTAATCTCGCACAAAAAGGAGATGAAAATGCCAAAGAAGAATTAATTAAAAATAATTCACCACTAATTAAGAGTATTATTAAGTTTTATAAAAACAAAGGTGTGGAATATGAAGATTTATATCAACTTGGCTGTTTAGGGTTTGTTAAAGCAATAATTAACTTTAATGTAGATTATAATGTTAAATTTTCTACTTATGCTGTTCCTATGGTGGCAGGCGAAGTTAAAAGATTTATGCGTGATGATGGAATGGTGAAGGTAAGTAGGGCATTAAAATCATTATATATTCAAATAAATAAGTATATAAACCATTACAAAAGTGAGAATGGAGATAGTCCTACAATAACAGAAATTGCTAAAAATTTTAATATAGAAGAAAGTGAGGTTATGTTTGCAATTGATAGTTCTAGGGCTCTAATTAGTTTGGATGAACAAATAGATGATAGTAATTCAAATGGACGGACCTTAAGTGACACCATTGGCGAAGAAGACAAAATAGATAAATTACTTGATAATATAGTTTTAAAAAAAATCATAAAAGAATTTGATGAGAGAGATAAGAAAATTATCTATTTAAGATATTACTTGGATAAAACACAAAGTGAAGTAGCAAAAGTGTTAAACGTTAGTCAAGTTCAAGTTAGCAGATTAGAGCTTAAAATATTAGAAAAAATAAAACAAAAATTTAAGGCATAAAAAAAACTCAAATAAATGAGTTTTTAAATTGTTTGGGAAGTTTTCTCTTCCACAGTTGGTGTTAATTCTTTAATTAAACTTTTATCGTTTTCGATTTTATTTGTTTGATTGTTTTCATTTAAAGGCTTAATTTCGTTGTTTGTTTCACTAGTTTCCACCTCTGTTGAATTAGTTTTCAATTTTTCATTTGCTTCTAAATTTTCGCCATTATTTTCATATGTATCTTCTTTTATTGAATTACTGTTTTCTAACTCATTTTGCCTTTCTTGATTATTAAAATTTTCTTTTTCTTCATTGTTTTTTATTATTTTATCATTCATATTTTCTTGTTTGTTTTCTTCTAATTGCTTAACAGGGCGATTTCTTCTCATATCTCTTGGCATTTTTCTAGGTCTTGCAATAATTTTTGGTTTTGCCTCTTGTTTAACAAATTTTTCTTCTTTTAGTTTTTGATTATTTTGAGATGTTGTATTTTCATTCTCATATTCCAAAACATTAATTTTTTCATTTTCTTTTTGAGTTGCTGTTTCATTATTTTCGTTAACAACGCGAGTATTATTAGGAACACCTCTGTAGGTATCTATATTTCTATTAATTGGTCCATATGTGTTTACATTGTTTGGTGTTTGATTATATGGATTACCGTTGTATCCATTATAATATCCATTGCGTCCATAATTTGAGTTGTAAGGATTTCCGTTATAAATTCCATTGTTTGAATTATAAGGATTTGTGTTATAAATTCCGTTGTTAGAATTGTTCATTCCATTATTATAAGTGCTATTATTTGTATAGCTTTGATTGTTGTTCACTTGATTATTTGGTGTATCTACATTGTTAGCATTATTATTAACATTATTTTGGTTTTGTCTATTTGCATTTTCATAAGTATTAATATTTTTCATAGTTGTTTTTTGACTTATATTTTCAATTTCATTTTTAGTTGTGTTATCTTCAACTTCAGTTGTGTTAGTATTATTGTTTGTGCTTGTTTTACAGCAAGACTTTAATAATGTATTACAGTTGTTAACACATTCTAAAGCGCATTGATAGCAGGAAAGTCTGTTTTCTAAACATCCTAACAAGTTTAGATAATTATTGCTTAAAATGTCGCTATTGCTTCCAAAAGCAGATTTTAAAGAACGAAGAGTTGTTAAGTAATCTGAACAATTACCTTGGCAAGCTTCTATTTTTTTGCAACAATTATTAATTTCATCACAATATGTGTTACAAGTTTCTATGTCGCTTGAACTTAAAATAATTTCACCGTTTTGTAGTTTATTACATAAAGATTTGCATTCTGCAATGCTGTCTTGTAACTCACTTTTACAACTATTACATTCGCTGTTAACAAATCCACAGTCATTACAAACATAATATAAATCATCAATTTTTGATTTGAATATGTCTAAATAGTTGTTTTCGGTTTTTGAAACATATTTGGGCGAATATGTTGAGTAAGGCTTATTTGTTGTGCTATTTGTGTTAGAAGCTGTATTTACTTCATTTTCATTGCTTGTATACATATATTTTACATTATTTTTCTTTTCACCAACGCTTTTAACGTTTAAAGTGTTTTTATTAAATATTTTTTTAATTTTTGTCAGTCTTTTAACATTATTATTTGAATTTTTAGAACTTGTAGCAGTAGATTTACTGCTTAGATTATTAGTATTAACAAACTCATTTATTGTAACATCATCTTCAGTTATTTCTTCAAGACGATTGATTGCTTGTAATAAGTTTGATGTGTTTTGAGATAATCTTCTAGCAAGATATGCTTCTTGGTTATTACTACAACCAATAAAAGCAAAAATCATTATAAAGGCCACTAATAACATAAAAGATTTTTTCATAATATTTCCCCCTCGATTTATGTTATTTTGCACAGTTTTTAGTTTTTTATTAAAAAAAATAAAATATAGTTAACAAAACAGATAATTTATGATATACTAGAAGAAACTTGATTTTTAGGGAGTGCTTAATGGAAAAATTTATAAAAACAAGTTTAAAAGATATTAAAGTAATTATTTTCGATTTTGATGAAACTCTTTATTATTCTTCAAATATTAGAGAGTATTATATTAATTACATTTTTAACACAATTAAAACATTAACAAAAGTTAAAGATTGGACCGATGATGACATATTAAATAAAATGGCAGAAATTGGTTTTACGAAAGAAAATAAAACTAGTCCATCTTTTACGTCATCTTGCAATAATTTTGGCGTTGAAAGGGAAGATTGGAATAATTACAAAATAGACAACTTCTTTGAAATTGATTATAAAAATGCTGAAACAATTGATAATGATTTTGTGAAAAAATTATCTAAACAATATAAACTTTATATTGTTTCTAATGAACTAGAAAAAAATTTAAAAATTAAAGCCAGCAATATGAATATAGATTTATCTTGTTTCACTGAAATTTACGCACCTAGTGTTGAAAATGTCAGTAATTTTCCAATAAAAAAAGAAAATTATGCTAAGATAATTTCGATAAACAACATAAATGCGACTAATGCTTTAGTTATTGGTGATAGGGTAAAAGTTGACATTGAACCAATGATTGAATTGGGTGGAAATGGACTACTAATAAAACATCCTAATGAAATAGAAGATTTTTTTAAAGACATCAAAAGAGGAGATTATGAATAAAGAATTTATGAAATCAGATTTTTTAGAAAAAGATGATTATATAAGCGATAATAAAGTTGTTTCTGCCAATGATATTGAAGTTATATATTTAATTGGTGGAGGTTCAAAAAATCTTGCGCCTATTAATTACACACAACCTTCTTGTTTATTATCAATAAATCAACGCCCTGCAATTTTCAACACAATTACAAAATTAGTAAAAGAAGGGCTAGATAAAATAACTTTTGTTGTTAGTCCTTTTGATAAAGAAATTATAAAAGAATTTATACAAAAATCTTTTCCTAAAATTAATGCTAGATTTAAAATCCAAAAAAAGAAAAATGGAACCTTAAAGGCGCTTTTAAAATGTTATAACATAATCAAATCACCAGTGCTTGTTTTATTTGGAAACACTCAATGTGATTTCACAATTGATTATGATAACAGCTTTATGGGAATAATAGATAGAGACACAAAAGGAATTTCGGGTGGAAACTATAAACTTGATGTTTCAAACAATGGAGAAATTAATTGTGTTTATAATTTAGATGAAGATGCTAAATTTACTCATAGAGCGGCTGGTGTGTTTTATTTTAGGGACTATCATTTGTTAAAAACTGCGTTAAACAGATTCTACTCAACAGTTAATGGGGAGTATGATTTATCGGCATTATTAAAATACTATAATTCTAAAGAAAAATTTAAAGCGATTAAAGTTGAAAATTGGTCAAATTCAAAGGAACTATCTTGTTATGTGGAAGCATTAAGAAGTAACTTGAATGGTAGATGCTTTAATTCTTTTGTCGTTGATGAATTTGGAATTATGGAAAAAACATCAACTGAACCAAAACTTAAAACAGAAATGGCTTGGTATGATGAAATAAGCAAAAGTGATGTTTCTTTCCTTTGTCCACATTATTTATATGGAACGACTAAAGAAGAGAATCTATATTCTTATAAACTTGAATTTATGGAATATTTAAGTTTGGCTGAGTATTTCGTTTATTATCCAATACCAACAAATACTTGGATTTATATTATAAAAATGCTTATCAAAACTGCAAGTAGACTTTGGACATGCAAAAACGTGCCACAAGACTTTAACATTAAAGAAAGAGCAAAAAAAATGTATATCGATAAAACCTTTGATAGAATAGCAAAATGGGATAGGCAGGACCTTTTAGATTTAGAAGAAGTTATTATAAATGGTAAAAAATACATTGGCGCTAGAAAATGTCTTGAATTATTAAACAAAAGATTAAATAATCTTGTTGAAAACAGCGAGAAATATGTTGGCGTTATTCACGGTGATATGTGCATGAGCAATATTTTATATGCGCCTAAAAGCTCAATTTTTAAATTAATCGACCCACGAGGAGATTTTGGTGGCCCAACAATTTTTGGTGATATAAGGTATGATATCGCAAAATTAAGACATAATTATCACGGAATGTATGATTATATAACATCAGACTTATTCAATATTAAACAAATAAATAAAAACACTTTTAATTACAGTTTTTACACTAATGAAATCCCTGAATATTTAAAGTTTGACCAAATTTTTGTAAATCAAAACTTTGATATAGATGACATTGAATTAATTGAAGGTTTATTGTTCATATCAATGATTCCACTTCACAGAGATAAACCATTACGCCAATTAATGTTTTTCTTGACAGCATTAAAATGCTTTAATAATCAATTAGGAGAAGAATAATGAAAAAGAGAAAAGTTTTAATATTAACAATGAGTGTTGCATTAGGTCATAATGTGACTGCAAATATAATAGAAAATGAACTATTAAAATGTGATATTAATTGTAAAAAATATGACATTAGTAACTCAATTAGCAGTTTTTATAGAATTTCATATCAAAAATCATTTAATCAACAATTTTCTGCTCCTAAATTTAGTAGAAGACAATATAATAAGTTTAAAAACAAAAAGAATAGAATAGTTAATTCATACTATAACAAATTAATTGAAAGTGCAAAAACTTCATTACTAGATGTTATTAATGAATATCAACCTGATATCATAATTTCTACTCATTTTGTTAGCAGAAGATTTATAGAAAAATATAAAAATCAAATTGCTAAACCTTTTAATCATTACTTTATTGTTACAGACTACGATTTTACTCCAGGTGTTAGTAACGGAATGGAAAATGAATATATTGTTATTCCTAACGAAGATTTTATGATGGATGGAATACATAGAAATTTTAAGCAGGAACAATTATTACCTTTTGGTATTCCTTGTAAAAGGGAGTTTTATTTAGATTATAACAAAGATGAAATTATCAAAAATCTACCTTTCAAATTAAGAGAAAATCAAAAGTTGATTGTTATTTCGGGTGGTGGAAATGGTGTTGGAAATATTGATAAGTTAGCAAAACAATTAATCCAAAATCCTAATAATTTTGTTGTTTTAATCACTGGTAAAAATACAAAAATTTTATCTAAAATGCAAAAATTTATTACAAAGAAGAAGATTAATAACTTATATTTAACAAACTTCGTAGAAGATTATGTTTCTTTAGTTTATTCTGCTGATTTAATTGTTGGAAAAACAGGTGGATTAACATCAACTGAATGTATAGCACTAGCAACTCCAATAATTTCTTATTCAAATATTCCTTCACCAGAATATAATAATCTTCAATATCTTTTAGATAAAAAACTTTGTATAAGTTTTTCAAAAGTAAAATCAGTTGGTAATGCAATAGATAGTGCTAATCTTGAAGAGATAAGCAACAATATGAAAAAATATCGCAATAGTGATGGATTAGACAAATTAATTAATCATATAAAAAATTGTAAAATTAATATTTAGGGGAAAAAAATGGATAAAAGTAAAAGTCCAAACAATCTTAAAATGAAAGATGTTCAACTTGTAGTTTTAATAGGAGAGGCTGCAACAAGATTAGCACCTTTAACTTATGGTTTACCTAAAGGACTATTATCAATTAATCAAAAACCAGGGCTATTTAATATGATTAATGATTTTGTAAAACAAGGTCTTAATGATATTACATTTATTTTAAATCATTCAAATCAAAAAATTGTTAAAAACTTTTTTGAAAATGCTTTTGATAATGTTAAATTTAATTTTGTGATTGAAAAATCAGCTCGTGGACCAATGTATGCTTTTATGGAAAGTCAACCATATATAACTAAACCAACATTGCTTTTGTTAGGCGACACCGAATGTGAAACAGATTTCAATTATGAATATAGTTGGTTAGGATATAAAGAAATAAATGATAATTCACATAGTCGTTGGTGTTTAATTAACACTAATGTTGATAATAATATTACCGATTTTGTTGATAAACCAGACTTTATTCCAGACACAAACAAAGCATTAATTGGAATATATTTTTTTAAAAATTATAAATTATTAAAAGAAACTTTATCACAAACTTATGAGTGTGATGGACAATTACAACTTAGCGCTGGAATAAGTTATTATTTAAAGCATGAAAAAATTAAAGCGCAACAAGTATTTAATTGGCGTGATGCAGGTGCTTTAAACACATACGCAGAAATGTATAATCAACCATTTTGTTATAGTGATAAAGTGGTTTTTGTGAATGAATACAACCAAATTGTAAAAATATCAGAACACAATAAAAGTGAGATAAAATTTTTAAGTAAAATTAAAAATTATAAATCTTCATCTTTCTTTCCACGCTTAATTTATAGTGATAAAGATAAAATTATTACAGATTATTATGACTATCTTTCAATTTACGAATACACAAACTATTATCCTATGCGCGATTGGTGTTTTGAGTTCATTTATGGTCAAATAATTAAAAGTTTAAATTTAATTCATAATGAAACAAGACCAAAAACAAACATTCAAAAAGATTGCATAATTGAATATAACATAGAGTTAAGAAAGGCAATTGATAATTTATTCCAATCAAATAAATATGCTTGTCTTGATAAAATAATATTAAATGGTAAGGAATATCAAGGCATAAACAGTTTTTCAAATGCTTATTTTGAAAAAATCAACAGAATAATTTCAAACGCAAATCATTTTGCCGGTATAACTTGTAATAACACTTTTGAAAGTAATATTCTATACGCAACAAGAAGCGGAAAATGCAAGTTTATTTCACCGAAAAGAAAGTTTGGTAACAAAACCTTGATTGGTGACACGAGAATAGATTTTGCATATCTTTTAGCAAGTAATAATGGCAAGTATGAGAAGATTATTCAAGATGTTGTTTATAGTAATAATTTTACTGAAAACGGATTCGATATTCAATCTAAAATGAAAGACAAAAATGAAAAACTTCTTGAAAATGAATTAGAAAATATTAATCAAAACATCGAAGATTTAAAATGTCTTGCATCAATAATTTTAATTAAAAAGGCAAGTGAAACTAAAAACTTTGAAAAACAGTGTTGCTTACTTGCTAAAGCTATCATTATGATTAATGAAATTTTATTCTAAAATTAAATTTTAAAACCTATTTTTTGAATAGGTTTTTTTATTTTATTGATTAAAAAAATAATTTAAGACAATATTTTATGTATGGATATTCAAGAAAGGAATCAAAAATATAACGAATATGTTAGTAAGAAATGCCCAAAATCAAAAAATTTTCCATCCTTAATTTATGCCTTTGTTGTTGGTGGTATAATTTGTTGTATAGGACAAGGATTTTACGATTTGTTGGCATATTTTTTTCCAACGCTTACCGATATGCAGTTAACAACATATATGTTAGTAATTTTAATATTTTTAGCGACTTTATTAACAGCTCTTGGTGTTTATGATAATATTGGAACATTTGCTGGAGCAGGCTCTATCATTCCAATTACAGGTTTTGCAAATAGTATTGCAAGTCCTTCCATAGAGTTTAAAAAAGAAGGGGTAATATTAGGACTTTGTGTTAAAATGTTCACTGTCGCTGGTCCTGTCATTGTTATGGGAACGGTTGGTTCGATTATCGTTGGAATAATATACTTTTTCATTTAGGAGAATTATGAAAGAAAAAAAAGCGAAGAAACAAACAATATTTTTTAAAAATCGTCCTAAAGTTTTATCTTTTTATTCATTGGTCGGTAATAAAGAAGGAAATGGGCCTTTTAAGGCCTATTTTGACCATATAATGAAAAATGATTTATTTGGTGAGAAAACTTACGAGAAAGCTGAAAGAAAAATGTTAGAGACGGCAATTTACGGCGCAATAGATAAAGCAAAATTAAAAAATGAAGATATAGACTGTTTGATTTCTGGTGACTTGTTAAATCAAATTATTAGTTCAAGTTTTTCTGCAAGACAACTAGGCAGTGCATACATTGGACTTTATGGTGCCTGTTCAACAATGGCAGAAAGTTTAGGAGTTGGTGCTCTCTTAGTTGATAGTGGACATTATAAAAAGGTTGCTTGTGCAACTGCTAGTCACTTTGGTTCTGTTGAAAAACAATATAGATATCCACTTGAATTGGGTAATCAAAGGCCACCTGTAAGTCAATGGACAGTAACGGGTAGTGCTTGCACAATTTTATCTAATAAAGGCAGTAAAATTTCAATTACTAGTGCAACTTTTGGTCGTGTTACCGATTATGGAATAACTGATGCAAACAATATGGGGGCAGCAATGGCACCTGCAGCAATGAGCACATTAGTATCTTTATTTAAAGACACCAAAACATTACCCCAAGACTATGATTTGATTGTTACAGGTGATTTGGGAAAACTGGGCAGTGAAATTTTAAGAGATTTAATGGAGAAAGAAGGTTTTCCCTTGAAAGAAAACTATAATGATTGTGGTCAAATGATTTATTCAATGAATCAACGAGTATATCAAGGTGGCAGTGGGGCTGGTTGCAGTGCAAGTGTATTAAATTCTTTTATTTTAAAAGAAATGAAAAAAGGAAAGTTTAAAAAGGTGATTTTTTGTGCTACAGGTGCATTACTTAGTCCACTTTCAACACAACAAGGCGAAAGTATACCCTCAATTGCTAATGCAATTGTTTTAGAAAAGGAGAATTAAAATGCTTTTAACCTATCTTCAAGTCTTTTTAGTAGGAGGTTTTATTTGTTTCTTGGGTCAAATTTTAATACTTAAAACAAAAATGACCTCTGCGAGAATTTTAGTTTTATTTTTACTTTTAGGCATATTTTTGGAAGCAATAGACGTTTATGACCCAATTGTAGAGTTTGGCAAGGCGGGAGCGACTGTTCCAATTGTAGGATTTGGACGCACACTCGCAAAGGGAGTAATTAATCATGTAACAAGTTCTGGGATAATGGGAATATTCACTGGTGGTCTTGCGGCAACAGCAACTGGAATTGGAGCAGCGATATTTTTTTCTTTTGTTTTTGCATTAATTTTTAGCAGTCACACAAAACGTTCATAATACTATGCACAGCACTATGCATAGTATCTTTTTTAAAGATGTTTTAGTTATTAATTAATAACTTTAGTTAAAAAAATTAATGTAATGAAAATAAAATATAAATCATAGAATATAATATGAAATTTTTATTTTTACATCACAATAAACGTGTAAAAGAAATTTGTTGTCCTAAACCTAAAAAGAAAGCAAAAAAGATCGCAATAATAACGCTCATTGTTATCATGGTAAATTCATTAATTGTTTTTATTTGGACAAACGTAAACAGGACTGTATACGATTATATAGATGGAAGAGTGCGAGCATTAAGTATAAAAGCTGTAAATAATGCTGTCAGTGAACTCGTAACAAATAAAAATATATATGACAACTTGATTAATATTTCAACAGATAATGATGGCAAAATTGTCCTTATTCAAGCAAATTCAATTCAAATTAATATGTTAACGAAAGATTTAATTAAAACTAGTCAAATAAAACTTGAAAAAATTGGAATAGAAGGAGTGAATATACCTATTGGGACATTTTCGGGTATAACCTTATTAAACGGAAAAGGACCAAGTGTTAATGTAAGACTTATTCCAGTTGGTGATGTTAGTTGTAGTTTTGTAAGTAAGTTTGAAGAAGCTGGAATTAACCAAACTTTACATAAACTTTATGTGAATATAGATACGAATGTAAACATCATTTTACCTTTAAAAAATAATGTGGTAAAAACTACAACAAGCATTCTAATTTGCGAAAGCGTTATTGTTGGTCAAGTTCCCACAGTGTATTTAAACACAAACAAACTAGACAATTTAATGAATTTGATACCATAACTAATTTTTTTAATTTTGCTAATTTCTTTAATTAATTTTAATTTTTTATTTAGATAAATAAAAGCGCTTTGCAAAATGTAAAAGTTGTGTTATAATTAATTTATGATTTTTCTAGATAATGCCTCAACAACAAGGCCAGATGATGAAATAGTTAATAATTTTGTTAAATATCAACAAGATTATTTTAATCCTGGCGCATTATATAAAGTGAGTTTAAACTTAAATGCTAGAATAGAAGACGTAAGAAAAGAAATTGTTAAACTTTTAAATGGAAATGTTAATGGTTCTTTTATGTTTACTGGTTCAAGCACTGAAGCAAACAACATTATCATTAACAGCCTTGTTTCTAATAATAAAAATGAAGAATATATATTTTCAAGCATAGAACATCCAAGTGTTAACAATCTTGCCATCAAACTTAAAAATGAGGGCAGGAAAGTTTTTTTCGTTAAAACAAATGAAGACGGAAGTGTTAATGAAGAAGATTTATTGTCTTTAGTGAACAAGAACACAAAGTTTGTTTCTATAATTAATGTTTCAAATGAAACAGGTGCAATAAATGATATAAACACTTTATCAAAAAAAGTTAAAGAAATAAATCCTAAAACGCTTTTTCACAGCGATGGAGTTCAAGCACTTGGTAAAATTAAAGTTGATTTGAAAAATATTGACTTTTACACAATTTCAAGCCATAAAATTTACGGATTAAAGGGAATTGCGGGCTTTTATTATGCAAATTTCAATAATTTAAAACCTTTTATTTTAGGTGGTGGTCAAGAACAAAACATAAGAAGTGGAACAACAAATGCACCAATGATTTTTTCACTTTTTGATGCAATAAAAAATGCTGTTGAACATCAAAGCGAAAACTATAACTATGTTAAAGGTTTAAATTTGATATTAAAAGAAAAACTAAATCAAATTGACAACATAAAAATAAATTCAAATGAGAACTCATCACCATATATTGTAAGTTTTTCTTGCCTTGGATTAAACGCTGAAACAATTTTGCGTGTGTTAAGCGAAAATGAAATATATGTCGGTCTTGGCAGTGCTTGTTCAAGTAAAAAAAGTGGCAACTTGGTTTTACAATCTATGGGTAAAACAAAGGAAGAAATTTTAGGCAACTTGCGTGTTAGTTTTTCTAAAAACAACACAAAAGAAGAAGTTTTAATTTTTAGTGGTTGCTTAAGAAAGACAATAGAAGATTTAAGAGAAAAATTAAAGTAGGTAAATATGGAAAAAGTTATTTTAATTAGATACGCTGAAATTCATTTAAAAGGAAACAATAAACATTTTTTTGAAAAGTTATTATTACAAAACATTAGAAAATCTTTAAAAGATTATAACTGCTTTGTAGCATTTGCGCATACGAGATATGTTGTAAGTGGCTTTAAAAACGAAGATTTAGATAGAATTTTAAATGAACTATCTAAAGTTTATGGTATATATTCAATGAGTGTTGCTGATGAAATTGAAACAAGTCGAGAAAACATTGAAAATTACTTTTCTCAATTTAAGCTTGATAACACAACATTTAGAGTGACAGTTAACAGAGCTGACAAAAAATTTCCAATTAATTCGACTGAATTTTCAAAGATAATTGGAGGAATTATACTTTCAAACAGCAAAAACTTGCAAGTAGATTTGCACACATTTGAAAATGAAGTTTCAATTGACATTAGAGAAACGGGAAAGACTTATATTTTCACCAACCAAATTTTAGGTGCTGGTGGAATGCCAGTTGGAAGTGCTGGAAAAGGTTTATTGCTTCTTTCTGGAGGATTAGACAGCCCTGTTGCAGGAGTAAAAATTGCCCAAAGAGGAATGATATGTGATGGTCTTCATTTTCACAGTTTTCCTTACACAAGCGAACAAGCAAAAGAAAAGGTTGTTTCACTGGCGAAAATTATTAAACCATATACTCACTTAAGAAGATTATTTGTTGTTTCATTTACCAAAATTCAGGAAGAAATCCATAAAAATTGTGATGGCGACTTTATGATTACTATAATGAGAAGAATAATGATGAGAATCGCTGAAAAATTATGTAATATGTATGATTATAAGGCGATTATTACAGGTGAAAGTTTAGGTCAAGTTGCAAGTCAAACAATAGAAAGCATTACTAGCACAAACTCAGTTTTAAATTTAATTCCTGTTTTAAGACCTTTAATTGCTTTTGATAAAGATGAAACAATTAAAATAGCAAATAAAATTAATTCTTATAACACTTCAATTTTACCGTATGAAGATTGTTGCACTGTGTTCCTACCTAAAAATCCCGTTATAAAGCCTAAAATTAGTAAAGTCCTAGAAGAAGAAAATAAATTAGATATTGAAAATCTTGTTAATGAAGCAATAAAATCTGTTGAAATAATTGAATTATAAATAAAATTGAAAAAGTTAATCATTTTGATTGACTTTTTTTTTGCTTTAATTTACTATATAAGTATATATAGGAAAATGTAAATTATTGAAAATAATTATGTTTGATAGATTAATCTGTAAAATGTTAAAATTAAATATGCACAGTTAATTAAAATTTATTTAATTTGTATGGCATATTACTTGAAATTTTGAAGATTTAAAAAATTGATAAAAATAAACAAATATTAAATTAAAAATTTATCCATTAGCGAACAATAATTATTTCACTAATATTTTTATTCATATATAAATTTATAATATCGAGGTAATATAAGTATGTTCAGTTTATCATTACTGGCTGCTTCTATTTTTGAGATTGGTGCTGGATACATCCTTGCTTGGCTAGGAATTGGCCTTACTGTAGGAATTTTAGCTGGTGCATTTTTAATGAAAATAGTTTTAGATTTAAAGTTGACTAAAGCAAAATCAACTGCATCAAAAATAATTGAAGACGCTTTAAATGAAGCTAAAAGCACTAAGAAAGAAGCCATTTTAGAGGCAAAAGAAGAAGCACATAAATTAAAAGTAGAAGTTGACCAAGAAATTAGGGAAAGGAAGTTAGAACTTCAAAAACTAGAAGAAAAAATTTATGATAAAGAAGAGTTTTTAAACAAAAAAGAAGCTCAACTTGACACAAAAAGTGAATACTTAGATGAAAGTAAAAAATCTCTAGAAGAAAAAGAAAAAGAAATTGAAATTTCAAAGAGAGATATTGAAGTTGCTAAACAAAATGTTGTTAAAGAATTAGAAAGAGTTTCTAATTTATCAACAAATGAAGCAAAAACAATGCTTATTAATTCAATAACTGAAGAAGCAAGAAAAAGTGCTGCGAAAACAGTTAGAGATATAGAAGAGGAAGCAAAAAACACAGCATCGAAGAAAGCAAGAGATATTATCACAATGGCAATTCAACGTTGTGCTGCTGACCACACAAGTGAAGTGACTGTAACATCAGTAACACTTCCTAATGATGAAATTAAAGGAAGAATTATTGGTAGAGAAGGAAGAAATATTAAAGCTCTTGAACAAGCAACTGGCGTTGATTTAATTATTGATGACACACCGGAAAATATTGTTGTAAGTGCTTTTGACCCAGTAAGAAGAGAAATTGCTAGATTATCACTTGAAAAACTTATGATGGATGGAAGAATACATCCTGCAAGAATTGAAGAAGTTGTTGAAAAAGTTAAAAGAGATATTGAACAAACAATTAAAGAAGCAGGCGAAAACGCAGTTTTTGAAGCAGATGTTAACGGCTTACATCCTGAAATTGTAAAAACTTTAGGCAGATTAAAATACAGAACAAGTTATGGTCAAAATGTTTTAAAACATAGTTTAGAAGTATGTTATATTGCTGGTTTAATGGCAAGCGAATTAGGTGCTGATGTTAAAGTGGCAAAACGTGGTGGATTACTTCACGACTTAGGAAAAGCAATAGACCATGAAACAGAAGGAACACACGTTTCTATCGGTGTGGATTTAGCCAAAAAATATAAAGAAAGCCCAGCTGTTATTAACTGTATTGAAGCTCACCATGGTGATGTAGAATTTAATTGTATTGAAGCAGTTTTAGTTCAAGCTGCCGATGCAATTTCTTCAGCAAGACCAGGAGCAAGAAGAGAGAGTATTGAAAATTATATTAAAAGACTTGAAGGGCTTGAAAAAATTGCAGATAATTTTAACGGCGTTGATAAATCCTATGCAATCAGTGCAGGTAGAGAAATTAGGGTAATTGTTAAACCTGAAGAAATTTCTGATGACCAAGCATTATTCTTAGCAAAAGATATTGCTAAAAAGATTGAAGAAGAAATGGAATATCCAGGACAGATTAAAGTTAATGTAATAAGAGAAAATCGTGCAATTGAATATGCTAAATAAAAATAAATTGATTTATAAAAAAGAGATAAGTAATGATTATCTCTTTTTTAGTTTTATGATGTGTTTAAAAATATAGCAAATTAAAAAAATTCGTATACTTATAACTTCGTTATTTTTGCTATTTTACTTTTATTAAGGGCTTTTTTCTTGACTTTTTAACTTATTATATATAAAATATTAATATGATGAAAACAACATTACACAAAATGAAATTGCAACCAAAGCCTTTTGAAGCAATAGACAATGAAACAAAAACAGTTGAAATGCGTTTATATGATGAAAAACGCCAAAAAATAGAAATTTCAGACGAAATTGAATTTACAAACATTGAAACACAAAAAACACTAAAAGTAGTTGTAACAGATTTAATTTTGTTTAGAAATTTTGAAGAGTTATACAAAAATTTTGATAAAACAGAGCTAGGATATTCAGTAGATGAAGAAGCTAGTTTTAAAGATATGGAACAATATTATCCAAAGGAAGAACAAGCGAAATATGGCGTTATTGCAATTAAATTTCAGGTGATATAATGGAAGAAAAATTACTTGATGTTGATTTATATACAGATGGTGCTTGTAGTGGAAATCCCGGCAAAGGTGGCTGGGGATATCTTTTGATTTGTCAATCTAGGAATAAAGAAAAATATGACAGTGGATTTAAGGAACACACCACGAATAATGAAATGGAATTAACGGCAGTTATTGAAGGAATTAAGGCCATAAAAAAGCCTTGCAATCTTACAATTTACACAGATAGCGCATATGTTTCAAATGCTTTTTTGCAGAATTGGATTGAATCTTGGATAAATAATGGATTTAAAAATTCAAGTAAAAAAGAAATTGCAAATAAAGACTTGTGGCTTAAACTACTATCCTTGCTTGAAAAACATAATTATAAATGGGTTAAAGTTAAAGGCCATGCTGATAATAAAAACAATAATTTTTGTGATAAATTGGCCACAACAGCAATAAAAGAGAATACAGAACAAAAAACGTCTAATTCTTTAGGAGATAAAAAGTGAAAAAAGAATTATTAATAGTTTTAACAGTAATATCAAGTTTTATAGCAATTTTTGGCTACTTTTATATACCAATATTATCAGCTTTAGGCGTGAATTTTCCAGCTAGAAATTTGATATGGGCTCTTAGCATACTTCCAACTGTTATAATTTTTCAATTACCATTGATTTTTTGTATAATTGGATTAACAAAGAAAAAATAATTTTAATTAATATCTTTATCAATAAAAGGAAGAAACTAATTTTCTTCCTTTATTTTTAATCATCTTTTCTAAGTTTGACTCCAGTTAGAGTTTCTCGCCTTGTGTTTTCGCTAATTGCAGCATAATGTTTTTTGGTTGTGTTAACATCTTTGTGACCTAAAATTTCTGCAACAGCATAAATATCTCTCGTTTTTTCATACAGATGTGTGCCGAAAGTTGAACGAAGTTTATGAGGGGTTATTTTTTTTAACGGTGCTACGATTTTTGCATATTTTTTAACAAGATTTTCAACCGTTCTAACATTAATTCTTTTATTTTGCAAAGAAAGGAAAAAGGGGGAGTTCCCATTAATTTGTCCTTCTTTCTCTTGTCTTAATTCCAAATATGTTTTTAATGCAACGCGAACTTCATTTGAATAATATAAAATCATTCTATTTCCACCTTTTCTTGTTACAACAAAACTGTTATCATCAAAGTTAAAGTCATTTATATTTAATCCTACAAGTTCGCTAATACGAATACCTGTTCCCAAGAATAAAGAAAGTATTGCAAAATCTCTATGTTTTGTTTTTTCATAAAAAGACTTTTGATTTTTTGTGAATTTATCTCCAAATTCGGCCAAATTTAAAATGTCTTCAACCTCATCATTATCTAATCTTATAATTTCTTTTTCGTGAATTTTAGGAACATCGACTTTATTTGTTACATTTTCTTTTATCTTGTCTTTTTTATATAAGTAACTAAAAAAAGAGCGTATGCTTGATAATTTTCTAGCCTTTGTCTTATTTGTGTTTGAGTGCGATAGATTATCATCATCTATATAATAAGACAAGTAGTTTAAATACATCTCAATATGAGTTGCTGTTATTTTATTAAGGTCTTCTAAAGTAAAATCTCTTATTTTTACGCCTTGAAATTCATAAATTTCTTTAGTTAAAAATGTAAAGAATATCTTTAAATCTCTAGCATAATTAACTTTTGTAAGCATTGAAGTTCTACTATCAATACCCAAAAAAAATTCTTCACAAAAGTAGGGAAGTTGGCTTTTTAATTCTTTTAAAATAACTGCATTTTTATTATTTCTTTCTGTAAAATAATCACCCATATAAATATTATACATCATATTTATTGAAAAAAGCAACTATTTTTTGTTTAATTATTATTGCATAGCACTATGCATAGTGCTATGCAATATACTATGCAAAATATATCATAAATAAAAAATAATTAAACTCTTTAATTTATTTGACAAAAAGCACCAAATGTTATTATTATATTCTTAATACAAATTATATAACTGCGGGAGAGATTAACTATGATAGACATTGAATTAATAAGAACTAATCCAGAACTAGTGAAAGAAAATATAAGAAAAAAATTTCAAGATGAAAAATTACATTTGGTAGATGAAGTCGTGGTTCTAGATAAAGAAAATCGTCAACTAAAACAAAATGGTGATGACCTTCGTTCTAAAAGAAAAACTTTAAGCACGGAAGTCGGCAACTTTATGAAAAATAAAGAAATCGAAAAAGCAAACGAAATTAAGGCAAAAGTTAATGAAATTAACAATGAAATTGTTAATATTGAAAAAAAACAAGCAGAAATTGATGCTCTTGTTCGTGAAAAAATGCTTAAAATTCCAAACATAATTGATAAAAGCGTTCCTATTGGAAAAAATGATAGTGAAAACGTAGAAATAGAAAAATTTGGCGAACCTATAAAACCTAAATTCAATATTCCTTATCACGCTGATATATTAGCAAGCTTCTGTGGATTAGATAAAGAAAGTGCAGGAAAAACAAGTGGAAATGGCTTCTATTACCTAATTGGCAACACTGCAAGATTAGTTAGCGCAATGATAAGTTACGGCAGAGATTATATGATTAACAAAGGCTTTATATATGCAATTCCTCCATTTATGATTAGAAGCGATGTCGTTACGGGCGTTATGAGTTTTGAAGAATTAAATGCTATGATGTATAAAATTGAAGGGGAAGACCTATATTTAATTGGAACAAGCGAGCATTCAATGATAGGAAAATTTAAAGATACAATCTTAAAGCAAGATGAATTACCAATTAAAATGACATCTTATAGCCCTTGTTTTAGAAAAGAAGTTGGAGCACACGGAATTGAAGAACGTGGAATTTATAGAGTTCACCAATTCGAAAAACAAGAAATGATAATGATTTGCAATCCAGAAGAAAGTATGGATTTTTACAATAAAATGTTGTCTTACACTGTTGATATATTTAGAAATATGAACATTCCAGTAAGAACAATTGAATGTTGTAGTGGCGACCTTGCTGATTTAAAAATGAAAAGTTGTGATGTTGAAGCTTGGAGCCCAAGACAAGAAAAATATTTTGAAGTTGCATCTTGTTCAAATATGGGCGATGCACAAGCTAGAAGACTGGGAATTAGAGTTAAAGGTGAAAAGGGAACATATTATCCTCACACTTTAAACAACACAGTAGTTGCATCAACAAGAGCCCTAATAGCGCTTATTGAAAACAATTTAAATGAAGATGGTTCTGTTAACATACCTAAAGTTTTACAACCATATATGGGTGGATTAGAAAAAATTGAAAAAGTAAAATAATTTAATAAACATTGCTTTGAATAATTTATATTTTGAATAAGGGAAACATAATGATTGAAGAAAAAAAAGAGTTTTTAGATAAATTTATAAAAGATAGTTTTAATTATGATGATTTTGCTTTAGTGGTAAACAAATTAAACGACTTTTTAAATAAGTTTTTATATAATATTGCTATGCAAATTCCTAACATCGATTTTAAAAAAAGATTAATAGGTGAATATGCTCTGCAAACAAATCATTCAAATATAAATTTAGCTAATGTGATAATAGAATATCATTATAATAAAGAAGATTATGAATACAGTTTAAATCGTTCAAATAAGGGTCAAATTAAGGCGTTGGTTAGCGATACTGTTAATTATGATAAACAAATAATACCAACAATAAAAGAATTAACACAGGCTTTATTTCATGAACTTAGTGTTTGTTTGAATGCAGAAAATGTCGTTATAAGAAAAAACGCCATAGGAGTTAGTTTTCTTGACTATCAATTTTGTATTAATTTTGTTGGCATAAATGACTCAATTAAAAATAATACGCTTGATTTTGTTTTAAAAGGTAAGAAATATAACTTCGAAGACTTTGATTTACTTAATGAAAAATTAATAACGAAAAACAATGAAACTAATGGTAAATTTTTTGATGTTATTAAACTTTTTAAAGTTGTTGAATTTGAATTATCAACATATAATATGGTTAAAATATTAGCTTCTAAAAATCTTTATTTCTACGAAAACTTATTATTTAACATACCAAACAAGTTATTAAATAATAAGTATGCTTATGATAATTTGGTGGCTTGTTATAATTATTTAGCTAACACAAAACCTGACAAATTAGTTGATTCAACAAACAAACCTTTAATTAAAGATTACTATGAACTATTCACAAAATATTATATAACAACTCACGATTTAAAAAGAGTTTTAAAGCAAACAAAATTATTTATCGAAAACATAGAAAACATACTAAAATAATAGTAAATTATCTTTTAATACTCGTAAAATTTAAAATATTTTAATTTTATTTTGCTAAATAAATTCATATTTTTATCGTTTAATAACAAAATATGAAATTGTATTCCTTATAAATCTTAAAATAATAAAATAATCATCTTATAAAAATCGAATAGAAAGATTAAAATTTATTCGCAAAATTCTATTATCAATTATAAAAATTGTATTAATTAAATATTAAGCAAAATTACTCATACTTATAAAATTTGTATATAAAAATAAACCAAAACATAAATACAAGCGAAATTTTGCAAAAGCAATTTATTTTTATTTTATTAATTTACTATGCAGAACAGATAATTTAATTATTTATAAAAACAAATTCAAATTCAAAAGTTAGAATAAAAAAATGTAAAAATTTAAGAATAATTGAATATATCGTAGTTTTATTGGTGTTTTTATTCGCAAAATCTGTATTTTGCGAATAATTATTGATGCTGATTTTTTTACTTTTCTTCCCCACTAAAAATATTTCTTATGTTAAAAGGTTTAATAAAAAGCTACATTTTTTTAATTGTTGTTGTCTTGCTTTATAATCTGGCAAGACTCTTTTTAATTCATTATAAAATTTTTTACTATGATTTAATTCAATCAAATGTATAATTTCGTGCATAATTACATAATCAATCAAACTATGAGATAGAAATAATAACTTATAATTAAGGTATATATTTTTTTTGCTATCACACATTCCCCATTTAACTTTACTGTTTATTATGGAAATGCTTTTATATTTAAGGTTTAAGTGATTTAATAGCACTTTTGTCCTATCTATTAAAATCACTTCAGCATTTTGAATATACCATTTTTTCAGGCATTCAGTTATTTTTTTGGTCGAAAACATGTTTTTTTGAGGAATACATAACGTCCCCTCTGTCAATAATATTTCACTCTGATTTTTTATAGGCACAACATTATATTTTTTGCCTAAAAATAATATTTGGTCATAGTTAAACAAATCATTATTAATATCCATTGTGCTTTTAATGGCATTTTGTTTTTCTATTATCCATTTTTCCTTTTCGTTCAAAAACTTAAAGATTAAATTTTTATCAATATACTTAGGTGCTGAAACAATCAACTTTCCCGTTCTATCAATTTTAATGGATAAAGTTTTTCTATTGCTTAAAACAATCTTATCTGGTTTAATCATAGTTATATTTTATCATATTTTTTATGTTTTTTAAAATAAAAATTAATACTATGCAAAAATGCATAGTAATATAATTGACATTTTTTTTATTATTATGTATAATAAAAAAGTAATAAATCATTTTTTGAGAGGATTTTCAATGAAAAGCAGTATTGTTAATGGCGAAAATCGTGGTAGTATTAATAATATCTTACTTAAAGCACTTCAAAGTGGTGACAAGTATGCTTATGAAATTAATAAAGAAATAGAAACTAAAAGCGAAGGTAAATTTTTTATTAAGGAAGCAAGTTTGTATAGTGGACTTAAAAGACTTGAAGCGAGTGGCCACATAACTTCTTATTGGCGTGATAGTGAATTAGGGACAAGCAAACGCCATTATTATAGCATCACTGAAAAAGGAATAAATAAATTAAATAATAGTCATTTTACTTGGGAAAGTTCAAAAGGTTTTTTGAATGAAATTTTTGCTGGGCCTCAACAAAACAATACTTCTCTTAACTCCCCTTCAACAAATCAACAACCAAGTTCTGAAAATAAAACAGTTGAAGTGAAAAAGAATCCTTTTCAAATTGAAGTTAACCCATTGCAACAAAGTTTGTTTGATTTATCTTTTGATAATCCTAAACAAAAAACTGAAAATATTTCAAATTCTGTGAATAGCGAAATTAATGGCAATGAAAATATAACAAACGTTAATAATATTGACGAAAAAATTGATGAAACTGACAATGTTGAAAAGAGAGATGTTGAAAAAACGAGTGAAAATATAACATTAAACATAAATAATGAAAAACAAGATGAAACAATTACTATTGAAAAAATTAGCATTGAAAATACTGATAAAGAAATAATAGAAAATGAAAAGGTCAGCACTCCCCTAACAAAAGATGATTACGAAGATATTTATGCCAAATTTAATGTTAAAAGTTACTCTTCATCAATTAACACAACCCCTGATAAAATTGACATTAGCAAATATTTAAGTAACAATCAAAAAGAAAATACAAATAGCATAATATTCGAAAGTAAGCAAACTCCACTTGAAGAATTAATTAACCACGAAAATAAGGAAGAAGATAAAAAATTAACAGAAAAAACAAGCGATTTTTCTGTTCCAGTTCAAAATGTTAATAACAACAATAATTTTTCATCACAGGAAATTAATAACACTAATGAAGAAGTGAATATTAAAAACATATTTGGTTCTCTGCTCGTAGATTCAAAAGAAGAAAAAATTGTTGAAGAAAAAAATGAATCAGAAGTTACTGAAGAAATTATTGAAAAAAATGAAAAGACTGAACTTCCTCGAATTGACGTAGACAACAATATAAACATTATGCTAAACTCTGGTGATTATAAAGAAACTCGAGAAAAAATTGCAACTCCACCTAGAGTTGTTGAGAATGAAGTTAAAACTTCAAATAATAACTACAGCGTTAAACAATACATAAATAATATACAAAAGAGAAATATATTAAGTAAAGCAACAAAAGTTGAAGATGAAGTTAATTTAGATGGCATTAAAATTCGTGAATATTCCAGAATGAACAATAAACCAATTAAAAATTCAAACTATGTTTATTCTAACAAACTTAATTTTGCTTTGACTGCATGCATTTCTATTTTAATATTTATTGAAAGTCTATTAGGCATAATTTTATTATCAAACAATAGTAAATTATCACTTTTCGAAGCATTTATTTTTACTTTCTTGATAATTTTTTCATTATTTAGCATTACATATTATTATTACAAATATAAACATGACAAGTTGAAAGTTCAACTTAAAAATTATAACTTTAAATCAAGTATGTTTTATTTTAGTATAATTTTTGTAATTTGTAATATTATTTTCATTTGCATAGATATCTTTTTAGGACTTAATCAGAATAATCTTAATCAATTCGCTTTAAAAATATTATTTCAAGTTTTAATATCTTCTAATTTAATCATCTACCCTTTACTAAAATATCTATTCAATAAAATGAAGTTTTTCTATAACTAAAAAATATCTAATTTTGCTATTTACTTTAATAGTATATTATGGTATAATAATTATATATGGAGGTTTTTTGTGAATAATAAAATTGTTTTGAGCGTTAAAGGAGTAACTAAAATTTTTGGTGAAAGAGCCGCAGTAAACAACGTTTCTTTTGATATTCGTGAGGGCGAAATCTACGGATTAATTGGAAAAAACGGTGCCGGTAAAACAACCATCATAAGAGTCATCACTGGTCTTGCCAAAGCAACTAGTGGAAGTGTTGAAATTTGTGGTTGTAATATTGAATATGATTTTGAAGATGCAATCAAATATGTCGGTGGTATTATTGAAAATCCCGAATTATATTCTTATATGACTGGAATGGATAACCTTAAGTATTTCGCATCTCTTTATGGAAAAGTTAATAAAGATGAAATTGATAAAATTGTTGCATTGTTAGGAATGGAAAATCGTATTAACGATAAAGTTAAAACTTACTCATTAGGTATGAAACAACGTGTTGGAATTTGTCAAGCACTTCTTCACAATCCTAAATTATTAATTTTAGATGAACCTACCAATGGTTTGGACCCAAATGGCATTAAAGAAATGAGAATGTTCTTGAAAAAAATTGCAAAAGAAAAAGGTATCGCAATTTTAATTTCAAGCCATATTCTTTCTGAAATGGAACTTATTTGTGATAGAGTTGGAATTATTGATAATGGAATGATTGTTGAAAATAAAACAATGTCAGAACTTCAAAGTGGACTTCAAAAGAGTTTACAAATTTCAATAAAAGTTGACTACCCTAACTATGCTGGAAAGTTAATACTAGATAATATTAAGGATAACAATGGTGTTTACTGTATTGGAAATAAAGTTGTAATTGAAACAAGCGAAGAGAATATTCCAATAATGATTAATTTACTTACTCAAAAAGGTGTGTCTATCTTTGGCGTTAACACTGTTACAAAGAGCTTGGAAGATGCATTTTTAGAAATTGTGAATAATGGTATTTCACAAAAAATATTATAAAATTTAAAAGGAATAAATGTATGGGAATTATTAAATTTGTTAAGGGCGAAATGAAAAAAACATTCTTAAAACCAGGAATTTTTGTGGTAACTTTACTCTTAGTAATTGCATTATCTGTCTCTGCCCTTTTGTTTAAACCAGAAAATAGAAAAAGTGATATTATAGAATTAACTTATAATTCATATACAACAGTTAATGATTTATATTCTACAACTTTTATATCAAGTGATGCGAACAATCAATATTCAAAAAATTACTTTGAAAACAGATATATCAACCCTGCTAGAAACAATATAACAAACTATAAAACCGAACTTAATAATGCTGTTAATTCAAAAATTAATGAGTTATCTGGCATTATTGACACCATGATTGCAGACTACACTGGTATTAGTGGATATCGTAATCTTGCCTTAAATAGTGATGGAAAAGTTAGTGAATTGCAAAAAGATGAGGCAAAAAAGAAATTAAAAGACGATTTACAAAATTTTAAAACAACTTTTTCAGCCTATGTCGAAGGTGACATTGATTTCTTTTATCTTTTGCTAGATAAGGATGTTAAAACTGATGTGGATGTATTCATTGCAAGCATTGAATCAAGCATTTTCTCTGATTCAGTTACAATAGAACACGTTGCAGTTGTTAATAAAATTGAGGAAATGGATATATTTAACACACTTGAAGGTTTTGTAAGTCAAATTAAGCCATTCTCACCTTCAGCAGAATCAGTTATTGAAGCTGAAAATTATTTAAATAAATCATTAGAAAACTTAAATGAAATAGAAAATGAAATTTTGACATTTTACCTAGAAAATCCTTCAAATAATTCTAAAGATGCTAAAGAAAATTATTTATTGCTTTTAACAAAATATCAACAAACTTCAATAAATGCTTACAATTTGGTTACATTAACAATTAATGAAAATGCTTTAAAAGATTATTCGGATAACGAAATTCAAGAGTTTTATCAATTTAAAAATTATAATTATAAAACAAAATATGAAATTAGAGAAGCAAAAACAGTTTGTAAATATTATTTAGACACAAAGCAATATTCTTTTGAATTTGCAACACCTTTAAGTCTATCTAAATCATCTAATGTTGATACATCAGTTTATGATTTTATGTTCTTTGCTTTATCAATTTGTTCCTTCATTATAATCATTTATGTTGTTTATTTAGGCGCAACAATGATTACAGGTGAATATGCTGCTGGAACAATGAAATTACTAGCAATTAGGCCATATTCAAGAAGAAAAATTTTATTTGGAAAGTTGCTTTCAACGATATTTATTGGCCTTTTATTCCTAATTTTAACATTCATTATTACATTTATAATTGGTGGAATAGTTTACTCTCCTACAAGCTTAAGTATTTTGGTAATATTCAATTCAGACAAAATATTCAGTGCGAGTGGTTTTGTTGTAATTTTAATATTCTTCCTATGTAAACTTATTGAAATGATGTTCTATGCTATTCTTTCAATTTCTATTTCTACAATATTTAAATCAAATACTGGTAGCGTAATTCTATCAATGCTTGTTTACTTTGTATCATTTATCCTTTCCATCTTCACAACAAGCTTAGGATTTTTAAAATACTTGCCTTTTGTTAATACTAATCTGTTTGGATACTTTGGTTCACATATTTCATCATCAACCATGTCAACTTCCTATATAGATTCAATGTTTAGCTCTGTTATTGCCAATGATATGAATTTCTATATTAGTTTAGCAATAATATTAGCATTCTCTATTATTATATATACGATTACAAGTTATGTGTTTAGAAAAAGGGATATTAAATAGAATTAATTACATCATATTAATATTAAATAAAAATCCACGGGTCAAACCCGTGGTTTTTCAAATTGGGGTAAAACCCC